>JALOAD010000001.1 GCA_023228995.1 Candidatus Muiribacterium halophilum
TACCATTCGATATTTTACATCCATATAAAATATCTCTTTACCTTCCTTCACTTATAATACATCCGTATATTATATGCTTCGCAACGTTCACTCAAGTTACCGAGTAGATTTTTTTTTTGCTTTTGTTCAAAGAAAATCCTTCATACTTTATTTTAATTGAAAATTTTCTAACGAATTCTCGTTAAATCTGTCATTCCGGCATGACTTTGTTTTTGTCACTAATGTCACAAAGTGACATGTCACGCTTTATCTGTCACAGCTTCACAGTTTTTTCTTTTAATTCGACATTCAACATTCGACATTGGACATTAAAAATCTGTCATCCCGGTATGTTTCTGAGCCGGGATCTTCTTTAGCTTTATAATTACCTATTATTTCATCAAAGAAATATTAATTTATCGGACCACATGAAATTTAACTTCCATGTAAAATTCCCTCTTACGATGTTCGCCTTTGCAATACATCCGTATATTGCATACTTCGTAACAGTCTCCATAGTTCCTCTTAATTAATTTTCTTTGATTTCATTATTCAAAAAATTTCTCCTTACTTTATATTATCAATTTTTAATTATTAATTTTTAATTATTAATTTTTAATTTTTAATTTTTAATTGCTTCATTAACTCTGTCATCCCGGTATGTTTCTGAGTTCCTGTCATCCCGGTATGTTTCTGAGTTCCTGTCATCCCGGTATGTTTCTGAGCCGGGATCTGTTTTTGATTTTTTTCATTACAATAACGCAAAAAAATAATCATTCGGTATTTTAGAGGCTGTTGAAAAAGTTATGTTTTCTTTTTTTAACAAACAGCATGGTCAGGCCGACCTATGTAAGCTAAATTTAGAGTTCGGCACAGACCCTATTTTGTATCAATGTTTGAATTTTTTAGTTTTTCAACAGCCTGTTAAGGACCGACCCCAAGGGTTTTCACAGTTATAAAAAAAGCCTTCCGAAGAAGGCTTTTTAATAACTTTATATTTTCTATTTAAGCATAAACTAATATTGAAATATATCTAACTGATTTTAAATTATTATTTTCATAATACTCAACATAATAACCTACTCGAGATTTATAAAATTTAAAGTTTCTTGTTATATTATTATCTTCATCGTTTGGATATACTGTTAAATTAACTGTATTATCTACTATAGCAAAATTAATATAATCTAATGTTGTATCTGAATCTTTTTCATCTAATTCTATATTTCCAGATTTTTCATAATCCAATAAAATCTTAAATTCTTCTGTATAAATTGTTTCATCTAAATTAAGTATAGCAAATTCAAATCTACCATCTTTTAAATCATTCATTGTAGTATTTTTCATTTCTGATAAAATCCCAAATCTATCATTGTCTACAATTGTAATTTCATCAAAAGCTATTTTATCAAAATCAATTTCAAAATCAAAAATTTCATCGTTTCCATAGGTTAAAGTAACTTTACCTGAACTATCATCTACTTCCCAGTTTCCTAATTCTTCTTTATAATTATAAAAATTATCAAACCACTTGTATTCATTTACAGTAGCTTTATAAGATAATCCTTGTCCTATTATTTTATAAGTATAATCATCATTAAAACTAATAATTCCACCATAAGAAGAATCTTTAGTATCTTTAGTAGAATAATCTGTATAAAATTTATTTATAAAAGTTTTTCCTTTTAAAAGATTTTCAATATTTTGTTTATTATCAGATATTGTTTGTGGTAGTTTATCTTTGCTTATTTCTTTTAAAATTATATTACCTATTCCACCATTGTATTTAGTTTTAAAATCTGCAAGAAAATCTACATATACTGCTATAATATTATTGTTATCATCTTTTCCTAATCTGTAAAATTTTCTAAAATTAGTATTTTCATCTTCTAAATTTTCCCAAACCTTTAATTCAAAATAATTGTCAGAAATTTTAAATTTAGAATTTATATCTTTCCATTTATAATCTTCATATACTTTTTCATTATTTTCTGTAAAATCAAAATATGCCATTATTTCATCTTTATCATTATAAACTGCATATATTTTATTTTTTATATCTAAATCATTCCACTTTGTAAATTCCTGCATTATTAAATTTTTTGAAAATGTATAAGTTGCACCTTTAATATTATCCTTTGCTAGAGTTTTATCAATGCAAACATCAATATTTAAATCAAAAATATTTTTTTGTTTAATATTACACCAACTTTTAAATCCTATTTTAAGTAAATTTTTATTTAATTCCCAACCATGAATATCATCACTTACACCACTGCCAAAACTTCTGTAAATATACATATTTTTTAAAGATAAACTAAAATCGTTATTATAATCAGTTGATTTAAAATCATAAATTGATATTTCATTTAAATCTAAAAGATCTTTTACAAAAAAGATTTTATTTTCAAAATCCTTTTGATTAATTTTCTTTGGAGTTGTTTTTGAAATATAATCAAAATAAAAATCATTTAAATTAAGTATGTTCGGTCCACTATTATTATATACCCCATCATATTCAACAGTAAAAATTTCAACATTATCTTCTAAATTTCCAATCATATACATTTCTATTTGAACACTATGATCATATAATTCAAGACAATAACTTCCATTAATTTCATCTTCAATTTGAATATTAAAAAAATCAATTCCATCAATTCCATAATTAAAACTATCACTAATACCTTCATTGTTATTTTCATCAGAAATAACAATTATATCTTGTGATTTTTTTTGTTTTAAAATATTATCAGGAGCAAAAAATTCGCCTTCCTTAAGGTCTTTTTTTGTTATTTTAAATATTTCTTTAAAAAACAAAACTTCATCTTTATCAACAATTCTTAATCCTGAATTATTTGCATAAATATTAACTTCTTCTGTTATTTTAACATCTGTAATTTCAATCAAATTTTCATCTAAACTTGAATATGCAATATTGTTTATTTTTTTATTAGTAATTAAAAGTTTACCAGCTTCAACTTTATATTCACCTTCTACTTTATAAACTCCGCTATTTGTTCCCTTAATATAAATTATTCTTTCATAAGTATCTGTAGCAAATTTATATATTATACTTTCATCTTCTGATACATTTTCTATAAACACTCTAGAAATTAAATCATTATCTTTTAATGGAGTACTTTTATCTTCAACTTTTTGTTTAAGATTTGATGTATCAATAATATCACCTGTTATACCATCTACAGATACAAATTTTGATATTATTAAAGCAACTTTGTCATAATTTGTCTGATTACCATCAATAAATTGACCACCATCACTTAAAATATTTAATCCATTTTCGTCTTCTACTTTATATTTATAAGAATTACCTTCTTTTTTTAGAATAACTCTTGGTAAAACTGTTGCTTTGTTTTTTTGAAGCATTTCTACCGGCAAAACTATAGTTGAAGGTAAAATTGCACCTTTTATTTTAATATTTATTTTTGGTAAATATTTTTTTACTAATTCATCTGCTTTTATATCTGATAAATTCGCAGTATTACCTAGTAAATCAATAAAATTAGAGCCTAAAATGTCTGAATTTTTTAAATCAATTCTAAAAAATCCATCTGAATCAATCGTTCCTATTTTTGTAATTCCTGCAAATTCTAATGATATTTCTTCAATATCATTACTTGAAATTTTTGGAGCATTATTATTACTTGGTGCTGGGTTACTTGAACTATCTTTGAATAAATAACCTGAAATTGAAGTTACAATATTATCTATTGGACTATCTTTTGAACTTCCACATCCTGTCCCAAACAACAATACAGCAACTAATAAAACTGAAATTAAAAAACTTTTTTTGTAAACCATGAAACCTCCAATGACATCATGCTATTATTTGTATTCTCTGATTAAATACATAAATTAGAGGATTCAATTTGTGTATTGAAGGTAATTATAAAGAAATAAAAATTAAAGTCAAATAACTAATTGAATTTAATTGAACCCTCTGCTTAAATAAACAAAAATCAAATTAATGTCTTCTTGATCTACTTCTGAATTTTTGTCTTCCTGATACTATTCTGAATTTCTGTCATCCCGGTATGTTTCTGAGCCGGGATCTTCTTTAGCTTTATAATTACCTATTATTTCATCAAAGAAATATTAATTTATCGGACCACATGAAATTTAACTTCCATGTAAAATTCCCTCTTACGATGTTCGCCTTTGCAATACATCCGTATATTGCATACTTCGTAACAGTCTCCATAGTTCCTCTTAATTAATTTTCTTTGATTTCATTATTCAAAAAATTTCTCCTTACTTTATATTATCAATTTTTAATTATTAATTATTAATTTTTAATTTTTAATTGCTTCATTAGCTCTGTCATCCCGGTATGTTTCTGAGTTTCTGTCATCCCGGTATGTTTCTGAGTTCCTGTCATCCCGGTATGTTTCTGAGTTCCTGTCATCCCGGTATGTTTCTGAGCCGGGATCTGCTTTTGATTTTTTTCATTACAATAACGCAAAAAAATAATCATTCGGTACCATTCGATATTTTACATCCATATAAAATATCTCTTTACCTTCCTTCACTTATAATACATCCGTATATTATATGCTTCGCAACGTTCACTCAAGTTACCGAGTAGATTTTTTTTTGCTTTTGTTTATAAAAACTACTTCTTTTTTTGAATTAGATTTTACATATAGATTCAAAAAATTGATATCGAGCGTAATTATGGAAGCTGTCTTAAGATTTTCAATAAGTATACAAATAAGAAATTCAAAGTTAAAAAGAATAAAATTATAAATAACTAAGATACATTAGAAAATCTTAAGGAAATTACATGGAGGTAATTTAAAGCTGAACATGTAAGGAGAAAATTTATACTATGTAAATTTTCAACTGGTACCAAGATATCAATTGTTTTGAATAGTATAATTATTTAAAATATTGAAGCCATTAATTGAAAGACTTCTAACGAGTTCTCGTAATTGCTGACAGACATATTTTTTTAATCTTAATATAAAATCTAAACATAACGGTCTCCATAGTTCCTCTTAATTAATTTTCTTTGATTTCATTATTCAAAAAATTTCTCCTTACTTTATATTATCAATTTTTAATTATTAATTATTAATTATTAATTATTAATTTTTAATTTTTAATTGCTTCATTAGCTCTGTCATCCCGGTATGTTTCTGAGCCGGGATCTCGTTTTTGATTCAAATATTGCCATTCCTACATTCATAATAATCCAAAAATAGACAAAAAACACAGAATAAGTATTTATTATATATATTTTCGTTGAAAACATTAAGGACCGACCCCAAGGGTTTTCAACCCGAGGATTTTCAAAACTTTGTCATGATCTATTGCTAATGCTTGTCTATTATCTCTTCCATTCATTCCTGGAGAACAAAAAATTGCATTTATTATTGCTTCTTCTGTAGCTTCGACTGTAGCTTCATAAATTGGATCTATATGCTCATCTGAAAGGAATTTTATTGTGAGGAATTTTCCGTCTGATACTCTTGGTATTCTGTTTGCTGTGCTAAATGCAATTATTATTTCTCCTGATGTATAACCTGCATAAGAACCTGTTCTACCGAGTCCTAATGCTGCTCTTTTTGCTATTCTGTTAAGCTGTGATGAATTTAATGGTGCATCTGTTGCTACTACGATTATTATTGAACCGTAATTAACTTTTCGTCTTATATCTTCTGATATTTCTTTATCTAAAATTCTTCCTACAACACTTCCATCTATTGTTAAATTTCGCATTTTTCCAAAATTTGATAATACTAAAACTCCTATGGTAAAACCGCCTTCTTTTAATGGTACAATTCTTGAAGATGTTCCGATTCCCCCAGCAAAATCACAGGTTACCATACCTGTTCCAGCTCCAACTGAACCTTGTTGTATTCTACCTGCTTTAGCATTTTCAATTGCATAAACAGCATCGCTTGCTTTATTTATACCAACTCGAACATCATTTAAAAAAGAATCATCTGTTTCACCAACAACTGGTAAAACAACATCACTTCTTACTCCAAGATCAGGGTAAATTTTTCTCATATAATTAATTATTCCATCATGAACTTTGCCAACTGACATGGAATTTGTTAGTAATATTGGTGTTTCAAGAAGTCCCCATTCTTTAACTTGAGTCAAACCAGCCATTTCTCCGACTCCATTTAATACAAAACCACCTGCAATCATCCTTCTCTGATAAATATCTTTTGCTGGAATTATTGAAGTTACTCCTGTTCTAATAGCTGATGCTTCATTTGAACCTAATATTTCAACATTATCTTCAATTCTTGTAAAATGTCCTACTCTAATTCCTCTTATATCTGTAATTGAATTGAATTTACCTGTTTCATATCTACCTATTGTTATTCCTTTGTTTCTTGCTGTTTCTCTTGATGAAACAACTTTTGAGCGATTTTTGCTTATTCCACTTCTTTTAACTGTATTTTTTATTACAATCTTTACAAAATCTGTAAAACTCAATTTAACACTTTGAATTGCTTTTCTAAAGCAACTGTTTTCAGAAAGATCACAGAACATATCAAAATTTGAAAAATATATTTGATTATTATTATCTACAAAAAAGTGAATTATCCCATAATCTCTTATTGAATTTTTTTTGATAATATTTCTACATGCTAATCTAATATTTTTTTTAATTTCTTCATTATCTTTAATTATATTCAAATTGCCATTATTGTCTTTTTCAAAAACTTCTATAATTTTGCTATTATATCCTTCAAGAAATACAGCAATTAATTCTTTATTATAACTTTTTTCAACAATTACACCTTCTAAATTTTGACTAGTTATTTTTTGTATTTTTTCTTGTAAAGTAGCTTTTGTGAGATTTTTATATATATTTGAATTATCAAAATGAATATTATCCCTAATATTGAACTTTTCAAAATCGCAAATGATATTTTTTAATTCAATTGAATTGTAAAAACTTCCTTCTACAGTCTTTATGCCATAATTAGCAATTACAGCTCTTGATATATTTAATCTATTATGTAAACTTAAAAAAGAAGTATTATTGCCTGTATATGCGATTTTCATAGATTCAAGTAAAGCAGGAAAAAATGTATAATCGTTATAATCAGTACGAACTCCCATATTCCAAATAATATCAGGTTCATATTTTTCAATAAGTATTGCAGTATTATGCGGATTTTCATTTATTTCTAAAAATTCTACATTATAATTCAATTCTTTGAAAGAACGATTAATACAATCAATTGACTGCTTTTTTTTATCAATTGTGTTTTTACTACAGGCAATAATTATTTTCATATAATATTAATTTCAATCCTCAGCATTTAAGGAATTTTCAGCCTGCCATTTTTTAATTTCAGCTTTTTCTTTTCTTGATTTTATTCTTAACATTGCTGAATTCATTATTTCATTAATAAGCATATCAAAAGAAATTCCAGCTTTTTTACATAATATTGGAAGATCTGAATGAATAGGATTAAGTCCAGCAAGAGGATTTACTTCTATAAATGATGGTTTATTTTTTCTATTGAATCTAATATCAATTCTTCCGCCATCTCTACATTCAAGAGCTCTCCAAGAAGCTAAAGCTACTTTTGAACATTTTTTTATAATATCTTCTTCAGGAACTGTATATTTAACAACATCAAGATATTCAGATTTAGTATGATAACCATAAACAAGCTCGGTAGTATTTTCTTTTAAATGACTAACTTCTATTACACCAGCAACTCTTGCTCGTTTACCAGTTCCAATTATACCAACTGTAAATTCTCTACCTGGAAGATATTCTTCAACTATAACTGGTTGTTTAAATTTATGTATTAATTCTTTACAAATTTCCTCAAGTTCTTTTTTGTTATTAACAAGTGATTTACCTGAAATTCCTTTGCCTGTACCTTCAGCAACAGGTTTTACAAAAAGAGGATATGTAAGTTCAATTTTATCAATTTCATCAATTTTATTTACAACTTTAAATGGAGAAGTTTCAATACCAAAACTATTAACAACATGTTTAGCCATTCCTTTATGTAAAGTAAGAGCTAATACCATTGTATCAGAAAATGTATAAGGTATTTTATAAGCATCTAAAAGTGCTGGAACTTGTGATTCTCTACCAAATCCATAAAGTCCTTCTGCAATATTAAACACTATATCCCACTTTTTACCTTCTCCTAACGCTTTTACTAAAGAATTAATATTACCAATTCTTTCTGTTTCAAAACCACTTTTTTGTAGAGCTTTTTCAATACCTGATATTGTTTCTTCTGAATCAAATTCAGCAATTTCTTCACCTTTAAAACCAAGTTTAATATAATCATCTTTTAAATCATAAGTAATTCCAACTTTCATTTCTCCTCCAAATCGTTAGTCGCCATCAAAAGCATTTAATTTTTTTCTAATACTGTTAACAAAAATTTTTTTTGTCATAATTAAAATTACGGCCTGCAAAGCCGAACTGCCGTTTTCTCCTCCGTTTTAAAATTGTTTTAAATCTTTAAATCTATAAAATGTTAGCACTCGCTTCGCTCGTTAGTAAAGACCTTTGGTCTAAGTTTAAACATCTCACTAAAACTCGTCAGAGTTTGCTTACTAGGAATATTTACATTCCGCTCACTAAAAAAGCGATAGCTTTTTTTCACTATCTTTCCCCGGTTCCTCCACGGTTTTCCCAGTCTTTCCCCGGTTTTTTCCTACTTCTTAACATTCTGCCATGTATCTTTTAATTTAACAATCTGATTAAAAACAGGTTTTTCTTTTGTAGAATCAAACGGATCAGGATAATAATAACCATTTCTCATAAACTGATATCTAGTATTTTTATTGTAATCAAAAAATGCAGGTTCAATAATACAATGTTTTTTTATAGTAAGAGATTCGCTATTTATATCATCTAAAAAATTCCCAGTTTCTTTTCCGGGAAATTCTGTTTTAAAAAGTCTATCATACTCTCTTACTTCAATTTTTTTACCATGTTTAACAGAAACCCAATGAAGCGTTCCTTTAACTTTTCTACCATCAGGTGAATTACCACCTTTTGACAAAGGATCATAAGAACATCTTAATTCAATTATATTACCTTTATTATCTTTAATTATTTCTTCGCATTTTATAAAATAAGCATTTTTAAGCCTAACTTCACCATCAGGTCTTAATCTAAAGAATTTTTTTGATGGTTCTTCCATAAAATCAGATTTTTCAATGTAAATTTCACGACAAAACGGAACTTTTCTTGTTCCAGATGATTTATCTTCAGGATTGATTTCTACATCAAACTCTTCTACTTTATCTTCAGGATAATTAGTAATAACAACTTTTAAAGGATCTATTACCGCCATTACTCTTGGACTTGTCGCATTTAATTCTTGCCTTATATAATATTCAAGATTTGAAAATTCAACATAACCTTTTGACTTTGAAATTCCAACTCCTTTCATAAATTCTCTTATAGATTTAGGAGTATAACCTCTTCTTCTAAAACCAGATATAGTAACCATTCGAGGATCATTCCATCCACTTACATGATTTTCTTTAACTAATTGAATTAGCATTCTTTTTGACATTATTGTATAAGTTAATTCAAGTCTGGAAAACTCAATTTGCCTTGGTCTTGAAGGAAACCATTCTGCTGGAAGCTGATCAAGAAACCAATCATATAAAGGTCTATGATCTTCAAATTCAAGAGTACATAACGAATGAGTTATTCCTTCAATTGCATCAGAATATCCATGAGTAAAATCATACATTGGATAAATACACCATTTATCACCAGTTTTTGGATGATCTGATTTTTTAACTCTGTATATAACAGGATCTCTCATGTTAAGATTTGGAGATTTCATATCTATTTTTGCTCTTAAAACACATTTTCCTTCTTCAACATTACCATTTCTCATTTCTTCAAATAAATTTAGATTTTCTTCTATACTTCTATCTCTATAAGGTGAATTTTTACCTGCTTTAGTAAGTGTTCCACGATATTCTCTAATTTCTTCAAAAGAAAGATTGTCAACATAAGCTTTTCCTTGTTCTATAAGATAAACTGCAAATTTATGTAATTTATCAAAATAGCATGAGGCATGAAATAAATTCTCACCCCAATCAAAACCAAGCCATTTTACATCTTCTTTAATTGAATCAATATATTCCATTTCTTCTTTTTCAGGATTTGTATCATCAAATCTAAGATTACATGTAGCATTTTGATATTCTTGAGAAATACCAAAATTAAGACATATAGATTTTGCATGTCCTATATGAAGATAACCATTTGGTTCAGGTGGAAATCTTGTTTTAATTTTTTTATGTTTTCCATTTTTAATATCTTCATCAATTATATCTCTTATAAAATCTTTTTTTTCAATTACTTCATTCATTGTTTTCCTCTCTAAGTTTTGAATTCTCTGATTAATTAAGCATTTCAGAGGTTTGAATTAATAAAATCAGCATATAAGATTAAATCAATATCATTATTTGCTGCAATTTTATGTTTTGTCATATCTGTTGTAAGTATTTTAGCTTTTTGACCAAGTTTATTAAGTTTCATAGCTATTGCAAATACAGCACCTTCTTCACTTTCAGAATCAAGTTCAGTTGGAATAAGTGAACGAGTTGCTGTTGAAAACTTCAAGTTAATACCTTTGTAATTTTTTAAAAATGTAACTGCTTGGCTTACATTATGTCTTAATTCTGTATCTCTTATGCTTTCAAGCATAAAAATTATTTTTATTGGAACATGATATATAATATTATTGCTTTTTGAACTTATAAAATCAAAATCAACGAGTAAAACTTCTGGACTTATTACAATATTTTGCCTAGAAGATTCTTCTTTTTCCTTTTCTTTTTTCTTTATCTTATCAAGTTTTTTTCTCTCTTTTTCAAGATGCTTTCCGGTATAATGATCTGGACTGCATGTTAATGATGCTAAAAAAAGATGCGATAAAACAACCAAAATTCCAATATTATAAAAAAACGAACTATGCGAAATATCTATTTTTTTTAAAACAAATACAGTTAAAATAATACCTAATGATAAAATTGAATTTATAAGAAATACATTATAATAAACTGTTTGTTTTTTGTTAAATATCATTAATAAACCAAAGAAAACAATTGCAGATAAAAATATAAAAATTGAATTTATATATATTGCAAAATCTCCTGTTATTCCAATAAAAAAAGTAGTAATTATATTTAAGATTTTTTGAATATTTTCAGCAAGTTGTTCTTTATAATAATAAAATAGACCTATTTCTCCAACAACAAATACAATTGGAATTATAAAAGCAAAAATTTTTGAAGGAATTCTTATTATATATCTTACAAAAAAGATTGCTATTAAGAACAAAATAAAAACAACTGTATTGTATTCTAATGTAATTTCCATATTATTAAAATAATAAGAAATCATACCTATAAGCAAAAATAATGATGTAAATTTAGTGTTTTTGAGAATTATAGAGATTAAAGAAAACAAAATACATAATATAATTACAGGATATACTCCGAATCCTTCTATACTTGTTAGTATATCATTATGAATTAAAAAAAAATCCTTTAATTCTGGAAGAAAAAAAATAAATAAACCTGAAAAAAATGAAAAACAAATCCAAAATAGAAAAATTAATATATTCAAATCAAACTCCAATAAAAAATGACCTAATTCTATTACATTTTAATCTTATTTTTCAAAAAATCAAGTCCCTTGTTAACAGCAGTTTTTAGCTTATCTTTTTTTTTATTCATCTCACCTTTAAAATCATCGTTATCAATCTTTTCGGAAACAATATCTTTAATTTCTTTTCCTTTCTTTTTAATTTCATCCTTAAAATTATTTAAATTTTCTTTAACCTTATATTTACCCATTATATCTTCAATATTAACTTTCATATCTTTTACAATATCATTAACATTAATACCTGGAGAAGACATCTTATTTACTAATTTAAGCAATTTAGTTGGTATAGTTGTAATATTCTGTTTTTGTAAAGGAATACTATAAACTGTTACCGCATAAGGAATTCCTTTTAATTCAAATTCACCGATTTTTTCAGCAAAAATTTCACTTCTATTTAAAAGAAGATATGTAGATTCACTTATTCCAATACTTCCACCAGGAAAACACTCAAGATTTTCCATTCTCGAAGTTATATTTACCGCATTTCCATAAACATCATTATTTTCAATAGATACATCACCTGTATTTATAACAACTCTCAAAAAAAGCTTTGATTCTTCTTCGTTTTTACCATTATTATATTCATTTATCATTAATTGAATTACAATCGAGCAAACAACAGCGTCAGTTGCACTTTCAAAAGTAACAAGAAAAGCATCACCAATTGTCTTTACAATATTTCCACCATAAAATTCTATTATAGGAACCATTAATTTATTATGATTTCTAATCATCTCGACTATTTCAACTCTTGAAGAATTTGAACTTTTGGAAGTATATCCTTGCATATCAGTCATCATTATAGAAAGATTTCTTGATCTCTGAGTAGCCATAATATCTCCATAGTAAATTTAATAAATATTACAAAGGAAGAGTAAATGTAAAACTTGAACCCTTTCCTTCTTCAGAAAAAACTTTTACCTCGCCTTTGTGTTCATTAATAATTTTTTTAACAATAGCAAGTCCAAGACCTATACTAGCTTCACCATGAGTTGGTTTAACTGAAGTTCTTGAAAAATATTCAAAAAGATTTTTTTGCTCTTTTTCAGGAATTCCAAGACCATGATCTTTAACTTCAACAAAAACATAATTGTCTTCTTTCTTTATATAAATGTTAATTTCCTTTCCTTCATGTGAATATTTAACCGCATTAGAAACAAGATTATTCATAACTTGTTCTATCTTTACAGGATCAAAATAAAGTTCTAAAGGAACATCATCATTAATAACAACATTTATATCAATATTTTTTTTTGCTGAAAGTCGTGAATTATAATCAACATTACTTTTTACAACATCAATAATACTACCTCTTACACTATTTATCTTTAAATGCCCATTTTCTATTACAGCAACATCAAGAATTTCATTTATAAGAGCAAGCATAAAATTAGAAGATTCAATTATTTTATTAAGATAAGTCTTATCAGTATTATTACCGTTTTCTTCATAATCAAATAAAATTAGATCAGCATAACCCATAATTGCTTGAAGAGGATTTCTTAAATCATGGGCAGCCATACCGATAAACTGATTTTTTTTATTATTTGTTTCAACTAAAATCCTATTCTGATCAAAGAGATATTTTTCAAGTTTTTTAATTCTAAGATGAGTTTTTAAATGAGCTTTAAGTTCAGATAAAATAAAAGGTTTTTTTATATAATCAACAGCACCAGCGTCAAATCCTTTAACAATATCATCTTCATTATCCATAGAAGTTATAAATATAACCGGAATAGCCCATAATTCTTTTTCAATTTTAATTAGTTTACAAAGATCATATCCATTAATAACAGGCATTACAATATCTAACAATATAAGATCAGGTATTGTTTTTTTTATCAAATTAACAGCATCAACCGAGCTATCAGAAACATAAACACAATATTCATCTCCTAAATTTTCTTTTAAATATTTAAGATTAAACGGAGAATCATCTATAACTAGAATTTTACTTTTTATACTATCCATTAAAAATCCTTTTAAATGAAAAAAACTTTTGAAGAAAGTTCTTTTTCAAATATTTTAATTTGAATATTATGAAGAACAGAGTTTTTTTTAAATTTCAATCCAGCATTAATACATACTTTTTCCCAAGCAGTATTTTCAAAAGACACAATAGCTGTAATTTTATCGATTTTAAGTTTATTAAAACCATAATCACTAATTATCTTCACAGCTTTTGAACCAATTCCTTTTCCCCAATATTGAGGAAGTAATCTAATACTAATTTCAGTTTCAGGTCTTGAATCAATATTTATATAAGAAAATCCGCAATATCCTATTAAATTACCTCGAAGAGCACTCTCAAGAGCATATAATCCATAATTAAATTTCCTATATGAATTAATAATTCTGTCAAGAAAACTCCTTGTTTCATTTATTGAAAGAGGTTGTCTTGTGGAGTTTTTCATACTTTCTCTATTAGTCATTACAATAAAAAGATCCTCAAGGTCATCATCTGTGAATTTTCTCACAAGCACATCATCATCTATAATAAAATGTTCTTTCATATATCTCCATTACAAAACAATATTTATAAAATAAAGTATCGTTATTTTACCATGTTACATTATAAACAATATAAAACAAACCGTCAATTTGCATAAGATAAAGTTAAAGAGTTTGTGAGTTGATGGTTAAAAACATTTTACAAATTTCTTATTAAAAGATATAGTGACAAAATACAAAATTGATGTTTTTTATGTATATATTAGTTGAAATTTTTTTTATAAACAGGAAGCATATAATGTCAGAAAAAAAAGAATTATTAAGAAGTATTTTTAAAATAGCTTTGCCAACTTGGGGAGCTTTTTTTACAAAAGATTTACTTGGAATTGTTGATATGTACTATGTTTCAAGTCTTGGTGCTGAATCAATCGCAGCAGTTAGTTTAAGCGGAATAATAATGGGTTTAATCTTTATGGTTGGTATGGGAATTAATTCTGGTACAATGGCTTTGGTATCACAATCCCTTGGAGCTAGAGATTCTGAATCAGCTCTTAAAACTTCAACTCAAAGCATTCTTTTAGCTTTAATTACAGGAATTTGTATTGCATTTATTTGTATTCCAAATTCTATTCATATATTAAATTTTGTTGGTGGCGAGGGAAATGTAGCTAAACTTGGTGCTCAATACATATCTATTCTTTTATTTGGAGCTATATTTTTACTTATTATTCTTTCTTTAGAAACTAGCATGCAATCACATAAGGATTCTATGACTCCTTTTAAAAGTATGATGACTGCAAATATTGTTAATATAATACTTGATCCTATTCTTATATATGGACTTTTAGGAGCTCCAGCTTTGGGTGTTGCAGGTTCTGCATGGGCTACTTTAACGGGGCAATTAACAGGTTTAAGTGTAATGCTTTATTCTGTATTTTTTGGAAAAAACAAAAAAAGGGTTTTTGCTTTGAAATATTTAAAACCTGATAAATCTATAATTAAAAAAATATGGAAAATTGGAATTTTTTCTTCTGGAAAAATGCTTGTTATGAATCTTCATGGTATATTTCTGATGAAACTTGTATCTACTTTTGGAACTGTTGCAATTGCTGCATTTGGAATTGGTTTAAGACTTAGAATACTTATTTTTGGTCCTTCAATGGGATTTGGTGTTGCTGCTTCTGTTCTTGTCGGACATAATATTGGTGCAAAACTATATAGCAATGCTATAAAAGCAATAAAAAAATGTGTTGAAATAATAGCTGTTATTGCATTTGTTTTTTCAGTTGGATTTTTTGTGTTTGCTGAAAAGATATTATCTATTTTCACTCAAGATTTAATTGTTATAAGCGAAGGAACAACTTTTTTAAGATGGTTTTCAATTTCTTTTGTTTTTATGGCAACTGGAATTGTAATGAACCGAGCTATGGATGGAGCTGGATATACAAAAATACCAATGTGGCTTAATATTGTAACTCTTTTTTTAATTGGAATTCCAGCAGCTTATATTTTGGCTGCAACATCTTTAGGATTAAAAGGAATATGGATTTCAATAACACTTTCAAATGTAATTTTAGCATTATCATTAGCTGTTGATATTAGAAGAAAAAAATGGCTTAATTCAAAACAATAAGAAAATTTTGAGTTTTGGTAGACCATGAAGGAATCGAACCTTCGACCCACTGATTAAGAGTCAGTTGCTCTACCATCTGAGCTAATGATCCACCTATAATTCATAAATGTTTGTAAATTCTATTAAAAGAACCAGTTTTTGTCAAATTTTTTATTTAAAATCGTTTTTATGTTTATTCTCAATATTTAACTAATATAATCCGATTTATAGTTAATGAAAAAAATTGTTAAAAAAAATGTAAACTGTATAGTTTTTTCACCTTTAAAATCTGGTATATCTTATATTGAAAAATATTTTAATTACAGAAAAAACATTGTTAATTTCATAGAGGATAAAAGTGGTTTATTGAATTTTGCTAATTCTGATGAAGAATTTAATCAAGAAAATCAAATATTTCGTGTAAAAGGAAGTATTTCCAAATTGAAATTTTCTAAATCAAAATTAAATATTCATTATAGCCCATATAATTTTTCACTTCCTCAACAAACAGTTGAAAATATAAAAAACATCAATGCTGATTACAAACAAAGTGTAAAAGCTATTATTCTTTTAAGAAATCCTGGTGAAAGAATTTTAGAACATCATGAATTTTTTAGAAGAAATAATTGGGAAAGATATTTTTTTAGAGATGCAGTTTCGACAGATAATGCAGCCAATAGAATAAATAATAAATGGGATCCTTTGTATAATTACATTGATTGTAGCCTTTATTATGAAAAAGTTTGTTATATAATGGAAAATTTTGATAATGTAAAGATAATTTATTATGATGAAATACAAGTTAATAAAGATAAAGTTTTTGAAAATATTTGTGACTTTTTAAATATTAAATATAAATCATATGCTGAATGTTTTATATGTAAAAAAGTTAATAAGTTTTTTGATAGAATTTTCTTACCTTTTTATAAATTTTTCTTTAAACATTCAGAAAAAATTAAATTTCACACTGATGGATTTTTTTCAGAAAAAACTAAAATAAATATGCTTGAAAATTCAAAAAAACTTTATAGAAATAAAATACTTGAAGAAAAACATTTTTCAAAAGATGAAATAATTAATATTAATTACTTGTTTTTCCATGATGATATTTTAAATCTTTATGACAAAATAAATAATCCAATTTTAATTAAATGGATAAGAAAATAAAATATAATTTTAAATATATTGAATAATCTGATATAATAACTCTATGAAATCATCAACAATTTTCTTTTATATTATGATTTCTTTTTTTATTTTTATTCCATTTTCTTTTAGATTATATCTTATATTTATTTCTATGATTAAAAACAAAAAATCCATTATTGAAAACAATTCTAAACCTCATATTACTATTTTAATTCCTGCATTTAATGAAGAAAATATTATATCTCAAACTATTTATACAACTCTTTCTTTGGATTATAAAAATTATTCAATATTAGTCGTTGATGATTGTTCTACAGATAATACTTATTCTAAACTTGTTGAAATTCAAAAAAACAATGCAGATAAATTACAAATTGTTAAAAACTCTAATAGAATGGGAAAAAGTTCAATTATGAATTATTTTATTCCCAAAATAAAAAGTGATTTTATACTTATTCTTGATGCTAATATCTTTATTGATAATAATGCTCTATGTAATCTTGTAAAAAAAATTGATGAAAAAACCGGTATTGTATATGGAAATCTTATTTTTGATAAAAATAAATATTCTTCAATCACTGATAAAGAGATAAATTACTGGAATTTTGAAACTAATTCAAAAATATTACAAGAAAAACATTCAAATATTACTTCTCCTGTTGGTGGTTTTTACCTTCTAAGAAAAAACTGTTTTGTAAATATTCCTCAAAATTGTCAAATTGAAGATATGTTTGTTTTAATTGAAATACTAAAAAAAGATATGCATTCTCATTTTAGCGAAAATTCACAAGGTCATGAACTTACAGTTAAATCATCATTTTCAGAATTTAAAAGAAAACAAAGAATAATTTCAGGTGGATATTTTATACTATTTAATCAGATTTTATCTTTAAAAATATTTGCATTAAGTAAATCCGACCTATTAGCTTTGTTTTTTGGCAAAATATTAAGATGGATTATACCTGTTTTATTTTTAATATTAATTGTTTTTAGTATTTTTAATTTTGAAGAAAAAACATCACAATTATTTTTACTATTTAACATTATTTGTGTAATAGCAATTTTTATAGAATTTACTTTTAATTCATTAATAAATATAATTACAAAAAAAAATAATGTCAGAGTAAGATTATTTAATTCATTTCTTTATTTTTATACAATAATACTTGCAGGAATATGTGCAATCTTTTATGATAATAAAGACACTTTATGGGTAAAGGAAAAAAGATGAGCAGTATTAGCCTAAAAAACATTTCTAAATCATTTAAATTAAATAACAACAATCCTTTTAATAAGAATAATAATATTCAAAAAAAAGTACTTGATTGTATAAATTTTAATATTTCAAATAGTGAAATAGTTGGAATTACTGGACCTAACGGTTCAGGTAAAACTACATTATTAAAAGTAATATCAGGCATTTTAATTCCTGATAAAGGTATTGTTGATATACAAGGAGAAATATCTCCAATGCTTGATATAGGCATTGGATTTCATCCTGAATTAACAGGTAGAGAAAATATAATACTATATTCATCAATGACTGGGAACAATACATTAATTGAAACTGATATTGAAAAAATACGTGTTTTTAGCGGATTATCTGAAGAAAGTTTTGATCAAAAATATAAAACTTATTCAAGTGGAATGCGTGTAAGAGTTGGATTTTCAACAATAAGTTTTCTAAAACCAGACATTGTAATATTAGATGAAATAAATTCTGTTGGAGATATTAATTTCCAAAAAAAAACATATGACAAAATCGTTGAACTTGCTAATAATTCAAAAATTCTAATAATAGTATCGCATGATGTAGATTTTCTAAAAAAAATATGCACAAGGCTAATAATACTCACAAATGGAAAAGTATTATGCGATTCCAAACCAGAAACAGCAGCATATGAATATCTTGAATACATGAAGGAGAACATATCAAATGAAATATGATCTTCTACTAAATCTTTTCAGATTAAATTACAGATTAAAATACACATCATCAAAATTCGGATTGTTATGGTCAATACTAAGTCCAATAATAACATTAGGAATATTTAATATTATATTTATACATATATTAAAAGTAAATATAACAAACTTTCCCCTATTTTTATTTTGTGGATTAGTATGTTGGACATTTTTTTCGTCAACCGCAGTCAATAGCTGTTATTGTTATCTAAAGAATTTTGAGATAATTCAAAAAATAAGATTTCCCTATCACTACATACTTTTTTCAGAAATAATATTAAACTTCATGATATTTACAATAAATTTTATAATTCTAACAATATTTTCAATATTAACCAGTAATAATTTTTCAATATATAACATATTTTACATAATCCCAGCAATAATAATACTAATACTAATTACAACAACAATATCATTTATAACATCAACATTATCAGTATTTTCAAAAGATATACCACATATAACAGAAATAATAATAAATATATGGTTTTATGCAACACCAATATTTTATTCACCAACAATGATACCAGAAAAAATAAGATTTTTATTCAAATACAATCCAGCAACCCTGCCAATAGAAATAATAAGAAAAGTATTTTACGATAAAACAATAATAATATACAACTCCGATATAATAATACATATTATTATAGATATTATAGCTTTAACAGCAGTTTGGATATATTATAACAAAAAAAGACCATATTTCCCTGAATTTATATAAATTGGGGTCAGGTCTTCGGAATTCGATTTTTGTTATTCTAATTATATAATGCAAAGTGTATAATATCTGTTATTAACTACAAAACATAAAAAAAGATAAAAATTTTTTATATTTTAATATTTTTAATTCTTGATATCAAATATTGATAAAAACGATTTCTATTTTTAATAATGCTTAGCATAAAAAATGGTAAATAATTATCTTTATAATTTTTAAGATTAGGCAATGTATTATAATAAGTAATTGTTTTTTCTTTGTTATTATCAATTAAAACAGTGTTTGAAAATTTTTTTATAGGAAATTTATAATTAAAAAGAAATTTAGCCCACAAATCATTTGAAGAAGTTTTTAATTTAATATTATAAAACTCAGAAAGGTAGCTTATTTCATATAAAGTTATAGAATTAAAAAATAAATTTTTACTTTTAAGAATTTTTTTAATTTTTTTTATAGAAAGAAAATCAACTTTTGTTGTTAATTCATTTATTACTGTGTTTTCAGCTTCTAATTCAAGATTTTTACTAAAATTCTTTGCGGAATATTTAGGAATTTTTACATAATTTTTATGAATAATTCTTTGAACAGGAAGAAGATAAGGGTTGAAGTATTCAGGATGTTTTTTAAAAAACATTAAAGAAGCTTTCGCAATATTAATATTTCTAGCTTTAATTTCATTTAATGTCCTTACATTAAGATGATATCCAATGGCATTTTTGGCAAATTTTATAGTTTTTTTATTGTTAAAAATTCTGTATCCAAGTTCCAAATCTTCAAAGCCATAAGAAGTAAATTCTTTGTCAAAACCACCTGATTTTATGAAAAGGTTTTTATTTAAAGATATATTAGCAGTTATAAATTTGATAAAATCAACATAATCTGAATTAATCTGGGAAAAATAATAACCAAGATCAATATTTTTTGTATAAAAATCTATTTTTTTATTAACAGGAAATAAAATGTTTCCAAGAACAGCTTTTTCGCCATATTTATGATGTTTTAGATGTTCTTCAACAAGAATATTTGAACATATAACATCAGAATCTATAAATAGCAATATTGCATATTTACTTACAGAAGCTCCAAAATTCCTAGCATTACCTTGACCTTTACCAGGATTTTTATAAAAACTAATATTTATACTTGTTTTTATTTTTATTTTTTTTATAATGTTAAATATTTCATTGTTAGTGGATTCATCAACTACAATAATCTCATAACTATTAGTTGTTTGAATTAATAATGAATTAAGAGTTTTTTTAAAAGTATTAGCTCTATTAAAAGTAGGTATAATAACACTAATTTTCAATTGTATATTCTCCGGCAATATTCTGAAATTCGAATTATCAAAAATCGAATTCCGAAGACCTGACCCCAATTTTTTTATTTATTTAATTTATCATAACGGGATTTTAGCATAATAGCAGTCTTTTTTATTATATCTTCTACTGCTGGCATTGTTATTTTTTCTTTAGTTTTATTTACTATTTCTGAAAGTATTTTTGCTATTTTTAAAATTTCTTCTGGATTTTGACTTTCTTGTCCTTTGAGCCATATATTTGCCATTAAAAGACTTATAGGAAAATCTATATATAACATATTATTTAATTTATCTGAAGTTTCATCTAATACACTTATATCTAATATGTTTTTTTGAACTTTTTTGGTGAATATTTTGTCATCATTAAAATATTTAGATAGATAAACTGGGACTTCATTTTTTAATATTGTATCAAATGTTTTTTTGTCTTGTGCCATTTTTTCAAGGTCTTTTAGATTGTTTTCAATTAACTCTATTAATTCTGTAAATGATAAATCTTGAATTATCTGTGAATTTTCTCCGTCTATTTTTATTTCTTTTCTTAATGCGAGTAATGCTGAAGCTGTTTTTGTTTTATACTTTATTAATGTATTAAAATATGGGTAAAATATAAATTTATATTTATCTTTAAATACTTTTTTTAATACATTTAATATATCAAAACTAACAAGTTTATCTTCGGGTTTTGTATATTCTGTGATTGCTGCTATTTTAAAAAACCTTGTCATTGTACTGAAATTCAAAATTTTTCTTAAACTTTGTCTGTCTATATCTTTTTTTGCGATTTTTTCAAATTCAGATTTCATGTAAACTGAAAATTCGCTGTAATTATATTTTGTTTTTTTCATAATGTCTAAAATATCTATATCTAAATAAAAATCTAATATAAAATTATCCATTACATCCCAAAATTCTTTGTTGAAATCATAAAAATACAACTTATCTTCTTCACCACTATTATTTTGCTTGATTGGAAATAATATAAGCATATTTCCGGGATCTTCCATTTTTTCAATTGATTTTTGATCAAAATCAACAAAATATCCTGGCTCAAGACTTGAAGTCATAATTATAAGCGGTAAACTGCTTTTACCTTTAAACTCTATATTTTTAATGATTATATTAACTTTACTTTCAAGATTATCAACTAGAGTTCCTATTTTTTCAAATACGCAATTTTTAAATATTATGCTTTTATTTTCAGAAAGTTTATTGAAAAGAATATAGTTAAAACTTTTGAAATTACAATTTTCAAATGTGATATTTGAACCATTATTTCTCATTAATTCTTCAGAATGAAAAAAACCTGTAAAATTACAATTTTTAAAAATAACATTGAGATTTTTTTCAATTTCAAATATCCTTATTTTATACAATATTCTAAAATTAATATTCTCAAATGTAATCTCAGGTTCAAGATTGTTCCAGTTTCTCCTATCTCGATTCATCTTAATAGCTACCCAATCTTGCTCATTAAGTGAAGTTATTTCAACTGTGCCTTCTCCAATTATCTTATGATTTTTTTTTGGATTAATGATGTTGAAAGAATCGGTGATAATCATGCCATCTGGAATAATAAGTTCATCATAATCGCCTTTGCTTATATGTTTATAAAAAGAAGCATGATCTGTTACTTTGATAGTTTCAGAATTACTTGAAATAATAAAAAAAATTATTATTATCAAAAAAAATTTTATTTTCATAAACTATCAAAATCCTGTTTTTTATTTTTTTATTTTTTTATATATAGAACTTGATTTTAACTCTCCAATTAAATATAAAGAGCCTGTTATAATTATATTTTTTGAAGAATTTAAATTTTTGTTATAAATATATTCAAGTGCTTTTTCTGAATTTTCAAAAACAAATACAGTTTTAAAATATTTTTTTGCTATTCTTTGCATTTTTTTTATATCCATCATTCTTTTATTATCTATATGTGTAAGAACTATTTCTTTTGAATATTTAGAAAGTTTTCTGTAAAAAAGATCAGCATTTTTATCTCTTAATATAGATGATAAAAATACTATTTCTTTATTTTCAAAATAATTTTCAAGATAAACACACAAAGTATTAAGTCCTGCTCTATTATGAGCTCCATCCATCATTACAAAAGGTTTTTTACTTATTATCTCAAGTCTTCCTGGGAAAAACGCCTGTTCAAGACCTTGTTTAATGTATTTTTCATCAATTTTAATTATTTCTGCAACTTTAACTGCATTTGCTGCATTTTCTACCTGATGTTCTCCAGGCATATTAAGTTTTAATGATTTAAATTTATTTTCACCTGAATAATCAAAAACAATATTATCATAAGCTTTACTTACAATTTTTGTCGAAAACTCTTTATTATTAATGAAAATTTCAGAATTCATTTCTTTAGCATAATCTCTAAATAATTTTTTTAATTCAGGTCTTTTTTCAGATGAAATAATATGACAATCTTTTTTAGTTATTGCAATTTTTTCTTTAGCTATATCTTTAAGTTCATTTCCTAAAATTCCACAATGATCTTTATCAATATTTGTAACAACAGCAATTGATTTTTCTAGAGTATTTGTAGCATCAAGTCTTCCACCAAGTCCCACCTCAACAACAGCCCAGTCTACTTTTTTTTGTGCAAAATAATAAAAAGAAATTGCAGTTACCATTTCAAAAAATGATGGTTTATCGCCAAATTCCTCTTCAATTATTTTAGAAGCTTTTTCAATTTCTGGTAATATATTATGAAAATCTTCTTTTGATATTTCTTCAAGATCAAGCCTTATTCTCTCATTATACGATACAAGATGCGGAGATGTAAATTTACCGACTTTAAAACCTGCATTATGCAAAATATATTCAATATAAGTTGCAGTAGAACCTTTGCCATTAGTACCAGTTATATGAACTGACTTAAATTTATTTTGTGGATTTCTAAGAAGCTGTAACATTTTTTTTATTTTATTAAGTTCATATTTCTGCCCTTCTTTAATGTAATCATAAACATAATTTCCAAAATCAATCATATAATCTCCATTAAAGTGATTTTTTTGCAAAATCACAGTTAGCATAGTAAAAACAAAAACAAATCCCGGCTCAGAATAGTACCGGGATGACAGTGTTTTCACAATCCCCAAATCCCGTTTACCGGTGTTCCCCCGGCGTTCTCCTCTATTCCCCTAATATCTCTAATATATACTCTGGTTTAAATGGAGCTTTATGTAATCTTTTACCTGTTGCATTATAAAAAGCATTTGCAATAACCGGAATTGGTCCATTTATACAAACTTCAGCAACGGATTTAGCTCCGTAAGGACCTGTATTTTCATAAGAATTTTCAGCCATAATAGTTATAATTTCAGGAAGATCTGCTGCTGTATAAATTTTATATTTACCAAAACCATTATTCATCATATTACCTTTTTTTGAAAAGCTATAATCTTCAATCAAAGCATAAGATAAACCATTTACCAATGCTCCTTCCACTTGACCTTCAGCAAGTTTTGGATTAATACAAACTCCGCAATCTGTTGCAGTAACATATTTTTCAACTTTTATATTTCCAGTTAATGTATCAATTACTATTTCAGCGAAATGAGCTGAAAATGGTGGTGGTGAAGATTTAGATACTCTTGAAGAAGTTGCTTGAATTTGTTCCATTTCATCAATATGCATAGCACTTGTGCAAATTTCGCCATATGAACAACTATCTTTACTACCTTTTATAAAAGCATTTCCTTCAAAAAGATCAATATCTTCTTCTTTTACAGCCAGTTTTTTTGCAGCGTGTTTTTTTATTATCTTTTTAATTTTTTCAGCACAATCTTTTACTGCAAGACCTGAAAGATATGTAGTTGAAGATGCATAAGCTCCTACATCAAAAGGAGTTACATCTGTATCTGAAGATATAACTAGAATATTATTAATAGATGTTTCTAAAACTTCAGCTGCAATCTGTGATAAAACTGTATCAGAACCTGTTCCAAGGTCGGTTGCTCCTAGATTTAAATTAAATGAACCATCATCATTCATTTTTATATAAACAGAAGCCATATCAATGTAAGGAACAGAAGAACCTTGCATAAAACAACCCATTCCAATTCCTTTAATATATCTTTCATTTTTATTTTTTTTGTTTTTAAAACTGTATTTTGCTTTTTTACTTTTCCAATCTATAGCTTCAGCCCCTTTATCAATACATTGAGTAAGTTCACATGAATCTATTTTAAAAATATGTCCTGGTTTACCTTCGCCTAATGCTTTGAATATTTCAGAAGTTTCTCCAGTTTTAATATGCCATTTTTTATAATATTCAGCCTGATCTATTCCACATTTTTCGCATATTACATCTATCATTTGAGTATATGCAAAATAACCTTGTGTTGCACCATAGCCTCTATAAGCTCCACCAGCTGGTAAATTTGTATAAACTGCTTTTCCTGTAAAAAGCATATTAGGAATTTTATTTAATAATGGAAGTATTTTAGAACCAACACACGATACAACTGTAAGTGCATGAGTACCAAAAGCTCCTGTGTTTTGAAGAGCATCAAGATGTATTGCTTTTATTTCGCCATTTTTATTAAAACCAACTTTGTATTTAATTCTAAAAGGATGTCTTGTTCTTGAAAAAACAAAAACTTCATCTCGTTTAAGTATTAATTTTATAGGAATTCTATGTTTCCATACTGCAAAAGCTACTATTGGTTCCAGTAAAGCTTCCTGTTTATTACCAAAACCACCACCAATTCGAGGCTTTATAACTCTGATTTTACTTACTGGAATTTTTGTTGCATGAGAAACAATTCTTCTTGTATGAAATGGAACTTGAGTTGATGTTATAAGTACGAGTCTTCCTCTTCCATCAATATAACCTTTTGTAGATGAAGGTTCCATCATGCAATGATGAGCATATTGTGTGTAAAATGTATCTTCCATTACTTCATCACTCTCTTTATAGCCTTTTTCTACATCTCCAACAACTGCATTTACTTCACTTGCAATGTTTTTTTCAGGTTGAAATTTTATAGGAATTATCTGTATTGCATCTTTTTCAGTATGAACTCTTGAAGTTTCCCTGTCTTCTGATTTTTCATAATCAAGAGCAGGTTCAAGAATATTATATTTAACTTTAATTTTTTTTATTGCTTTTAAAGCTGTTTTTTCATCTTCAGCAATAACAGCAAGTACTTTATCTCCTACAAATCTAACTGTATTATCAAAAATCGCACAATCATAAGGTGCTGGTTCAGGATAACTCTGTCCTGCCGTTGTATGCATAATTCTTTCAACATTTTTATAAGAAAGAACATCAATTACACCTTCCATTTTTAAAGCTTCACTTTCGTCTATATCTGTAATTTCTGCATAAGCATAAGGTGAAGGCATAAGTTTTATAACAGCACAATCTCTAATGTCATAATCATCTGTAAAAAGTTCTTCACCTGTTGCAAGTCCTAATCCATCTATTTTTCTGACTGAATGATTTACAGTTTTAAAATTATTTTTCATTATCCTCACCTCCATTCATTCTCTTAGCAGCAAGTTTTACAGCATCAATTATCTTGATATATCCAGTACATCTACATAAATTACCATCAAGTGCACTTTTTATTTCTTCTTCTGTTGGATTTGGATTTTTTTTAAGTAATGAATAAGTAGATATTACAAATCCAGGTGTACAAAAACCACATTGAACTGCTCCAGCATCAACATAAGCTTCTTGAATTATTGAAGGTTTATGCTGATCTCCAAGTCCTTTTGAAGTTACAATCGTTTGATCTTTTACACTCATTGCCAGAATTTGACATGAATTAACAGACACATCATCAACAAGAACAAGGCAAGCTCCGCATTGACCTTCTTCGCAACCGTTTTTAACTTCTGTAAATCCATTATCTCTTAAAGCTTCAAGCAAAGTTGAATCAGGTCTTAATTCGATTTTTTTGTTTTTTCCATTTATATTAAAAATTTCTTTCATTTAACTCTCCCATTCATTATTTTTAATCCATCTTCTATATAAACATTTGCTATTTTATTTTTATAATCTGCTGAAAATCTTACATCTTTAATAAAATCCAAGTCTAATTTGAAATTATCTTTAATTTTATTTTCCATATTATTAAAAACTTCAACTTTGGATTTTGTTCCAGATACAACGACTTTAATATTATTTAAAGAAATATCTTGTTTAATTCCTGTTATATTGACAATTAAAGCTGGATAATCAAATCTAACTTGAGTAAGTCTGTTTGAATAACCTACAAAATTATCTCTATTATTTTCAAAACTTATATTAAGTAAAATATGAAGTTCTTTTTGATATTTTTGAATATATTCTTCAATATTAACTGTAATTTCTTTACCATTAAATAGAGTAACTTCAGCATTTACTGCAATAAGTGCTGGAACAATATCAGACCAAATGGGAAAATCTACAATAGAACCACCAATTGTCATTCTATTTCTAATTGGAGTAGAAGCAGCTTTTGAAAATAAATTACAAATATATGAATACACATTACCTTTATTTACTGGCGATTCTATAAGCTCAGCTATACTAACTCCAGCTCCTGCAATAACTTTATTATCTTCAAAGTTTAAATATTTAAGCGAAAGACTATTTATATTTATAAAACCACGGATTTTTTCAGATTTGGTCCTATTAATACCAAGACCGCCTGAATATATTACATTACCTTCTTGTTGAAGAAGTTCCCAGGCTTGTTTTATAGTTTTAATTTCATGCCATTTTATATCATCTCTATACATTATTTCCCCCTAATATTATATATTTATTATAAATTTATAAAATTTTGTTGTATTACATTATACAATAAAATCAGTTTTTTAAAAAGATTTAAGTGACAGGTATTATATTCTCGCATTTCCCTTGATAGCATTACTATTTTTACTTTGATTTATTTTAATTTTAACTATTACTTAATTTATTGCGATAAATATAGTATAGGAACAATTTTTACACCGGAGGGATTTTATGAAAACAAAAAATAATTACAAAGGTTTTATATTTTTTACACTGCTTTTTATTTCAGCTTCACTTGTAACAATGCTTTCAGGATTTAATTTTAATGCAGAAAATAACTTCAAAGTGTCTTTTGATGTAAAACCGCTTAACAATAGTTTTGTATGTGAATTTAAAATTTCAGATATTAATACTGGAAAAATACTTAGTAATCCTAAATTAATTTGTAATAACGGACAAAAATCTACAATAAGTGTAAAAACAGATGAAGGTCTATCAATTCATGCCGATATTCTTGTTATGACAGATATAAATTCACTAAATTATTCAATTGCTTTAGTTAAAAAAAGTAAAGAAATATATAAACAAAATACATCAATTAATTTGAAATGATAAAAAAAAGTATGAGAGCTGTATGTGAAGCGTATAAGAGCGTGAAAGAGTGAAGTGGTAAGATAGGAAAAGCTTTAAATCTATTTCACCATTTCGCAAAAAAATGTTCATTGAACATTTTGCTTCGCCATCTCGCATAGTTTAAAGAACAGCGGTATAGAAGCATTTAAATACTAAAATATAGTTACTTATTTTTTTAAATAATCCGATAAATATAGTATATAAATAATATAAATTGAGAGGGAAAAAAATGAATCTTATTGCTAAACTATCTAACTTTTTTATTTACCCAACAATTTCAAATTTCAGAAATGTAATTGATAAATCAGCTTGTATTGAAAATGCAAACGAGGTTGAAAGCCATCCTTTTACAGTTAATATTGATGTAAAAAGATTAAACAATATCGATTTTGAAGTTGAATTCACATTTTACGATAATGTAGAAAAAGAAATAGTATGTTATCAAAAAATGTTAATTAAAAAAGGCGAAATAACAGAAAATATCGGTGAGGGAAAATTAATTTCTTATACAGAAGCTAAAATATCAGATCGTGGTGAAAGGCTAATTTATTCAACTTCAGTACATTTTGAAGAATATACATTATTTCACGAAAGAATGGCTGTTAAAATAGCTGCTTAACCGAATTTTATTATGAATATTAATATATTAATTTATTTAATGACGCTTACAATACTTTATTATATGAAAAATCATTTTAATTCATTTAAAAAGTCTGGTTTTTCAACAGAAATTAATATTTCAACAGATTTATTTGGTAAAAAAAACATTATTTTCAATATATTCGATGGTAATACAAAAATCACTACAATTTCAAAAAAAATAGTAAATAGCATTGAAAATGAATTTTTAATTAATGAAGATTTTCTATTTTACATTAATTACAGAATATACAAAAATCGTCTTATATACACACTCACAATAAATAAAGATAATAAACAACTTTTTTCTGAAAAAGCTAAATATATACTAAATGACAATTGGGGTAATCCAGTAATTGAGATTTCTTAACAATTTATATTAAAAAAAGTTAGAGAGTTTAATCTTTTGTTTTTCCTCTTTCGCCACTTCACTCTTTCACCCCTTCACCACTTCACGCTCTCGCTCTCAACTCTCAACCCTTTCCCTATTGAACCTATTTTAGATAAAAAAAAAGCCTGCATTTAGCAGGCTTTTTAATTTTATAAACTAAAACTGATTATTTTTCAATTACAAGATCTACAACTGGAATTGCATTAAGACCAGTTACTGTTATCATAGTCTGACCTTCGTAAGGGATTTCTATTTCTCCTCTACTGTCAGTTTTTGCTGAATAAGTTCTTTCAACATTATTATCATAAGCAGTTACTGTAAGACCTTCTCTAACTTCACCATCTACTGCAACAAGAATTGTATTATCAACAATTATTGCTTCAGCACTGATTTTTTTAGGTTCTTCAGTTCTTAGTGAAACTGTACCTTCACCAAAATAGATTTTCTGTTCAATTAATCTATTACCTTCAGATCTATCAGAAGCACCATACTGTTCAGCAACTTTTAAAAGACCATACATATTAACAACAGTAGCTATTGAATTTTTCTTTTCGCCAAGCTGATTATGTATAATTTCTGCCTGCCAAACACAAGGTGGAACCCATGCTTCATTAGTTGAACCAGCAGCTATTCCAATTGCTCCAGCTGGTTTTTCAGGAGTACCTGTTCTCATCCAAGCTTCAGCAAAACATTCGTTTTTGTGAAGAGCACCATTAACACAAGCAACATCCCATATAACAGGATATTTACCAGTATTATTTAGTTTGTTTGCATCACTTGTATTAAAACCAGAAGTTACCCAAGTATAATCTGAACCATGTCCAACATAGTTGATTATTGAAACTCCAGAATTAACCGCATTGAAAACAATGGATTTATCTGAAGAATAACCCTGAGTATTACCATAACTAGGTGCATAACATTCCCAAGTTTTAGTAAAATCAAGTTTTTCTTTAAGACTTACATGTAATTCATTAACTCTATCATAATCTTTAGGATTTCCTTCATTTGAAGCAATACCTAAAGCTTCTTTGTACCATCCACCCATTGCTGGATTGATTTCATATTCTAAAGTTTTGTTAACTTGAATTTGAACATCTTCAATATCTTTAGAAGATAATCTTGATATAAAAGCATCAGGAATATTGTCATTTCCTGCAAGCTTCATATACATATTATCTGAATTAGCTCCTTCACATTTACCTTTCATTGTTGGAATATGTTCGTATTCACCAACTAAAGTAACAAAACAAAGATCTCCATTGTCATATTTCTTTTGAAAGTATGCTTTTAGATCATTTGAATTAGAAGCAACTTCGCTATATTTAACCAATTCAACATCATAACCTGATTTCTTTTTCCAATCAGCTAAAGGTTTAGCAGCATTGTAAAATTCATCATAAGCAACGATAAGAAGATTTTTACTTTCGTTAGGAGCGTTAATTTCTCCGTTTCTAGTCATAAATGGTGAGCTATAGTTCATAAAAACATCACTATAGATTTTTTCGAAATCTGAGCTGATATTTCCGCTAACTCTAACGCCCAATCCTCTGTTCACCTGAGATGTAACTTTAATTGAAAGATTATTATAAACTCTTAATTTGTTTTCTTTAGCGTTATACTGGAAAGGAGTTACTTCAACTCTTAAACCAGAAATATCTCTAAGAATAAAATTTTCAACATTAGATAGCATTTTGTCCTTTGAAGGATACCAACCATCTTTGTCATAAACTGGACCGAATTCATAAGGAACTTCTTCAGGATTAATATCTCTTGTTAAAGAACCTTTTGAAGGAATAATTGAAACATTTTCAATTTCAATATATTCGCTATTTGCAATCTCAACATTAGCCATTCCCTGTGGAACAGCAAGAAAAGCTGAAACAGTTCTTAATTCTGGAGCTCCTTTTTCAAAAGTAACTGCTGAATTATCAAGAACTATTTTGTTAAAAGTCTTTCCATCGATTTCTACTGTTTCAGATGTAAGACCGTCTGTACTGATAGCAATGTCTATCAGCATGCTTCCTCTTTGCACATTCAATTCTTTAGTAACACTAGCTGCCATAGCAAACTGTGAGAAAAGAATTGAAACTGCAAGTAATAGAGTTAATTTTTTCATACTCCGTACTCCTTTAAAATTTTTTTGATATGAAATAATTATAAAACATTTTTTATCAAAATGGTAGGACTTTTTTTTTATTAAAAAATATACAGTAGAAGTATGTTCCAAAGAGTGTCTGCCGGTATCGTTCAATCCTAAAACTCTTTAACCTTAAAAACCAGCGAATAATAAAATAGATAATGCAGTTAGCACAAATTTATCATTTTATGATAAATTTGCTAGTTAGCGACTACATTGTAGCCTAGTAAGCGGTTGAAAAAGCCAACCTAGTTAGCACAGCTAAAGCTGTTAGTTAGAAAACACAAAACAGATCCTGGCTCAGAATAGTACCGGGATGGAAAAAATAAATAAAGTTAGAGATTTTAATCTTTTGTTTTTCCTATTTCACCCCTTCACCACTTCACGCTCTCGCTCTCAACTCTCAACCCTTTCCCTATTTAAGCGATTTTAGATAAAAAAAAAAGCCCGCATTTAGCAGGCTTTTTAATTTTATAACTTAAAACTTATTATTTTTCAATTACAAGATCTACAACTGGAATTGCATTAAGACCAGTTACTGTTATCATTGTCTGACCTTCGTAAGGAATTTCTATCATTCCTCTAGTGTCAGTTTTTGCTGAATAAGTTCTTTCAACATTATTATCATAAGCAGTTACTGTAAGACCTTCTCTAACATCACCATCTACTGCAACAAGAATTGTATTATCAACAATTATTGCTTCAGCATTGATTTTTTTAGGTTTTTCAGTTCTTAGTGAAACTGTACCTTCACCAAAATAGATTTTCTGTTCAATTAATCTATTACCTTCAGATCTATCAGAAGCACCGTACATTTCAGCAACTTTTAAAAGACCATACATATTAACAACATTACCAATTGAATTTTTCTTTTCACCAAGCTGATTATGAATAATTTCTGCCTGCCAATCACAAGGTGGAACCCAAGCTTCATTAGTAGAACCAGCAACTATTCCAATTGCTCCAGCTGGTTTTTCAGGAGTACCTGTTCTCATCCAAGCTTCAGCAAAACATTCGTCTCTGTGAAGAGCACCATTAACACAAGCAACATCCCATATTATAGGATATTTACCAGTATTATTTAGTTTATGTGCATCGCTTGTACTAAAACCAGAAGTTACCCAAGTATAATCTGAACCATGTCCAACATAATTGATTATTGAAACTCCAGAATTAACAGCATCAAAAATAACTGATTTATCAGATGTATTATTTGAAGAATCAAATCTTGCTGATTTAAACATCATAGGAGGCATAGTTCCAGGAACGCCAGGATATTCAGAATCCATAGAATTTTCATCTTTCCAATACCATCCGCCAGAACCAGCATCAGGAGCATAACATTCCCAAATTTTAGTAAATCCAAGCTTATTTTTAAGACTTGTATGTAATTCATCAACTCTAATATAATCTTTAGGATTTCCTTCATTTGAAGCAATACCCAAAGCTTCAGTTGCCCAGCTACCATCAGCAGGGTTAATTTCATATTCTAAAGTTTTATTAACTTGAATTTGAACATCTTCAATATTTTTAGCTGATAATCTTGATATAAAAGCATCAGGAATATTGTCATCTCCGGCAAGCTTCATATACATATTATCTGAATTAGCACCTTCGCATTTACCTTTCATGGTTGGAATATGTTCATATTCACCAACTAAAGTAACAAAACAAAGATCTCCATTATCATATTTCTTTTGAAAATATGCTTTTAGATCATTTGAATTAGAAGCAACTTCGCTATATTTAACCAATTCAACATCATAACCTGATTTCTTTTTCCAATCAGCTAAAGGTTTAGCAGCATTGTAAAATTCATCATAAGCAACGATAAGAAGATTTTTACTTTCATCAGGAGCATTAATTCTACCACTTCTAGTCATAAATGGTGAGCTATAATTCATAAAAACATCACCATAGATTTTTTCAAAATCTGAGCTGATATTTCCGCTAACTCTAACACCCATTCCTCTGTTAATCTGAGCAGAAACTTTAACAGCAAGATTTTTATAAATTCTTAATTTGTTTTCTTTAGCATTATACTGGAAAGGAGTTACTTCAACTCTCAAACCAGAAATATCTCTAAGAATAAAACTTTCAACATTAGATAGCATTTTGTCTTTTGAAGGATACCAACCATCTTTGTCATAAGTAGGACCGAATTCATAAGGAACTTCTTGAGGATTAATATCTCTTGTTAAAGCACCCTTTGAAGGAATAATTGAAATATTTTCAATTTCAATATATTCGCTATCTGCAATCTCAACATTAGCCATTCCATTTGGAACTGCAAGAAAAGCTGAAACAGTTCTTAATTCTGGAGCTCCTTTTTCAAAAGTAACTGCAGAATTTTCAAGTTCTAATGAAGTATAAATTTTACCATCAATATCTTTTTTAACTGAAGTTAAACCTTCAGTATCAATATTGATGTCAATAATCATACTTCCGCTTCTTTCGACTCTAAGACTTTTTTGAACACCAGCTGCCATAGTAACCTGAGTCAAAAGAAAAACACACATGAGTAACAAAGTAATTTTTCTCATAAACCTCTCCTTTTTAAGTAATGAACTTAATTATAATAGATTTTTACTGAAAATGTAAGGGTTTTTTTTTATTAAGTCCTCTGATTAATTATACTGAATTTTTGATTATTTAATCAGAAGACTCAATTACGAGAACTCGATATAAGTTTTTCAATTAAATTAAAGTATGAAGGATTTTCTTTAAACAAAAGCAAAAAAAAAAATCTACTCGGTAACTTGAGTGAACATTGCGAAGCATAAAAAAAAAACAAAAACGAGATCCCGGCTCAAAAGCATACCGGGATGACAGCGTTAATGAAGCAATTAAAAATTAAAAATTAAAAATTGATAATATAAAGCAAGGAGAAATTTTTTGAATAATGAAATCAAAGAAAATTAATTAAGAGGAACTATGGAGACTGTTACGAAGTATGCAATATACGGATGTATTGCAAAGGCGAACATCGTAAGAGGGAATTTTACATGGAAGTTAAATTTCATGTGGTCCGATAAATTAATATTTCTTTGATGAAATAATAGGTAATTATAAAGCTAAACAAGATCCCGGCTCAAAAGCATACCGGGATGACAGCGTTTACGCTATTCTCGTGTCCCAAACCCAGTGTTTCCCATTTCCCCACAACCCTCAACTCTCAACCCTCAACTCTCAACCCCTTTAACCTTCTTCTAACCGCTTTTTTTATGATTGATTTATCTCCATATCCATTGCAATTATATTATAATCTGAAAATGGAGTTAATGAGTTTTTAACACTTCCTTTAAAATCATCACCAAACATTTTATAAATATTAGAATTTAATTGTAATTCAGGTAATCTTCCGAGTATTTTGCCGTTTTCATATAAAAATGAAAGCTGTACTGGAGTTCCAAAACTACCTTCAGTTGTAAAATCTCCTCCACTTGCCATTAATACAACAATTGCTTTTTGTCCTTTTAGCATATCTTCAAGATTATTATGCGTAATCTCAACATCAAGATTACTTCTACCTAAAACCGGAACTGTATCATAAGCTGAAACTGCTGACCCTGTTAATTCATATCCAAATTCTTTAGCTAATTGTTTATCTGATGATGGTGCTTTAAATATTCCATCTTTTATAAAATAGAATTTATTATTATTAAGTATTGTTCCTTCTGCATCAAAATAACTTAAATAATTATCATTACTTTCTCTATTATTTATGAGATTGAATTTTTCGTTAAATAATTTATCCCCTTGTTTTTTAGAAAAAATCGATGTTTGAGTAGAATATTTTCTGCCTGATAATTCAAGATTAAACTTAGATAGAGTAGTTCCAGGTTCTAAAAAAATAACTGGCATTTTTTTTTCAAGTTTTACTTTAAGAAGATTTCTATGCCATTCTAAAAATTTTTGAGAATAATCAAGCCATTCTTTTCTATTATATTTATGACTCATAAAACCAAAAAAACCATCAAAAAGACTTACAGATTCTTTTGTTTTATATAAAAGCCCAAATGACATATATTTACTTGTAAAATCCATTTTAGTATTTGAATTATTGGATAAATGTATTTTATCTTCAATCAATGAAGCTTTATTTGAAAAAATAAAATCACTTCCAAATTTATTTAATTCTTTTAAAACTTCTTCAACTTCTTCGATAATATTATCAGGTTTAATAGGAAACTCGCCGATTTCAACTTTTTTATTGATATTTGAAGCAGATTCACATGGATATGAAATTTTATTCATAAGAGATTTAACTGCATTTTTTTCAGCAATTTCTTCTCCTAAATCCCCAATATAACCTGCAACACCAATATCACCTTCATTATACAATCTTATACCTGTTTTTTTAATTTCAGATTTTCTAAAAGAATCAACTTTTGAATTAGTTATATTAACTGTAAAACTAGTATTTTCCATTTTAAATTTTTCTCTAATCATATAATTCTCCCCTACATAACATCCATTTGAGATACTCTTACAAAAGGTCCGCCAAATCCAACAGGAAGTGGTGCTTGTTCCATTTTTCCACATCCACCGCCAACAAAAGAAAGCAATTTAACTTTATCAGAAAGACCGTCAATACGGTTTAAAGTTTCAAAAACAGTACCAGTAATAACAGCAACATTAACCGGATATTCAATCTTGCCATCTTTCATATAATAAGCTCTTGAAGGTGCAAGTGTAAATGTTGATAATCCAGAACCATGCTTAATTGTATCAATAAAAATCCCTTCTTTTACCTCAGAAAAAAGTTGTTCTTTAGTTTTATCACCTTTATCTATATAAGTAGTAGTCATTCTAACAATCGGTTCATACATAAATGAAATTGCCCTAGCATTACCAGTAGGATTTTCTTCAAGTTTACTTGCAGTAAGAACACTATGTAATCTGCCACTTAAAATTCCATCTTTAATAAGATAAGTTTTTTCAGAAAAACTTCCTTCATCATCATATGGAGTATATCCAACACCCATTTCTTGACCATCATCAACAATAGATAATATAGAAGAACCAACTTTTTTGCCAATAGCCCACTCTTTTTTCATTTTTTCATCGCCAATCATAAAATCAGACTCACTTTTATGACCAAATGATTCATGAGCAAATATTCCAGCTGCGAGTGGTGATAAAATCACACAATATTTACCAGGTTTAATATCTTTTGCATTTTTCATAAAATCATAAGCTTCATCAATATATTTTGAAATTTCACCTTCTAAATTTTCAAGTTCTGTAAAACAATTTGCACCAAAAGAGTAAGAATCATTGAATTTTTTATCGTTTTCTGCAAGATTAAAAGAATATCGTAAACCACAACTTTGATTAGTCCAAGTCAAATCACTTCCAGAACTTGAGTAAAATTCCATAGTTGTATGATTTTCTTCATAATGAGCATTCCACATTTTAATATATGGTCTTAATGAAAAAAGATTTATATAACATTTAACAAGATTCATTTTTTTATCTGATGAAATTTTTCTAACATCATTATCTATGAATTTATCAACTTTTTCTTTATTAACTTGAAACTTTTTCACAGTAGAATTTTCTAATATAAAACTGTTTGAAGAACATAAATGAGAAAGAGAATCAATTTCTTTTTGAATATCCAATATTGAAGTTGTTGCACTATAATACCACATATTACCATCAAAAATACGGATAAAAGCTCCTTCTGTAGCTCTTTCAACGAAATTTTCAAGTTTTTCTTTTAAAAAACTAATAGAAGTACTGAATTTCCTTTCAATTCTAACATCACAGTAAAGATCCTGTGGAAAAATAAACATATTACCCCCAGAACTATATTCTATTTGCTAAATTCATTTAATTTATATATTTTATCAAAAATATTATATTTTAACCATTTATATTTTTTATATTATTAAAAAAATAATTAAACTTATACTTAAAAATTTATAAACCATATAGATAATTGTAATTTAAAAAATAATATTTTATAATATAATGTAATTGGATAATATTAGCATGAGGCAATATGAAGAAAATTTTATTATTAGATGATGACAAAATACTAACAAATTTGATGAAATCTTATTTAGAAAAAAACATGTTTGTTGTCAATGTAATCAATAATCCTGATAAATTATTTGAAACTATAAAAAAAATTATACCAGATGTTTTAATAATGGATCTCATGATGCCTAGAATAGATGGTTTATCCCTATTAAAAAAACTTAGAAATTCAGAATTCAATGAACTTCCAGTTTTAATAATAAGTGCTAAAAACTATAAATCAACAATACTTTCATGTATAACAGCAGGTGCATCAGATTTTTTGCCAAAACCATTCACACTCGATAAGCTCTCAACAACAATAAATGGATTAGTAAATTAGTTTAAAGGATTGAGGGTTAAATTGTTCAGTGAACATTTTGTTGATTTTGAATGTCTAATTGAGTCTTCTGATTAAATAAACAAAAATTAATATAATGTCATCCCGGCATGATTCTGAACTTTTGTCATCCCGGTATGATTCTGAACTTTTGTCATCCCGGTATGATTCTGAACTTTTGTCATCCCGGCATGATTCTGAACTTTTGTCATCCCGGCATGATTCTGAGCCGGGATCTGTTTTTGATTTTTTTATATTACAATAACGCAAAAAAATAATCATTCGGTATTTTAGAGGCTGTTGAAAAAGTTATGTTTTCTTTTTTTAAAACTTAACTTTAAAAACAAACAGCATGGTCAGGCCGACCTATGTAAGCTAAAATTTGAGATCGGCACAGACCCTATTCTGCATCAATGTTTCTTCTTTTTAGTTTTTCAACAGCCTCTTTTACCTTCCTTCACTTATAATACATCCGTATATTATATGCTTCGCAACGTTCACTCAAGTTACCGAGTAGATTTTTTTTTTGCTTTTGTTTATAAAAACTACTTCTTTTTTTGAATTAGATTTTACATATAGATTCAAAAAATTGATATCGAGCGTAATTATGGAAGCTGTCTTAAGATTTTCAATAAGTATACAAATAAGAAATTCAAAGTTAAAAAGAATAAAATTATAAATAACTAAGATACATTAGAAAATCTTTACAAATGTTAATATAAAAATACCCAAAAAAGTGCACGAGAATTTCCCCACTTTACCCCCCATATATTATACTTATCTTGACGATTCATATTTTTATAAGATTTTTTGCAGAAAATGGAAAAATAATACCTTAAAATAGACAAAAAGGACAAAAGATTTCAAAAAATTATAATAAAAAAACTTTTCACAAAATAATCAAAAATTTAGTATAATTATTCAGAGGATTCAATTAAAAACAAAAACTCTCTAACTTTATTTATTTTTACTCACTAACAGCTTTAGCTATGCTAACTAGGTTGGCTTTTTCAACCGCTTAATAGGCTACAAAGTAGCCGCTAACTAATAAATTCATTTAAAAAATGAATTTATGCTAACTGTATTTGCTATTTTACTATTCGCTCACTCACTATTCGCAGGTTTTTGATTTTAACCCTTTATCATCTTTTATCTAATACTTTTTTGACTTTCCCTGTTCTTTCAACTCTTGGAATTTGTCCTGTAGCAACTAATTCTATTTTAAAATCAAGCCAACCCTGTTCAGTGGTTTTTTTAATATTTTTTGAATAGAAAAATATTCTATCTATAAGTTTTTTTATATCAAAATTATCGATTATCTCTGGTTTACACTCGATTTTTAAAGTAACTATATCTTTTTTATTGCTTGTATCAACAATTACCTGCCAAATTGATGAAAGTTCACTAAATTCACTAACTGCTTTATCAAATGAACCTAATTCTACATTCGTACTTCCAGCAATTATTACATCATCACATCTTCCAAGAAGTTCAAAAGTTTTTCCTTTAAAACCACATTTACAATTGATTTTGACTAATTTACCAGAATCACCAGTTTTAAATCTTATAATTGGCATTTTAAATCTATTTATATTTGTAACTACAATTTCACCAGGTTTATCATAAGAATTAATTACATTATCGTTTTCATCAACAAGTTCAAATTTAACAAAATCTTTACAAACATGATGTAATCCACCGCTAAGATGTTCACATTGATAACCTACTGGACCTGTATCAACAAGTGCATAACCAGCTGATGAAATTCTTTTTACATTCCATACTTTTGTTATATAATCTCTTGCTCCCTGATAAAAATGTTCTCCACCATATAAAACTGTATCAATATTTATTTTTATATTGTGTTCTTCACATATTTCAGCCATTCTTATTATAATTGAAGGTAATCCAACAATTACATTTATTTTAAATTCTTCAAGATATTTATCAATTACTTCAAAATCTGAATTTCCTGCAATTGGAAAATTTGTACAACCTATTTTTTTTAATGCTTCATTTGCAACAAGAAACGATGTCCATAAATTACCTGCAATAAATGTATTAGCAACTTTATCATCTTTACTTATTCCGCCAATTCTATAAATATCCGCCAATATATCAGTCATTATATCAAAATCTTCTGGTGAATATAAAGCAAATTTAGGTTTTCCAGTTGTTCCTCCGCTTGAAAATATAAAACCTTCAAGTGAATCGCCTGAAATCATATTCATACTAAATGGTGGAGAATTTTTAAAACAATCATCTCTGGTTAATAATCTATTTTTATCCCAATCTTTATAAAATTCTGTATTATATTTTGCATAATCAAATATTTCATTAAATCTATCAATATTTAAATTTTCAATATGAACAAATTCTCCAAGCTCTCTTAATGGATAACTTCCATCATGCGGAGTTCCATTTTTACCTCTATACATAAATCCTGGAGAAGTAATTCTATAAACTCCATATTGACACAATTGTTCTGAAAATGATAAGAGTTTATCTCTATCAGCCCATATTGATACTGTCTGAATATATCTGTTGAGATTTCTGACATTATCTAAAATATCATCATCTTCTTCGAAAGATTTAATAAATATGTTTCTATTCTGAGGAGTTAATTCAAAATTATTATTATCACTTAAAACTATTGTCGAAAGTGTATTTTTAATTGATTTCACTTTACCATTTCCAAGAATACTTTCCATAGTATTAAGTTCTCGAAATTTAAGCACTTCAGTTGCTAAATCTATATCATGTGTATTTTGAGGAAATTCATTATTAAGTAAAGTCATATCTTGATATAACAAATCTGCAAAACGCTCTGCAAATTCTTTTTTTACATAAACTACAAGCGGTGACGAACAAGCTGATTGCTCCCACATAATTATATCCATTGCAGTGTTATAAGCAATTTTTTCAATATCATCTTCTGAAAATATAATAGAAAAACTGTATTTTGGTCCATATTCAATAAGTTTTGTATGAAGAGAAAGATCTTTTCTATATGAATTTACAGCTTCTTCTCCACCCCAAACTACAATTCCATCACAATTGTTTTTAAGTATATTCTCAACTTCTAAATTCCCACCTCTAAAATCCCAAAGCTGTATATTTGATGATATTATTTCATCTTTATCGCATTCAATTATGGATTTTAAGAATAGTTCAGGAAAAAACCTGTCTTTTCTAGGCATTTTTAAAATATTAGAATTTTTGGTTATTATTCCAGAAACTACACTATCTACACATGAAAGAAAAACATTTGAAGCTGATATATGAGCAATAACTCCAAGAGGTCTAAACCTTATATAAGTCTGATTATCAAATTTATATTGGAATTCATTTAAATACTCTATATTATCAATTGATTTTTTAAGATTAAATCTAATGTTTTCGTAATCAAGAAGTTCTTTTACAACTTCAAGTCCTTGTTTTACCATATTTTTTGGCATACCAAGAATATCTGGTAATTTTTCTAATGAAGTTTTGTAATAAAAACTATTTTCATCTTCCCAAAGTTTTTTTACTTTATTTAAAATAGTTATAATAGTGTTTATATCAGTATTATATAACTTTTTATTATTAGATTTTAATAAATTTAGATTTTCTAAAAAATCAACATCAATAATCAAAAACACCTCCGGTTTCACTTTCTCACTCTTTCACTCAACTTCTCCAATGCTACTATCGCACATCCTTTATGTTTTTTATATCCAGCTCTACCAATTAAATCAATATATGGACCTCTACCACAAGGACAATCCTCTCTAATAACAACTTTATCTGTTGATAAAAGTGAAATTGAAGGATAAGAATTACAATATGGAGAAAACAACATTAATAAACCTTCATTTCCATGGGGTAAAACTTTATTACTAACTGGATTGTAAGCAAAACACCTTGAATAAGAAGGAATATGCATATTACCATATTCGCAATCTACATAAGGAATTCCATGTTCTACCATACCAAAATGATCTCTTATATTTTCAACTTTTATTCCAAGTCCTTGAGCAAGAAGTTTTTTAAATTCCTGTTTTTTTATTTCCTTGCCAGTATGGTTTTTCCAACCGCCTCCAGTAATTACAAATGAACCTTCGGGCAATTGTATATCTCTATTCATTCTTTTTTTAAATTCAATTAAACTAAAATATAAATGAGCTGGAAATCCCAATATCCTAACAGGCATTTTCAACTGTTCAAACTTTAAAAACTTATCAATTGTTGAATCAAGATCTAATTCAAAATCATCTATGTTTTTATTATATTTCATTGTATAAAATACTTCTCCAATATCAGTTAGTCCTGTAAGCATTTTATCAGAAAAAGCAGTTCCAACATCTCCAGCAATTTCAGGATCATAAGTAAAACAAATATAATTTGTCTTTTTAGAATCAACCATTCCAAAAGCTTTAAATATTTTATGAACGATATGCTCGATTCTTTCAAGGGATTTTTGATCTAGATATATAAAAGTCTTTTTGCCACCAGTTCCTGAAGAAGAAAGTTTTATTAAAATATCCTTTTCATCACCTGTAATAAATTTATAAGATTTTAAAACAGTTACAAAAGTATAAGGAATATTTTTATAATCAGTTATATTCCACGGTTTTATATCTTTATCATTACATATCTTACGATATAATGGAGCAAAATTAAAGTGATGATTAAAACTTTCAATCATTGCACTATTAAATATAAGTTCACTGCCTTTATTAAAATCAAAAGCTTCTTTTTGAAATATAAGTTTATGTATATTACTCAAATTTTTCCTCTTTGTTTTTATTAAAATCACTTAATAAATATTACAACATATAATTAATATAGACAAGAGTTAGTTTTTATTTTGATTTTTGAAGTAATCCGAAAGTTGTTCTAAATCAGTTATAAAATCAGGTATAATATTTTCAAGTTCAATATATTTTTCAAGCATTTTATCTTTTTTACCTTGTTTACAAAACTCTCTCAATTCATTAAATAACTGATCAATAAAATTACAATGAAAAAATGATACTATTCCTGCAATATTATGAATTATTTTTCTAACTTCTTCAACATTCATATCCATAACAGATTTTTTAAGAGCATTAAAACGCTCAGTATGACTTTTAATGAAAATATCAATTGTATCAATTATAATTTGAACAGGAGCATCACAAAAATACTCCACAGCTTTATCAATATCAATTAATTTAAAATAAAACTTATCCTTAGCTATTAATTTACATTCAGCTTGATCTTTAACTTCAATATTACCGACAAAATCATCGTTTTTTGATGTATTTGAAATAAGATTATATATATTTTTCTTTAAAACCACAGGTTTAAAAGGTTTTGTTACAATTTTATCAAATCCAGCAATTTTGAATTTTTCCATATCTTCTACTATAGCATCAGCAGTAATCGCAATTACCGGAATATGTTTATCTGTACCAAGTTCACTTTTTCTAATTTCAATAAGTGCATCAAGTCCAGACATAACAGGCATATTTATATCCATAAGAATACAGTCAAAATTAAATTCCTTGATTTTTTCAAGAGCAATTTTACCATTCCCAGCAATTTCTACATTAACACCCATAGATTTTAGTATATCTTTCATAAACACCTGATTTATCTCATTATCTTCAGCAATAAGTATTTTTAATCCTGAAATGTCAACATTCTCTTTATTTTCAACTTTTAATAATATTTCTTCATTTTTTTTGAAAAACACAACAAAAGAAAAACTTGAACCAATTCCAGGGGAACTTTTAACACTCAACTCTCCACCCATTGCATTAACTATCTTTTTAACAATAGAAAGACCAAGTCCAGTCCCTTCATAATTTTTATCAGGATTTTCATCAAGTTGTTTGAAATCTTCAAAAATAACTTCAATTTTATCCTCAGAAATACCAATTCCTGTATCTGATACAATAAAATTAATAATAATATTATCAAGAAATATTTCTTTAAGATTAGCTTCAACAGAAATACAACCTTCCTGAGTAAATTTAACCGAATTATTAATAAGATTAATAAGAATCTGACGGATTCTTGTATCATCACCAATAATTTCTTCAGGAATATTTTCATCAATTGTATAGAGCAAACTAATATTTTTATTTTTCAATATTAACTCAAAATTATCAATTACTTTTTTAATAATCTTTTTTAAATTAAAACTTGAATTATTGAGATTTAATTCACCTTTTTCAATTTTTGAAAAATCAAGAATATTATTTACAATATTAAAAAGATGTTTTCCAGACTCGATAATGTTATTAATATATTTAGATTGTTTTTCATTAAGTTCTGAATCCTTAACAAGTTCAGCAATACCAAGAATTCCATTAAGAGGAGTTCTTATCTCATGAGACATATTAGCAAGGAAAAAACTTTTAGCTTTATTGGCTTGTTCAGATTTTTCAATTGCTTTAATAAGATTTTCTTGCATATTAACTAATTCAGTAATATCTTCCTGTATAAAAAGAATTTCTTCTGAAAAAGCATCATTATCTCTTAAAGAAGTTATTTTAAGATTAATAAATGATTTTTCACCATTTTTTTTAGTAGCAACAAGTCTTTTTTGCCAATTTTGTGAATTTTCAATATTTGTTTTAATTTCATTAAAAATATCTTTTGAACCTAAAAATAAAAAATCAAGCCCTTTACCAATAATATCTGTATAATTATAACCATAAAAATCTAAAAAAGCTTTGTTTACAAACTCTATTTTACCGAATTTATCAGTGATAAGCATATTTATATTACTGTTTTCAATAGCAATAAGATTTTTATTATTTCTTTTTTCAATTTTTTTCATATCAGAAATATCAACAATAGCACCTCTATAACCAATATGTTCATTATTTTTTACTACAATTGATAAAGTCAATAATATATAAGCTTTGTCACCAGTTTTCCTTATAATGGTATATTCAGTAAACTCAGTAAATTCAACTTCTCTTTTTCTTAAAACTTCTAAATCTTTCATAATCTTTTCATAAGATTTACCCTCAAAAAAAAGATCAACTTTATCATTATGATCAACATTAAAATTAGTATAAAATTTTCTATTAGCAAATGTTATATTAAAATCAAGATCAGTTTCAATTACAGAAATCGGAAGAAATTCCATGATTTTTTTTAATTTTTGTTCGTATTCACACATCATTTTTTTCATACTCTGATTTTCAGTATTATCATATACATTCAATATAACAATTTTATCACCTTTATAAACTAATTCTGACTTATTAAAAAAAATATTTTTATTATTAAATTCAATATAAAAATTATGATTTTCATCTGAATTAAAAGAATTATTAAAAACATTTTTACTAATATTATCAATATTAATAAAATTCAAAAAATCATCAATAATTTGAAAAAAAACCTTTTTTTCGTTAATTTCAAACAATTCTCTGCAAATTTTATTAAAAATAACGATCTTTCTACTTTCTTTTTTAATTACAATTACACCATTATCAAGTTCATCAATAAACATTTTTGTGCTTTTGCCAAAATCTTCATTATTTTTATTCTTTTTATCATTTAAAAATTTATAAACTAAATATAACAATAGGAAAAAAACAATTCCTAAAAAAATAAAGTTTTTCAAATAAGCAGAATAAATCAACAAAGTAATCGTTATAATAAGTTCAATCATTTTTTTATTATAACCTAAAAATTCTATATTTAGAAGCTTTTTGGGCTTTTATCTTTTTTGGCTTTTTCCCTAATTAACCATAAAAGAATTGACAAATTACTTTGTTTTTGTATATAATTTAGTATGAGATTTTAATACAGAGGTGTTTATGCAAATAAATTCAGACATTAATTATGAATACTCTGCAATAATCTTATATTTAAATGAAAATTTTGAATTTGATGATTCAGCTCTTCTTGAAAAAACTATTATTACTCAAATTGATAAACATTCTTTATTTAATATTATAATTAATTTCAAAAATATAAAATACATGAATTCATACTCTTTAAACGAATTTGTACAGTTATATTCGAAAATGTTAAAAACTGGTATAAGTATTTTTATTACTGAACTTTCAGAAAATGTTAGCAATTTGTTTCAAACAACATCACTTCATATTTTAATACCAATTTACCCAAGTAATGACGCTGCTTTCAAAAAAAATAATCTTTGATAAAAAAAAGACCGGATAAACCGGTCTTTAATCTGTTACACACAATTTAATTAATCATTAATTGGTAATGGACATGTTCCACCATCACAATCACCATTGTCGTCTGGAACAGTAGGTAATGGACATGTTCCACCATCACAATCACCATTGTCTACAGGTAATGGACATACTCCACCATCACAATCATTGCTTTTAATATTGTTATCAGCATAAACACTTACTGATGTAATAACAATTATTAAAGCTAACATTATAAATATAGCTTTTTTCATACTTTCCCCCTTATATTATCTAAAACTAATATCATTATAAACTATACCCTACAAAAAAACAAGGACTTTAAATATTTGACAAATAACATACCAATATTTTATTATGTTATTGAAATTTAAAAATCCTTATTTCAGATTTATAAATATTTTTTCTCAAATAAGATAAAAAAAGACAAATTTTTGAAAAGAACTAAATCTAAGTAATAATTGTATTACAAATGCAATTTCGGGCAAATTTTTTTGTTTTTAATAAACTAAATTTCAATAAATTAGGAGGTGTTTTAATGACACATGAAACTTCACCTGTCAAGGTATATATCGGAAATTTATCCTATGACACTAGCGTTGAAACTTTAAGAAGCGAATTTATAATATTTGGTTCTTTAGTAGAACTTGCAAAGATCCCTACAAAAAATTATGGTTTTGTTAAGTTTTCTTCAATGGAAGAAGCAGAATCTGCTGTTAAAGAATTGAATGGTAAAAAAGTTGATGGTAGAAATATAAAAGTTGAAATTTCAAAACCTGCACAGGATAAATCCCAGGGCAGAAGAAATTTTACTAGAAGACCTAGATAATTTTTGTATAATTTATTCCATTGAACAAACAAAAAAAGCCACTCAAAAGAGTGGCTTTTTTTGTTTCCCAAAACACAATTTCTTTATTTAATTTCTAACTCTTTTACCAGGTAAAATAATCGGATAATAAGATCTTACAAGAGGTCTTTTTAAAACTCTTAATGAAGATGTTGAATTATCAACAGCCCACCATTTACCATAAGCATCTTTTTCCACTATTACACCAACATGTCTTGGTCTATCACCTCTTCTTTTTGTCCAAAAACAAACATCACCAGCAGCATAATTACCAGCTTGTACTGTTGAAAAACCATGACTTCCAAGATGACTTACCATTGTTGGACAATAAATAATATAAGTATTAAATCCAACATTTGCATTTTTAAGTATTGCACTTACAACAGCTGCACATGCAAGTTTACCATGAGAAGTATCTGAATTATAACAATCAACACCATAAATAACATCTCTTTTATTAACAGCACCAAGAGCTGAACGAACTATTCTTGCTGCTCCACCACTTGCTGCAACATCTCCTGAACCTGACTTAGTATCTCCACCAGAAGTTAATGCTGCAAATTCAGAAGTTGCACCACCACTTGAACCACCAGAAGAACCAGAATCAAGGCCTGCTAAAGATGCAGTATTACCAAGAGAAGTACTATTTAAAAACATAGCAAAATACTCTTGTGCAATAGAATCATCTTTAAGAAATGATACAACCTTTTCAATAACTTTAGATACTTTGGATAAAATATTTAATATACTTTTAATACCATCTAATAATCCTCTACCACCAGAAGATATACTTGAAGATGAATCATGATCAGTCATATTTTGTTTTTTTGCAAGAGTTTCTTTTGCATTATTTACAATATTTGACAAACCAGGAAGTGAACCTTTATTACATCTTTTTAAAATAAATTCCGCAATATCTTTTGAAGTATCAATTGTATTATTTTTTATTTCTGTATTTATTGCAGTATCTATTTCTTTAAGCTCACTCTGAATTTCTCTAGATCTCAACTGGCTTTTAATACCTGGTTTTGAAGCAAGTATTTCAGTTAACGATTTATCTTTTAACTGTTTTTCAAAATCATTTCTAATAGCTTCAAGTTCAATATAATTTTTAATTCTTTTTTCAAGAAGCTGTTGATTCTTTGAAGAACCAACAAAATTATCCGAATTAACAGAATTTCTACCAATCTGTTCAAGAGAGCTAGAAATTTCTATTTCAGGTAAAACTTTTTCTTCAAAAAGTGGAATTCTTCCATTAAATGGAATTGTACTTAAAATATTATCTGAAAATCTTTCAGAACTTTCCATTTTTGTATTAATACCAATTTTTTGAGCAAATCCTCTTCTACCATTACTATCTTGAATATAAAAAGAATCATCTTTTTCTTCAACAATTATAATATTATCATTATTTTTTAATGTAGATACAACTTTTGAATTTGGTGACTGATCTCTTGTAACAGGAATTAATTTGTCAGTTTGAACAGAACCAGTCTTAATAAGTCTTTCAATCTTTTCAGGAACCATTGCCTGTTTACCCTTACCAAGTAATACTTTTTCAGCCATTTTTTGAACATCATCGACTACCATATTATGAATTTCATCTTTAGAATAACCTGATCTTTGCATATTATCAATCATTCCATTCATATACTCATCAATTTGAGCTTTATCAGATTTATTCAAAACATCTGGATTTTCTTTTTCCATAGTTTCCATATAATCAATAATGTCATAAACTATATCACCATCATATTCTTCATCATTATCACCAACAAAATGCTCAACATGAGTACCTCTTTCGTTAAACTCAAGAATCTTTTCTTTTACATAAGTCATTTTTTCAGTATATTCAAGAGATTTAGGATTAGTAGAATCTATAATATTCCTGTTTATACTGTTACTACCGCCAATACTTCCTTTTGCCGATTTAACATCAGCACTTGCAACAAAAAGAAATATTACTATTAATATTAACGATAAATATTTCCTATTCATATTACCTCCTTTATTAAAACCTTTCTTTATTTCTTTATTGAAACCTTTAATAAGCAACCTATGAATCTTAACAAATATAACTAGTCCTTAATTTAATTTTAACCTATATTTGAATTATTATTAACCTGTTTTTTTATTAAAAGCGATTAAAAGCAATTAATTTATTTAAATCTCTTTATAAAATCACATTTTTTACAAGTGTTTTCAACAAGTTTACCTTTTTTAAATCCACACAAAATATTTTTACTTCTCTCACTATTAAGAATATCATCAATAGTATTGTTTTTAATATTACCAAGTGCAATTGTAGCAGAATAATCAAGACAACATGGAATTACAGTTCCATCAGCAAGAATACCAAAATGAGTATCAAGACCATGACATCTACCATTATCGCTAACTTTTATAGAATTCGCATCAGGAAATTCAAACATATTATCATAATTTAAATAAATATAATCATTTACTTTAACAGATTTTCTGCCATTTAATTGAATATAATTAGGAAGGATAATATTTAATCTATTATTTACAAGATCAATAAATTGTTGATTTATAGTTTCATTCTTTTCTGAATTATTATAATTCCACAATCTAAGATTAAAATACAATTTGGGACGAATTTTATGATATTTTTCCATAAACAAAAATATTTTATCAAAATAACTATTAATATCTATATTATTTGGGATTACACTTGTAACAGAAATATTAATAAGACAAATAGAATCATGTAATAAAACATCAAATTTTTCATCAACAAGTGTACCATTAGTAGTAATAATAACTTTTAAACCATATTTTTTTGAAATATCCAGATAATTTGCAAGATCATCAACAAAAAGAGGTTCACCAAGAATATGATAAGTCATTTTATCAGTCAAAGGAGAAATTTGAGAACACACTTTATCAAAAAGATAAAGTTCCATCTTTCTAAAACTCTCATTATTTTGCTTTTTTTTATCAACAGGACAAAAAAAACAAGAAAGATTACAATTATCAGTTATTTCAACATAAACAACTTTAAATTTCTTTTTCATTACTATTTGAATCCTCTGTTTCAATTGACCCCTCAGATTCAATTAATTTTTTTTGTAAAACAACATATTCACCAGTATTTTTACAAACATCACCAATTATTTCAAGGAGATTAAGAATTCTAATAATATTTTGACATCTTTTAACAGCCTGAGGAAATGTTACAATAAATTCCTGAACTCTTAAAAATTCTTCCCATACAACCTCATCAATTTGAACATCATTTTTAATAACAGCTAAACCTACTTCTTTTTTACATTTAATAAAAGCATAAACAGAATCATCAAACATTTTCTTCACATCTTTCATAATTTTTTCAATATTAATAAGAGGAAAAATCATTTCTTTTTTAGAAAGATAATGCAATGAATTATTAATTTTTTTAAGAAGATCAGCTATTTTTTCAATATTTGAATTAAACTTCATAAAACTAATAAGTCTCTCAAGCTCTAAATTATCAAATTTTTTACCATTAATAATATTAAAGCAAATCTTTTCAATCCGTTTTTCTTCTAAATTAATATTATTTTCCAACTCATCAAGAATAGCAACACTATCCTTTTTAAAAGAAAAAATATTTTTCCTAACTAATTCAAAAACTTCATTTACCCGATTAATCTGTTTTTCAAAAACAATTTCAATAATTTCCATATTATGACCTCATATTATAACTAAAAACTATTTTTAATAAAGAGTTTTAAATTTACATACCCAACTTATGTCTTACCACATTTTTACCTTCCATGTAAATAATATCTTCACAAAGTTTTATAACAAAATCATCTATTCTTTCAAGATTAAGGAATATTATGATGATTTGCATACAAACAGGAAATATTTCAAGTTTCTTCAGCATATTAAATACCAGTGACTTAAATATTCTTTAAAATCATACAATTAACAGCAACCATCAACACATCCACATGAACCGTCACCTAAAATCGCAGAAGCACAACCTACACCTTTATCAACAGACAAAGCTCCAACCGGACAATTTATAACACAAGCTCCACATTCTATACATTTATCTTTATCAGCTATGTGAATTTTCTGATTATTTATAACAAAAACACGACGAGGACATACATCAAAACACTTTTTACAATTAATACATTTTTTTTTAATCAATTCTAAAGTTGTCACATTTTTTAAATACTCCATATATCCCCCAATTCTTTATTTATTAAAAAAAGCACTAATATAAAATAAAAAGCCTGTTACTAATAAAAAAATTGATGGTTTATAAAAAATCCTGATTTCTTTTTTTACTCCCGAAGAACTTGTATAAGTTGAACACCCCGTAAAATTCAATGCGGAGAGTGATGAAATAACTATTATCCACAAAATCACACCAATTTTCTGTAAAATCAAACCATAACCAAAATAATCTAAATATTTATAAATAATCGCAGAATAGACTCCTCCTGTAAAAAAACCTTTTAAAAAAAACGCCCTGAATGGTATATAAGGTAAAAACACAGGAGTAACAAAAGTCCCGGATAGTAATCCGCCAAAAACCGGTATGATGTTTTTCATACTATTAATAAATAACATATTAATATTTTTTTCACCTGAGACAAAATAATTCTTTAAAAGAAAAAAAACAAAGAAAAAGAATACATATTTTATCGAAAGCTTTAATTCAACAGGTATAAGTTTTAGTCTGTCAGAAAAATTAAAATTTACAGTTCTCATCTTTTCATCAGCATTATAGTTATCTGATATATATTTTTTAATATCATCTGCTCTTACAGGACCATAATAGATTTTAAAACCAGTAGTTTTAAATATTTCGTTTGAATTAACACCCGAAGCCCCAAGTTGAGGTAAGATCAATCTTTTATGATCAGTAAATTCTGTTAAATTATTATTATAAATTTGTCTTATTAATTCCTCAGTTCCAAATGTTCCCTTTCCTGCTGCACACCACACATTAATGCCTTTCGTATCCAGTATAAGGACCCAGGCATCTAATTCTTTTAAACCAATCTTTAGAGCATCAACACTTAGTCTATAATTAGCAGTAACAAAAACTTCGGATTTTTTGTCTGGATTAGCAAACCTGTATAAACCAGGTTTAATAGAAAGACCTGTTCTTTTAATCCCTGTTCTTGCTAAAAACCAGAAAAATCGATCTTTAAAAAAAATATTTTTTGACAGATTCATTATTTTATTATTACAAGAACAAGTCTGACAACACTCCATAATTATCCTCCTGAAACATCATATGCTTTTATATTGCTAAAATTTTGCTTTTAATATTAATAACTAATCAACATACCAGTGTTTTGTTGAATTTGCAATTTTTACAAGAATAAGCATTACTGGAACTTCTACCAAAACACCAACAATTGTTGCCAAAACAACAGGTGAAGAAACACCAAAAACTGATGTAGCCACAGCAACAGATAATTCAAAAAAATTGGATGCACCAATCATACCAGCTGGAGCAGCAATATCATGTCTGAGTCTCAAAACATAACACAGAAAATAAGCTATTCCAAATATAAGAAATGTCTGAATTACAAGTGGAACTGCTATCAGTAAAATATGAATAGGATTCTGAATTATAGTATTACCCTGAAATGAAAAAATAAGTATAAGAGTCAGAAGAAGTCCAATAATAGTGATATTATCAAATTTCTTTATGAAAACATTTTCAAAATAATTTATTCCATATTTTTTTACAATATAAAGCCTTGTTCCTACACCAAGAGTAAGTGGTATTACAACAAATAAAAAAACAGAAATAAATAATGTATTCCAAGGAACTAAAATACCTCCAACACCCAAAAGAAACGCAACAATAGGAACAAATGCAAAAAGTATAATAATATCATTCGTAGCAACTTGAACAACAGTATATGCTGGATTACCTTTCGTCAGATGACTCCAAACAAAAACCATTGCAGTACATGGGGCTGCACCAAGTAAAACAGCACCCGCCAGATAATCACGAGCAAAATCCTGTCCAAGAAAATTCACAAAGAACACATAAAAAAAAACATATGCAATACCATACATTGTAAAAGGTTTAATAAGCCAGTTGACAATCCATGTAACATAAAGACCTTTAGGATTTCTACCAACTTTTTTTACACTTTCAAAATCCACTTTCATCATCATAGGATATATCATTATCCATATAAGAAAAGCTATAGGTATAGAAACCTGAAAAACTTCAAATTTACCCATAAAAATCACAAACTCACTAAAAAATTTTCCAATTACTATCCCCGCAACCATACATAATATCACCCATAGACTCAAATACTTTTCAAAAAATGATATACCATTAGAATTTTTATTATCACAAACCATGTACAGCCTCCATCAACATTTAATTTTTTTAAATTCAAGATATTCTTTTAACTCTTTTACATCTCTCATACACAAATTAATAGAGTCATTTTCAATTTCATTAACAATATACAAAATAACTGGATTTCTTTTAACAGGTTCATCAATAAAATAGTATCTCCATTGTTCTTTTTTATAAAATCTTACCACTTTATTTTTTACAAGATATGAAAGGTGTCTTGATATCTTGCTCTGAGTTTCTTTTAAAGCATTTTCAATATCACAAACACAAAGCGACTTTTTATAAAAAAGTAAATAAACAATCCTGAGCCTAGTTGATTCAGATAATGATTTAAAAAAATCACTCATATTATCTAGCATTATAAAACCCTCCTAATCTTATTTATAATTATATTAATATTTTCATGCATCTGTATATCCGTATATTCGGATATACAGATACGCAAATTATATCAAACTTTTTTAAAGAACACAACATTTTTTAATAGGCAGGATTATTACAATACTTACATTCAGGTTGTAATGTAATATGCTCTATATTGTAATTATCATGTAATATCTCTTTTATTTCTGCGAATGAAATTTCGATTTTTTCAAGTAATTGATTATCCATAAGTATGTGAGCTTCAAAATGAATTGAATTTTCATTAAGATACCATATATGTATATGATGAATATCTTTAACTCCATTGATATCTTTGATTGTCAATCTTAATTTATCAATATCAATATTCGGTACACCTTGCATAAGAATGTTAATTGTCTTATTAAGCATTTTCAATGTAGCTCTTATTATATAGATTGATAAAATTATAGTTATCAAAGAATCAACCAAGTTATGTTATAAAGCTGAATTAAAATTCCATCTTATATTTCTACAATACTTATAATTAGATTCAATAAAGTGACAAATCCTAATTTTAAACCAGAAATATTTTTTATATCATGTGAATGCTCATGAGAATTCCCCATATTTTCCTCCAATATATATACTTTTTATATATTATTTTAACAAAAGATAAAAACCAGCAAGAATAATAAGAATACCACATATTTTTTTACTATAACCCATAATATTTGATTTTTTTTCAAATTTCAAAATCTTCATTATTCCATCAACAAATATACCAGCAAACGCAATAACTGTTGTATGCCCAAGAGCAAAAACAAAATACAATAAACCAGCATACAATACATTCTGTGAAGCATATTTAAAAGTAACTGCCATAATTGGTGCCATATAAGCAAATGTGCATGGACCTAAAGTTAAACCAAATAAAATTCCAGTTATAAAAGCACTTTTTTTCATTCCAATCAGCCTTGTCTGATCAAGCAATGAAAAATCAAAAGAAATTAATTCCAAAAGATAACTACCTGTAATTATTAAAATTATACCAACTAAATAATTCACCCATACACCGGTATCACCTAATATCTTTCCTAACAGCAAAGTTATAATCCCTAAAATTAAAATAGTAATGAGAATACCTAAAGAAAAAAGAATTGAAACCCAAAGAGAAGAAGTTTTTTTACCTTCCTCTCTTCCTTTTATAATAAAACTAACCATCAAAGGTATTCCAGCAAGATGACATGGACTTAATATTACACTTAAAAAACCCCAAATAAGCGATCCTAAAACTGCAAATAAAAAACCTTCATGCATAATATTATTAGCATAAATAAATATATATTCCATTTAATTCACCTTTATATTATATTTATCCCAAGTTTTTAAAATATCTTCTTTACTAATATAACCTTCATGCCTATACAACTGTTTACCTTCTTCATCAAAAAATATTATAGTCGGAATAACTCTAACATCATAATAAATAGCTTTTTCTCTGTTTTCAGCAATATTAAGATCAATATACACAGTTTCAAAATATTCATTATAATTTTTTTGAAAATCTTCAATAATAGGTTTCATCATTTTACAAGGAACGCATGTACCTGAACCTATATCAATAAGTTTAGGAAGTCTTTTTTTATTAGGTCTTGTAATTGGAATTTCTTTTTTATTATCTTCATTAACTTCAGACATAAAATCATTAAATTCAATATTTTCATTTGTTTTATAATATGATTTCTGCAAAATAATTCCTAAAGCAATTATAATCAGAAAAAAGAAAATAATTTTTTTTATGCTATAACCTTTCATCAAATAACTCCTATTATTTTTATTAAAATTCTAAATTGAACCCTCACATATGGAAAAATCAATTATAATAACTTTTCAATTTCCTCAGCACTCAAAACTTTCCCAGTACTTTTTATCTCACCATCAATAGCAAGAGCAGGAGTCATCATAACACCCATATTCATAATTTCTGTAATATCCTCAATTTTAACAATTTCATAATCTCCACCCATATTTTCAACAGCTTTTTTAGCATTTTCTGTCAAAGTTTTACATTTTGGACAACCAGTTCCTAAAATCTGTAATTTTTTCATGTTTTTCTCCTTGTTTTTTAATTGTTTTTTAATTTTTTTATACTTCTTTTATACCGCTCTTATACGCTCCACATACCGCTTTCATAAATTAAATTAATGATTAACGATTTTCAAAATGTTCACTCAACATTTTTGAAAATCTAATTAACACAACTAAAGTTGCTAATGAGTAAATTTCAAGCACTAATAATGTCTTTTAGAACCGCTAATTTTAACGAAGTCATGTAATGACAAGCTGTACTAATTGTGACTTTGTCACACTAATCGCCTCTAATCGCTTTTCTAATTCTTAATTTATAATTATTAATTGCTCCTCTACACCGCCCCATATATTATTCCAGCAATCGTAGCCATAACAACAACAAGACTTACAAAAGCAAAAGTCTTTTTAAAACCCAAAACACTTTTTATAACAAGCATATTCGGAAGAGATAAAGCAGGACCCGCTAAAAGCAAAGCAAGAGCAGGACCCTTTCCCATACCATTCCCAATAAGACCTTGAAGAATAGGAACTTCAGTAAGAGTAGCAAAATACATAAAAGCACCAGCAATAGAAGCAAAGAAATTAGCCCATAAAGAATTTCCACCAACAGCTTTATAAACCCATTCAGAAGGAATAATACCTTCATAACCAGGTCTGCCAAGTAAAAATCCAGCAATTATTACTCCATAAAATAAAAGAGGAATTATAATTTTAGCATATTCCCAAGTTTCATTAAGCCAAGTCTTAGCATCATCATTTTGAGATTTATAAAGACCAATAGATAATCCAGCAATACCAGTTATAAAAGCAAGCATATTGTTATCAGATAAATACCTAACCAAAACAACACCCACAATATTTAAAACAATATAATATACACTCATACCATACCAACGATTTACCCCAATAAGCATAAAAAAAGCCGCAATAGAAGTCACAATCCATTTTGAAGCAAAAATACCACTCCAAACACCACTATCAGTCTGAGGTTTAGCCCAGTTTGCAAATACAAGTATAACAATCATAAGCAAAAACATAATAATAGTCTGATAAATCGGTTTACCCTCAGAATGTTGTTTAAACATAGCCTCATTAGATTGATGCCTTTCTTTTTCTTCTTTAAGAAATAAAAAATGCATACAAATACCAATAACAATACTAAAAAAAACAGCAGCAACACCTCTAACAATACCAAGCTCAGGACCAAGAACTCTAGCAGTCATAATAACAGCAAGCACATTAATAGCAGGACCAGAATATAAAAAAGTCGCAGCAGGACCAAGCCCAGCACCCATTTTATAAATACCAGAAAACAAAGGCAAAACAGTACAAGAACAAACAGCAAGAATAGCACCAGAAACAGAAGCAACACCATAAGCAACAGGCTTAGGAGCTTTAGGACCAAGAAATTTCATAACAGCATCTTTTTTCAAAAAAACAGCAATACCACCCGCAATAAAAAATGCAGGAATAAGACAAAACACAACATGCTCTCTAGCATAATCCTGAAGAACATAAAAAGCTTCCATCACAGCATTAAAAAAAGTAGCATTATCCAAAGGCATAAAATAAAACAAAGCAAAACCAATAACAAAAACCAACAATATTTTCAATTCACCCATAAAAACTCCTTATACTAAAATTTAATAAATTTATATTTTATAATGCTATTAGCTATTAATTGATATTTATTTTCTATTTTCTATTAGCTTTAAACTATTAATTATTAGCTATTAATTATTAGCTATTTTGCCAAATACACAAATACTTTTATTACATTAAACAACAGCAACAAAACTTAGTCCTATTATAACCCATTGCTAATAGCCTCTAATTCCAAATTAAACATTGCTCCTATACAGCTCTTCCCATTTCACCATTTCACCATTTCACTCTTTCGCTGCTTCATATATTGCTTCTCTAATTCTTAATTCTTAATTATTAATTCTTAATTATTAATTATTATTCCCCTCTTCTCCCTTTAATCACTTCATTAACACAAACAAAAAAACTATTAACACATTTAATTTTTAAAAAGTAATAAACATAAAGACCTCGTTTTTCACAACCAACAATGCCAGAATTTTTTAAAACTGAAAGATGCCTTGAAACAGTGGATGTATCAGTACCAATAAGTTTAGTAATATCATTAACACAATATTGCTTATCATCATCAAGAAGCTCAACAATAAAAAGTCTTGCCGGATGTCCCAGAGCTTTAAATATCTTAGCCCTAATCTTATAATCATCAGAAAATTTAATCATATATCTCAAACTCTCCTTATTCTTTAAATACTATTATAATTGAGTCCTATTCTTTAACACCATAAACGCTTTAAATTTAGGCCTAAACTCTAAACCTTCATTATGCTATTTTGCCAAATAGACAATTACTTGTCAAGTAAATTATAAATTTTATTTTTTTCTTGCAAACCCAATGCTTATAAAAACATTATATCGAAAAAATATTATACTAAGTAATTTATTGCCCTAAGTATGGTCCTAAAAATCTATTTCCATTGAAATGAATTAGATGCGAAGGAGAATCCGCAACCCATACTTCTGTTTCCCATGCAATTTCCACAATATAACGCCCCATCAAAGAACGATTCGGAAAAGCTGTTACATATACAATACCAGCACTGGAATTGGAAAACAATTGAGACAATTCAGCATGTCTTTTTCCATCAACTGGACCATGACTTGTTACTGATTCAATCAGAAGAAGCCAATTCTTTTTTTTGAAATATAAAATCACATCAGGCATTTTGCCATGAAAATCAATATTTACACCTAGTTTGGTTAATATTGATTCATCAAAATACCCCCATTTATCACCAGTATCGCCTGCATATATCAAAATGCTACCTGGAGCAAACCTAGGTCCAAATTCTTCAATAACATCCCGAATAAGTTCATTGTGACTACCAGGGCTAAGAGATATTTCTTTTCCTTTAGCAATCCTTACATCTATTTTATTTTGTTTCCTATCCATAGCATAGCGTGCTATCAAAGTCTCCTTTTTAGAAAGATAATCTTTTAGATTATAATCCCAATCGTTTGTGCTAAATGTTTTTAAAAGATTCAAAATATTACTTTCTATTCTATAAACAGTATTTGGACTGTTTATAGGTCGATCCAGTTTATCTGGATTATAAATTGCAATCCCAGCATCTACAAATTGATGCATACTATAGCGACGAATAGTTTCCCTTGTATTTGGAGCATATTTTTTATTATAGTGTTTACTTACCCAATCCATAATTGGGGTAATTCCAATTAACGGATTTTCAGATTCTTGCCACTTCTTATCAGGGCTAAGATTCAATAAAGCTAGCAAACACAAAGCAGAGCGTTCATTCTGTTGTGCAGTAGGCATTCCTAAAGATATCAAAAATTTTTATAGCATCTTTAATATATTTTTGCAATCTATTATGATTCATTTTGAAATACTATCCATTTTTTTATCAATCATTTCATAAGTTAAAACAGGAATTGTTTTAGCCCATTCCCCAAGTTTAAATAAAATTTTCCTACTCGGATATTTTATAAGCTTCAAATCTGTCGCATTAACTTGAGTATGTCCAATAAAACTACGGAAATATTTATCAACTATATTTGAATTTAGATAAACTGCTAATCCTCTTGCAAGATTTTCAGATAATGGTTTCTTATTTTCATGATAAACATTCAGATGATTTTCCAAACCTATTTTTGCGACATCATTAAATAATTTAGGTTCAACAACACTTGCAACTATCCGATGTTTTTCTTCTTTTGAGGAAAAACGCCTAACAACAGTATAAAAGCCATTAGGATACAACCATTTTTGTGTATCAGAATTATCCATAATAGCATTTGGTTTCTTCCCATTTTCAATTGGCCAAACAAGCCCCTCTTTCTTACAGTGACAAGGATAAAGAAGTGGAACAGTTCCTTTTTCAGGAATGTGTTTCAAATGTTTCTTCATTCTAAAATCTACTACTGGTCCTGTGGATATACTAACTCCAATATCAGTAAATGATGATTTAAAATTATCTGATAATTCTATCTTATAACTTAGTGAAGTAGGTATACGAATAAACAATTCTTTGTCAAATTCCTTTACAATATTCCCAAATGAATAATTCAAAATATTTATATCCGAAAATGTATCATCTGTTGAAGTTGATATTAAAACATCACCCTGTTTATCATCTTTTTTTAAAACAATAATAATATTTTCCTGCAATACTTTATCTTCCTTAAAAGCCTTATTTCTTGAATTAAAAAGATGTATTCTTTTAATAGCTGTTTTTTTTAGAATTAATTCTCTAAACGGCTTATAATATGGTCCATTGCAAAAACTTCGTGGAATAATTGCAACCAAATATCCTTTTTCCTGCAACCGAATAACAGCCAATGCAACAAAAGCTGAATACAAATTAACAGTTTCAATACCAACTGTTCTCAGTGATAATCGGTGTTGTGAAGAACTTAAAATTTTTTTGTAAGGCGGATTCATTATACAATGAGAAAATTTTTCCACATCATCTTGCCAAAGACTATCAACTGAAGCAATTATTCTAGTTGATTCATGAACAAAATCTTTATTTAATAATTCCCAAGAAAAATTACAATTCTCTTGGTTTGCTAGTATTTTGCATAGAGATAAATTTTCTCTTAAATAATCTTGCATTATAGAATCAATTTCATAAGCTGTCAATTCAACTGTTAGATTAGAACAAGAATTACAAAAACGATCAACAAACGCTGAAGTCAAACTACCAACACCTGCCCCAGGATCAAGCAATCTGATTTTTTCACTATCAGGTTTTGGAAATAAAGAAACCATAAAAGATGCTATATTTGCTGGAGTCATATATTGACCAAGTGCATTTTTTTTCTTTAAATCAAGTTGTGAATTAACAGCTTTTCTTCTTAATTCAGTAACCGATATAAGATCTATATTTTGCTTAAATAATAACTCAGACATAATTTGAATTTCCAAATTTAAAAGATTTTAAGATAAAAATATATTTTCCCAAATCTATAAAATCTAATGCTGTACTGAATTTATTAAGATTCAAAAAAAAATTTCTTATTATTTCTTTCAGATTTAAATTTAGAATAAACATTTTTTTCATAATAATATTATATCATAAAAAGACAAGTAATAGTCAGTTTTGAAATTCAAAAAGTTCAAAACATTTTTTTAATATATTTTGTCTTATATTTTCATCTTTAATTCTAGCTGGACTAAAAGAAAGATATAAAAGTTTATAATCTTCCAAATAATAAATTCCAGCTGCACCTGAATTATCCTTATAAGTAAATATTGCATTACTACCATTTTTTGGATTAATTACATCTGGTGAAACCTGATCATATCCAGTATTACTCATTTTTTCTAAAGTAAATTCAATATTTTCACCACAAATAATATTCTGAGAAGGTCTATCTTTTGAATAACTAGCTTTAAGCGTGTTTTCTAAAAAATCACTTTCCTCATAACCTCTTCTTAATCCAACTGCAATATCCTGTCCTGATATAAAAAGATTTCCACCATTTTTAGTATAATCTCTAAGCATATCTCGATTATCTTTTATTAATCTTGTTCCTATATTATTCCCCATTACCCAAATAACTAAATTATAACCAGACATTTTTTCAATATTAAAAATTTCATTATCTTCAAGCTCTATATACTCAAATGAAATATTTTCCTTTTCAAAATATTCAGAATAACACTTATCAAATTTTTTTCCAGAATCATTATCTATAATTAAAACATCTGAAGCTTTTTGCAACACAAAATCCTCGTTAATATCAGAATAAACAGGAAAATCACGCAAAGATAAAGTTCTATACCCATCAGAATTAATTAAAATATTATATATACCTGAACTTAATTCAAATGAAAATTTACCATTTTTATCAGTTTCAAATGTTTCACTAAAATTTGAATTTTCAATATTAATAACACTTTTAACATAATTATTACTCAATGAATCTAACACAATACCTTTAAAATTCAAAGTATTGATCTTTTCAAGCTTAAAGGAAATATTTTCAACAGAATTTTCTGAAATTGAAATTGATTTCACAAGAGTTTTATAACCATAACTCATTACTTCAATATTATAATCTCCTTGCAACAAAAAAACTGAAAAAACACCGTTTTCGTCAGTTTGAATAATCCTTCCATTCTCTAAAATCTTAATATCACAAACAATATTATTATCAACCTTACCTTTAAGAACACTACCATTCATAACAATATCAAGAGCTCTTTTACCATTAACAAAACCATAACCATAATCTTTTGAATATTCATTAGAATTTGAATTTGAACATGATTTCCTTAAAATATACCTTATATCCTCAACACTCAACTGTTTTCCACTTTCAAGAATAAGAGCACAAAGACCAGCAATATGCGGTGAAGCCATTGATGTACCAGACATTTGCACATAATCACCATTAGATTCAACCGAAATAATATCAACACCAGGAGCAGTCCAATCAGGTTTTTGAGTAAATTCACCATTAAAAACTCCAGGACCTCTGCTTGAAAACTTAGCAATAATCCCAGAACTATCAACAGCACCAGTAGCAAAAGTTCCAGGATGTTCCTTAGGATTAGTAATAGTTTTTTCTTCAGGACCCCAATTCCCAGCAGAAAAACAAGGAATAATATTAAAATCCAACCAAGTTTCAATCATTTCATAATATGGATTTTGATAATCATAAGAAGAATGCCAAGAACAATTAATAATTCTAGGATAATCATCAGTATAAGGATTCTCATCAGGATCAAGCATATATTGCATAGCCTCAAGAAGATCACTAGCACGAACGCTTTCAACACCAACAGCCCTAGCAATAACAAAATCACAAAGAGGAGCAACACCAATAGATTGACCAGATTTATCACTACCACCGATAATACCAGCCACATGACTACCATGACCTTTATTATCAATTAACTCAGAAGGATTAATAACCTTTCCAAAAGACCAAGCATTTTTAATTTTAGATAAATCAGAAAACTCAATATGATTAATATCCAAACCAGTATCAATAATACCAACAACAATATCCTTACCCTTAAAACCATAATCAGACCAGATTTCAGGAATATTCATATTAGAAATATTCCAAGAAACATCAGAATTTTGAAATTTAAAAAAACTCTTATTAACATTAATAGAATTCTCTTTCCTATCAGCAATAAAATATTTAATATTATCAAGCTCAAGTAAAATATCTTTAGAAGCTTCAACAACAACAGCATTAATAGACCAAAGAGATTTAATAACTTTAATATTAGAAGCTCTATCATTAGAATTTAAATTAATAAGACTTTGAGAATGAATGTTTTTAAGATTGATGATTTTATTATCAAAAGAAGATTTAACAACATTAGAATCATTAAGATAAACAATATATCTTTCAGCATTAGAATTTGAAACCAGCATAAAAATAAGAATAAAGAAAAATTTATAAACCTTCATACAAAATACTCCATACATTTAAAATATGGGTATAATAATACTATTCAGCAAATCAATAGTCAAGTTTGTGTTTAGGATGTCTTTTATAACCCTTATCATCGATGATTTTTTCAAAAGTTTTAATATTAGCAAACTCATTTCTTGATTTTCTTTTAAGCTCATTTTTTAAATTAAATTGTATTTTTTTCTTCTTTTTTTTACTTTTCATAAAACCCTCCAATTATTTAATTATAAGAAATTTTTAGAAAAATACCAGCGTTTTAAATTTGCAATTGAATCCTCTGATTAAATACATAATTTAGAGCTTTAATAGAAATATAAAAAGACAAGGCATTTTGAAGCAGGCTTACATTTGTAAGCCAATGAGAATAACGAAGTATTTGTACATTTCTATAAAGCCTATAAGGAAGCAAAATATAACAATTAATTAATGGAAAATATAAAAAATATTAATAATAAGATTTTTAAAAAATTCTTCATAAAACCACCTTTTTTATTATGTATTTTATTATTGATTAATATAAAAATCTGTAATACCCAATCTTTTTAATTCCTTATAAGCATATCTCACATAAAAAGGCTGTTTTTGATGAAACGATACATAAGGACCATATTTTTTTTCAAGACTCAATTTTTTGGAAAAAACATTATAATTATATCTTTTAACAATATATAACAAGATTTTTTTATAAATTTTCATACAAATACCTCCTAATATAATAATCTTTTAAAACTCTGAAACTATATAATTTTTTATAAGATAATCTTTTGTATTAGATTTAATGTTTAATTTATCTTTTGAAGCTTCAATTAATGATGAAATAGTTATTTCTTTTATATAATTTTTATTTCTTGATAAAATATCATTATACAATTCTATCAATCCTTTTTTACCATTACTACCATCAATAATTTCTTCTTCCATTTTTTTATATTTATTTCTAATATCTTCTTTATTTGAATACCAACTTAATTCTCCAAAACCATAATCTACAGCACAAGAAACAGCAATTGATATTCCAAAACTTGCAGTCGAACCCAATTTTCCAGTACTAGTTAAACCAAAATTTACAATCGCCAATTTAATAATTTTGTCAAACAAAAATGTATCAACTAAAAATAATACTGTTTTTCCTGATAAAATGTTTATATACTTATTAATTGTAGGAATCTCAAAACCACCAATTTTATTTATTTTCCCTTCAGATAAATACACCTTTCAACAATCAACATATTTATCAATATTACTATTTATATTTTTAATATATTCATAATTATCATTGTTTTTTTCTACAATATTTTCATCTACAATTTTTTTAATAGAAGCTGAAAGATTTCCCTCAAATAATGTTTCATTAAATATATCTGTTATCTTATTATCAAACCCACTCATATCACCTGTTATTTTCCCTTTAGTATAATGATAAATTGTAGAATATCCTATAAGATCTTTAAAATATGATTTAAGATTATCCTGCTTTGTATCAAAAAACAATTCAAGATCTTCTCTAAACATTCTTTCCGCACTATTATCAACTTTAGAATAATAAATATTAGAAGTAGATTTAATAAGCTCATTTATCTCAGATTTTTCATAATCAGTAAGAATAGCCTTTTTAGCATTAGTAAAAACTTCTTTCCCATAAAATGAACCAGAATTAACAATTGAAAAAACAACAAAATTTATTAATAGAATCAATAAAAAAAAACCAAATATCTTTTTCCATGACCTTTTGTTTTCAACATTTTCAATAACTATTTCATAATTATCCGATTTAGTAATTTTTTTCATAATAATCCCCTTTTTAATTAAGTTTTATTAACAGTTTTTACAAATCTAATCTGAATAAATACAAACAAAATGCAATCTTATCTTTAGAAATTCGCAGTATTAATTCTAAATTCATTTAATAAAAAACAAATTTGAGAATCAATACTGCGGAAAAATGAAACTAATTACAAAAGAATTGCCCACCAAAACCATTTAACCGCTCCAATAATTGCTGAAATTATACTCATGGTAACACCTCCTGATTTTTTGACATCATATTTATATTAGAACTTTTCGTGTAAAATATAATTTTCTTATTTAGAATTTCTTGTTAAAATATCCCAGGTTTTCCCTTTTTCAACATTTTGATCAAAATCTAATTCTCTATCCTTATAAAACAAACTTAATAAACCTTTAATTTTTAATATAACAATGTATAAAAAACCTGTGATAAGAAGAAATGAAGAAACAATTTTCTGTAAAATTTTTGAATTCATAAAACAATCCTCCTGTTTTATAAATTAATATGCTGTAATTACAGTGGCTTCACTATTTGTCCCTGCAATAACAACATTCAATAAATCACCTTTATACTCAGTCCTAAACTTAACTTTGCCTAAAACATTAACAATTTTATTAATATTTTTATTCAACAACACTCTTTTAACATCCAAATCTGAAATATTTCTTTGAAAAAATCTTTCTTTAGCATGTTCAGAAAACGTAATCAACATAATTCCCCCCCTGATAATTTTTTAAAAGAAAATAGCCCACCACAACCACTTTAAAGCTCCTAGAATTGCACTTTTAATAGGATAAGTAAATATTGCATAAGCAAACCAACTTATAGCCCCTGCAATTGCTGATAATATACTCATATTAATTCCCCCTGAACTGTTTTTTTGCGCCTTACATAATGTATAAACTTGGAAATTTTAAGAATTTCTTATTGTAACTAAAAAAACATAACAAAGAATATGTACCCGAATATTAGTATTGCTATACCTGAAAGAATTCCACCTGCATTTGAATTTTTAACTACTGGAAGACCACATACAAACATAACAAAAACCGCTACTATTAAAAGTTTGATTGTAAAAAACATATAATACCTCCCTATATTTTTTTATTTATCTCACTTTATATAAACTTGGAAATTTTATATATTTCTTATTTAAAAAAAATATTTTTAATATTGTCATAAAAAACTTAATTATCCTGACATTCCATCAATCTATTTTTTTTACCTTACATAATATTTAAACTGGAGAATTTTAAGAATTTCTTATTATAAGAAAAATAATTTAATTTAGAAGAATTTGATTTTTAGATATTGAAGTTTAATTCAATTAAAATCGTAAATACTATAGATAATGCTTGAATTTGATTCTATGAAAATTTCTCACTTATATAACAGAATTGAACCTTATACAAATGTTAATGTAAAGATACCCAAAAAAGTGCATGAAAACTTCCCCGCTTTATTTCCATATCATTTATTTATATTAGTAATATTGAAGAAAAGAAAGAGATGATAACAAAAGAGAAGAAATGTCGTAATCCTCTTCATTTCAAGAGTATGTTCAACAGGTCACTTAAAATAACCTGCTTATAACGACTTAAAAAAAACGGTGTTTTTACTAATCCTATCCAATCCCTTGGTGCATCTGCGTTTTCAAAGTGAGAAGTTTTCAAAGAGATTTTTTGTTTTCTACATTGTTAATTATACACAATAAATTGAATTTTTTCAATAAAAAAGCATAAAAGTTTAAATCTTAAATTTCATTCAAATGTTGGGATATTTTCTCCAAATCCTATATTAGTATCGCAACCAATTCCTGAGTAATATCCAAAACTTGCTAAAAGAAGCAACAAATCTCGATATTTTCCTTCTATATTTGAAAAATCAAATTCTATTTTTCCTCTAAATCCAACTTGATGACTCCCATTAAGTTCTGTGAATAAAGTTTTTATGTGCATTTCAGATATATTTATAAGTTTTGATTTCTCGATTACCATGTTAATATCAATTGGATTAAATTTTGAAAATTTTTCAGCAAGATTTTTATATATATAAACCGGATCTGGAAATATATAATTTTCATCACCTCTTTTAAAAAATGTTCCACTTTTAAATTCATATTTTATAATTGTTTTATTTTTACTATATAACTCCATTTCGTGAAAATCTTCACTAAAATCTAATCGATTTCTATCAACTCCACCATAAGTAACTAAATCTATATGTAATTTTTTCTTTTTGATTTTGATAATTTTAATTTTTTTTAACATTTCTAATATTAATTCTGCTAAATCTTTATCAAAAACATTTATTCTTAAGCTTGAAGTTCTATTATCCAATTTGTCAGGTAATCCAATACTTAATAATTTTTTATCATTGTTTTTAATTTTTTCAGATAGAGAACTATCTATTTCCTCGATTTCATTTAACAACCATTCATACAAACTATAAGGAATAAGATTTGAAAATGGACTTATAAAACCTTCCATATATAAATGTAAAAGCATACTGTTATATTCTTTTAAAATTTCCAATTTATCACCTCTTTCATAAATATTTATTCTATAAATATTATTCTGCGAATAATTTTTTGTATTCTTTATATCCTTTTTCTTCCATTTTTTCATATGGTATGAATTTTAAAGATGCTGAATTTATGCAATATCTTAATCCTGTTGGTCCTGGTCCATCATTGAATACATGTCCTAAATGTGAGTCTGAGTTTTTACTTCTTACTTCTGTTCTTGTTGTATTATGTGAATTATCTTGTTTTTCAATTATTTCTTTTTCTTCTACTGGTTTGGTAAATGATGGCCAGCCACAGCCTGAATCGAATTTATCTTTTGAGGAAAATAATACTTCTCCTGTTATTATATCTACATATATTCCTTTTTGATTGTTATCCCAGTATTCATTTTTGAATGGTGGTTCTGTTCCATTCTCTTGAGTAACTTTATACTGTATATCTGTTAGTTTTTCTTTTAAATTATTCTTTTCAGTCATTATATTTTCTCCTTTTGTGTTTTTTATTGAGTTATTTGTATGTAAATATATTATTGATAATGTTATTATTAATGTTAGGCATAATGTTTTTGTTTTATTCATGATTTAATACTTTTATTATACTAAATTTTTAATTTTTTTGTGAATTTTTTTTGTTTATTTAATCAGCGGTAAAAATACTTTTTTTTGGATTCTTGTATTCACGGGAATGACAAAACTCAAAACAAGAACAGATACCGGCTCAGAATCATACCGGTATGACAGCTTTTCACATAAAATTCACTTTAGTAAAACATTATGACAGCTTTTTAATTTTAAAGCTTTATCCGTGGACATCAGTGTAATCCGCGGTAAAAATGCTTTTTTTTGGATTCTTGTATTCACGGGAATGACAAAACTCAATACAATAACAGATACCGGCTCAGAATCATACCGGTATGACAGCTTTTTACATAAAATTCACTTTAGTATAACATTATGACAGCTTTTCACATAAAATTCACTTTAGTATAACATTATGACAGCTTTTTAATTTTAAAGCTTTATCCGTGGACATCAGTGTAATCCGTGGTAAAAAAAGTTTTGAAGTTTTTACTCTGTTTGTATTGCTATTAACGCTGGATGTTCACTAAATATTATTTGTTGTTTGTCGATTTTAAATTCTGTTTGTGGATATGATACGATTTTTTTTAATTTTTCATTTGAGTTTATTGTGATTATAAGCTGTTTTTGCTCTTTTTGTGTTACTGCTATCATGTAATTGTTTCCTTCTATCATATTGTCATATATAAATACTCTTGTATTTTTTTCATTTACTGTTATTTTTCTTTGTAATTTTGATATTAATTCTTTTATATCTTCTGCTATAAATTTTTCATTTTTGTCATAGGTGTAATTGAATATATTTTGATGGTATTTATCACAATCTATAACTATTTTATATTTTTCTTCATCTGTTTTTGTTTCTGTAAATGCAAAATCATAATCTAATCCATTGTCTATTAAATAATATGCTATTGCCCAATATTGTTTGTGAAATCTTGTTAATATTGTTTGTTGTTTCGAGGCTTTTAATAATATTTGAGGGTTTGTTTTTCTTTTTTCAAAAAATTCTCTATTGTTTTTTATAAATGACATAAATCTTCTTAAATTAAATTTATTAAATTCTCCATATTGATTATATGCTACTCTGTTTGAGTATGGAAATACAAATGTTGCTCCTGAGGCTAAAAACTCTGATGCGACTATGTTAAATACATAATCTTTATCTTCTTTATGTTCTTTTAATAATCTTTCATAAGGATATGTATCAAGAAATGATATTATATTTTTATTTCCTAAGCTATGTGCTATTTTTACTGCTGGTATCCATGAATTATATGGTGGTCCGAATCTATCTCTTGCTGGTTCCCATATAAATGGTGTTCTCATATCTCCTGCGACATTTGTCATGTCATAGAATTTAACGCTTTCTATATATTCACCTGCTAATCCCCATGTATTTCCAAAAAATTTCATTAATGGATTTATATTTTTGAAATCTAATGTTAATCGTCCTACATTTTTCCAATCTTTTTCTATTTGAAATTGCCAGTAATAACTTCCAAACTCTGAATACCTTTCTCTATCCCCTTCTCTTATATTATGTATTCTTTTTTTCATCAAATAATCTATATAATTGAATGGATTTGTTTTTGGGATTATATTATTTTTGTGTAAATATTTTTCAAAATCTTTTATACAAACATCGCAATAACATTCTCCTCTCCAGTGTTCTTGAGCTGGTTGATCCATTTCCATATAATCTATATTATGTTTTGAAAATATTTTATATATTTCTTTTAATCTCTTCTGCCATTCTAATCTATTATAACATCCATGTAATGTTAATGAATCTACTGATGTTATTATTCCTTCTGGATTTCTTGCTCCTGCTTTTTCAATAAAAGATTTTTCATCTTTGGAGCTTATGCTTATTCCTCCAAACATTCCTGAGGTTTTTCTGCCAATTTTATGAATTTTTTGTACTGTTTGTTCAATATCATCTGCATATCTATTTCCTTCTTCAAGTGTATTTCCCCATATATTAAGTACTCTGAATGCAACATCTGCATCTATTGTTTCAAAATCTGTAAATTTTTCATTAAAAAAATCAAATGCTACCCAGATTTCATTGTTTTCTACTGTGTAAGAATTGACATTTGATAAAATAGATATTATGAGTAATATAATTAAAACACTTTTTTTCATCCGACATCCGCCATGACTCATGTTGTTAGTTTGCTTTTATTTTTATGAGATTGTCTGAATATTTCACAACTTACAAATTCAGCTTTTCTTTTCTTTTCATTTCCTTCTAAATAAAATACAAAATCTAATTCTTGCTCAGCTGTTTCAAATTCTATATCAAATTTTTTTACTATTGAATTCGCCTTAACTATTTTTTTACCATATTCTTCTGTAATTGGAAATGATACTCCTTTTTTATTTTTGTCTTCACCAAAAGCTTTTACGATTAATTCAGTACATACTATTGTATTTTCTGAAACAAAATTAAAATCAAAATCATATTCTTTTCCATGATAATAAAACGCATCTTTTATTGCTAAAAATTTATCAATTTTATTTAATCTTGGTCGTATTACTCCGACAAAATCAGCTTGAAGTGAATTTAGCGGTTTATTAAAAATAACTCCTTCGCTTGTTGCTTCAATTATAGATAAATCATTATCTGTTTTTATAAATAAATCCCATTTTTTTGGATATAATTTTTGTAAATATTCACATGGTAATTTACAGTTGTTTTTTTGTAACAATTCTATTACTTCAGCATCATCTTTAAAATAATTGTCTATATCTTTATGATTTCCTGTAAAAAACGCTCCATGTGGCCAAAAACCACCTAAAAATATATTTGATAAATAACAGTTTCTTCTTTCTACAATAATATCTCCTGGTTCCATTTTACTAACTGCTTCAATTGTCTGTTTTTTTGATATTAAATTTTGTTTTTTCCTTTTTATCCTTGCATCGCCTATCCATGTAAATAAATTTACTTGAATTGGATATATATATTCTTTTACTTTTTTCCATTCGAGTCGTTCAAATAAATCAAGAAGTGTTTTATCTTTAAATATTTCATGTTGGAATTTATTTATAATATTTTCATTGAGTTTTAAATATCTAAAAAGTTTTTTTTCTTTATCATAATGATTTTGACCTGACTTATAAAAACGTTCCATATATTTTTTTTCATATCTATTAAAGACATGTAATCTTGTAAAATACCATCTATTATATAATTTCATCTCTAGGTTTGAAAAAGCATTTTTAGGAAAATCATCTTCTCCTTCATCTAAAAAATTCCTCATATCGCTGTTTGTGATATTTCTCACAATTGTTAATATTGTATTATACTCTGTGATTGCACATACAAAGCCTAATAAATACGCTTCAAATATATATCGCTTTTCACTATTTTTGAATTTATCAACATTCATTTCATATTTTTTACTATAAATTTTAATTTTTATTAAATCTAAATATAATGATTTAAAAAACTCTTTTATCTTTTTTTTATTTGCTACTGTTAATGCAAAAAATCTTTGTTCTGCTATATTAATAATATTATTTTTATCTGCAAGAGTTTCAATTGATATTGTAAGTCTTTTTATTAAATTCGCAATATCAGCAAAATCCGCTTCTAAATTTTTTTCAAATAATTCTTTGTTATTTATGAAATCTGCATATATTGAAGAATTTTTGTAACGATAATCAGCTATTTTAAGGTATTTTTTTTCAAAATTCCTCAAAACAACACGATTTTTAAGCATAAACATTTTCCACATTAAAGAACTCAAAATTTTTTTTAAAAAAATCATATTTTCTCCTGCCTTAAATATTTTTGCAGAATTCATATTGCCTATGGATTTTAATATTAACACATTTATCTTTTTTTATATATAAAATTTGATTTTTTTTAATTGAACCCTCTGAATAAATATACTAAATTTTTGATTATTTAATCAGAGGATTCAATTACAAGAACTCGTTAGAAGTTTTTCTAATTAATGGCTTCAATATTTTAAATAATTATACTATTCAAAACAATTGATATCTTGGTACCAGTTGAAAATTTACATAGTATAAATTTTCTCCTTACATGTTCAGCTTTAAATTACCTCCATGTAATTTCCTTAAGATTTTCTAATGCATCTTAGTTATTTATAATTTTATTTTTTTTAACTTTGAATTTCTTTTTTGTATACTTATTGAAAATCTTAAGACAGCTTCCATAATTACGCTCGATATCAATTTTTTGAATCTATATGTAAAATCTAATTCAAAAAAAAATCAAAAACAGATCCCGGCTCAGAATCATACCGGGATGACAGTTTCTCAGAATCATACCGGGATGACAGTTTCTCAGAATCATACCGGGATGACAAAAATTCAGAATAGTGCAGGGATGACATTTTTTTATATGTAATTTACTTTGAGATGACATTATATTGATTTTTGATTATTTAATCAGAGGATTCAATTACAAGAACTCGTTAGAAGTTTTTCAATTATATTTAATCATTAAGGAGTTTTTATAAACAAAAGCAAAAAAAAAATCTACTCGGTAACTTGAGTGAACGTTGCGAAGCATATAATATACGGATGTATTATAAGTGAACGAAGGTAAAGAGATATTTTATATGGATGTAAAATATCGAATGGTACCGAATGATTATTTTTTTGCGTTATTGTAATGAAAAAAATATCAAAAGCGAGATCCCGGCTCAGAATCATACCGGGATGACAGTTTCTCAGAATCATACCGGGATGACAAAACTCTCAGAATAGTACCGGGATGACAGTTTCTCAGAATCATACCGGGATGACAAAAATTCAGAATAGTGCAGGGATGACATTTTTTTATATGTAATTTACTTTGAGATGACATTATATTGATTTTTGTTTATTTAATCAGAGGATTCAATTTGGAGATTTAATAGAAATATAAAAAGACAAGGCATTTAAAACAGGCTTACATATGTAAGCAAATGAGAATAACGAAGTATTTGTATATTTTTATAAAGCCTGTAAGGAAGCAAAATACAACAATTAATTTATAGGCAAATTTAAAAAATAATGATACAATATATTTTAATAAAAAAAGCAAAATACTTTTTACAAATTTTTGCTTCTATAAGTTGTGCTATTTAATCAGAGGTTTTAATTTACTATTTATTCTATTGGAATAGCTATATTTTATTATATAAGGATGAATAAAATGTTTAACAAAAAAGGAGTTTTATTGCAAGGAATCATTTTATTTGTAATATTTATAGCTTTATTATTTAAATTATCTTATGACCTTTATCAGTATATGGAAATAAAAATAATGCCATCTACCAAAGCATTCTTAATTGAATCATCTGAATTTGAAGGTAAGTATGAATTAACTTATAAAATACAAGGTATGAATTATTATAAGGTAATCCCTGATTCAATGATATCTGTTTTTGAAAACAAAGATTTTATAAATATTCATTATCACCCTGATATTTATGAACAAGTTTATATTTTATCTGGTTTAAGATTTAATTTTTATTTATCTTTATTTTTTTGCATTGCATCTGGTTTGGGAAGTATTCATTTTTTATTGAGCGACAAAAAAAAGTAAAATAGATCCCGGCTCAGAATCATACCGGGATGACAATAATAAAGAAAGTTAGAGAGTTTAAGGAGTTGAGTGTTAAAAACCAAAAACCTGCGAATAGTAAATCAGTCAATAGTAAAATAGATTTAAAACTTTTGTTTTTCCCACTAACAAAATGTTCACTGAACATTTTGACAATCTCATTAGGTTTAAAACGCTGCTAATGCTTTTTATTACTATCATTTGTCACAGTTCAATCTGTCACGGTTTTCATACCCGCTCTTATACAGCTCTAATACATTTCACATACCGCTCTAATACGCTTCACATACCGCTCTTACACATATTCTTCAATTTGTTCAGGTTTTATTAATATTTCTCTTTGATTTCTCTGATTCATTTTTGAAACAATTTCAGAATCTTCCATTATATCCATAAGTCTTGCTGCTCTTGCATGACCAACACTAAGCTTTCTTTGTAATAAAGAAATTGAAGCTTTTTGACCTTCAACAACAATTCTAACAGCTTCAGGAAATAATTCATCACTTTTATCAATTTCGCCAGAAACAGCACTTCTATCATTGTTTTCTTTTGAATTAACCTGGGCTTCAATTTTTTGATTTATTTCTTCATCATATTGAGCCTCAACTTGATCAGCCCAATCTTTTACAATTCTTTCACACTCTGCATTAGATACAAAAGCTCCTTGTATTCTTTCAGGAGAACTCTCACCAATTGGCCAGTATAACATATCGCCTTTACCAATAAGTGATTCAGCACCTTTTTGATCAATAATAGTTCTCGAATCTGTCTGTGATTGCACAGAAAAAGCAATTCTTGAAGGTAAATTAGCTTTTATTACACCAGTAATAACATTTACAGAAGGTCTTTGAGTTGCAATAATTAGATGCATTCCTACAGCTCGTGCTTTTTGAGCAATTCTCATTATACTTTCTTCAACTTCATTTCTTGCAACAACCATAAGGTCTGCAAGCTCATCGATTATAACAATAATATATGGAATTTTATTGTAAAACTGAGCATTTTTAGGGTCTTCTTCTTTTAATTTGTCCATTTTTTCATTAAATTCTTCTATTTTTTTCACTTTATGATCAGCTAAATTAGAATATCTGCTTTCCATTTCTTCAACAGCCCAATTAAGTGCTGCTGCTGCTTTTTTGGGCTCAGTTATAACTGGTATTAATAGATGCGGTATTCCATTATACATAGAAAGTTCAACCATTTTAGGATCAACCATTATAAATTTAACATCATCAGGATGAGCATTAAATAGAATTGAACATATAATTGTGTTTACACATACAGATTTACCAGAACCAGTCGCTCCTGCAATAAGTAAATGAGGAGTTTTTGCAATATTAAAAAGCATTACCTCACCATTTATATTTTTACCTAATCCAATTGTCAAAGGATGCCCTTTTTGCTGAACCTTACATACAACTTCTCTAAAAGGAACAAGCATTGGATTAGCATTTGGAATTTCTATTCCTATTGCTGACTTTCCCGGTATTGGAGCTTCAATTCTAATGTTATTTGTAGCTAAAGTTACTCCAATATCATTTTGAAGTCCTATAAGTTTTGATACTTTAATTCCTGGAGCAAGCTGAAGTTCAAATCGGGTTACAGATGGTCCAATCGTCATATTTATAACTTTAGCTTCGATTTTAAAGCTAGAAAGAGTACTTAAAAGTCTTTCAGCTTTTTCTTTTAATTCTTCTTGAGTAACTGTTTGTTTAACAACAAAATTATCGAGTAAATCAATTGTAGGAATTTGAATTTTAGCTCTTTCCTTTAATTGAGGAATATCGTCATTTTCCTCATCAATTACATCTCCTAATTCATAGTTTTCATCTGATTTATCAATTTCTTTATCTTTATTTTTTTTTATCTTTTCTTTGTTTTTTTCATTTTTTTCAACAGTTTCTTCTTCTAAATCCTCTTCAATTACATCAGCTTCCACAACAATACTATCATCATTGTCAATATTTTCAATTTCTGCATCTTCAGGATTATCATAATCTTCCGCAGCTCTTGCTAAAAATTTATTCCAAACACCTTTTTTTTTGTTTTCTTTTTTAAGTTTTTTATCATCAACCTTATTTTCTGTTTTTTCATTTTCACTTTCATTTTCTTTTAAATCTTTTTTTTCATCAAACATTCCACTAACAGGAATATCATCAATATTTTCTTTTGTTAATTCAAAACTATTATCTATATCTTTAGTTTTTTTATTAGATTTTTTGGAAACTGTATTTGTTTCTTCTTTATTATTATCTGTTATTATCAGTTCTTTAATATTGGAATTTTCAATAATTTCATCTTTGTTATACGATAATTGAGCAAATTTTGGCATTTGAATTTCTTTCATTTTTTCAAAAACTACAATTGATTTTTTCTTAACAAAAAGTGCAATTATCGCAACATCAATATTAAATGTAATTATTGTTGATACAAGCATAAGAATACCTGTAAGCCACAAAGTTCCAGGTTTTCCAAATACATCTAAAAAACTCAAATATATAAAATTTCCAATATATCCACCATTTGAAAAAGTAGCTGCAAAAATAAGAAATGTAATTCCAAATAAAATCCATGCTAAAAATATCAAAGTAAAATGATGTTTATCCAAAACATATTCTTCTTCTACACTCATAGAAAAAACCTGCCATGATACAATCCAAAAAAAATATGATACTACAAGAACACCACATCCAACTGCATTTTTGAGTATAAGAAATAATTGACCTAACATGCTTTCTCCACCAAAATAGTAAAGAAGAAGCATTAATATTGATATTCCCCCTAAAATTGTTCCTAAAATCTGTCTTCTATAAATTATATTCATTATTGAACCCTTTACTTTATTTTTTTACTAAAATAAGTATACAGCCTATTATAAAACAGTAAATTCCAAAATAATGCAGTTTTCCTTTTACAACAAATCTTTTTAAAAATTTCAAAGCAAATATTCCTGTAATAAAAGATATTAAAAATCCTGCTAAATACCATGGATTAAACTGTATTGTATCTTTCACTTCAAAAAACTCTTTAAAAGCTGCTCCAAATATAACTGGTAAAGATAATAAAAAAGAAAATTCAAAAGCTTTTATTGGAGATATTTTGCCAAGCAAAGCTGCAAAAATAGTACTTCCTGATCTTGATATTCCTGGTGTTATAGCAATACATTGAGCAATTCCGACAAAAATACTTTTTTTAATGTTAAAGTCTTTATTGCCAATTTTAATAAATTTAGTTAAATACATCATTACACCGTTCAAAATCAATGTAAATGCAACAATATTTATACTAAAAAGAGCTTTGAAATACTTATCAAAACCACCTAAACCAATTATAGCAACTGGAATATTAGCAATAATTATATAAATACATAAATAAAAATCATTGTCTTTTTTCCAAGTAAAAAAACTTTTTAATAACTCTATTATTCTTTTATAAAAAACAAATACAACAGAAAAAGCAGTTCCAAAATGTAGAAGAACATCAAAAAAAACTCCAGGTTGTTTGAAATTCAAAAAATATTCCATAAAAACAAGATGACCTGAACTTGAAACTGGTAAAAATTCCGTTAATCCCTGTATTAATCCCAAAATTATTATTGCAAGAGAATCAATCATTCGACTTCCAAGCTCCTTTTGTTTTTAATTTTTCAGTTATAATTTTAACTTTTTCTGCATTCATGTTATTCATTATCAATGCGGATTTTGATTCTTTCATCATCATAATCAAATCAATTGCAAGATCAGTATCCATTTCATTAAAAGTCAATGCTGCTGCTTCAGAATCCATTTTTTCATATATGACTGCAATTTTTTTAAGCTTTTCAAGTTTTTCAAGATCATTAAGTTGTTCAGTTTTAATACCATCGCTTATATTTGTTTTTCTGTTTTCTAAATCATCGATTTTATTTTTAAGCTCATCTAATTTTTTATTAGTATCTTCCCATTCAATCTTTTTTTCTTCCATCTCTTTTTCAAGATCAATAAGTTCTTTCATTTTATTTTCAATATCTAATTCAGCTTTTTTTAACTCTTTTTGTTGAGAATTATACTGTTCACTCTGTTCTTCAATCCAATATTTTAATCTTTCTTCCTCGCTCAAATGCAAAACTCTAACTTTTTCAACATATTCGGCTATAATAGGAATACTTTTTATATTATCAGGAAGTTTTCTTCTAATATTTAAAGCACCAATATAATCCATAAGAATTATAAAAATTCCTAAAACTCCTAAAAGAATAAAAAATAATACAACTGCCAATATTTTACTAAAAAAAGATGTCTTTTTTTTAACTACATTATCATCATTTTCTTTTGCCATTAAAAACTACCTCACTAAAAAAGCTTTTCAGAAATTGTCTTATAAAAATCAAGTGAATTTTTATTTTTAAGACTTTCCATACTACTTATTCCTGTAACTTTTTTCAAAAATTCAGGAGCAAGTTTTTCAATATCTGCAACATTATCATCGCCAAGAATATTATTTATTTTTGCAAGTTCTTCGCCTAATTTGCTATTAATTTTATTATCGCCATTATCTATATTGTTTTGTAATTCTTTTTTAAATTTTAATGAAGAAACCTTATCCAGCTGTGAAACTTTGTCTTTTATTTCACTTATTCTACTCTGAACTCTCAAAATATTATTAATCATAGTTATCCTCCGTTTAAAAAGCTGCGAAATTGCCAATCAAAATGTTCAATGAACATTTTTTAGCGAATTAGCGAAATGGATTTAGTACTTTCCTATTTCACTTTGCCCTATACCGCTCTCATACGCTTGACATACTCACATACCGTTTTTATACTTCCCTGGCTTCACCATTTCACCATTTCGCTTGCTTCTACCTATCTTTTAAACCTCTGTGTTCCAAGTTCGTCCATAAACTTACTAAGTTGTTTTTCCTCTTCTTTAAAAAAAGCAATTTTATGTTTTTCTTTAAGCTTTTCAAGTATTTTTTTATTCTTTCTAATTTCAACAACAACATCATTTTGTTTTATTTCTTTTTGCTTAAGTTCTTCAATTTTATTTTCAATATTAACAATATTATTTTCAAGTTCACGATTTTTCAATGAATAATATCTTAAATCCTCAACATTGAAAAACTCAAGTTCATTAACTTTTTTTCTTAAATCCTCAACATCATGTTTTAACTTATTTTTATTTTGAGTTTCCTTTTCAATATTACTTCTAATTCTTGAAAGCAATGCAAATTCTCTTTTTTCTTCAATTTCTTTAAGATTAAGAAGCCTTTCATATTTATATTTAAACCTTTTCATTCTTTACCCATTTTTATGTTTTAAAAATATCCAAAAGCATTTCAACAGTTTCATCAAAAGAAAATTTCTCATAAACACCTTGTTTAAGGAAATTTTTAATTTCATCAATTTTTTTAATAGAAAAATCAATATGCGGATTTGAACCTTTAACATAACCACCAATATTTATAAGATCTTCTGCCTCTTTATAAGTAGAATACACACTTCTCAACCTGTTTGCAGACATAAGATGCTTTTCTGAACATACTTCAGGCATAAGTCTTGAAACTGATTCAAGAATATCAATAGCTGGATAATGATTCTGCATTACAAGCTCTCTTCTTAAAACAACATGACCATCAAGAATACCTCTAACTGCATCAGCAACAGGTTCATCCATATCACTTCCTTCAACAAGAACTGTATAAATACCTGTAATACTACCTTTTTCTGAAGTTCCAGATCTTTCTAAAAGTTTTGGTAAAACAGAAAAAACTGATGGAGTATAACCTCTAGTCGCTGGAGGTTCACCAATTGTCAACCCTACCTCTCTCTGAGCCATAGCAAATCTTGTAACAGAATCCATCATTAAAATCACTTTTTTACCCTGATCTCTAAAGTATTCAGCAATAGATGTTGCAACATAAGCTCCTTTAAGACGAATAAGTGCGGGAGTATCTGAAGTTGCAACAACTACAACAGATTTTTTAAGACCTTCTTCGCCAAGATCTCTTTCAATAAATTCCCTAACTTCTCTTCCACGCTCTCCAACAAGTGCAAAAACGTTAATATCAGCTTCTGTATTTCTAGCTATCATGCCTAAAAGAGTTGATTTTCCAACACCTGAACCTGCAAATATACCTATTCTCTGACCACTTCCAACTGTAAGTACTCCATCCAAAGATTTAACACCAAGTTCAAGTTTATCTTTAATCCTTGACCTTAAAAGAGGATTTGGCGGTTCATTATAAACTGAATAATACTTTTCAAATTTAACAGGTCCTTTACCATCCATAGGTCTTCCCATTCCATCAAGAACTCTACCAAGAAGTGCTTTGCCAACACCTACTCTTAAAGTATGTCCAGTTGCTCTAACTTCACAACCTGGAGCAATATCATGAACTTCCGAAAACGGCATTAAAAGGACTTTATTATCTTTAAAACCAACAATTTCAGAATAAATAGGTTCTTTTGAACCTCTTGGATAAATGTAACAGAGTTCGCCAATTCTTGCAGATGGCCCTAAAGATTCAATTAACAGACCAATTACATGCGTTACTTTACCATTAACTTTTAGAGTATCTATATTTTTTATTTTACTTTCAAGATAATCAAAATCCATTAAAGACCTTCTTCAAGAATTTGTCTTTCAAGTTCTTCAAACTGTGAATCTATTACTGCATCAATAAAGCCGTAATCTGTTTCAATAATACAATCACCTGGTTTAAGATAATTTTCTTCAATTATATTAAAATTTTTCAAACCTCTAATTGTATTAAAAAACTCTTCTTTTTTTAACTCAATAATATTCAAATCTTTTTTATTTATATGAACTGTTACATTTGCCTTATCAGTTAATCTAGCCAAAGCTGCTTGAATATTATTCAAAACAATCTCTTTATTTATAAGTAACTCTGAATTAACAACTTTTTTAGCTATAAGAAAAACAATTTTTAGAATTTCTTTATCTGAATTAACAAGAATTTCTTGTTTTTTTTCAATTACACTATTGGCAATTCTTTCAGCTTCCTGAAGAACAGTTGTATATTGTTCTCTTGAAGATTTAAGACCTTCTTGTTCACCATCATTAACACCTTTTTCAAAACCATCATCATAAGCTTTAGAATATTTTTCTTCTGAATTTTCTTTTATTTCGATCTGAGCATTTTTTTTTAAATTTTCACATTCAATTTTCACATCTTCAATCTCTTTATATATTTTATCTTTTTCAATTTCAGCTTGTTTTAAAATAGAATCTGCTTTTTTTTGGGCATTTGAAATAATATCTTGTGATTGACTTTTTAAATTATTAATTTCATTGACAATATTTTGTTTTTCATCAATAAGTCTTTCATACTCGACTTTTTCAGGATCAATTATTGGTTTTTTTATAACACCAGACTCACCAATTATTATTTTATTATTTATGTTTTTTAATTTAAATACAGTCAAAAGTAACTCCTATTTAAAACAGATCCCGGCTCAGAATAATACCGGGATGACAGCTTAAGTGAATGTGACTGCAAGGTGACATAGTGACTTTGTTTTTTGTCACTAATGTCATAAAATGACATTTCACGCTCTATCCGTCACGGCTTTACTGCTTTTACTTTTCCGATACCCCGTGTCCCGAACCCCGGTCTTTTCCTATTTCACGCTCTATCCGTCATGCCTTTTTATTTTATACAACAATTTCTTCTTCGCCACCTCTTGATATTACAACTTCACCCTGTTCTTCAAGACTTCTAATTATATTAACAATTTTTTGCTGAGCTTCTTCAACATCTTTAACCCTAACAGGTCCCATAAATTCCATATCTTCTACAAGCATAGCAGATGCTCTTTTTGACATATTTTTACCGAATTTTTCCATAACTTCTTCCGTTGCCCCTTTAAGAGCAACTGATAGATCTTTTGTATCAATTTCTCTAAGAATTCGCTGAATTCCTCTATCATCAATATGAATAACATCTTCAAATACAAACATTCTCTTTTTAATTTCTTCAGCAAGTTCAGGATCTTGTATTTCAAGAGTTTCAATAATACTTTTTTCAGTACCACGGTCAACTTTTGTCAATACTTCAACAATAGCATCAATACCGCCAACTGATGTATAATCCTCTGAAAGAACAGAAGAAAGTTTTTTCTCAAGAATTCTTTCCATTTCACGAACAACTTCAGGAGCTGTCGATTCCATTTTTGCAACCCTTCGAGCAACATCAGCCTGAATATCAGCCGGAAGCTGAGTTAATATAAATCCAGATTTTTCAGCCGGAAGAAATGAAAGTATAAGAGCAATTGCCTGAGGATGTTCGCCTTGAATAAAGTTTAAAAGCTGACTAGGATCAAGAGTTCTAACAATATCAAAAGGTCTAACCTGAAATGTTGCTGTAAGTTTACCAAGTATTTCATTAGCTTTTTCCACTCCAAGAGCTTTTTCAAGGAGCTCTTTTGCATAACCAATACCACCCTGACTTATAAACTCAGACGCTTGAAGAAGCTGATTGAATTCATCAATCACTTTATCTCTAACTTCAGAATCAACTCTCTGCATCTTAGCAATTTCAAGAGTAAGAAGTTCAATTTCTTCTTCAGAGAATTCTTTAAATATCTGTGATGATATTTCAGGTCCAAGAAATATAAGCAAAATTGCAACTTTCTGCCTACCTGTTAAATCCATTTTTCCTTTACCTTTACTCATAATTGCTCCTTATTCTTCAAGCATCCAAGCTTTTAAAAGTTTTGATACATTTTCAGGATCCTGCTGAGCAATCCTTTTAATTCTATCATGCATTTCTTTCCTTTCCTGTTCTTCTATAGAAATAATTGGTTCAAATTCTTCTTCAATTTCAACAACCTGCTCGACTTCTTCTTCCTGAGCCATTCTTCTTCTCTTAGCAACCTGATAGTTTCTATACCATCTAACCGCAAGTATTGTCATTATAATAAACACAATGCTAGCAATAGTTGCAAGAGTCATAATAAGCTTCATTCTTCTTTCTCTTTCAATCTCATCAAGCATTTTTTGATACCATTCTTTATCAAAATGAATTTGAGTAAGACTAATAGTATCTCCACGATTATCATTAAATCCTACAGCATTTTTCACAGCTTCCTGAAGACCTGATTTTTCTTCAACTGTAAGTTTTCTATTATCATTGACAAGAACTGATATAGTAAGTCTTTTTAATGAACCTGGAGTTTTTATGAGATTTTTTTGTTCAGAATTTATTTCATAATTAGATATTAACTTATCTCTTGTATATTTTGAACTATCTCCTTCAATTGCTTTATAACCCGGTATATTTGAATCAGTACCTGGAACTCCACCTGGGAATTTGCCAGTACCTTCATATTTTTCTGCTTCTTTTTCTTCTGATCTTTTAATACCAGTATCTTCTCCTGGAATTGGAGGTGAAAAATTCTTAATTGTAGTTTCAATTTTATCAAAATCAAATTCAACTGATATTTTTACATCAGAATTATCAGGACCAAGAACTTTATCCAGCATTTGCCTTGATTTTTTAGCTAAATCTTTTTCAAATTCCTTTTGTATCTGAATAATTGTCATTGTTTTTGAAGCATCATCTTTTTGATAATCAACCTGATCTGAAAGGATTTTACCGCTTGAATCAACAACTTTAACATTTTCAGGAAACATTCCTTCAATACTAAATGCAACAAGATTCTGTATTGCTCTAATGTTTTCTACTGTAATATCTTCAAAAGGTCTTAATTTAAGCATTACAGCAGCTGTTGGATCGACTTCATCTTCTTTAAAAAGTTTTTCAGCTGGAATATTTACATGAACTCTTGCATTTACAATCTGATCTATTCTGCCAATTGTATATTCAAGCTCACCTTGAATACCTCGAACATAATCTATTTTTTCTCTCTGCTTTGTTTGACCTAAAACAGATGTATTTTTGAAAAGACTTTCCCATGTAACATTTTTTTCAGGCAAAGTATCTGAACCTGCAAGCTCAAGCATTATCTCACTTCTATGTTTAGTAAGAACCAATATATTATTTCCGCCAGCTTCAAGTTGATAATCATAAGCTTTGTTTTTTAATTCATTTACTATTTTGGATGATTCTTTTGGAGAAAGTCCTGCAAAAAGAACTGACCATTCTTGCTTACCACCCCAGAACATCAAGAATAACAATGTAATTGCACTTGCACCTATAATTCCATAGAGAAGAATCTGTTGTTCTTTTCTTAAATTTGAGAAATTAACTTTTATTTTTTCAATTATTGCTTTAAAATCCATTACTTACCCCACTCATCCAATTTTATTTCTATTATTTTAAAGAGAGATCATATTAGATTAAATTTGCATTCTTTGAACTTCTTGAAAAGCAGTCATTATTTTGTTTTTTACTTCAAGAGTGAATTTGAAAGCTATTTTTGCTTTTTCTGCAGCAACCATAACCTGATGAATATCCTCAACATCTCCAGCAACCATTTTTTGAGTCATATCTGCACTTTGTTTTTGAAGATTTATAGTTTTATTGACATTGTCCTGAAAAAGAGTTTTAAAATCCTGCATCATATCTCTGTTATGAACTTTAGATACTGGTTTACTCTTAGTATTAACACCTTGAGAAGTTAAAAAATTTGGATTAATAACATTATTCATTTGAAAAGCCCCCATCCATTATATTTTTTTTGAGGACCCGATACGCATTATTATTTTTTTTAAATTTGTTGACCGCTTTATTGTTTTTATATTAAACCGATTATAATAAAAACTATTCAATGTTTCAAAAAAATCTTTTTTACCGTTCACCAGCTGTTTTAATCGCTTAAATCGCCTTATTTAATCTTCGCTCAATTCTTTAGGCAAGAGGTTCGACATATTTACAAAAAAATTAATTTTTTTGTAAAAAAAAAGCCTGCATAAAAAGCAGACTTTTAATTATTATATTATTTTTTTTATTATTCAATACTATAACCGATACCATTGTAATTTACTTCAGCTTTATTAACTTCTACCTTCATCTGACCATTTTTTACAAGTTCAAGATGATTCCACCAGTAAAAGTGAGGTCTTTCCTTATAAGAAGGAAGATCGCCGAAATCACAAGCATTTTGAGCACAAAAAGTATTGAATTTTGTAACATGAGCATTAGTAGTATTAGAGTCTTTTAATCTGTCTCTTAATCTAAGAAGTAATTTCCATCTTTTACCATCTTTCAAAAATTCTTCTGGATTTAAAAGCAAATCATCCACCATACCCTTAAAGTTTTTGTTAGCCTCGATAAGACTATCAAATGTAACTTCTTCAACATTCATCATTTGGATTCCCCTCCAGAGTTTTTATCCATGGAGTTAATTATAACCTATGCTTATTATTTAATCAATACTTTTTTTTTATGACAATTTAATTCCACTATCCATATCTTTATCAAGCGTAATAAGACTTAGTTTATTCTTTTTTTTACAAGCTAGAAGCATACCTTCAGATAAAATCCCTCTTAATTTTGCAGGTTTAAGATTATAAATCATTATAACTTTTTTACCCTTAAGCTCTTCAGGGTTATAATAATCAGCAATTCCAGCAACAACTTGCCTGTTATATTCACCTACTTTAAGTTTTACAACAAGAAGTCTATCAGCATCTTTATGTTTTTGCGCACTTAAAATTTCAGCAACTCTAAGATCAAGTTTTTCCCAATCAGCAAATTCAATCAAAGAAATACCTTCTTCTTTTTTACCTTCTTGTTTTTTATTATCTTCTGCATCAACTTCTATTTCAATTCTCGGGAAAAGCGGTTCTCCAACTTTTATTTGTGAAATTTCAGGAAATAATCCCCATTTTGATAAATTATTTAATAATAATTCCTCTTTTTTAAATTCAATACCAATTTCATCAAAAATCTTTTCAACAGTTTGAGGTATTATAGGAAACAGAAGAACAGAAGCTATTCTAAAGGATTCTAAAATATTATACATAATAACAGACACAGTTTGTTTATCACCTTGTTTAAAACAGTTCCAAGGAGCACTATGATCAATATATTTATTAGCATCTTTGATAATATTCATAGCTTTTTCAATAGCTTGAGGAATATCAAATTCATCCATTAATTTTGTATAATCTGCAACATTTGAAAGTACATTATTTTTGTAATTACAAGTATCAGCTATATTTTTATCACAATTACTAATATCAAGATTATTATCAAGATATTTTTTAACCATATTTTTAGTTCTATGTAAAAGATTACCAAGATCATTTGCAAGATCTGAATTAAATCTTTTAATAAATAAATCCCATGTAAAATCACCATCTCTAATCATACCAACTTCAGACATTGCATAATATCTCAAAGGATCTGGACCATATTTTTTAATAATATCAAGCGGATTAATAACATTACCTAAGGATTTAGACATTTTTTCACCTTTAGTATAAATAAATCCATGAGATAAAATTCTATAAGGAATTTCAATATCTGCCGCCATAAGCAATGCAGGCCAAATAATACAATGAAGTCTAGTAATATCTTTACCAATAACATGATGAACATTAGGCCAATATTTTTTGAATTTTTCATCATCAGGATAACCAATTACAGAAATATAATTAATAAGAGCATCAAACCAAACCCAAACAATATGTTCTTCATCTATAGGAAGTTTAATACCCCATTGAGAATTAGCTCTTGAAACAGAAACATCCTCAAGTCCACCTTCAATAATATTTATAATTTCATTTCTCCTTGATTCAGGAGTAAATCTTTCAGGCTGAGTTTTATAAATTTCAAGCAATTTATCCTGGAATTTAGATAAAGCAAAAAAGTAATTTTCTTCAATTCTTTTTTCAGGTTCAGTATTATGATTTGGACATTTACCATCTACAAGATCTTTTTCTTTTATATAAGTTTCACAACCAATGCAATAAAAACCTTCATATTTCGCTTTATATATAAAACCATTATCATAAACTTTTTTAAATATTTCTCTTACAACTTTTTTATGTCTTTCATCAGTAGTTCTAATAAAATCATTGTAAGATATATTTAATTCTTTCCATGCTTGTTTAAAAATATCTGAATTAATATCACATAACTCTTTAGGAGTTTTTCCTTGTTCAAAAGCTAATTTTTCAATTTTAGCAGCATGTTCATCAGTTCCAACTGTAAAATAAACATCATAACCTTTCATTCTCATATATCTAGCCATTACATCAGTACCAATTTTTTCAAGTGCATGACCAAGATGAGGTTTTCCATTAGCATAATCAATAGCATCAGTTATATAAAATATTTTATTTTCCATAATTGCCTCCATTTTTTAAAAATATATCAAAAATACATTAATTTCTCAATAAAAAAATCGTATAAGAACAGTATACGAATATGTGAAGCGTATGGGAGCAGTATAAAAGCAGTATAAGAACGGTATAAAAGCTATTGAAAAACAAAAAATAAAAGAGCTCATTAAACGAGCCCTTTTATATTAATAAATTCTTTTATTATTTTATTAATTATTAAAATTTGGTTTGTATAAAGGTTCCCATTTAGTTGCATTTAAATCAAAATCATTTGAGTAAACATTTTCATTAAGTTGCCAACCTGATAAATTTTGATTAAATGCTATAGATTCACAAAACATAAAACTCATATCTGTAACATTTGAAGTCTTCCAATTTGATATATTTTGATTAAATGTTGTAGCATAAGAAAACATTCCATACATGTTTGTAACTTTTAAAGTATCCCAATTACCTATATCCTGATTAAATGCACTAGCATAAGAAAACATTAGCTTCATATCTGTAACATTTGAAGTATCCCAACTACTTATATCCTGATTAAATGCTGTTGCATTAAAAAACATTCCATACATATTTGTAACTTTTGAAGTATCCCAATTACTTATATCCTGATTAAACACGCTAGCATAATCAAACATATAATACATATTACATTTTTCACCAAAACCTTTATCCCACTTTAAAGAAACTCCACCATTATTAAATACACTTGCATTAGAAAACATAGAATTCATATTTATAACATTTGAAGTATCCCAACTTCCTATATCCTGATTAAATGCTTTAGCATAACTAAACATACTAGTCATATCACAATTTTCACCAAAACCTTTATTCCAATTTAAAGAAACTCCATCATTATTAAATACACTTGATTTATAAAACATTTTTTCAAAATTTTTAACTTTTGAAGTATCCCAACTTCCTATATCCTGATTAAATGCTATAGATTCACAAAACATAAAACTCATATCTGTAACATTTGAAGTATCCCAACTTCCTATATTCTGATTAAATGATCCTGTACTTTGAAACATTCGACTCATATTTATAACATTAGAAGTATCCCAATTACTTATATCCTGATTAAATACTGTAGCATAATAGAACATAAGACTCATATCTGTAACATTTGAAGTATTCCATACTGATAAATCCTGATTAAATGCTTTAGCATGACCAAACATACCAGTCATATCACAATTTTCACCAAAACCTTTATTCCAATTTAAAGAAACTCCATCATTATTAAATACACTTGATTTATAAAACATTTTTTCAAAATTTTTAACTTTTGAAGTATCCCAACTTCCTATATCCTGATTAAATGCTATAGATTCACAAAACATAAAACTCATATTTATAACATTAGAAGTATCCCAACTACTTATATCCTGATTAAATTTTTCAGCACAATAAAACATATAAGATAAATTCTCAACTGTTTTAGGAATGCTATTTGGTAATTTTTTAAAAAATATATAACTATCATCATTAAATGAACTCAAACAACCTTCAAGAGAATTTAAACCAATATCTCCAAATGAAATTATTTCAACAAGATAATTATGCCAAGGTGCATTTCCTGTTAGAGATTTTAATTCATCAGAAGTAAAGCCTAAATGATCAGCTTTGCCATATATTTTTACAGTATACTCATTTATTGAAGTATAATTATGAGATGGTTGATCTATCTTTATATTCTCAATTTCACTACCATCACCCCAATCTATAAATACATTTAAATTACCTTTAAGAGGAATTACTAAAGCATCATTTGAATTTACTTTAAATTTTATTTCAAGAAGTTTTCCCCATTGAGCATATAATATTGTATCTTGAGTTATATTAAAAATAGTCCCTGGTAAATAAAATATTCCATTTCCATCACTTGATGTATTCCAAGCAAAAAATTCGTAATCTGTTTTTGTTAAATCTCCTTTCCCTGCTACTGAAACTTCTGGATTATAATCAGCGGAATTTACTAATGGTATTGTTCCACCTGTATTATCATTTCCATTATAAGTTAAATTATATTGTTTTATTTCAAAATCCGCTGTTATAATCACTTCTTTTGTTGGCATTGTGTAATTATAAGGATTTGAAGTTGATATAACTTTTTCACCAACTTTCCATTCTTTGAATTTATAATTTGTATTTGCTTCTGCTTTTATTTCTACTATCTGACCTTGAGAATAAAGTCCATTATTTGTTAATATTTTTCCATTATCGCCTGAATTAAAGGTTATTAAATATGTTTTATCCGATATAACAGTATTTTCAGTTATATTGTTAAAATATGTTGTTAATTCGGTCTTATCTGAAGAATTTAAAGTAGAAGTTACCTTTGTTATAATTGCATTTTTATCTTTAATATCTACAAAATTATCAGTAATATAACATGCAATTCCAAGTTTTAATATTTTCTTAGTATTTTCAGTTTTGTTAATATTATCTATTGATGTATTAAGAGCATCTATTGTATTTCCAGTAATATTCTCAATATTTGTATTATTTACTGATACAACCGAACTTAATAAATTAATAATATCAAATTTAGGTTCATCAGTTGGAATTAACTCTTGAAGTTTTTCAAATTTTTCAACACTTAATAATGATTTAACATTATTTGCAAGAGGTTTTAAGATTTTTGTTATATTTGCAGTATTAATATCATCTTTATTTATTGCAGATTTTTCAAGCAATTCAATTAATCCATTAACTGCTATAGCTGATTGTAACCTTTTAATATGTTCAATATTTAATTTTTCATTATCTTCAGGAAGAAATACCATTGGATTTGATAATATATCAGAAGAAGTAATTTTTATTTCAGCAGAAAAATCAAAAGCTTCATTCAGGATTATTGCAACTTCTTCTTTTGATAAATTATATTTAGAAACAAGAGTTGTTAATGGCGATAATACCACTCTTCCACTTATATCATTTTGTTCTGCAATACATTCAAGCAAAGGACCTGAATAATTTATACCATTATGTTTACCCTTAAATTCAGCATGCATTTTTATTTTTTGACCAATAATAATTTCGGTTGAAAAGTTAAATTCACCCTTATCATCAGAAATATCAGATATTATTTCATTAGTATCAATTATTCCATTATTATTAGAATCTATAAAAAACTTTGCACCAATAATATATGGATCAACCGCAACACCTGTTTTTGATAAAACCTTAGAATTATTAGTAACTCCACCACTACTTCCACCACATCCAATTAAAACCACAATTAACAATAAAGAAAATAATAATATTAGTTTGTTTTTATACAACATAATAACCTTACAAGTTAGATTTTAGTCATAGTAACACAATTTAATGATATAAACCAATAATAACCCTCTTCAGGGTAGACCTGACCCCAATTTTTTTTAAAGTTAGATATTCCAAACAAATTAACTAGCTCTTATAACCCTATTATACATTTTTTTGTATTAACAAATACTTTATGTTATTATTTGCTATATATAATAATAGCAAACGAGGAAATCTGATGGAACAAGCTTTCTGGGTAATACTAACTTTATCCTCTGTAATATCAATTCTAATATGTATTATATTTATATATTTTTACAATAAATTCAAGAAAACTTTCTTCTTAGAACTTGCTTTAGCATCATTTTTGTATGCTATACATATACCGGTAATAAATTTAATAACATCAATGACAAAACAAAGTTTAATAGGAATATTATCAGATAAAATCCTATTAATTTCAGCTTCTTATCTCTTCGTACACGCAATATCAAAATTAACTGAAATAAAATTTTACAAAATAATACATTCTATATTCATTTTTGTTTTTTTCCTTGTTATAACACTTGAAATTTATTGCAATGAAATTTTCATTAAAGGTTCAGCTGGATTAATAATTTTTGCAACAGCATTTATTTATTGCGGAATACTTTTTTTTAGGAATAAAACTTTTATACGACATAATCGAATTATACTCGGAAGTCTTTTTGTTATATGGGGATTAATACCATTTTTATATATACCTTATTATCTTAATGATAAACTTCCATTAATTCCTGTAATGCTTATTTTTACTGTTAAATTATTAATAAATTTTTTTATAATAATATTATTTTTTGAAGAAAGTAGAAAAGAAGTACTTATTAAAAATTTTGAAATTACATCTTTGGAAAATACTAAAAAACAAATTCTATCAACAATAACACATGATATAAAATCTCCTCTTACATCATTAAGCGGTTATTGTGAACTTATAGTATCTGAAAAACTTGGAACTCTTACAAAAGAACAAAAAGAAAAAATATTAATAATGAAAAAAAATATCGATAAAATCAATTCAATTACTGATAGAATATCTTTTTACTCAAAACTCACACGTTTTGAAAAAATCAATCAAGTTGAAAAAATATCAATAAAAAAACTTCTTTTTGATATTTCTGTTTATATTAGAAAAATAAACCCAGGAATATCAATCAATTTTGAATTTCCTGAAGATGAACTTATAATTCAAGTTGATTTCACCAAATTATCTGAACTTTTTTATATTTTAACCGATATAATGACTAATTTTGAAAATAATCCATCAATTAATATATTATTTATAAGTTATCAAGATAAAGACAAAAACTATATTTTTGAAAATAAATTTTATTACAAAGAAAAAATACAAAAAAATGAAATACTAAACATAACAGATGAGCAAAAGACATTTGGTGCTAATTTAATAAACAAAATATTTACTGATATTAATGCAAATATGAATTTAGATATAAAAGAAAATGAAAATTGTCTTATTATAAAAATAAAATTATTAGGATTTCCCCTTGATTGAATCGATTATCGAATAATATTCATCATATTCATCAACCCATATAACTTTTACACCAAGCTCGTTCAAAACACTTTCCTTAAGATAGTCATTAAGATATAAAAGACTTTTAATATCTTGATTATGAATATTTTTATCATAAGAATGTTTTTGAACAGTATAATTAACAACACCTTGAAAATTAAGCTGAACAATTTCAAGAATTCTTCTTAAATTAGCATCATTAAAAGAAGTTCCAACAAAAAAAGAACCTGAATCCTTAAAACTAGTAAGCTGAACAATATTAGACCACGAAAACATTTCGGAAGAAGATTGTCTATTATAATCATCATCTGAAAAAACAATATTCATATTATCAAAATCTTTAATATGCTGAGGAAGATAACCATGAACATGATAAATTGGAAGAGAACTCTCTAAAAATTCAACATTACTATCAAAAATACTCTTATGTTCAACATTATATTTATTAAGTTTTCTTTCAAGAAGATCATCAAAATTATAAGATATAACAGATTTTATATAATTAAACCTTGTAGGAACACAAAGCCGACCAATAGAACTAATAAGAGGGTTTTTCATAAAAACTTCTTTTGAATACAAAGCTCTTTCAATAGCTTCAAAAAAAGCTTCTGGACTACCAAATCCACTTTTTATATATCTAGCCTGTAAAATAAGCTCATCAGTTTTAAGTTTAAGGCTTTCCCAATCAGGCAAATCCATAACAACTTTATTAAGCACAAGGTCATTATAAAGAGCTTTAACAAGATCAGGCCACAAAGGAAGACCCGCAGCTTTTGAAACACCAGAACCCAGAACTAAAGTAAGTCTATTTGAATTATAAATTTTACGAATATCATAAATAAACTTATCTCGGTTTTTGTCCCAAGTTGTAAAACACTCTGTTAAGTCAAATGCACTAATTTTATTCATTCTATTATTATACCATTTATCAAGCATAAAAACAATAGAATCCCGTGAATTGAGGTCAAACCCGCAGAGGCTGTTGATTTATTCAGAATCATGCAGGGATGACAAAAATAAAGATAGTTTAAAGATTTAACTCAATATTATTCAATCCGTTTTCATAAAATTCATCCATATATTTTTTAAATATATTTTTGAATTCATCTACCTGATCAGAATTCATCTTGTCTGAAAAATAAAGATTGTGTTTGTTTATTATATCTCTTTCAGATAATCTTCGTCCAAGTTGTTCCCAAAATATATTATCAACAAACTTTTCTTTGAAATCTTTTATTTCCAATAGTGTATTGAGTTCATCTTGTCTTGATCTAAAGCCTTTTTCTTCAAGAGCTTTAATTACTTTTAATTCCAGTTCTTTTAAATTATCATCTTTCTCAAACACTGTAAGACATGGCTCATTAAATTTTTCATTACCAAGATGTATTAATTTTAAAAGTAGTTTATATTCTTTTTCTGACAAGTTTAGTGCCATGTTTTATCTTCCTCTCTTTTCTTGCAAAAAATACATCACCCGGAACCCAACCTCTTTCTCCAATAGCATTTTTACAATAATACCACGAAGATGATTTTTCAAGAATTGCTAATTTTTCTCCAGTTTTAATATCAAGTTCTCCTGAATAATAATCTTTTTTTATTTTAACATGAAAATCTTCGCCAAATTCAATATAATCAATAGGTACCCATGCTCTTTTACCGTTTTCTTTAACACACCATCTAAATCCTGGCCAAGGAGATTTCTTTTTTGTATATATACAAATCTCATCTTGCTCGTAAAAAATATTTTCATCTGTTGACTTTCTATAGTCTTTTAATGCTATCATTCTTCTACTCCATTATAATACAATAATCATTTTTTAATTCAAACATATATGTTTTAGTCTTTCTGGAATTTACAAGTGTATCCATAAATATCTTCCTAAGACTGTGTACACTTACTCTTAGAAGATTCAAGTCTGACAAATCTTCAAGTTTTCTTCCCCATACTTTTTCATAAATTTCATCTGAATTTAATTCTTTTCCTATATTAACACAAAAAAGTTTTAAAAGTTTTAATAATATGGTCTTTTTAAAAATATCATGTTTTTTTCCAAATACTAAAATTTCTTGATTAATAAAATCAATATAAATGTTATATTTCTCTTTTTTACTGCTATATTCTTTCATTTCATAATATTCAATTTTTCTTTTAACACCGTTTACATTAATTTCAAAAAAACTACCACTTTGGTTTTTTTCAACAATAAATCTCAATCTATTTATTTCTCTAACTATAATAACAGAATTATAAAATGATAATCCTTGAATTATATTATTAATATCCTTGTTTTCTATCATATTTACTATTGATTCAGCAAATACTTTCATATATTCCCAATCAGAAATATTTAAACTTTCTATTTCATTTTTTAAATTAATTTTATCTTTATCAATAATATATTTTAACACGATATAATCTAAAAAAAACAAGTTATAAAATATGTAATAATTATTTTCTTTAAAAAATTTTAAGCTTTGCTCTATTTTAATATAAGCTTTGTAATAATCGTTTTTTAAAATATATATATGACCTAGTAATGCACTGTAAAAACCGTTTGTATTTTCCAATTCAAGAAATTTATCACCTGTTATTCCAAAAATTGATTTTTTTTCAAAAATTTTAATATATAAAATAACATATACAATTCTCTTATTAATAGTCTTTGCTTTATCATAATCTGCATAATATAAAAATTGTCTATAATACTCATAAGCTTTCATTTTTGATCTTTTTGATAATTCAACAAGCGATAAATTAAAATATATATCTGATAATTTTTGTTTGTCATAATATGGATATTTTTCAATTATATCATTTAATACAAAATGACATTTATCATGTTCCATGAGATATAAATAACATTCACCCATTAATGCTTTTAAATTAATAAGTAATTTAAGCGAAACATTTTCACTTGATTTATCAATAAAATCTTTAAGATTTATTATACAGCTTTGAAGTAAACATAATTCTCTTTCTTTAAAAATTGTAATATATTGTATAATTATTTTTTCAGGTTTCGTTAAATTATCTGTTTTTAATTGTTCTTTAAATGAATTATTCAAATAAAAGGAATTTACTTTCAATAATAAATCTCTTTTTTTAGAATCACATAATCTTTCTACATTTTCAATAAAAATATTTTTCTTTTCTTTTGTTAAAGCTTGTATCCACATATTATAATAATAAATTTCATCGTTAAATTCGCAAAGATATTCAATGTTTTCTTCAAGAAAAATATTCAAGTCAATATTATTTACAAAATCTATTGGAAAATTTTCAAAAGCATTTTTTATATATAAACAACATTTAAAATAATCTTCCGATGATTTAGAAAAAGTTATATATTCAAAAAAATTATCGACTGAAAATATATATTTTTCTTCGTAAAATTCAAGTATTTTTTTAGATGTTTTTGTTATAATTTTTTTATCTGAATTATTAAGAATTGATATTTTCATCATATCTGAACATTTAATATTATTATCAATATCTTGTTCAATTACAAAATGATTTTTTAAAAAATTTATATCATCTTCTTTAATATTAAAAAAATCAATAAAGTTTTTTTTATTTACTGCTATATTAAAAAAAGATAATAAAAACGTTATTTCCTTCCTTTTTTGTGTAAGACCTTCATAATCAAGATAATTAATTTCTTTATTTATTGCATTAAGAAATGCATTTCCTTCAAATATATCATTTATTGAAAAATCATAACTTGTAAAAAGTGATATAAAAACTTTAATATATAAAGGAATTCCACCTGTTTTTTTATAAATTTTATTAAGCCAAAAAGAAGATATTTTTTTGTTATTTTGTCCTATAGAAATTTTTTCAACAAGTTTTACAAACTCAATATAATCAAGTTTTTTAACATTATAATGATAAATATCACTTTTTACACTTAAAGGAATTTCGATAAATTGTGAAGATAAAACAATAAGTTTTGAATTGTAAAAAATATCAAAAGCTTCTCTTATAAACTCTGAATGATCAATAAGACAAAAATTGAAATTATCAAGTAAAATATAATTATTGTTTTTTTCTAAATATTCCAGAAATTCTCGAATATTGGCATTTTGATTGATTTTTAAATTATATTTAGTATTTAGTAAATTGATTAATTCTTTAAAATCCATATTTCTTGTTACTTTAGCATATAATATTTTATTGTTTTTTCTATCAATATTAATATTTTCTAGAGCTTTTATAATAAAAGAAGTTTTACCAACTCCACGCATTCCATATATAAAAAAAATTGAAAAATCGTTGAATTTGTTTTTTAATCTTTCAATTTCATCTTTTCTACCAGTAAAATTAACTAATTTTGAAAATTCTCTTTTCATTTTTTTTCCTTAAAACATTGTGATAAGATTTTAAATGCTTTACTTGGACAAGCAATAATATCTTTTTTAAGCGGTTTTCCATTTAAAATATCATAATCAAAAAATAAATCTTCTCCATCTATATATTTCACACAAAGACCTGAAGCATAACAAATACTAACAGCGCCTAAAATATCCCATATTTTAACTTTACCACAATGAGCAGCAAGTACACTTGATTTTGCAGCAAAAACAAGATGAAGAGCAGTCGAACCAAAAGATCTTAATTTACCTGGAAATTTTATTGAAATATTTCTCATACTTTTGGAATCAATACATATAGAATCTGTTTTACAAAGATCTTCACGGTTAAAGACACAGGAATTAATTTCAGAATAATTAAGAAATGCACCAAAATCAGGTCCACCATAATAAAGTTCATCAAATATTGGAGAATATATAAGTCCAAAATAAGGTTTTTTATCTTTCAGAAGTCCAATACTTATGCACCAGCCAGGAAGTTTCATTGCATAAGAATGAGTGCCATCGATTGGATCGACAGCCCATATAAATTCAGATTCTAAATTCAAATTATTATTATTACCTTCTTCACCTATAACAATTCCTTCAAATTCCTCTTCTAATTTACTTTTTATAAATATTTCAATTTCCTTATCAGCAATTGTTACATGAGAACCATCTGGTTTTAAATCGTATCCAGTAAATGGATTTTTATAATATCTTAAAGCAATTTCACCTGCTTGTTTTATTATTTCTACAGTTTTTGTAATTAATTTTTCATTTTCCATAATATCCTCAAGATAAATACTACAATTCCAATAGTATAAAGTCAAAAAAAAAGTGCAGATTTCTCTGCACTTTTTGGAATTTTTAACTAGCTATACAATTTTGAAGTTAAAAAGCAAATTCAATTGCAAGTCTTTTTTCAAAATCAGTCATTGGAGCTCTTAAATGTAATGATCTTGTGATGTTATCAGCAATTTCATCCATTGAAGCAGAAATTGCATCATTGATATTAGCAAGTGATTTTGAATATCTTGCTGCCTGAACTGCTCTGTTTATATTTATTACTCCGCCTGAAATAACTTTATCTGAAAGCCAGTCTTTTTTGTCAACTGTTTTCATTATTATATCTTTAACTTCAACAGCTGTGAGTTCAGGGTTTTCATTAAGCATAAGTGTAGCAACTCTCGCAGCATAAGGAGCAGCCTGAGAAGTACCAGACATATAACCCATTTTACCATTAGGATAAGTTGATAATATATTAACACCAGGAACAGCTACATCAACTTTATTTATAGCAAAACATGAAAAAACAGCAAGGTTTTTATCATTATCAGTTGCTGCAACAACAAGTTTATTGTCAATTTTTACATCATTTGGAGATGATACAATGTTTTCGAGATTTTCAGAAGAATTCCCAGCTGCTATTACAATTAAAGCATTAGGAACTTTTGAGAAAAGCTCTTTATCTTTTGGAAGTAGAGCAAGTTCAACAAAAAGATTGACCATTTCTTGAACATCTTCTTCAGTAGGATTTGCAAAACCCCATTGTTCAACCATAGTTTGTTTAAAAGAAGCCATAAGCTGTTGGTTTTCAGTACCAAATGAACAGTTAATAACTCTAGGTGCTAATTCTCCAACATAATCTCTTTCTTTTGCAACACCTTGAGCCTGCTGCATACCCATATAAGCAAAATAATTTTTAATTTCTTCCATTGTAGGAGCTTTTTCTTCTCCACTTCTTGTAGTAAGAGATGCTCTTAAACCTCTTGCAGCATCTTCAATAAGCTGAGCTACTGGTGGTTCTCCAACTGGAATATGAGAAATTGCTTTCATATTAATTACATCGTTATTTCTAGCGATAATACCGCCAACATGTGAACCATGAGCCCATCCACCTGTAAAATTAACCCATGCATTGAATTCTTTATTTTGATAATTAGTTAAAAGAAAATTGAATTCATCCGCACTTAAAGAATCTTTACCGTAAACTGTGAGTTTACCAATAAGTTCCATAAATCTAAGAACATCATCATATCTTGGTGGCTGATATTCTGAATGAACAAGAGTTCCAGTGTTTTCTACAAAATTCCAACCATAAATATCATCAATATAACCGTTACCATCTTCATCTACACCTTCAATTCCATTAAATTCAGCTAAATTAATATCAGCAACAGGTCCAAGTTTTTCATGATTAAAATCAGTACCTGAATCCATTACTAATACTGGAATTTTTGAGTCAGCAAATGAATTTAAACTAAGAATTGCTACCATAGTTATTGCTATCATGCTTTTTTTCATACTTTATTCCTCCATACAAAAATACTTACCATTATTATAATCGAATACAACAAATATATCTACAACTTTTTTTTTAAGACTCTTGAATTGGAAGTTCTATTCTAAAACCAGCTCCACTTCCCTGTTTTGAATAAACGAAAAAATTACCATTGTGATTTTCTGTAATAACAAAATAGCTTATTGCAAGACCTAATCCAGTACCTTTTCCAACATCTTTTGTAGTAAAAAAAGGCTCAAATATTCTTCTTTTTACCTCATCTTTAATATAAGGTCCATTATTCCATATATCAATTGTCAAATAAACTTCATCAGAAAATACATCAATCCTAATTTCAGGATTCAAAACTTCCGCATAAAACAACTCATGAGCGGCATTTTTTAATATATTAACAATTACCTGTTCAATTTCAATTTTATTACATAAAATATCTTTAATATCACTATGTATATTTTTTCTAATTTTAACCTTTTTAAAATCATATTTATTTTCAGAATTATATTCATTATTTAAAAGATTTAAACAATCATCAAAAATCCCAGAAATATTGCATAACATTTTGCTTTTAGAACTTTTTCTTGAAAAAGAAAGCATATTTGAAATAATATTAGTTGCTTTTAAACTAGATTTTTTAATATCATTTATAAATTTAATTACAGTTCTATTTTCAAGATATTGATCAATTTTTTTTATATCTACACCTATTTCTTCAGCAAATTTAATATTTTTAGGATTATTTTTATCAATTCTTCTTGTAATATTTTGAACAGCTTGATTTATACCAGATAATGGATTATTAATCTCGTGAGCCATACCAGCTGCAAGACTTCCAATACTAATCATTTTTTCATTTTGTAAAAGAATTTCTTGAAATTTCACCGAATTTGTAACATCATCAATTCTAATAACAGCACCAGCTCTATAATCAAAACTAATTGGAAATACAGTAATATCAATATAAGTGTTTGTTGATTTAATAAAAATTTTAGATAATGTTTCAGTAATTCCGCCTAATAAAGTTCTTTTTACAATTTCAAATGAACCTGGAATATCTTCAAGAATAGTTTCTATTTTTTGTCCAACTAATTTTTCTTCAGGTAAATCAAAAAAATCTATTGCTCCAAGATTAACTTTTTCAATTGTAAAATCATCTTTTACACTTATTATAACCGATGGCATAAAGTTAAATATGCTGTAAAAATATTTTGTAGTATCATCAAGAGCTTTAGTTCTTTTAATAACTTCTCTTCTTAATTTTTTATTAATATAATAAAAAAAGGTAAATATCATAATACTAATTCCAATAAGCATAACCATAGAAATTGCAAAAATTCTTGAAAATCTATCTGCGTTATTTAAAAGATTATAATTAATCCATTTTCTGTATATTTCAAGTTTTTTTTCATAATCAATTTCATTTAAAGCTTTATTAAAAATATCTCTTAAAATAACATTATCTTTTGAAAATCCAAATGTATTTTTAATTCTAAAATTAATTTCTCCTGAAATATATAAATTAGTAAAATTCTCTTTTTCTAAAAAAAAGAAATTGGAGCAATATTATCAATAAAATAATCAACAATACCCAAAGAAACCATCTTTAATCCAGTAGATATATCATGAACAAGATTAAAATTTAATTCTGGATATTTATCGCTAAGATAATCATAACTTGAATAACCTTTAACCAAAGCTATTGTTTTATTTGCAAGCATTTCTTCGCTTATAGCAGTTTTTATTCTGTTTCTTGAAACAATAACAGCTGGAAAATCAAGATAAAAATCAGAAAAAATATATTTTTGAAGCTTTATATTTGTTATTGCAACACTAGTCATTAAATGTGATTTTTTTTCATCAATTTTTGATAAATAATCTCTATCATAATAAATATTAAATTTAATATTTAATAATTTAGAAATCTCAATTAAATAATCAGAAGAAATACCTTGATATATTCCATTATTATCAAAAAATTCAATTGGACTATAAGAACCGTCTGTATATATTGTGAGAATTGGATTTTCTTTTAAATATTGAATTTCTTCATTTGTTAAATTAATTCCAAAAGTATTATATGAAAAAAATATCAATAAAAATATAAATTTGAAAACAAAAGATTTACAACAAAAAGTATTTTTCATAAATAGGATAATATCATATTATTAGTAAAAAGCATAGTAAAAACAACAATTAAGTAGTATGTAAAGCGTATAAGAACAGTATGCGAGTATATGGTGCGTATAAGAGCGTGAAATAGTGAAGTGGTGAGATAGGAAAATCTTTAAATCCATTTCACTATTTCTCTATCTTTTAATAACTAACTCTTACAACAGTAAATTCTCCAACTCCACCTTCATAATTCTCAGTTACAAATATTATTTTGCGATTAACTTCATCTCTTATAGTATTTGTTACAGAATCAGCCGAATTAGGATCTAAAGATTTGGAAAATTCAGTGCCGAGCTTTATTATAGGAAATCCAGCTTGATCTGGAATTAAAAACACATAGTTTTTTCCATCTGCTTGCATAATAGAATACATCTGATTATCAGTAAGACTTGTAATATCATTTATTATATTATTTTCTAAATCAAGTAAATTAACAGAATCGCCATAATTTTCTTCGAATATTAAAAATCCATTATTGTTTTCATCTTCAAAATATTTAAGCTGATTAAACTGATTACATGTAAGATTGTTAAAACTATTTTCAATAACTTTTGAAGGTGTTTGCCATACACCATTATCAAGCTCAGAAAACCATATATGATCAAGTTCATTCTGATCTCTTGCAGAAAAATATATTTTTTCAACATTAGATAAATTTTTATAATAAAATGCAAAACCCGATTCTCTAATATCTATATCAGAAAGATTCTCAGTCGGAGTTGAATATACTTCCACTGTATCACTAAATGAATTTCCATCAAATGTATTATATATAAGCGAGTGTTTATTACTATCCCATTCTGCTTTTACAAAAATTTGATGAAAAACACCATCTTTATAAATAGCACTTGGCACTGGAGAATAAGTATAATTAAAATCAGTATAATTTGTAAAATTATTACTATTATAATTAAAGAATACAGTTCTATAACCCAAAGAAGGATTCGTTCCATTAGGAGATTCAAATACTAAGTAAGCTCCCAAAGAATTATAGAAAATATCATGAAAGCAATTAATATCTTCACCAGGAGAAACTGTATAAATAATCTCAGTACCATCTGCCAAACAAGCTACAATGTCACATGAACTATTCATATAAAATATTATAACATCTCCCGAATTATCAAGAGCAATTTTTATTTGTGAAGAAACATCAGCCAAAGTTATTTCTTCAAAAGTAATATTATTTATATTTATTGAATAAGATTCACTAATATCATTTTCAAATCTATTATAAGCTTTAAATGAAAGATCGCATGAATAATCAAACTCTAATGGATAAACATTTCTTGTATCATAAAAATATGAATAATGACCTGGTTTAAGATTAATTAATCCTTCAGTTAACGGTGCATATTGTGCAGGTTCATAAACGCTTATATCAACTGAAACTGTATCATATAAAACATCAAAGCTAAATTGTATAATCCTAGAATCATTTAATTGAGTAAAATTCGCTATTTGTGAAGTTCTATTATCTATGCTGAAAGTTTGAGATTCAACAAATGCTAAAGGGTTTTCAGAAGGTGTAATTTTTATTTTAATTTCAGATATAGTTTCTGCTACTTCATTAAAACTTTCCCACATTACTGTATATGTTCCAGGAGAAAGATTTGTAATATTATCAGAAGAATTCAAAGTTATAGCCTGATATTCTTGATTATTAATTTTAGCTTCTAATAAAACTGAAGTTCTTTTATATAAAACAGTAAAAGCTATAGGAATATCAAATCTATTATGATTAACATTTAATTGCGTTATAATCGGAATTATTTCTCCACCAGTGTTTACAACTACTCCAGTCAAATTTTCAAGTATTGTATAATCTGTAATATTAGGATTATTTTGAAGATCAATCCTTTTTAAATTAGGCATATCAAGCAACACAGATAAATCTGATATATTAGTATTTGATAAAGATAAATTTTCAAGATTTGAAAGTCCTGCTAGAGATGTTATATCTGATATTCCATTTCCAGATAGATTTAGCGAATTTATAGTTGAAAGATTTGCTAAAGATGTTATATCAGATATTTTATTTCCAGACAAATTTAAAGCTTTAACTGATGTTAAAGCTGAAAGTGCTGAAATATCTGAAATATCATTATTTGAAAGATCAATGTTTTCAAGATTTTTACAAAATTCAAGCCCATTAAGACTTATTAAAGAAGTTTGGTTAGCTTTATTTGGTGCTGTTTTGGATGGACCAGGTAATGGTCCAGTTCCAGAATATGCTAGTGATATAAACTCAGCATGTGAAAGAAGTTCATCTGTAAGATAATCTTCAGATAGTACAGAAACTCCGTTAATTGTATTTAAAGTTTCTATAACTTTATTTCGTAAATTAGGATCTGTAAAATAATAAGTTTTTGTGTTGATTTCACTTAATAAAACCCTATCATTTGTATCATTTTGATAAACATCGATTTTATAATCTTTGCCATTATCAAGATCAGTTAATACATAAATAATATTTTCAATAGTTCCGGAATAAGTAAAATTATAAGTATCAAACAAAATATTATTAACTTCAATATCATAATTGGTTGAAAATGAAGGTGATTGCCATGCAATACCAATACTATTTGAACTTTTTTCAAAAACTTCAGGAGTTTTATTTAAAGGAATTTCAATTTCCCATGAATTATATGAAATACTAACATAAGTAGTGTTATTATCGATTATTTTTATTTGTTCATTATAGTAAAATGGTATTGCATCATTTGAATTAATTGGTATAAAAAAGAAAAAATAATCTCCAGCAGCTATTTCCCCAATATTAACTCCATTCTCATGTGGACTACCCGGTTTTACATCATATGTTTTAAAAAAAACATCATCTCTTTTACTTAAAATATCTGCAATTATAAGATTACTATGTTCTGAAGTAACTAAATCACTTACTGCATTATATACACCTAATGGAGCAAGAATAACTTCTATAGTATTAATTCCAAGATGTCTTGGTGGAGCTTTACGGTTTGTACTATTTACAGGCCATTCAACATTAACATTAAGAGAATTTCCTGTGAATTTAGGACTTATATCAACACTGCGATTGCTACCGCATCCAGCAATAAAAAGCATAAAAACAACCAAAATGCTTAAAGAAAAAATATATTTTTTACACATAATTATACTCCATTAATTATCAATTATTTAATCTAATATATTTATAACATAAAAATGAATAAAAATAAAGAAAATTTAAGGGTTTAAGGGTTGAGGGTTGAGGGTTATGGGTTAAAAACCCGAATCCCTGTTTTTCCTCAGTTTTTACCAGGTTTTTCCCCGGTATCTCCCCGGTATCTCCCCGACGCTTTAAAATCTATTTATAAAACAACAAACCTATTCCAGCTTTTGCTTTTCTTTTAAATTCACCAAAACTTCTAACAGATAAAACTCTTTTAAGCAAATAAAACGGTCTAAAATAAAAAGATTTATAAGCTTTTTTTACAAGACTATGAAGTTTTTCTTCTGAAATAATCTCATTCCAATGAGGAGGAATAAAATCTTTATTAGGATTTTGGGCAAATTCTTTCCAAATATCTTTTTTAAAAACATTATTTTTTAAACCTAAAAAATATAACTCGGTTGCAGGAAACGGACTTGTAATAGTAACATGTACATAGTCAGGATTTAATTTTTTCATAAATTTAATTGTTTTTTCAACATCTTCAACAGTTTCTTCAGGAGAACCAATCATAAAATACGCTAAAGTCTGAATTTTAGCTTTTTTAGTTTCTTTAAAAACTTTTAAAGCTTGTTCTAAAGTTATACCTTTTCTCAAAACTTTAAGAATTTTTTCACTTCCAGACTCAACTCCATAATGAATTCTCTCACAACCAGCTTTTTTCATAAGACAAAGAAGCTCATAATCTACAGTATTAACTCTGGCTCTTACATCCCAACCGATTTTTTTATGTAAGTTTTTTTTTATAAGAATTTCACAAATTTCAACAACTCTTTCTCTTATAATCGTAAAAGTATCATCATATATTAGAAATTCATTAATACCCATTTCATAACATTTTTCAATTTCATCAACAACATTTTTTGCAGTTCTTGCTCTAAATTTATCTCCTAAATGAGGTCTATCACAAAAAAGACATTTATATGGACAACCTCTGCTTGTAAACATTGTTGTAACAGGAGTTCTTTTGGCAATTACTGAATTATATTTTTTAAAAAAAGTTAATTCTCTTGCAGGAAATTGAACTGTATCAAGATTTTCAATTAATGGTGGTGGCGGATTTTTGTGAATATTTCCGTCTTTTTTGACAAAACAAGCACCAGGTACTTTTTTAAGTAATTCTTCATTATTTATATTTTTAAAAAAATCAGGAGCTGTAAAATCAGCTTCTCCAATAAGAACTGCATCTACCCAAGACAATCTTGCTGTTTCTTCTGGATAAATATAAATATGAGGTCCACCTAATATAATTTTAATATTTGGATTTATGCTTTTGCATAATTGAGCTGTTTTTTTAACATCAAATATACAAAATGTCATAAGTGTCATTCCTACAACATCAGGTTTGATAGTTTCAATTCGTTTTTTTAATTGTTTATAATTTAATTCTTCAACTTGACAATCTAAAACTTGTACATCCATACCTGCATTTTTTAAAGAACTAGCAATATATAAAAGTCCTAATGGAGGATTATAACCTCGTGATTCTTCAAGAATTTCAGGATTATTAGCAATTAGAGTATTTCTATCAGGTTGATTTATAAGAAGAATTCTCATTTATTTACCTCTTTTGACAATAAGTTCTGCAAGAAGTCCCATACAAAAAGTCTGTACAGAAGTTAAAATTGTTATAAGAACTGTCATATCCAACACTTTATCCATATAAAAAAATGAATATAAAAAAACTGCTATTCCAGCAAGAAATATCATTAAAGATAAAGGAAGAAAAAATCTTAATGGTGAAAAATAAAAAACTGTTTTCCAAACTAAAATAAAAAAATTAATTGTATCCCTTATAGGTCTAATTTTAGAATTTCCTTCTCTGATTTTATAATCTATTTCTCTATAATCTATAAAAAATTTTTCTGAAAAAGTCACTAATGTTGTTGTTGAAGTAAATGAAAAACCATCTGGAATTATCTTTAAATTTCTCAATGCTATATCTTTTTTAAATATTCTAAATCCTGAATTAAGATCTGGAATACTAAAACCTGATATATAACTTGCAAATAATCTCAAAACAGCTTTTGCAGGTCTTCTTATTAATGGAATATGAGAACGTTTCCTTGCGCCTACAAGCATATCAAGAGAATTTTTTGTGTAAATCTCATAAAATTCAGCCATTCTTTCATTTGGATATGTTCCATCTGCATCTGTTATAAATATATTTTGACTAAGACTTTCTTTTATACCTCTTTTTAATGAATATCCATAACCTGAATTTACTCTATTTCTTAATACTTTTACATCTTTGAAATTTTCTCTGATTATTTCAGAAGAACCATCATTGCTTCCATCATCAATTGCGATTATTTCATAACTAATTTCTTTATTTAAAAATGATTTTTTAATTTCATTTATTGTTGATACAATTGATTCTTTTTCATTATATACAGGTATTAATATAGTTAAGTTCATAATGTAGTGATTATACACTAATACCATGGATTTTTCAAAATCATACCACATAACCTCAGCAAAACCTCATGTATATTAAGTTTCAATTCATAAAACTTTAAATTATTCAATACAGTTAACGATAAAGTCGATAATGTTAGTGAAACAATTTCTATCCTGATGAGGTTTTTATGTGCGAAGATGATATTTATATTCAGTTTAAGAAAAATTTTAATGAAAAGATAAAACTAATTGAAAATATTCTTAATAAACAAGAAATTGACATTTCTGAATCTGATATTATCACTCTAGAACAAATGTTTCATTCTTTAAAAGGAAATTTGGTATCTTTACATTTTGAAAAATCATTTGTGAATGATTCAGGTGCCAAAATTCATAATTTACTTTCAAAGAGTAAAACTTGTAACAAATCTTTAATAAAAGAATATTTCAACGAACTTAAAGTCAGGGCGGAAAGCGAACTTTAATTAAAGGGAGGAATTCAGATGTATATTACCGGCGATAAAGTACTTCATCCGCTACATGGTGCAGGTATAATTGAAGGCATCGAAGCTAAAAAAGTTCTTGTTAAAACCATGAAGTTTTATATTTTCAATCCAGCAGATATTTCTGTTGAAAAAATTTATATTCCTGTAAATAATGCAGACAACATTGGAATTAGATATCTTGTTGAAGATAAAATGCTTAAACTTGTTGAGGATTATTTGAAAGATCCTTATGATCTAATTATTGATGAACCTTGGAAATCACAGTTTAAAAAACAAGAAACATTAGTAAATTCAGGAAATATCATGGAAGTTGCTAAAGCTTTTAAATTTTTATTTTATAAAAGTCTAAAGAAAAAATTAGGTGAAATGGATAAATGGCTTTTTAGAAAAGCTAGAGATATTATATCATCTGAAATGCATCTTGTAAGAAATATCACAATCGAAAAATGCAGTGAATTTATTATAGAAATAGTAAATTCTTCTGTTATAGACGAAGTTGCATAAAATTTAATATAAACATATATATAAAAAAAAAGCCACCGAAACGGTGGCTTTTTTGCTTTCTTGTTATATAAGTAATTAACTTATTTTACTATAAAACTTAATACTCCAGCTTGTGGAGCTTTGTCTGGAAGTGTTTCATACATTCCATTGATGTTTTCTGCTTCAATGAAATAATAAACTTCAGTTCCATTACTCTGAGCAGGAATTGCAGCTATAAATTTACCATCAATTTCAACAGCTTCAGTTTTAGCAAATGGACCTTCTGAATCATTTGAATAATAAACACTTACATTGTCTTTATCAAGTTCTTTTGTTGAAAAAACTTCAAATTCAATGTAAATCTCTTCTCCACTTCTTGCATCAACAATTTCATTAGCTCTGATTTCAAGAGGGTCTTTCATAACCATTTTAGTAATACAATGAATTGCTCCATTAGCCTGAATTACATCTTTTGCCATAAATCCTCTAACATCATATCCAGGAAGAGCTTTTCTGTATATATCAAGAGCTACTTTATCAAGATCAAAACCATAAATAGGAACAAGCACTTTATTATTACAAATAAGTGAATTTGTATAAGAATATGAAGTTCCGTTATATCTTGGCATAGGCATTCTTATAACTTTGAATTTTTCACCTTTACCATTGGTTTCATTAGCCATTTTTTCAGCATTTCTATTTAAAATATAATAATTATCTTCAGCACCATCTGAAGGTTTTGCGTATTCACCAATTATTATTGTTTTATCATCAAGCAATTTTGAGAACATATCAACATGTCCAGTACCATCTCTTTTCATTTGCTCAAGTATAATAGTTTTTTTGACATTAAAAAGTTGTTTCATGTATTTTTCAAGCTGTGGAACTGAAAGTTCAGGCATTCCACCCTGACTTGGATCAAAAACAACATCTGTCATTATTGCAACATTATGTCCATCAAGCTGAAAATTTCCACCAGGCATAATAAGATCAGTAACATTGTTTTTAACATTCAATATTGAAGCTATTTTTTCAGGAAATCTATCATCTAATGGTCTAGGTCTGTTATATTTAAAATCAATAACTTCTCTATCTCCATCTTCAGTATATATCCACCAAGGACCGTAATCTCTCATCCATACTGAGTTTAAACCATACTCTAATATAACAACATTTGTCATATTAACACCAGCATTTCTAAGTTCAGTTTTTACTGATTCAGCAGATGCTCCACCATACCATGAAGACCCACCACTAGCTACAACCCATGCAATTTCATCTTCAGCAACAAATTTAATCAATTGTTTTATAAGTGAAGTGTATGACATATAAGAAAAACATACGCCATCTGAAGGTTCAAATTCTGCTGGTCCATAAAAATTCCCTTGAGGAAGTCTTAATCCAGCTCTAGTTAAAGGTTCTAGTTTACTTTCTCGATACTCTTGATAATGGTTTGTAATAAAATCTTTTTCCGCTTCAGTCATTGATTTTGGAAGAGGTTTAACCTGTCCAAAAGCAGCAGAAGCTGAAAAAACCATTGCCAAAGCTAATAGCAAGGTTCTTTTTTTCATACTACCCCCTGAATAATAAAATTCTTGATTTAATTATAAAAGATAAAAAAACTATAAGCAAGTGATTTTTTTTTAAAAATTTTTTTAGTTTTTTTGAAAAGTTTTTTTATCTATATAAATTCAAATATACATAAATACAAGCTGTATGAACAACTTTCACATTGTTTTTTTCAAATATATTGAGTAATTCATCGCTTATTGCACCTGGCTGAAGCCAAACAAATTTAATATTTTTTTTTATTATATCTTCCGCAATTTTAATACCAATTTCCGGATTAACTACAAAAACAGCTCCATCAATGTTACTTTCAATATCTAAAACTGAATTATATACTTTATTACCCTCAATTTCTTTTAAGGATTTATGCACAGGAACAACTTCATAACCTTTTTCAGATAATTTTTTGAAAATTTTATAACCCCATTTATCAGGTTTAGATGAAGCTCCAATTACAGCAATTTTTTTTAGTTCAACAAAACTTTCAATTATTTCAGATTGATTCATAAAAACACCTCCATAGAAAATTATAAAACTGTTTTATTGTGATATTAGTCTTAAAACAGCTTTTTCTTTCATTTTAGCTTCAACCATAATATCGCAACAAATATTTACTGGAATATTATTAATTATATCAGTAAATTCATTAAAATCATAATCTTCAATATAATCAGTATGAGAACAACCTTTCACACCTTTTTTAGACGAAATATGAAAAATAGGAATATCACCTTTCCACGAATTAACAACTTTTTTTATATTATCAATAATATTTAAACGCCAATTATCTTTAAAATCAGCATTACATTTATGATGCAGAATATCAAAAACAACCGGAATATCTAATTTTTGAGAAATTTCAAGAACATCAACAATATTATAACTTTTATCATCATTTTCAATAATAAGTTTTTTTTGAGCCCTTTCAGATAATCTATAAAAATTCTTACAAAATCTTTCAATTGCTGAAATTTTATCTCCGTATACTCCGCCAATATGAATAACTATTTTACCTTTATCAGGATATAAAAAATCAAGAAAATCAGAATGAAATTCAATTTCTTTCAAAGCATTAAAGACAACATTATCATTAAGAGAATTCAAAACAGTATATTGACCAGGATGCATAGAAAATCTCATATCAGAAACTTGAGCAAGTTTTCTTAAAGATTTTATCTTATCACCAAAATCAGCTTTCCAGTCAAAGTTAAAATCTCTATGAGAAGCAAGAGGAATAATCTCAGAACCAATTCTAAAAAAGTTAATTTTATTCGCTTGATTCCATAAAATAATATCTTTCAAAGAATCAAGATTATAATTAACAATGTCAAAATATTTATCATAATTAAGATTTTTTAACCTTAAAGTCTTGTTTGTAGTTCTACCAAGTCCTGTATTAATACAAGCATAACCTAAATATCTAATTTTCATTTGTTAACCTCTTGGGGTCGGTCCACTATTTGTTTACAACCAAAATAATTATAAGTATATATAAATTTGCAATTTTGACTTTTTTTAGTAAAAAAACATGTTTATAACGATTTAACCAAACAAAAATTTATAAGAATTAAAAAAAATTAATAATAATTTTTAATAAATTTTTGATTTTTGCAATTATTAAATAGTATATAACAATTTTTATCTTAAAATTTCTTAATCCCTTGCAAAATCTATAAAAAACAATATTTTTTTATATTTTGTCAAGAATTAAGGTCCGACACCATCACTTTACAAAATTTCCTATTTTTTTAATTATTTTGTCATTATCTACTACTATTTCACCTGATATAAAAACTCTTTTGATTTTTCCTTTGAATTTTCTTCCTTCAAATGGTGTGTATTTGCCTATACTTTCAAATAATTGTCCTTCTACTGTAAAGTTTTCGTCTGGATTAAATAAAATAAAATCTGCATCTGCTCCTGGATTTATATTTCCTTTTGCTGGATAAAGTCCGAAAAATTTTGCAGCATTTTGTGAACTTATTTCTATTAATCTTTTTAATGATAATTTCCCTGATATATATCCTTCTGATAAAATATATGCAAATACTATTTCAACTCCTGGTATTCCAGCATAGTCTTTCCATATATCTCCTGTGTTTTTTTCTGTTTTTACATTACAAGGAGCATGATCTGTTGTTATAAACGATATATTACCTTTTTTTAAATAATTCCATAATGCTTCGGAATCTTCTTGATTTTTAACAACAGGTGCTGTTTTTAATATTCCTCCAAAAGTATTTAAATCATTTTCATTAAATTCAAGATAATGTGGGCAAGTTTCACATGTAATAAAAGTTCCTTTTTTTTGCCATTCATTTACAAGCTCTACTCCTTCTGCTGAACTTATATGTACAATATGTATTTTCGCACCTGTGAGTTTTGCCATATATGCTACATTATTTATTGCTAATAATTCGACTTCTACTGGTCTGGAATCTGCATAATCTAAAGGTGATTTTTTGCCTGAATTTTTAATTTTTGTTGTAAGTGTATTTACAATTGAAGGATCTTCTGCATGAATCATTATTGGTATATCATTTAAAACCGCAGCTTTCATTGTTTCAAAAATCTGAAAATTATCTAGTGCTTTGAATGTTTCCATTCCTGAAACAGTATATATTTTTAATGCTGTTACTCCAAGTGTTTTTAATTGTTTTACTCTGCTATAAACATCAAAATAATTATCTTCAAATAAATTTCCTGATATTCCTCCGTGAAGTGCAAAATTACACCATGCATTATCTTTTATTATATTTAATTTATTATTAAATCCTTTTTCATCAACTACTGGCGGAAGTGATGTGCATGGCATATCAATAATTGTTGTTACGCCACCTTTAACTGCTCCTTTTGTACCTTTTTCAAAAGTCTCATGATTTTCAAATCCAGGAGTATTAAAATGAACATGGGAATCAATTCCACCTGGCAACATATATTCGCCATTTCCTTCAATGATTTCAACATTTTCAAGCAATATATCATCTTTATATATAAAAGTTCTTATTTTTTGGTCAAAAAGTACATTTCCTTTTTCAAATCTATCATTTACTGGGTAATAAACATTTTTTAACAATTTTTTCTTCATATTTTACCTCTTTATTTAGTTTGAATTCTCATCAAGTCGTCTTGCAGCAAGAATTCCTGTTGCTGCAGCACTTACTATGTTTCCAGCTACTCCAGCTCCGTCACCTGCTATAAAAAGTCCAGCTATATCTGTTTTTAGACAATCATTATGTATTTCTGTAGAAAAAAACTTTATTTCAGGAGCATATAAAAGAGTGGACGGAGATGCTATTCCATGAATTACTTTATCTAATTTTTCAAGCCCTTCTATGAGATTAACTACAATTCTTTGAGGTAAAGCCATTCCAATATCACCTGGAATTACATCTTTAAAAGTTGGAATAATATGACTATTATTAATTCTCTGCCATGTACTTCTTCTGCCTTTTTTTAAATCTATAAATCTCTGAACAATTGGTTTTCCGCCACCAACCATTGTTGCTAATTGTCCTATTGATTTACCATAGGCAAAAGTATCGTTTACTGGTTCAGTCAAAGTAACTTTGCTTAAAAATGCAAAATTTGTATTATTCGATTTTTTATTTTTTTCAGCATGACCATTTACACAAACAAAATCTTGATAATTTTCTTTTGCAACAAAACCACCTTTATTGGTGCAAAAAGTTCTAAGCTGATCATCATAAGTATCACCATAAATAAAAAATGTAGGATCATAAACAACATCGGTTATATCATCCATTATTTGATTAGGAACTTCAACTCTTACACCAATTTCAACTGGTTGATAATCTACTTTTAATCCTAATCTAATACATTCTTTATAAAACCATTTAGCACCAACTCTTCCAGGTGCTGCAATAATATTTTCGCAAAATATCTCTTCTTTTGAAGTAGTTACACTTTTTACTTTTCCGTTTTCAGTATTTATATTATGAACTTTTTCAGATAATCTAAATTCAACACCATTTTTTTTCAAATAATCCATCATATTTGTCATATAAGTTGGAAGCATATCAGAACCAAGATGTTTTTGTTTTATAAGCATAAGGTCAAAACCATTTTTTAAAGCAGATTGCCTGATTTTACGAGCTTTTTCCATATCTGTTGGAAAAACTTTGCCATCCATTCCAAATTTAGTAAATATTTTTTCAGAATCTTCTATAAGTAAAGATGCTTGATCATAGGAAAGGTATTTTGTAAGGTCAGTTTTGCCTAAAGTTGGTATAAAATTAAGTTTTCCATCAGAAAACAATCCAGCTCCACCAACACCAGACATAATATTACATGGATTACAATTAATGCAATCCTTATCATACTTAACAGGACAATTTCTTTTTGCTGGAGATTTTCCTTCATCTATAATAATTACTTTTCGTCCAATAAGAGTAAAAGCTGCAAAAAGTCCAGCTGGTCCAGCTCCGATTATAACAATATCTGCTTTTTTCATTATTTTCCGCCTTAAATATTTTGTTTTTTAAAAGATTTTTAATAAAATTACTAAAATATAATAACCAGATAATTGTTTTTTTTCAACACAACTGATTTATAGATAACAGGGTTTTATATATCTCCTATAAAGCTTTATTACAAATCCCAGCCCAGAACTTAATCGGAATGAAAAACCTTAAATCTGCGAAATAGCCAAATAGCGAGATTGCGAAGTAGATTTAAAGCTTTTTAATTCTTTTATAATTTAACATTCCAAATTAAACATTGCTTTTGTACTGCTTCTATACGCTTCACATACCGCTTCTATACGCTCTTATACTCTTCTTATACTTCTTCTCTAATAATCAAAATCAAAATCTTTTATTGGTATATATTCTTCATAAGATTGATAAACTCCAGCTTTAATAAAATTATCAACCCACCAAAAAATATCATACTTTTTTATTGAATTTCTCATTTTTTTCATTTTTTTTCTTTTTATTTTATAATCCATTTTGTAAGCTTCATAAATTGTATCTGCTGTTTTTTCAACATCAAAAGGATTAACTAACAAACATTCTTTACCTAGTTGAGCAGAAGCACCAGCAAATTCAGATAAAATAACAATACCTGTTTCTTCAATATTAGCTGCACAAAATTCTTTTACAACTAGATTCATTCCATCTTTTAATGGTGTAACCAGAGCTATTTCTGAAGTTCTATAATAAGCTAGCAATTCTTCTCTTTTTAATGAACGAAATATATAATATATTGGAACCCATCCTAATTCTGTAAATCTACCGTTTATTTCTCCAACCATTCTCTCGATATTATCTTTAAGTTCTTTATATTTTGGTATATAAACTCTTGATGGAACTAAAATCTGTACTAATGAGACTTTTTTTTGCATATCAGGATATTTTTCTAGTGCTCTTGCAAATGCTTTAAGCTTAAATGGTATTCCTTTTGTATAATCAAGCCTATCTATTCCTAATATTAGTTTTCTATTTGGTAAATTTTCATGCAAAAACCACGCTCTTTCTGCAACATTTGCACTATCTGCTCCATCTTTAAAAGCTTCATAATCTATACTTATTGGAAAAGAACCAACCAGAACATCTCTGCTTTGACTTTTAATAAATACAAGATTTTCTCTTCCTCTTGCCTGTACTTTGTTTCTTAGAATTCTTCTAACACATTGTAGAAAATTTCTTTTATCTCTTGGAGTCTGAAATCCTATAAGATCATATTCTAAAAGGCTTTCAAGTATTTTTTTTCGCCAAGGTAATTTACTAAATATATCTAATGATGGAAATGGTATATGTAGAAAAAATCCAATTCTATTATTATAACCTTTTTGTCTTAATTCACTTGCTACATTAAGTAAATGATAGTCATGAACCCATATAAAATCATCTTTTATTATTTTTGACATTATTTTATTTGAAATTTTTTTATTTACGCTTAAATAAGTTTCCCAATATTTATCTTTAAAATTACATAGTGATATTAAATCATGAAAAAGTGGCCATATTATCTCATTTGAAAAACCTTCATAGTAATTATCTCTTTCTTTTTTTGTTAAAATAATCGGTTCAAGTTCATAACCACTATCTTTAACACCTTTTGAAATAAGTTCTCCAAGGTTCTGCTCTGTTATGCCATCTTCTTCAATTATTCCAGGCCACCCTATCCAAACACCGCCTCGATTTTTTAAAACTGGTGCCATTGCAGTAACAAGTCCGCCTTTACCAGCAGAAATAGAAAAACTACCATCTTTTTTTTTGTCTATTACAACTGGCAATCGATTGGATACAATAATCAATCTTCCTTCAGACATTTTTCCTCCAAAAACTCATTTTTTAAAACTCTGTAAAATTCCTGATGAGAATTTATCCATATATCCGCATAAGTATTTCTGAAAGTATCTTTTATCAAAAAACTAATTCCTGAACCTTTCACTTCTAAAAAAGCATCTTCATCAGTTATATCATCTCCAAAATACACTGGAAAACAATTTTTATTTTCTTTAATTATCTGTGAAACTGCATAACCTTTATTAAAAGATGGAATAATAAATTCATATCCACCATCAAATTCAAGAATTTTGATATTATTGAATTTATTTAATATCTGTTTTTTTAATCTTTCAATATTTTCTCTGATATTTTGTGGAATTTCTCTATAATGCAAAGCTATTGAACTAACCTTTTTTTCAGTATGTTCAACGATTTTATCAAGTTCAAGATAATCCCAGATTTTTTGTAATAAAACTTTATTTTGAGGATTAAGATTTAAATAATCACCATTAGATTTAAGAACTTCATTACCATGACTTCCCCATATACATGGAGGAAAATCAAGACAATACAAAAGTTTTTTTAGTGAATCAACTGTCCTGCCTGTAATAAAATATATTTTGTATTTTTTAGCAAGTTTATTTATTAAATCAGCAAATCCTTCATACATAAAAGCTTTTTCTCTATCTTTTACAAACGGAGCAAGCGTACCATCATAATCAAATAAAAGTATTTTATCTTTATTAATTAAAACCTTTTGATAATCTTTATAATCAAAAATGTCTTTATTCAAAAATTCCATAATCCCAGTTTTATCCTTGTTTTTACTAATCATTAATTAGATGCAAATCATCGCTAATTAGCAATTTATTGCGTTAATTGCTTTCAATCTTCAACTCTTTAACCCATTAACCCTTTAACCATCTCACTATCTCACTATCTCACTTTTCACAACTCTATTCTATCTTTATCTTGATAATGAATTGCAGCAAGCATTAAAGTAAGATATTCTCTCAAATGTCTTGTTATAAGAAAGTTTTCTCTTACAAATTCTTTTGCATTTTTGCCAATTTCAAGCATTCTTTTTTTATGATTAAAAAGATATCTAATTCTCAAAGCAGCACCTTCAGGTGTATTTACAAGATATCCAGTATGATGATTAATAACTTGAAGTCTTATTCCACCAGTATCACCACCAATCATTGGTTTTCCTTTCCACATTCCCTCGGTTACCGTTAACCCAAAACCTTCTTTAACTGATTTTTGCAAAATTATATCTGAACCTCTCTGAATTGCATTTATAGTTCTATGAGCATCTGCCGGAAGAAGAAGTATTTTAATGTCAGAATCTCCATAAGCAGCTTCTCTAACTTCGTTTAGTACAGCTTCACCTTCAGGATCATCTGTTGCACCACCACCTGCAAGGACAAGTTGAAGGTCAGGAGTAAATTTTTTGACAATTTTATAAGCTTTAATAACTCCAATAGGATCTTTGAATCTATCAAATCTTGAAATCTGCGACATAATAGGTCTTGAAAGATCAATTCCATAACTAATACAAGTTTGCTTTACTTCTTTAATGTCAAGATCAATGTTTTTTTCACTTAAAGGATCTATACTTGGAAGTATAAGATATTGAGTGTGTGGCAATTTTTGAGCATAATCAGCTAAAGAAAAAACACTAGCATCATAATCTGCTACTTTATTTTTGATATAATTCCATAAAGGTCTATATGGTTTACTAACATCAATATGGCATCTCCAAATCCATTTTCCTTTTCTTTCTGGAATATATTTCAAAAGCATAGCTGGTTGCGGATCATGAATAAAAACAACATCAGCATCTTTGAGACTATTTCTTAATTTATCAGCGTTTTCCTCATTTGTTTTTTCATAAATATCAAGAAGCTTTTTATTCATACTAACAACATTTCCTTGTAATCCATTATGAAAATTTTTAGTACAATTATAAAATTCTTGTTCTCCTGTAACAACTTCCCATTTTGTATTAATACCTAATTCTTCTTTTAAAGGTATAAGTTTATGCAGAATTTCAGCAACACCTCCGCCAACTTTTGTAGAATTAACATGAACTACATTTATACCTTTTAATGGAGCAGCAAGCTGATAAAGAGAATCTATAATAGGATTTCCAACTATATCTCTATAAAGATCAAGTTTATTCATTAATTTTACCTCCTTTAAAAAAATCATCAAATATATTGACTAATTGTTCTTTAAGTGTGTTTAATGATACAAAATAAGGATCAAGAGATGATATTTTATCGCATATTGGATTATATTTTCCATCAAGCCCCATAAGCCATTGTCTAAAATCATCAACATTATCTTTAGTTCTTCTTCTTGCATCAATAAAATGATAAAATATAGAGCTTGTTGACATTTCTTTGATTACTTCAGAAAACTTTGAAGGATCTTTTAATGCAATATTCGTATCAAAAACAACAATATGAGATTTTTTAAAATGAAATTTATTTTGCGGTCTAACAAAATTAATCCATTCATCCTCATCTAATCTCTCTTGAATAGTATCAACTAATTCATTTCTTAATTCATCAAGTAAACCAAAATCTGTAGGATCAACAACAGATAATCTTTCTGCAAGTATTGAATCATGCAGAGAACTTTTTACCCATAAAGCAAATTCGTTATTATATTCACTATCCATAAATCTTGGTTTTAACAACATACCCCAAAAATGATAATAAATACTACCTTGATCAATATTTTGAATAATATCTTTTAACTCTCTTAGGTTATGAGCTTTTTTCCCTGTAGCAATAGCAACAAGAGCACAATCTTTGACATTGAATGCTGGGGTTTCTTTAATCATTTACAATATCCTCCCCTTTTTTAATATAAAAAACCTAATAAATCACAGGTTTTTTATAAATTATAACACAAAAAAGTATATTTAACAAAAACTATCAGCTAGTTCCAACCATTTTATTAATTATAATATTCCTTATGGTTTATTTGAGGTTTATTATTTTTATTGAATATGCCAAAGTTCAACAAAAACTTATGTTTTACCGATTTAAGGCTAATGCGAAATTTTTTTATAATATTTTTTATTTTTATACTTTTGTTTTTATCATTATTTAATACTGTTAAATACCATGTTATTAAATTTAATGATTTCTCAAAAGCTAGACAAGATTATCTTGAAGCTGCTTTTTATATTGAATATTATGGGAATTTTTTAAAAACTGGAAATCAATCCGATAAGTTTTTAAATATAATAAAGTATTTTGGAGAAAAAAAAGATATAGATAGATTAAAAAATTTAGTTAAATCAAAAAATATTTCTCATAAAACAAGATCACTTATATTTATTGAAATGTTCAGATACTATAGAAATGTTAATTTTCCCCATCTTGGTGAACCATATCTTGAAAAAGCTCTTGAAAATATACAAAATTCAGGTGATATAAAGGAAAAACTTGAAATATTCACATTAGCTGTACAAGATTATAAAAATATTTTCAAACAGCAGCAAAGTGAAATTAATGAAGAAAAAGTTATTGAACTGTTAAATAAATACTCGTATTTTGATTATTCTGATAATCCTGATGTTTTTTTTAAAGCTTGTTTTGCAGTTAAAGAAAATAATTTTGATAAAATTCAATCAATAAAAGATATTGAAAAATATTTCATAGAAAGTAATTTAATAGAAAATAACTTTCTGAAACTTTCAGATTTTTATTTTTATTATTCAAAATATATACCAGATAAAATCACAAAATCACAAAAGAATAAAATCAAAAATTTATTAAAAACTCTAATTTCAAAAAAATCTTTAACACCTGAAGAAATATTCGTGATGACAAATCTATTATACGCAAATATGAAAATAGAAAATAATCTTGATACTTTCAATTATTTAAAAAAATATTTTGAAAACAATTACTTTGACGAAAGAATTATTGATGTTTTCAAATTATGTGTAGAACAAGAACAGGAAAAATGTACTAAATATATATATGACAACTTAACTTTAAAATATGAAGTTTCACAGTATTATTTATCATCAATAATGGGTAATAAATTAATTGAAACAAATAAACATATTAAAGCAGTAAAGGAAATATACAGAACATATCAGGATTTTAAAGATTCTGAGGAGAAAAACCCTGAATATATAATGTTTCTTGCTAAAATCGGAGAAATCGACAAAGCAATAGAATGTTCACAATTTTATCATGACAGCATGACCTTAGCAGAGATCGGGAATCAAATGATAAAATACAAAAAAAGAGCTACACCAAATTCAAATAAAATTCTAAGAGAAATTCTTCAAAAGTATGATAAATAATTGAGTCTTCTGATTAAATAAACAAAAATCATTCTTCATCTTCTTTAAGCTGTCTAAAACCTCTACCCATAACACTAAATGCTTCTGTTACAACAACAAATGCCATTGGATCAAACATATTAATAATACCTTTAAGTTCAAATATTTGTCTTTTTCCAATAACAATCATAAGCATTTTTTTATCATTTTCAGAATACATGCCTTTTACTTCAAGCTGAGTAACTCCTCTTTGAAGTTTACCCATAACAGTTTCACCAATTATTTGATATTGATCTGAAATAACATAAACAACTCTTGAATAATTAAGTCCACTCTGAACCATATCAACAATTTTTGAATTAAAAAATATTGTAATTATACCATAAAGTGAAAATTCAAAATTTCCTAAAAACACTCCTGCCGAAATAGCAATAGCTGGATCAATAACAGAAAGAACACGCCCAATTGAAATTTTAAGATATTTTGAAAGAACCTGAGCAAGTATATCAGTCCCGCCTGTACTTCCACCAACTTTTATTACAACTCCCATTCCAAGACCTGTAAGAACACCTCCAAAAAGACATGCAAGCATTCTATCTTCAGTAACATGAAATAAATGATTATATTTTAGCATAATTTCTATAACAACAGGTTGAAGTAAAACAACATATAAAGTTTTAATAGAAGATGATGAACCAAGAACTTTATATTGTATAATCATCAAAATTGCATTAATCACAATAAGAGTAACTGAAACAGGTATTCCTAAGGTATAAAATAAAATAGTACAAACACCTGTCAAACCTCCTCCAACAATCTTATTTGGAAGAAGAAAATAAACATATCCGACAAGATAAATAATAAATCCAAAATTTAATAAAATAAAATCAAAAAGAGTTTGATACAATGGCTTTTTATATGTATGCATGCTATCTCCATAATGCTTTAACAACATTCTGCAATAACACTCAACCATTTTTTTATGTAAAAAGCAAGCAAATTAATAATATTTTCAAATATTGTTCTATGTACCAAAAAAAATATATTAATTAACAGAAAATTTTAGAAGTTTTTATCCCTATATCCCCTTCACTTTTTTTAAAACTTTGTAAAAAAGTTTTTAGATATTGTAATGAGAATTTTATAAAAAAGATAAAACACAATAAATGGAATAACAAATATATCAAGAAAAAATACAATTGAAAATGTAAGTATTGAATCTAATATTTCAAGACCTTTATTAGCCATATTATTTAATTTTAATGTTATTTTTTCAATTAAATCAAGCGAAACGCTTTCTTCTTTAAGATTTTTTACATCAAGACTATTAACTTCATCTGAAAAATCACCAATATTTTTTTCATAATTTTGTGCGTATTTAGTAGTTATTAGAGATGAAAATTTCCCTGATATATAGACTGTTGTAGGAAATACAATGTAAAACATAGTTATAACAAGAAAAATAAATAAAGATATTTTTTTTACTTTTTCAAATTTATACTTTTTAATATCAAAAAACTGTATTATTACACAAAACATAACAATTCCAAATAACAAACTATTCCAATCCCCAGAAATACTTCTTAAAATTATCATGCTTTTTATAACAATCATGCTAAAAAAAGAAATTTTCCAACCATAATCAACAACATCAAGCACACTTTGAACAATATCACCAATCTCAATTTGACTACCCATTGAGCCTTTTAAAATAAAATTTACACCACCTTCCATAGTAATTGAACTGCCTTCAATAATGCTCAAAGTAGTCTTTATACCGGTTAATAATGTAAATGTAGTTATACTTCTTTTCATCAAAGTATCAAGATAATTACCAGAACCATTCATAACAAAAGGAACAAAACAATGCTGAATTATAAACATTATTATCAAAGCTGGAATAATCTTTTTTAAAATCTCATGCTTCATAAAACCCTCTTTATGTGTTTTAAAGTTTCTATACCGATTTTATACGTTTTTATACGCTTCACATAATGCTTCTTAAATTATTATAACATAAATTGTTTTACTTCAAAACAATTGTTGATTTTCTAATTTTTCTGTTCTAAATATTGATTTTTCAAGATTTTCATCCAAAGATATATTTTCAGAGTTTTTTATTTGTCTATCAATTTTCAAATATTCATCTTTTTCAAAAGTGCTTTTTTTAATTTTAAGCATATAAATTAGATTAAAACAGTTAAATATTGAATTTTGTTTAAGATCAGATAAACATATAAGCTGAGTATTAAATTTTTTGGCAATTTCAAATAAAGGAATAAGAAGATGTTGACTTGATATTGGACCGAATGGATTGTCCATTATAAGTATTCTTGAATCTTTTCCTGCTAAATTCTCAGAATTATTTATCATAGTATTATTTCTTATATATGCCATTAAAGCTGATATAACTGCAAAAAATACTACAAATTTTTCACCACCAGAATTTTCACTTATTGCACTTTCCCATTTTTTCCAACGATTATTTGCTGTATTAAGATCAATTTTATAAACACTTACTGGAATTGAATTTCTTCCTGAATACTGATTTATCAATTCTCTTGTAGACATTAATCTAAAAATACTTTTATTTATTTTTTCGTTTTCATAATTTTGTCTTTTTTCTTCTCTAATATTTTGTATACAAGAATCAATATATTTTTCTATTCTTTTTTTAGCATTTTCTTCATTATCAATATCTGTGTTTATCTTTATCATCTGAATTGGTCTGATTTTTTCTGATAATTTCACAGAAGATGATAATGCTATTTTACCAAGTTCTTCAAATACTCTTTGAGCATGCACAAAACATTGAAATACAACATCATTTCTATTTTTTTCAACATTTTCAAGTCTTATTCTATTTATTTCTATTAATTCACTTATTTTTATTATATAATCTTTTAATCTTTCAAAAAGATAATAATATTCATTGTATTTTTTATTTTTCCTTTCAATCATACTATCAATTGAAGTAAAAAGATTATCTATATTTTGATTTTTATGTTTAAATTCAGATCTTAATAATGAATAATTACCAATAAGCTGTTTTTCTTCATTATCCATTTGTTCTTTAAACAATTTATAATTACTTTCAAGATTTTTATAAATTATTTCAATGTTATCTTTTATATCAAATTCAATTATAGAGCTTGAAGGTAAATTTAAAATATCAATTCTTTGTTTAATTTTTTTAAATTCAGCAATTTCTTTTCTTAACTTTTTTTCAAGTAATATGTAATCTTTGCGATTTGAATTAATTGTATTTTTTCTTGCAATAAAATCTTGTTTGATATTTTCTCTTGGACAAGCTTTATCATAATCTAATCTTTCAATTTCCTTAAAAGCTTGTTCTTTCCCTCTATTTTCAGAACTTATATCTTTATCAACTATATTATAATCAGATATAATAGAATTTAGTTTATTATTTTGTAAATAGATATCAATTTCTGTTTTTTCTTCAATTTCTATGTTATATTCAATGTTATTCACTTCTTCTTCGTTAAATTTAAATCTTGAAAGTTCTTTTGTAAATTCTGATATTTCATTAATTGATTTTTCTTTTAAGATTATTAATGCTGAAAAATCTTTTGAATATTCTTTTTTCAAATTCTCATATATACTTAAAAGTTCTTCAATATTTTCTTTGAGTATTTCAGATTTTTCTTGAGCATTTGAGAATTTTAATTTATATTTTTCACATTCTGTTAATTTATTTTTTATAATTTCAATATTTTTATTTAATCCTGAAATTTCATTATTTATTTTTATAATTTCATTTTCATTTAATAAAATATCTTTATTGAGTTTTTCTATTGTTTTTTGAAGATTTTTTCTTTTTTCTAATATTCTGACATATTCTGAATCTTTCACTATAAATTCATTGAAATCATGTAATTTGACATTTAATAAATTGAGTTTATTTTGTTTTTCATTTAATTTATTTATATTATTCCTGATATTTATTTCTGCATTTTTATTTTCATTATTTAAAATTTCAATTTTTTTTTCTATTTCATTAGTTTTTTGTAATAAATCTCTTTCATTTTTTTCAGCTTGATATAAAAAATCCTCTTTATAATCAAATTCTTGAAGAATTCTAAAATCATTTGATGCAATATTATAAGAATTAGCAATATCCTTATATATATTTTCAAGAGATTTTTTTTCATTTTCTTTTTCATTAAGAAATTTTTCAGTTTTATCAATTTCAAATATTCGTTTTTCAACATTAACAATAAAATTCAAATCTTCATTGATTTTAATAAATACATTATTGTTTTCAAAATCAACATTTGTATTTTCATAAAAAAATAAAGGAATTGAACTTTTAATAAATTTATCTTTAAATACATCTTTAACTTTATTAATTTGATCTTTTTTTAATATAATTGAATAAGCAAGAAGAGGATTTTTTTCAAGTAAAGAATTTCTATTATCTTTTTTTTGATTTTTAATAAAATTCTCACCAGTTTCAAATTCAATATTATTATTAATCAAAATATCAATTATATTTTGATCTATATGAAGAGAATTTTGTTTAATTCCTTTAATAATATTTTCAATTAATTTTATATCAGAAGAAAGTTCTTTTTTTCTATTATCATAATCAATAAGAATATTTTTAAATTCAAATTCAATATGTTTTTTATCAAAAATTCTTTGTTTTTTTAATTCATATTTTTTTAATATTTCATAAGATTTATCTCTTTTATCTGTGAATAATGCAATTTCATCTATTTTTTTTTGATAAAGTAAAATATTATCTCTAACTTTATTAGAAAAGTCTTTGATTAAATCAGAATTATTTTGCAATTTATTTTCTAATTTTAAATTTTGCTCATTTATTTGTAAAATCTCATTATTATGATTTGCAATTTTATTTTCAATTTCACTTATAAATAAATTAAACTCATCTATATCAATCTGCCCAAGAATATTTCTTAATATTTTAACATTATTATTTTTTTCAAAATCCAATTGATATTTTTCAAATATAATAGCTTTTTCATTTACAGAACCAAGACTAATATTAGAAGAATTAATTGTTTTTTTAAATTCTTTTTGTTTAATTAAAATTTCTTCAAGATTTTGCTTTGAAATTTGTTTATTATTTTCAATATTTTTATATTGATTTTGTAAATTTACAATTCTTTCATCAAACTTTATTTTTAGAGAATATTCAATATGAGATAATCTTTCTTGTATATTGGAATTTTTTTCAAGACTTAAAATTTTTTCATTATAACCTTTTAAATCATTTTCACAATTGATTTTTTTATCATAAATCTTTTTAAATCGAAGTTTTTCAAGAAATATATTAAGTTTTTTTATATTATCTTTTAAAATATTAATCTTTTCTAATAATGTGATTTTTCTTTTTTCCAAAATTTCAAGCTTATCAACAGAATTATAATAATCAAGACTTCTTTCTTCATAATCAATATTTTTAAGAGAATATTCAGCTTGAATTAAAAATTTAGAAATATCATTTTCCTCTTTTTCAAGTTGTTCTATTTTATCACTTAAAATATTTTCAATATATTTAATTTTCTTTTCAGTATTTTCTTTATTTTCAATAATTGCAGTAAAAATCTCAATATCTTTTGAAAAATCCTCAAGTTTTTCTGAAAAATTCTGCAAAAGCTCTTTTTCAATAAGAAATTCCTCATTTCTAATTATTTCATCAACAAGATTAGACATCATTTGTCCAAGATGCCCAGCTTGATTTTTATCTTTATAGAAAACCTTTAATATTGTTTTATTTAAAAACCATTCATTAATCAATTGATCTGAATTTTTACATTTTTGAAAAATCTCATCAAGACCACCTTCACTATCATTTATACCAATGATTATATTTTTCCATTCATCCTGAGAAATTCCATATTCAGATAAATGCTCTCTATATTCTTCCATATTTTCCTGAGAAAATATCCTAAAATCCATTGAAGATTTTTTAGCTCTTTCATCAGCAAATTCTCTAGCTTTTTTATAATTCATAACATTAATAACATTTCCTTTCCTAGCAGAAAAACCAATATTACTAATATCATAAGAATTTGACTGTGAATATTTTGATGTAAACATAAAAAATCTAAGCCTTGAGTTTTTTTCTCCATCCATTCCATGAAACTCATGATTTTCACAAACAATACCTGTTAAAAGATAATCAGAAGAATAATCAAGTTTCCATTCTATCATTATAAAACAAGGTAATTTAGAAGTTTTAAAAAAATCAGCAAATTTTCTACCTTGAATCTTTGCCCCAGGTACAATTGGTTGAAGCATAACTTGAACAAGAACACTCTTTCCTCCACCATTTGCAAGACTTAAAAGAGCATTTTCACCTTTATAAAAATCAAACATTTCATCAGTAATATGTCTTGTAAAATTATTATATGAAAAATTAAGAACTCTTATTCGATTGATTTTAGGCATTATATTGCATCCTCAAATATTTCTCTAATATCTTTAACTCTATCCTGATCAAGATAATAATTTATCATTATATCATCAAGCTTAGATGTAGATCTAATTTCTCTATTATCATCAAGTATAATAATAAGATCTTCTTTTTGCATAAATCTTGCAGCTTTAATAACAGTATAAGTTTTAGTTTTTCTTGAATTTTCATCATATCCTTGTTTTGAATCCCATTCTTGAGCTATTTTTATAAAATTAATACTATATTTTTCTTCCATTTTTTCATAATCTTCCGAATTTGAAAGAATACGAATAAATCTTTCATCAAGTTTTTCAACAATTTCATGAATTCTAATAAAATCTCTTTGTTTTGGATTACGATTTTTACCACCATAAAAAATATGAAGAATAAACATAGATATATACGAATTAAGAAATACATCAACAAGTCTTGCATCACTTCCTAACCATTCTCTCATATTTTTAGAAGTCCATCCCAAAAGATCATTTGAAGAATTCGGGATAATATAAGCTATATGAGAAAGTTCAACAATATCAAATTCAAAAACTTCTTCAAAATCATATAGAATAGTTCTAATATCAGGATTTTTAAATTCAATAAATAATTCAAGATCATTATCCTTAGATAATTCACCTTTTTTTAGAAGTATTCTAAATATATTAAGAGCTGTTTTTAATTCACTCATATTTGAACCTCAATAAGAAAATCAGACAATATTATTTTTTTATTAATATTTAAATTATTTTCAGATATTGTATATTCACATTCAAAATTCACATTGTCATCCTTTGATATTTTAATACTAATAACATTATAAATATCAGGATTTTCATCCTCAATAGCATATAAACAAACATTAGCATCAAACTCGCCAGATATATCAGCAATAATATTTTCTCTTTCTTTCTTCCAAGCTATAATATCAAGCAATCCAATATCATAAAGCTTTAACATTGTTCTAAATATTCTTTCTTCACTTGTAAAAACATCAATATTTTCATATTTTTCATTAAGAAAACTAAAAAAATCAGAAAATCTAAATTTATTAAACTCTTTTCCATAAATCATAATATTTTTCACAATATCAATATAAGCATTTGTTCTTTCTTTTTCAAGAAAAATAATACTTTCATCATTTTCAGTTAAATTTTCCACAATATCAGAAAAATTAGCAAATTCTTTTTCCCTAAGCTTGTATTGTCTTTCATATAATTTAATTAAATTAAGTATATTTTTAATATCTGGTTTAAAAATTGGATTAAAAAGTTTCCATAAACAACAATATTTATCCTCAGATAATTTTTCCATAACACAAAGAATTTCATCTTCAATATCAAATCTTCTATTAATTGTTTTTGAAAAAGAATCTCCAATTGTGTCAATATATATTTTAGATAAATTATGCCTATTTATAATCAATTCTCTCTGTTCAGAAACAGTTCTATCAATGTTTTTTAGAATTTCAGCAATATCATTTTTAGCTTTTCTAATTTCCACATTATCACTATCAGAATTTTCATCTTTAAACAAATTAAATTCAGATAATTTCACAGTTTTATGAATATCATCCATAACTTTATACTCATCTTCAAGAAGAGCATAAGTACCCTTGATAATAATTTCATACTCAGCAACATCAACTGAATAAATATTTTCACGAAGTTTTTCAAGAAATCTTAAAATCTCTGATTTTTTTTGCCTAACCATTTGAACAAGACTTCTGCTTTGCAATACAGCTTTTTTGTAATTTTTACGCTTAATAAGTTCTTTAAGTTTTAATTCTTCAATAGTAAAACTAATTTCATCATCAACTTCCTTTGTCCTAAAAAGAAAATCATAACCTTGATCAGTAAGTCTATAAATAACTTTATAACTTTTTTCAGTATAAATAACTTTATCATCAATAAGTTTAACCCTATATTTAATTTTTCCAGCAGAATAATCCATAATATCAAAAAATCTTGGTTTACCACCATTTTGAAGAATATCCTTAACAAGATATTCAGCCAAAATTAAATTATCAATATCAATTTCACCATAAAAAGGAAGAATTAAACCAAGAAAATCCGCAATATTATTAATACTACATTCATTATCTTCTGAAAGAGTTTTTTCCATTATAAAAACAAGAAGAGAAAAAAGAATATTTTCCAAATCACCTGAATTAAAACGATTTTCAATATCCATTTTACGCTCTCTGCGATTAACAATAGAATCAACAGCCCCAGAAACCTGCATTCTTTTATAAAAACCCTCAAGATATTCAGGATATTTAGCAATCACAATTTTCTCCAAGAAATTTCATAAAAACCTCATAATTAACAATTTCTTGCGGAATATACAACTTAGAATTAAGAATAAATTTAATATTATTTTGAATTTCAAAGTTAAAATAATCTAAAAAAACATCAATATCAATATTTTTCTTCCTTAAAGAAAAACATTTAGGCAAATTAATATTATAAGATAATTTTATCATTAATTCGTATAATCGCATAAACGGATATACCAAACATTCAGAATTATTACTCAAAATCCTCATAAAAATATCAACACCCTCAAAATCCAAATCACCAAAATATAAAAAATCAACTTTATCAGCAATATTATTTTCTAAAATATACAATCTATAATAATCAAGAGCATTTTTTCTTGTAATTTTATTACCCTCACCGTAAATCAAAACATCAATATAAAGACCAAAAATCAAATTCTCACCTTTATTTTGAATAGCTTTTTTCAAAGAAAACCAAGTATCTTTATTTTCAATAACAAGAATTTTCATATCTTTATTTTTCCCACAAACATATTCAAAAAACGGTTCATAAGTATCAAAAAAATTAAGAAAATTCAATTCAAGCTTATTAAATTTAAAAACCTGTTCTAAAAGAGATAAATTTTTTTCAATAAATTTTTCATAAAGAAATATTTCAAAAGATCTTTCATTTCTTGAAATCTTCAATTTAGGAATACAATTATTTTGCCATAAATAATCAGAAATAGGTTCTAAAACACATTTATGAATATTATATTTTTGAGGATATTTAAGATATTTTTCAATACAAAAAACAGGATTCAACCTTCTAATTTCTTCAAAAACAACATTATTATAAGGTTTATCAGCAACAATTCTATATCTATTAAATAAAGGAAATTTAATATTACCATCAGTATTAGAAGCTTTTATCCTACAAATAATATTTTCATTTTCAAGAATTGAAATTTTTTGAAAAAGTTCACAATTCTGTTTTTCGTCAATAATAACAGCAATTTCTTTAAGAGTAATTGTCTTTTTTTTATATTTTTGTAATTTTTTCCTAATCAAATTTATATTCAAAACAAAAACCCCTAAATTTAATTTCCCCGATTTTATACCGATTTTAAAGCTATTTCCCTAAATCCTTCTCCTACCATTTTTTGTCTATATTCTCTAGTTGACCTAATATCACTAATTGGTTTTGATTCTTCACTCACCATATTTGCAACTTTTTCAATAAGTTCAGGAGAAAGTTTCTGACCTTTTAACATTTGTTCAGCTTTTTCACATCTCAAAGCCCTTACTGCAACTGCTCCAATAGCTATTTTTGCTTTTTTAATTGTAATTTCATCATTTTCATATTCAAATACTACTGCTGTTGAACATTTCTGAATTGAAACTTCAGGTCTTTGAGCAAATTTTCTATAAGCTTGATAATTTTTTGAATTAATTATAGGAATTTCAAGTTTTTCAATTATTTCACCAGTTTCTAAAGCAGTTTGACAAACTCCTTTTGGAAAATCTTTTAATTCAATTATTTTTCTGTTATTTTCTGAAACTATATGGATTTTTGCATCAAGTGCCATTAAAATCGGCATTGAATCAGAAACAGGAGAACAATTCGCTAAATTTCCACCCAAAGTTGCTTGATTTCTAATCTGTAATGAACCAATTAATTCAATTGCTTGAATTAATCCAGGAAAGTTTTCTTTTACAATAGTATTTTTGATTATATCTGTAAGTTTTTCAGCAGCTCCGATAAATATACTATTATCTTTTTTTTCAATTCCTTTAAGTTCTAGCATATCTCCAATATACAAAAGTCCAGAAGTTCGTAAATATCCTTCTTTTACTTTTATCATAACATCAGTTCCACCAGCAAATGGAAGATAATTTTTTTTCATATAATTAAAAACATCGGTATAACCTTCAGCTTTATAAAATTCAAATTCTTTTTCTATCATAATTCACTCCCTTTAATCTTTCATAGGACAAACTGATTTGCCTGTATTTTTTACTGCAATAATTTCAGCAAGTATTGAAATAGCTATTTCAAAAGGTGAATCTCCGCCTAATTTAACTCCAATTGGTGTAAAAATAGTATTGATAAAATTCTGACTTACACCATGTTCTAAAAGATCTGATTTTAATTTTGCAACTTTACTTTTAGAACCAATACAACCAACATAGGAAGTTTTTTTACCTTTTGAAACATACAATAAAGCTTGCATATCAAAAGCATGACCATGTGTTAAAACAACAACATAATCTCCTTCTTCAATACAATTTTCAAGTCCAATAAAATCTTCAAGATATTCAACTTTATATTCATTACTTAAACTCTCAACTCTATCTTTTCTATTATCAAAAGCTATAATATCAAAATCCCTTGTTTCATTTACTATTCTTAAGAGTTCTTTACCGATATGTCCTGCTCCTGCAATAACAATTCTTGATTTTCTTTTAATAACTTCAATATACACAGATGTTTTTCCTCCACAAGTCATATTAACATCAGAAAGTGTGAACTCTTCAAATGAAGTAATATTCTTTTTGATATTTTCAACAGCTTTTTTAATAATAAGTTTTTCAAGATTTCCTCCACCTACAGTTCCTTCAATAGAACTATCTGGAAAAACTATCATTCTAAACCCTGATTTACCCGGAGATGAACCATCAATACTTACAATTGTACATATTGCAAATTCTATATTCTGTCTTACAAGTTCTGCTATTTTATTAAACATTATTTACCTCAACTTTAATACAATTAGTACATTAGATGAAATTAACGACTACTAAAGTAGTCTAATTAACGCAACTTCGTTATAATATAACTTCGTTGCTAATTAGGTGCAAAGCACCGCTAATGCTCTTTCTTGCTTCTTTAATTTTTCATTATTAATTTTTAATTATTCATTATCAGACTTTAGTCTGATCTATTTCCTTGTTTTTAATGCTTCATCTATTCCATTAACTATATATTCATAACCAGTACATCTGCAAAGATTTCCAGAAATAGCTCTTTTAATTTCATCTCTTGAAAAATCTCTATCCTGAATAAAAAGTGCATAAGCTGACATAACCATACCTGGTGTGCAAAATCCACATTGAACAGCTCCTGCTTCGACAAGTTTTTGTTGAATAATATGAAGTTGTCCGTTTTTGGAAATTCCTTCAATTGTTAAAACTTCTTTACCATGAACAACTGGAGCTAAAACAGTGCATGAAGTAACAGCTTTATTATCCATTACAACAGTACAAGCTCCACATTCTCCTTTATCACAGCCTTTTTTTGTACCTGTAAGTCCAAAAATATCTCTAATCATTCTTAATAGTGAAAAATGTTCAGGAACATCACATTTCACCTTTTCATTATTTAATGTAAATTCAACAATCATTCTTTCCCCCTGATACTTTCCAAAACTCTTTCTGGAATTGCTGGAATATTTTTAATTCTACCACCACATGCATTATAAATTGAATTTGTTAATGCTGGAGCCATTCCCATCAGAGGTTGCTCAGCAAAACCTTTAGCACCATAAGGTCCTTTAGGATATTTTTCTTCAACAATAATAGGATTCCATTCAGGATAATCACAAGCTGTTGGTATTGTATAAGTAGAAAAATTATTTGTTAAAAATTTACCTTGACTTGAAACTTGCATATTTTCCATAAGACCATAACCTAAACCCTGTAAAGAACCGCCCATTATCTGACCTTTAACTTCTCTTGGATTAACAGCTTTTCCAACATCATGAGCACAAGTTGCTTTTATTATTTTCACCTCACCAGTCCTTGTATTAACTTCTGTTTCAACAACATTTGCCCCCCAAGCATAAGTATAATAAGCATCACCTTGACCATGTTCATCAAAACTACATTCTGGTGGAATATGTAGAGCTGCTGCATGTAATGTAAGTTTTTTATCAGTTGCCCATTTAATAACATCAAAATAGCTTTCTTCATGATTTCCAAATAACACTTTCCCGTCTTTATAATGTATATCTTCAAATTTTTCATTAAATTTTTCTTCAAGAAATTTATGAATTCTCTTTTTGATTTTATTAAGAGCTTTTAAAATTCCCCAACCAGCAGTTATTGTACCTCTGGAAGCAACTGTAGGACCTGAATCAAGAACTCTTGAAGTATCAACCTGTGAAACAACAATATTATCTTCCAAAATACCAAGAAATTCAGCAGCCATTTGTGCAGCCACAGTTCTCATTCCCTGACCCATATCAACTACACCAACAGAAACAGTAACAGAACCATCTCCATCAATCTTTGCAGTTCCAGCAGCTCTTGACATGTGTTTACCAGCATCACCAAGACCAACTCCATAATAAACAGCTGAAACTCCAATACCTTTTTTAATATTATCTGAAACATTATTATATTCTTTAAATTCTTTGATTTTATTATAATAATCAGATTCATCAATACATTTATCAAAAGCTTCCAAAAGCCCAACAGAATCTTCTAAAACTTGATTAGTACAAGTTCTATCCCCAAGCTTCAAAAGGTTTTTTTGACGAATATCAGCCGGATCCATATTAAGTTTTTCAGCCATTTGATCAATTATAGATTCCATAGCAAAAATAGTTTGAGGAGATCCAAAACCTCTATAAGCACCATTAGGAGCAGTGTTTGTAGCAACAGCTTCACCTATAACATCAACGTTTTCAATATTATATGGACCTGAAAGATGAATTGTACCACGATAAAGTACAGCAGGAGTAAGAGTTGCAAATGCTCCAGCATTTTCAAGATAATAACCTTTTACTGCAACAAATTTACCAGTTTTATCAGCCCATAAAGTAATATCTGTTCTAGCTGGATGTCTTTTTGACATTGTTTGCATATCTTCTTCTCTATTATAAATAATCTTAACAGGTTGTCTTAAATGATAAGCACAAATTGCAGCCTGAGAACAAACTATATTTGGAACATCTTCCTTACCACCAAAAGCTCCACCAGTCATCTGTTGAATAACCCTGACTCTTGATTTTTTCATATTAAGAACTTCAGTAACAGCCTGCTGAACATAAAACGGAGCCTGCATAGAACCACGAATTGTAAGAGTATTGTCTTCCCAATAAACCACAGCTCCCTGAGGTTCAATATAAGCATGTTCTTGATGTTGAGTATAATATGAATCACTAATACTAATAAGATCACTATCGTTAATAATATCCATATTTCCATGATCAATATGATATTTACAAAAAATATTATCATCACCATAAAGTTTTATAGAATTATTTTTAGATTTTTCAAAATCAAGAAGAGGTTCAAGTTCTTCAATTTCCAGTTTAATTTTTTTAATAGCTTCTTTACAAGCTTCTTCACTATTTGCAGCAATAACCGCAATTGGTTGACCCGGATATTTAACAAAATCTGAAGCTAAAAATATTTGATCATCATAAATAACATGAATTATATTTTTTCCAGGAACATCCTTATAAGTAAAAATTCCTTTAACACCAGGTACTTTTTTAGCAAGTTCAAGGTCTAGATTTTTTATTTTACCATAAGCCACAGGAGATCTAAACACTTTAGCATAAAGCATATTAGACATTTTAATATCTTCAACATAAAGAGTTTTTCCAGTAACCTTTTCCACAGAATCAAGTCTGATAATTGATTTTCCAACTCCCATACAATACCCCTTTTTCTGTTTTTTTAAATTATATCACAAAAAACTACTTTAAATAAAAAAATTGTTTTTTGTAAAGCTCTGGGGTCGGTCCACTTTAGGTTTTCAACTGAAATATTTATAAGTATAATTTATGATTTTTAATTTTAACGATTATAAGGTTTATTTATCCATAAAAAAAACAAATTTTATAAAATTTTATTAACAATATAGACATTATTTATTTAGTAAATTAAATTAAATTTATTGTATTTTATAAAATCCTGAAATCATAATATTTTGTTTTCTATCAATCCTTTCAGAATTAAAAATGTTGATAATTCTTGAAAATTAAATTTAAAAAACATCATTTTATAAAAAATTTATTTTTTCATTTTAAATTCTAAGTTGCAATTCAATTTCAAATTGAAATTTGACCATTATAATCAGCAATTTTAATTCTCGCAGTGAAATTTGTAAACATTTCAAGCACCGACCCCAAGCTTTACAAAATTTATATTATAGAAATTGAAAATTTATGCCGATTTTGTCTTTATGAGAAAAAATATTTTTTTATTTTTTATTATTTTAATTCTTTTATCAAAAATTTTTGCACAAAGTGCAAAAGATCCTGTAAAGGAAACTTTTAGTTATTTTGATAAATTTGGTCTTATTCAGACTACTTCTCAACTTTATAATTCGCAATTAAATATTTCTTCTCTTGAAAAAGCTGAAATTATTATTGAAATTTGTGAAAGGCTTTTTTCAAAAGAAAAAAAAGTTCCATTAAATATGAATGTTTTACAAAATCTTAAAACTTCAATTGAAAATTATTCTACTGAAATATTACTTACTGGAAGATTAGACCCAGATGAAGCTCTTAGAAAAATCAGACAATTTATGCTTGATAAAAGAGATATGCAATTTGGATATCAACCTTCTCTTGAAAAAGGTATTTATGCAAAAGAATTTTTAAAAAAAGTTCAAGTATCGCAAGAAAGCAGTGATATTGATGGTAATTTTATTGCTGTTGACCGTGAAAATATTATAAAAAGTGGTAAGATTAAAATTAAAAATATTATTGGTTTTGATTTAAATAAAAAAAGTTATTTTTCTTTAAGAGGTGGTTTTTTTGAACCAGATTCTTCTCTGCCATACATTAAATCAGATTACATTTATGGTATTAATCTAGGTTTTCATAGAACTTCAAGAATGTCATTTGATATAAGCTCAACTTCTTATGAAATTAACGATTCTGGTAATTTCTTTGGAAATATCAACGATAAATACAGTTTAAAAATAAATCCTATATCTTTTAGTGTTAGATATTTTTTATTTAAACTTCATAAAATTCTTCCTTATGGGGGATACGGAATATCAAAGGTTAGATTAAAACATAAACTAAACAGCATTGTAAATGAAAAAACATTTTATACTCCGCATATTCTTTATGGTGCTGAATATTTTGAAAAAGATAGATTTTCAATTTTTTCTGAGCTAAATTATTATCTTTCAAAAACTGAAAGTCTTAATATTAATGGAAAACGATATAATTTTGATATTGATAAGTTTACAATTCATTTTGGTATTAAATTTTATTTTAATGGATAAAAAAATGAGAGTTTTTGCTGCTTTTGATATATCAAATGAATTCAAAATCAAGTTATATAATTCTATAGAAGATTTAACTTTAAAATATTCTGATATTAATTGGGTTAAACCTGAGAATTTTCATATTACACTGAAATTTTACGAAAATATTGGTGATATTCAAAAAGTTAAAGATGAAATAATTGATTTTTCTAATAATATTACAAAAATACCTGTTAAATTCAGAAAATTTTCTTTTTTTTCACATAAAGTATTTTATGCTCAGCTTAAATTTACTCCTTTTAAAATTGTAAAAACTATAAAAAATCAATTAAATACCAATTTTACTCCTCATATAACTCTTGCAAGAAATAAATTTGGAATAGAAATTAAAGAAAATATTGTTGAATCAATGCAGAATATTGATTTTAATCATTCAGAAATTTTAGATAATATAACAATATACGAAAGTATTTTAAAAAAGACAGGTTCAGAGTATAGAATAATTGAAAAAATTTATTTAAAAAACTCTTCGCAAAAATCCTGCACATTTTGCTCAAGATAAGAGCATAATGCTATATAACAAGGACAATCTTCATAAAGACGAAATTCATACGGTGAATCAAGACCAATTACAATAGTGTTTTCATTAGCTCTCGTAACAGCAATACCTAGGTTTTCCCTACCTTCATCATAATGAGCATTTATACTATACAAAATTACAGCTTCATATTGAGTTGCTTTTTCTTTTATTATTTCAATCTCATTATTATCAGGGCTTAATGAATATTCTATAAGTTCAGATTTTCTTTTAAAATATTTAACACTTCTATGAAAATAATTTACTCCTTCTTCACCATAAATTGCCTTATAATCTGGTGCTATAACAAGAATATCTTTTACATCTTTTATTTTATGAACAAAATCTTTGCCTTTAAAATATTTTATACATTCTTTCATTATAGATTGAACTATTTCTCTATTTTGTTTTTTTATATTATAAAGAGTTTTTTTGTTTGCACTTATATTTTCTGACAAAGTATTAAAAGAATCTAGTTTTTGTAATGATTTTTCTTTTATATTACCTTTTTTTATTTCCATATAAAGACCATTATAAGCTTCAATATTTTCTCTAAGTCCACCAGGCATTATAATTAGATTACATCCTGCTTTATAAGCATTAATAACACTATGAGAAGGTTTTATACCTGAAAATTCTTTCCTATATAAAGATGATGACATTACAATACCTTTGTATTCAAGTGTATTTCTTAAAAGGTCTATTATTTCTTCTGAAAAACATGCTGGTTCTTTAACTGTTTTTGATTCTTTAAAATAATAAACATCAGAAACTTCAATTACTGGAATATTTTCTTGAAAAGCTTTTTTAAAAGAAAGAATTTCATCTTCAAACATACTTTCAAATCCTCTATGAACTGTGTTAAATTGTATATTTGAAAATTCTTCTAATGAACCAATTCCTGGAAAATTCATGCCACAAAGTATTACACCTGTATCTTTAAATGCTTTAATGAAATTTGCAATATATTCAGAGTTTTCTCCGATTGTATCATTAAAAGATGATGTTCCAACAAACATATTATGATTATTCATATTAATATTTAAAAAATCTGAAATCACCATGTTAATTCCAAGGGATTTTAATTCTTCAGCCATTATTTTTGCTATTTTATAAGCATTTTGAGGATTTTCTGATAATCCTACGGTCATATTTGAAGGTATATGAGTTATATTTTTATTAACAGGCATTTGAGTTCCACCACCTGCATGAATTGCAAATATATAATCATTATCTGGATATTTTTTATTAATTTTTGAAATTGCATTTTTTATATCTGCTGGATTGTTTAAGTTGAGAGTTGATAATAGAAAAAAACAAGCTCTATATTTTTCAATATACATCTGAATTTCAAGCTCAATATCTCCAGATGAATCTCCCATTAAAGGATACATAAGTATTTGTGATAACTTGTTTTTAACTTCCATTTATTGTTTAAACCTCTAATTAAAAATGTAGTTGTACAGAAAATATCTATTAACGACTGCAAAAACATTATAAATAATACTTAGTATAAAGTATAAAGTATAAAGTATAAAGTATAAACAGTATGATTAAGTTAAAACAAAATCAAATCCTGGCTCAAAATCATACCGGGATGACACTAAAATCTGCGAATAGCAAATTAAAATGTTCAGTGAACATTTTTGTGTGAGATTGCGAAATAGATTTAAAATTTTTCCTACTTCGCCATTTCACTCTTTCACTCTTTCACTCTTTCACCATTTCGCCATTTCACTCTTTCACTCTTTCACTCTTTCACTCTTTCACCATTTCGCCATTTCACTCTTTCACCATTTCACTCTTTCACCATTTCACTCTTTCACCATTTCACTCTTTCACCATTTCACTCTTTCACTCTTTCACCATTTCACTCTTTCACCATTTCACTCTTTCACCATTTCGCCATTTCACTCTTTCACCATTTCACTCTTTCACCATTTCGCCATTTCACTCTTTCACCATTTCACTCTTTCACCATTTCGCCATTTCACTCTTTCATCATTTCACTCTTTCACCATTTCACTCTTTCACCATTTCACTCTTTCACCATTTCACTCTTTCACCATTTCACTCTTTCACCCATGCTCTTTAGCTTCTATACTTTATTAATACAACAAAAGTTTTTCTCTTTTTCCTGTATATTCATCAAGTGTTTTCATTGCTTTATAATAAACTTCAGATAGCGGAATATATCTTTCAAGAGATTTCCTTATTCTATCATCTGAAAACAACTCATCAATAACATAATTATCTCTATTGTTCATTACAAACTCAAATTCACCAAATGTATTATAACATATTTCTATAATATTCAAAAATAATTCAATAGAATTTAATAATTCCTTGTTAATAACTTTAAATTGAATTCCTTTGCATAATTTATTTGAATAAACTCCATTTTCTGGTATAAATTCACATGTTTCCATTTCAAAACCTTCCATTCCAAGATAAATTATCTGATCAAATACATTATCTGAATCAATCCATGGTGCTCCAAAAACTGAATAACTTTTTTCAGTTCCAATACCAATTGAAAGATTTGTACCTTCAAGAAGATGAAATCCTGGATAAAGAAAAAACGCATTATAATCCTTAATATCAGGAAATTGAAATTCAAATACTGGTTTTATATCATCTAAAAATTTTTCTCTATTATAACCTTCCATTTTTATAACATTAATTTTTGCTTCTCTAAAAAGTTCTTCTTGTAAAAAAAGCCCTATTTCTCCAATTGTAAGACCATGTCTCAAAGGTATATTAATTCTTGAATATTGACCTATTATACCGTCAAATATATTACCATTTATAGGATTTGGTCTGTCGAGAATATAAAGTTGAATATCTTTTCCATTTATAAATTCAATTATTTCATAAAGTGCTTTTATTACATCAGTATTTTTTACTCCATAATTTTGTATATCAAAAAGAATAACTTTGACTTTAAGTAATTTTTTGTATGTTTCTTCAGAAAAAGCTGGAAGAATCGGGATTTTATTATATTCAGTTAAATTTTCATCTTTATTAATAAAAAAACCAAATGATGGTTCAATAATGTATTTTAAATTGTAATTAGGATTAAAAAAATTATCAATAACTCTCTCACCATTGCAATCATACATGTTATAAGAGGTAAATATTGCAAGCGGTATATCTTTTATAAAATGCGATTTTTTTAATAGTAAAACATCAATTCCATTTAACATAATACTTTATCCTCTATTACTATTGAAAACTCAATTATATACTTAAAAAGTAATAATATTTAAATTACAATAAAAAATCAACATAATCAACTGTTTTAACACTATATTTTAATGTTGATATGTTATTTATGATTTTTTTGCCATTAATAATATTAATAGAATTACTGCTTATTAGAATAATATTTTCATTAATTTTCCCAAAAAAAACTTTTTCTCCGAGATTAAATGAATCTATAACAATTTCTTCTTTATTTAAATTTTCAATTATTACAAGTATATTTTTATCTTTTTCAATATTATATCTAACTTCATACTTATAGCTTTTATCTATATATGTGTTAACTATTTTATATCCAGATTTTTTTTCTTCTGGAAAATATTCCCTACTTCCGGTCTGAATTCGTTCAATCTTATCATTTATTACTTTGTTTAAACTATAAAAAGAACCTCTTTTATTGCTTTCTTGAGATGTAAAATTCCAAATATTGTTTTCAATAAATTGAGTATTAAGATGACCATTTACAAGATTCACCTTTATATCTTCTATAAGTTTTAAATTATTTAAATCATTAATTGAAATTTTAAATATATGATATGGAAACATAATATTATCTAATAAATAAAGAATATTATGTTTAATCATAATATCATGAGCATTTTTTTTAATAGGTAATTTAAGAACATTTATATTATTTAATTTATCATCAAGAACAAAAACACTGTTTTCTGTACATAAAATTATATTATCTTTATAAATATCACAATCAAATATAATATCGTTAAATTTTTTTGAAATTCCATTGAACTCAAGGTGTTTTTGTTTAACAATTAGAAATGAATCTTTTAAAAAAAGTACTTTTTTAACAGTATTATCATTAAAAAATCCAAATCCACTTGTATTTTCTTCAGTTTTATGATCTTTAATAAGTATTTGCTTTGATTCTATAATATCAATATTGTTAAATTTAAGCACAACAAAAGAATATTTATTTCCAATTAATATATTTTGATTATAAATATCTTTTCCCGATAAACAATATACTATGGCTATAAAAACAATAAGCAAAAAAAAGATTTTTTTCATTTCAACATTGTATCATTATATAAGGTTTTTTTTTGAACCTGTTACCAGATATAAATAATTAATACAAAAAACTAGTAATAGAACAGATTTTTCATATTTATAAAAAATATCAATTAAAATAGTAAATTTTCTAATCAACCCTTCAAAACCTGCCGATAATTCAATTGTATAAAAGTTAATTAAGCGCGAATATACAGGAGGAGAGTTATGAACAGAAAAAAAGTTCTGAAAAAACTGGTTTTATTGACTGCGATGCTATTTGTAACATTTCTACTCGCAGGATGTGGATCAGCTGGGGTATCTTCAGGTTCTATCAAAGTACAAGTTGTAGAAATGGTAGATTTATCTGAAAGTATTATTACAAACGCAATTGTTGGAGTAGAATCTGATTCTACTGGTTCTGGACCTGCTTTGCACAGGCAAGTTGTAAAAGCTAATGGTTCAGGTAATACATTTATTTTTGAAGATCTTCCACCATCTGTAACTTATCAGGTTTATGTGGAAGCTTCAGGTTATGTAAATGATGAACAAATTTCTCAAGGTAAGGCAACTGGTGGAGCACCTATGAGAGCTACAGAAATTGCAGACCGAGCATATAAGACAGTAAAAGTTGAAGATGGTCAGGATTATTTTGTTAAAATTTATATGAAAAAAAATCCAACCCCTTCTACAGGAAGCATCGAAGGTATTGTTCGTGGTGTTGATCCAAACAATGTCGCAAACAGTGTTATATTAGCAAATTCGACAGTTGTTGTTAGAAACAGCGATGATTCTATGGCTTTTTCAGCAAAAACTGATCAGACTGGATTTTATATAATTTCTAATATACCAATTGATGCTCAAGGTTATAAATTACAATGTTATGCTGCAAATGATCAGGGACCGACTCAGATTTATAGACCTCTTGAATCAACTGGTGGCGGAGAAAACGAAACTGGTAACGGTTCTAATTCAGAAATATTCCTTGTTCCTGGAGATGTTGTAAGAAAAGATATATTTCTTCAAAAATCAGTTATCGAAGCAACACCTGAAACAGGTGGTATAATTACAGCTGTTGTACAATCAAACAATGGACTTGCAATAGATTTTAATACAACTCCAATGTTTGCAACCTTATATAGAGATGGAAGTGCATATCATACTAAAAGAGTTGGAGATGGTGGGCTTATAGAATTCTCTGACCTTCCTATAACTGAAGGTGGAATTAATTACAATAAACTTGAAGTTCATTCATCATTTATTGAAAATAGTCCAGTTATCTTTGCAGGTTTTAATGCAACTTTAACAAAAAACAGTAAATCTTTTGCAGCTCCTGCTCCAGCAGAAGTTATATTAAGAACTGGTAATTGTAATGTAACAATAAGTGGAACATTCGCCGGTACTAATCTTTCTGGTGCACAGGTACAGACAAGAGTTACTGCTGAAGGTTCTCCTTCAACTGCATTAGTAACTTTAACAAGCACAAGTGCTGGAAGCAATTCTGCATCTGGAAATGGTAGTCTTACAAGTATACCAATCGGTAAGAGAAAAGTTAGTGCTGTTGCAACAGTTACTAATAATGGTGTTGGTGGAACAACTGCTCTTTCTGTTACAATGGCTAACAATGAACAGGAAGTAATTATAATATCAGGAACCGATGCATCAGCTGCATTTAGTTTCCAAGCAACAAAACAATAAATAGTGTATAATTATATAAGGGTGTTTTTAAGTTACTCTTATTTATAAAGAAAAGCGAGGTGTAAATGATGAAAAAGCTTGGTGCAATATTCGGCCTTTTAGCTCTATGTGTCTTTTCCTTCGCAAGTGACGGTGGGGCCGGTCAGGCAGGTGCATATCTCAAAATGGGTGTTGGTGCCCGTGCACTCGGCATGGGTGGAGCTTTTGTAGCTGTCTCGGATGATGCAACCGCATCATACTGGAATCCAGCCGGACTTGCAAAATTAAAAAAAGACCAAGCAAGTTTTATGCATGCAAAACTAAAACTTGATAGAAATTTCGATTTTATAAACTATGTAAAAAAACAGGGTGAAAACCAAGCAATTGCGTTTTCTGTAATTCGCTTTGGTGTTGATAACATACCTGAAACCAGAATATGGAGATTTGATTCAAGTGGGAATTTAAAATCTAATCTTACTTTTGGTAATCCATATTATTATATCGATACAGCAACTGGAGATGCAAGAGCTATACCTGTAACTACTACAGGTGCTAATAGTGAAGCAACTCCACCTACAGTTAATCCTACTTATGATAATACTTGGACTAAAGAGCAGGTAGAAGGTGTTCAAGCTGGTGGAGATTCAAGCAGTGCATTACAAACAGATATTGTAGGACCTGAACCGGTTAAAATATTTTCTAATTTTGATGATAATGAAGATACTATGTTTGTGTCATGGTCAAAAGGTTTTGATAATTTATATTTAGGTGCAAACTTTAAATATATGACTCAGAGTCTTTTTGGATATGATGCTGATTCTTTTGGTATGGATATTGGATTATTATATGATTATACATCAAAATTAACATTTGGTCTTTCAATAAGGGATCTTTTTGGTGAAATGAAATGGGATACTCCATCTAAAACAGCAGATAAGATTCCAGTAACAACTCAACTTGGTATTGCTTACAGACCTATGTCAACATGGTTAATCGCGCTTGATTATAACAAGGTTGAAAATATGAGCTCTGAGTTCTATTTTGGTGCTGAAAAAGCAATCAACGATATACTAAGTGTAAGAATAGGTTCAAATGACAGTGATTTTTCTGCTGGACTTTCATTCTATAATGAAGAATGGGTTTTTGAATATGCCTATGCTGAACAAGAATTAGGTAATATTCACAGATTCTCGACAACAAGAAGCTTTAAGTAAAACTCTACTCCTTTTTTAAATAAAAAAAAGCCTGGGAAACTAGGCTTTTTTACTTTATATGATTATTATATTGTTTTTCTCACTAGATTTGCTAGCAAATTGCTAATTAGGTGCAAAGCACCGCTAATGTTCTTTCTTGCTTTTCTAATTGTCTATTTATAGACATTAATGCTCCTTCGCTATTTCACTAGTTCTTAAATTGCTTTTATAATTCTTAATTTTTAATTATTAATTGTTATTTGTTTATATTAATACTTCTGCAATAGCATTTCATCAGGATTAACTGGTCCTGATGTCATAATATGAGATATAAGCACATCTGTATCTTCGCCATTAATAAGAAATTTAACTGATTTTACCGCATCAATCTGACAAACTGTATTTGCAATACCATAAATAAACAATAATTCAGGTAATATTCCACCTTGGAAATTTGACCTAACTTCTCTTGATAAATCAATATAAAGAACATTTTCAGATAAAAAATAATTTCTCAAAGTAACTTTTTCAGGAATAACATTAAAAAGATCGGAGTTTTCAGGACCTTTGAAATATTCATCAAGTACAATTCCAGAAAGAACAAGTGGATTATGGGACAATCTTATCTTTCTATCTTCTCTAATTAATTTATTACCATCTGTATAATAAAAAGACATATTAAGAATTTCAAAATTCTGTTCATTAATTTCTTTTTGCTCAAATTTATCAGGCATTTCAGAAGAATAATCCTCAATTTCATAATAAAAAATAAAATATGAACTTACACATAAAATTGCAAGCCAAAATATTTTAAAAACTAATTTTATAAATCCAAAACTATCTTTCATTGATTATCTCCAGATTTAAAAAATATTTCAATAGATGAAACTATGTTTTCTGCTATTTTCTGCTGAACAATACTATCTTTTAAAAATTCAGCACTTTCTCTATTTGTCAAAGACTCAACTTCAAATACAATACCAGGACAATTAATTTCAGAAAGAACTCTAATTTCAGCAGGAAATGTACCTTTTTCAGTCCAATGCATATTATCACTAATAATTCTTGATAAAATCCTCGCAAATTTTCTTGAAGATTCAACTATTGACATTTGTCTTAATTCCATAAGAACACGCTGAGTATTATCTTCATTGTTAAGTTTTTCATTAATCAGTTTTTTTTCATTTTCATATTTAGAATTAGCATAATAATATATATAAAAACCTCTTGAATTAACTTGAGAAGATGCTCCAGCATGAATTGATATAAATAATTCAGCTTTATTACCATTTGCTGTATAAATTCTATCTTCTGATGAAACATTTGAATTACCAGTTCTTGTAATAAAAGGTCTTGCGAGTTTTCCTTTTAATATATCATAAATTTTTCTTGAAATTTCAAGAGTTATGTCTTTTTCATATATACCATATCTAGTAATACCATAATCGTTTCCACCATGACCAGGATCAATTACTATAACATGATCTTCAAGATAATTTTCATTTGTATCAAATGCCAAAGTGTTTTGATCAAGCAAAGTATCCTCAACTTTTTCAAGCAAACTTTCGTCAACAAAAATTTCATCCGAACTATATAATTGATTTTCAAATGTATCAATATCAAGTTCAAAAATTTCAGGTTCATAAACACTTTCTTTTAAATTAGAATCATTAGTTTTAATTTTTATTTCTGTTGTTATTTTTGTTAAATTGATATTTTTTTCAATTTCAGAATCAACTCTGTTTTCAGGTAAAACTTCATTTTTATCCAATCCTGTAACTACTTTAATAAGCAATCCTGTAGGTTGCATAGAAGGTCCGGTTTGTATATCGTATTCTTCGTTAAATTCAATTCTTAAAACAGTAATATTGTTTTCAGTCATTATAATATTTGAAATAATAAAATCAGAAAAAGGAATATCTTCTGTCATAACATTTGTTTGGGTTTCAGGAAAAGTAATATTTAATATATTTCTATTTTTACTAATCATATATTCATTTTTTGAGTAAGTTTTATCACCTACAACAAATATATTTAATTCTTCACCAGTTTCTCTAATAATAATATTAGAAATTTTGGCAAGTTTATCAAACTCTTCAGGTTTCCAAGTAATCTCAAAGCCAAAATACTTTTGAAAAAACTTAACATCAAAATAAACTTTCCTATTAATTAATCTTGGAGCAATTTCCAATTCTTTATAATTGCTATTTATAAGAAGTTCTTTTTGATCTACAACAGTACTCATCATATTATTATTGTAATTTATAGCAATTATTCCTGTATCTGGAAAATATCCAAATTTTATATCAAATTTTCTGCAAACATCTTCAAGTGGAAGATATACAATATCGTTTTCAATCTGTCCTTGAATTTTTTCAGAATTAATATTAACCTGAATACTATTATAAGCATATAAATTACAAAATAAAAACAAAATAAATATTAATAATAAGCTTTTTTTCTTTGCCATTCTCTATCAATATCCTTTTTTTTAATATCTTCTCTCTTGTCAAAAAGTTGTTTTCCTTTTGCAAGTCCGATCTCGACTTTTAACATACCATTTTTAAAATATATACTCAATGGAACAATTGTCAAACCTTTTTCCTGAACTTTTGCAAGTAATTTTCTCAATTCCTTTTTATGAAGAAGAAGTTTTCTATCTCTAACCGGATCATGAGTTGTAATACTTGCCATTTTATATTTTGCAATATGAAGATTGACAATAAATGCTTCTCCTCTAATTAATTTAACAAAACTATCATTAAAATTAATACCATGATTTCTTGCAGATTTAATTTCAGTTCCAGTAAGAACAATACCAGCCTCAAATCTTTCAAGTATTGAATATTCATGAAACGCTTTTCTATTTTTTAATAATTCACTAGTTTTTTTACTCATAGACCTTTTACATAATCTCCAATTCTTATTTTATTATCATTTTCTATAGTAATCTGACCATAAGTCAGTTTTTCATCAACTTTAGTAATAAGTATTTCTCCAACTACAATTTCATCAGTCCAACCAAGCAGTTCTCCACTTTCAAGATCTTTAACTTCTGAACCACCTCTATATAAAGTAAGATGAGACCTAAATTCCATACCTTTTTTTAAACCATCTCTAAAACCTGAGTTTATAATTACTTCTTTACCATTTCTTTTTATAATTACAAACAATGATTTAGTTTTAATAAATTTTGATATTTCAACAATCATATCTCTTAAATATGGTCTATACTCAGCAAAATCCTCACTTCCTTTTTTAAGAATTCTGACAGCTTCTTCATATTCACCAGCATCAGAAAGAAGTTTTGCAATCATTTTATATCTTTTCATATCAGGTTTGATTTTTAAACCTTTTTTTATTTCTATAGCTGCAAGTGCAGGAAAACCTCTATCCATATAAACATCGCTTAATCTATAATAATATTCAGAAATATTAGGATTTTTTTCAATAGCATATTTAAGAGAATTTTCAGCTTCAAAAAAATTCCCATCCTCAATATAAATCAACGCTTGATTACATAATAACTCAGCTTCCTGTTCAGATGATATTACATCTTTTATTTTTGATCCTAAATCTGGATTTTCTTCTAACTCTTTAAGATTTTTTTCATTTTGTAAAATATCATTTCTAACAATAACAGCTCTTTCAAAATAAAACATAGCTTTTTCAAAATCATTATTTTCGCGATATATTTTACCAAGAAAATAATATGCTTCAATAAATCTAGGATCAATATCAATAATATTTTTCAAAGAAATTTCAGCTAGTCCTATTTTACCATTTTTATAATAATCTTCAGCTTGTTTGTATAATTCATGAATATCAGTTTCAATATTAACCGATGTAACTATTTCACCTATATCACAAAAAACAGATAATTGTATAAAAAATATATATAAAAGTGAAATAATAAAAAACTTTTTCATAATATATATATAAACAGATTTATTTTTTAGAGTCAATTGACAAAGTGTAGTTTTTACATTATCATATTCTAATATAATATTTCTCTGGAGGATTTATGAAAAAATTTGATCTTATTGTTATTGGATTAGGACCTGCTGGTATGGCAGTATCTATAATGGCTTCTGAAATGGGTCTTAAAGTCGCTGGAATTGAAAAACATAAGATCGGCGGTGAATGCATGAATGTTGGTTGTATTCCAAGCAAAGCTATATTAAGAGAAGCATTAAATTATTATCATTCTATTAATTTTCTAAATATTGAAAATCCAACTTATACAAAACAACATCTTTTTGAAAATATAAATAAAAGTCTTGAATATATTAATGACAAAAAAACAATTGGTATGTTTTCAAAAGTAAAACTTTATCTAGGAAATGACGCAAAATTTATTAATAAAAAAACTGTTAAAGTTGGTGAAGAAACAATAACTGCTCCTAAAATATTTATATGTACCGGTACAAAACCTTTCATACCTCCAATTCCAGGAATTGATTCAGTTGATTATTTAACAAATGAAACAATATTTTCTCTTGATAAACTTCCAAAATCAATGATTATAATAGGTGGTGGAGCAATAGGTTCAGAAATGGCCCAAGCTTTTTCAAGATTAGGTACAAAAATAAGTATAGTTCACATGGATCCTAATCTTATGTATGGACCAAATAAACATAGTAAATTTATTATGGAAGACATTCTTTTAAAAGAAGGTATTGATATATTTAATTCAAGAAAAATATTATCAATAGAAAAATCTAATAATAATATAATTCTAAAAACAGATAAAAATGAAAGTATTATTGGCGAAAAACTTCTTGTTGCAGCAGGAAGAACTAGAGATTTTACATCTATGGAACTTGAAAAAGCAAATATAAAATATGACAGAAACGGTATAAAAGTTAATAATTATCTTCAAACAAATATAAAACATATATATGCAGCAGGTGATGTAAATGGACATTTTCTTTTATCTCATGCAGCAATGCATCAAGGAATGATTTCACTTATAAATAGTATGCTTCCATGGGTTTTTAAAATGAATTTCAAAAAATTCATCGTACCATGGACTGTTTTCACCGATCCACAGATTTCTTATGCTGGAATGAGCGAGTATGAGCTTAAAGAAAAAAATATTTATTATGAAACTTATATAAGTAAATATCAAGATTATGGTGCAGCAATCGCAGAAAACATTGCTGTTGGTCATGTTAAAATATTATGTTCAAAATGGGGCAAAATATATGGAGCTGAAATTGCTGGCGAAGGTAGCGGAGAAATGATAAATGAAATTGCACTTGCTATACAAAATAATTTAAAAATGCATAATATAATGTTTTTACAACATTCTTTCCCAACAATGGGTTTTTTAATAAAAAGAGTTGCAGAAAGCTGGATGATGAAGAGAATGGAAAGTAAATTTTTAAAAAAATCAGCTAAATTTTTCTTTAAAATTTTTAAATAAAAAGGTCGGTGGTATTTTTAAACAATAATTTTTTTGAATAATCTTACCGATTAATATAATATATACTTGAAGCTTAGAAATTATAATTATTTTTTAAGCTTCAACCTTACCAATAAGATGAGTTTAATACTCAATAAGCGTATAATCTGGAGGGAAGATGAAAAAAACAGTTATTATTCTATTAGTGTTTCTAATGACAAATCTATGTTTTGCAGGTGAAAAACCATGTATTATTGATTTTTTCAACAATGTACAAGAATATCTTAATTACATGGCTACATTAAAAAACATTACAATATCCTCAAATGTAATTGAATTTATAGAATTAGGTCCTGAAAGATGGGGTTTTGAATATAGCAGAAATGATAATTCTTTAATAATGTTTGATAATTATGAAAAAAGCAAGGAAATTAAAGGTGTTTTTACAAAATCTTTAGATATATCAAATGATGAATTAATAAATGAATTCAACTATACAATTATTTCAAACTTTAAAGAAACTAGAGATGAATTAATAACTTTTAGATTAAACAAAACTCAAATAAAAGAAGAATTAATCTCAGGTTTTACAGGAACTGAACTTATTATAAGTGTAAAATTAAATTTTGATGCTGTTCTTCAAAATCATATAACAAAAAGCATAAGATTTATTGATAATCAAAACTTTGTTTACGCTTTATAAGAAAAGATATATCACAAGCTTTTACTGAATGAGTTATACTACCAAGTGAAACAATATTAACAGGTAAATCTCTTAATCTATCTTTTATTGTATCAGGAGTAATATTACCTGATACTTCTATTAAAGCTTTTTTACCGATTATTTCACAACATTTTTGCATAAGTTCATAATTCATATTATCAAGCATAATAATATCAGCTTTATTTTCAACAGCTTCAATAACATCTTCTAAAGTTTCTGTTTCAACTTCAATTTTAATAACATGGGAAATATTCTTTTTTACTTTATCAATTGCATTTTTTATACCACCAGCAGCATAAATATGATTTTCTTTAAGCATTACAGCATCATAAAGACCAAATCTATGGTTTTTACCACCACCTTTAAGAACAGCATATTTTTGTATAATACGAAGACCTGGAAGAGTTTTTCTTGTATCAACTACTGAAATATTTTTATTTATTTTTTGAACTATAGAATTAACCTGAGTTGATATACCAGACATGTGTTGAACAAAATTTAAAACAATTCTTTCAGCTTTTAATAATGAAATAGTTTTACCAGAAACAATCCCGATAATATCCCCTTTATTAACAAAATCACCATCTTGTTTATAAAATTCAACTTTTACACTTGAATCAATAAGTTCATAAATTCTTTCAGCGATTTTTCTACCACAAAAAATAAAACTATCTTTTGCAATAAATTCGCCATTTGAAATATCATTTTCTAAAAAAATATTTTCACTTGTAATATCACCAGAAAGATTAAAATCCTCTTCAAAAGCTTTTAAAATAAGCTCATCAACCTTAAACAAATTCATCTATCACCTCATATTTAATTGAATCTTCTGATTAAATAACACAACTTATAAAAACAATAATTCATATAGTTTTAATTAATACTTCCAACTTGTTTTACAACTACAGATACTGGATCAACAGTAAAAGAACCTGTTACAATAAACTTTGTGCTTCTAAGCACAGAAGAAACTCTTCTATCCTGTTTAATTTGAACCTCAAATACTAAAGTATATGGATTCATCCAATCATGAAAATAATCTTTTGAATCGACTGATATATAATTGCCTGGATTAGTTTTTATTTCATTAAAAGCTTGTATTTGATTTTTAGTGTATTTTGGAGTAGCTGTAATTTTTATAAAATCAACATTTTCCATGAGAATATATTCAGTATTATTAATAATTCTTTTGTAATTATTATATGGAATAGTTTCATAACTTAATGGAGCTTGGATCTTATAAGTAAGAACATTATTTTTACCTTGATAATCCTTTTTAAGCATAACAGTACATAAAGTAGATTCAGAACTTCTTTCCATACCTGTAACAATTACTTCAGGAGTATTTATCTGCCACATCATTATTATAGCTTCATCAACACCATCAGAAAGTGTTATTTTATCATTTTCACCCTTGAGAACTCTCAAAAAATTCTGTTCAAGAGGATTTCCATGTTTATATTCACCGCTACCAACAGATACAGGATTTTTATAAGAAGCTTTATTTGTAATAATTGATGGATAATTAGCCCTTCCTATATCTAGTGATAAAATTGCAAAAGCTTCATTAAGCTGTTTATTAGTAGTATTTCTCCAATAAGAAATAGATGAAGTTCTGTTAACTCCACCTAAAAGATTAAATACAATTATTACAAATACACCCAAAATACCTACAACTACCATTATTTCGGTTAATGTGAATCCTTTTTTTGACATATTTATTTCCATTTTAACTCCTTGATCACAGTATATGTCAATCCTTCGTTGAGATTTACTTCACTTTTGGTACCTTTTACAGAACCTTGCAATACTCCTGTAGTAAAGCCTGAAATCTCTTTTGCATAAACAGTAATCTTAACAGTATCACCTTTATGTGAATTATCATGACTTAATAATTCAATACTGTTAACAAAATAAACTCCACCATAAGGGGATTTTGTCTTTATCTGTCCTAAATATAATTCTTCATCATTAAAACCTTCATCAATATCATCTGACATCATAAGAGAAAGATCTCTAATGAATTCACCACTACAGCTAAAACCACCATCTTCATCTCTTTTCCATTCGCCAAGATAAGATTCATCAATATAATCAATAGTTTTATCTGCAATTTTTCTTATACCATTTTCATCACCATGAGCAACTGAAGATAACAAACAAGCATCATAAAATTCAGTTGGGAAATATCTAATCTTAAGAAGAGCATGTTGAACAGCACCTTTAGCAAGCATTTCAGCTCTTAGTTTTTCTTTCTTTAATACAATTTTTTGTCTATCCTGACTAGAAGCTGAATATATTAAAAACATCAACCCAGTTGATATAAAAATAACCATTATAACTAATATAAGTGCTATACCTTTTCTTCTAGTAAACATAAATCCCCCTAAATAAAACCTAAAAAACTGTCAATAGTGAACTAGATAATGCAGTTAGCACAAATTTATCATAAAATGATAAATTTGCTAATTAGCGGCTGCTTTGTAGCCTAGTTAGCGGTTGGACAAGCCAACCTAGTTAGCACAGCTAAAGCTGCTAGTTAGTTAAAAAAAAAAAAACAGATCCCGGCTCAAAATCATACCGGGATGACAGATCTTTCACGATTACCCAAACCCAGTTTTCCCCCGGTTTTTCCCCGATTTTATCCCGGTTTAAATCTTTCCCGCTCTTATCTATTCATTATCAAACGCTGTTTCAATATTAGCTTTAAATGAAACTAAAGAGTATTGCTGCGGTCTATTCCATTCTTTCCAATCAACATATATTATAAGTTTTTTAAACATATCACGCTGCAAATCAGCTCTATCACGAGTAAATATCCTTTCTTTAATAATTTCAGCTGGTTGAGGAAGAAATCTTTTAAAAGCCATTTCAAGAGGAATATTTGTTATTTCTAATTTAAAAAAATACTCAACATTTTTATATCTAAAAAATGTTTTTTCACTATTAGTAAAAAAAGTATCAACTGAACTATCAGGTTTTTTTATATTATCAGATTCAATTTTGATAAGTAAACCATAATCTTCAGGATTATAAGCAGCTCCCTTAGCAGCACCTTCAGCTGTATTTTTTATGTATATTGTTCTTATCTGAGAAAGATCTTCCACTACATTAGCAACTCTTTCATTAAGTTCAGAGTTGGTTACAGGATTAAACCTTTGTATTTCACGATAACTTACTTTTTCAAGCAAATCTTCCATAATATTAGCAGCTCTATCAGCATAATCTCTAGTTCCACCAAAACTGTAAGCTCTTTTAATGTTATTGTTTATCATTCCTATAATCGGAATCAATGCTATCCCTAAAATACCAACAGCAATAATTATCTCAATAAGGGTCATAGCTTTTTTATTAAATTTAATCATAAACACTCTCCACTAAAATTTAACAAATATTATTTGACAAATATTATTTGACAAATTTTATTTATATATAATACACAAGTTGTAAAATAAAGTTACAAATTTATACTTAAAACCTTCTAATTATCTAAGTGTAACATCATCAACCATTGTCACTGCATTTTGTGTTACTTTTACCATTCTAAGCATTGTTCTATAACCTTTTTTATCAATCACAAGCCAATAATTACCAACAGGAACATTATTTATCTCAAAATCTCCATAGGAATTTGTAAAAGTAATTATATTTCTACCCTTATTATCTTTTACAACTTTATAAGCAAGTTTATCATCTGACTTAATTTTTGCAACAGATATCTTTATAGAATCTTTATCTTTGTTAGTAGAAGTTTTTATAATACCTTTAATTTTACCAGTTGGAATAATCATTTTTGCATTCATAGAAGAAATATAATTAAACACAAAAATAACAGCTATAATAATTATACCAGTTATTATTCCCCAAAATATCAAAGATTCTAATCCCATTTTAAATACCTTTTAAGATCAATACTGTTTTTAGTACATATTTCATAAAAGGAATTTACAGGAAATCCAACTACATTAAAATAACAACCTTCAATCTTTTCAATAAAAAGTGAAGCATGTCCTTGTATGCCATAACCTCCAGCTTTATCAGTCCATTCATTAGATTTTATATATTTGTCTATTTCATCTTTGTCCAGATTTTTAAAAAAAACTTTTGTTTTACAAATACATTTATCTTTAACTTTTTTAGAACAAAGTCCAATTCCAGAAATCACAGTATGTTCTTTTCCTGAAAGAACTTTCATATAACTCACAGCTTCTTCAGGATTACAAGGTTTTCCAAGAATCTGATTATTACAAACAACAATAGTATCTGAACCTATTACAGTTGAATCCTGATTTTTTTGCCATACAGCAAAAGCTTTTTCATAAGCTAAATTACAAGCAAACAATTCAGGATTTTTCTCGTTTAAATTCTCATTTATATGGGCTGGAATAACTTCAAATTCAAGTCCTATTTTATTAAGTAGTTCTTTTCTTCTTGGAGATTTAGAAGCAAGAATAAAATTCATTATTTTCTATCCCTTCCAATATGAACTTTTTTGCCAAGAACTATTGTAAGAATACTACTTTTATAAACAAGTTCATAACTAGGTCTTTTTACAATTTTTCCTTGAGTTTTAACTTCAACATCAATTGTAAATTGATCAAAACTTTCAATCCTACCTTTTAATATCTGTCCATTTTTTAAAAATATAGTAACAGGAATCTTCTTTTTTCTACAATTATTAATAATATGATCTTGTATTTTTGTTGAAAAAACTTTCTCTACCATTTTTTACCCCTCAATAGGTGTTTTTTATTTGTTGATCAGAATCAAAATGACCAATTCCGTTATAAAACTCATCAGTTACATTATCAAGCTCAAATTTAAGCATTATTTTATCGCCTTTCAGCTCTAAAGCATCTTTAAAAGATTTTTTAGAATCTTTTAACATACCAAGTTTACCATAAATATCACCAAGTTTCTGATAAAGTTGCCATTTTTCAGGTTGCATTTTTATAGCAAGTTTTAAAAATTCTAATGATTTTCTAAAATCTTTTTCATAATAATAAATATCACTTATCTGAACATAAATGTTTTCTTCAAGAATATATTTAAAACCATCAATTATTTCTGGAAGTTCACTTTTTTCAACTTCTCTGTCAAATTTCTTTTCATCACCACAATAATCCATAACAAATACAAATTTACCAGAAATCGTTAAAAGTTGTTTGTATTTCATCTTTATTTCACTTCCATTATTTGCAAAAACAAAATTATTAGCAATTCTCCAGAAATATGAAATACCATTTCTAACTTGAATACCATCTTCATAACCAATATAAAGTTTAAAATTCTTAATGAGAAAATTTCTAGCATAATCAATAAACATCTTTTTATTATCTTTATCTAAAATATAATTTGGAATATTTTCAAAAGGTCCGAATATATATAATCTAAATTTTTCATCTTCTGCATTATAAGTTTTAGTCTTTGCAATAGTAATAAAAGGTAAAGTATCATGAGGATTTTCAATAAAATACCACTTTGGACCTGGTTTTTTTAAATGAAAACCATATTTAAAATTTGTATAAACATTATCTTTAATACCATTAACTACCTGAGTAAGCAAAACTGCCTCAACATCTTCAACATTAACATCGATTATCTTATCAAGAAGACCTTCAGGATTATATGTATTAAAAACATAAATCTCCCTATCACGAATATATTCCATTATTTGCCCAGTAATAAGATTACCATTTTTCATTATAAGAGTTTCAGAAAATACAGATATAAAAAGACTAAATACAACTATAAAAAAAATTGATTTTTTCATGCAATATATACCTATTCCCATGTTTCTGTATAGAATTAACTAATTACCATAGATTATTAAAGCAACTTCGTCATAATTAGCACCGCTAATGCTTCTTCTTGCTTCTCTAATTAGGTGCAAAGCCCCGCTAATGCATCTTCTTGCTTCTCTAATTATTTATTTTAATACAAAAGTATAATTTACTCAACCTAATTCCTTGAATTTTTCAATTAATTCAAAATATTCTTTGTATCTTATCTTTTTAATTTCTTCAAGATAGGTTTTTTCACCTGTGATATTATAGAGTTTGTTAAGACAATTAACATAAGCTTCACTAGAAATCTTTCTTTTCATATATGCTTTAGTTCTTGAATATGTAAAATGTGCTTCTTCATGAACGGAAAATTCATAACTATTAAGCATATAAACTCCAGTAAAAAAAATATGGATCGTATAAAACGACCCATATATAATAATATTATAAATTTTAATTATTAGTCAAGTTTTTCAAAAATTATAAAAAGATCAACTCCATCCGCTGCAATTTCATTTAAAATAGCAAGATTTTCTCTGTTTTTATGAGCTTTTTCAACAATACTGTCTACAAGTAAATTTAATGAAGCAGAAGCATTATTATACATTTTTTCAAAACTTTCACTACCATCAGCATATTTCAAATTTTCTAAAATTGCATTTCTCATTGAATCAAATTGATAAACATCAGCTTTAAATTCGTTTTTACCAGTAACAAGAGAAAGTGCTTTATAAGCATCAACTCTACCATGACCATAAAGATTATCAGCACCTTTTTCGCCAAGATCAAGAGCTGATTTTTTAAGAATATCTTTTACTTCATCAACAGTTAAACTAGGATCAGCTGAATAAATTAAAGTAATAACACCAGCTGTATTTGGAGAAGCCATTGAAGTACCATCAACTCCAGCAAGTTTATCACCATAATAAGAAACAACTTTAACACCAGGAGCACATACATCAGGTTTAATATGATCTTTACCATCAAAATTAACAGGTCCTATACTAGAAAAACTAGCTTTTCTATCGGAAGCATCAACAGCTCCAACAGCAAATATTTCAGGAAAATCCGCAGGTGAACCACAAATTTTACCAGAATTTCCAGCAGCAAAACAAAGGAAAACACCAGTTTTTTGAATATTAATAAGAGGTTGTCTAAGTTCAGGAATACTTACATCGGCACCTAAAGAAGCATTAATAACTCTAGCACCATCTTTAGTATTGGCATCATTATCAGGATCAGCCATCCATTCAAGCCCTTCAAGAATATCTTCAAAAGTTATATTGCCATTATCTTGAGAACATTTACTAAATAAAAGTTTAGCTTCTGGAGCAACGCCGATATTACCTTTAAAAGTACCAGCTTTCTGCCAATACATACCCCATATTAAATCATAAAGATCATCAGAAACTTCACCACCTACAACAGTACCAGAAACATGAGTTCCATGACCACTTTTATCAGTAACATCATTAATATCACCAGCAAAGTTTTTAGCTTGTATTAATTTACCTTTAAAAACATCAAGATTTTTATTTAGACCAGAATCAACCACACCAGAAATAGTATTTTGACCTTTAATGCCAAAATCTTCCCAAGCTCTAATAACATTCATGCTTTTAAGTGCATAAACAGAACCATTTGAATTATCAACAGCTTTATAAGAAATTTCATCAAAGAATTTCATTTCAGGATTTACAAAAATTTTATCAACATCTTTTCTAAGACTAATTTCTTCAATAAGTTCTTTATCAGCATCAATTACAACTGCATTAGCTGACCAAAATGAATTAACATTATTTCTTTGAGAATATTTTTCAAGAAAATCTTTTTGAGAAATAAGAGCTTTTTCTTTAAGATCTTTAAGATAATTATCAGAACTTAAAAAAGCAGGCTCTTTAAAAGTAACAAAAACTCTAGTTTTTTCTGAATTTCCACGATTTAAAAATTCTTTCATACCATAACCAAAATCTGCTGAAAACACTGTACTGCATAGAATAGCAGCCAATGATGAAACAATAATAAATTTTTTCATACTCCGCACTCCTAATTGAATTTTCAATTTTAATTTTTTTTGATTTGACTATATATTTTGACTATGTTTAATTATAACATAAAATGCTTTGGTTGCCGGTTCAAACTCTAAACTGAGTAAATTCTATTATAACTTCAAAAAAATCCATATACAAAGAATCTACTTTAACTTCTCCGCCAAATTTTCTAATTATTGAATAAACAATATTTAATCCAAGTCCAGTTCCTTCACTTGATTTTGTTGTAAAAAATGGATCAAATACTTTTTTTAAATTTTCCTTTTCAATTCCAATTCCATTATCTTTTATTTTAACTAAAATATTATTGTCAGATTTTAAAAGAGAAATGCTTATATTACCCTGAAATCTTCTAAGATCTTTTATCTTTCTTTTTTGATCAAATGATTGAGAAGCATTGAGTATTGTATTAATAAAAACTTGCAACATTTCATCATAATTACCTTTTACAATAAAATCTGTATTTTCTGTGTATTTAAAATCTATTGTTGCATTATTTTTTATATTATAATTTGTTACATTTATTGCATCTAATATAACATCTTTAAGATTAATATCAGATATTTTTGAATAATCAAACCTTGAAAGTAATTTTAAATTTCTAACTATATTTGAAATCCTTTCACTTCCAGTTTTTATTTCTCTTATACTTTCCTTTATATTTTTCAAATTTAATAAAATTTCTTCATTTTTAATGTTTTCAGCTTTAATATCATCAAGATAAAGCTCAATAAGCTCAGAATTTCCATATATAAATGTGTTTGGATTATTAATTTCATGGGTTATTCCAAGATAAAGTTGTCCTAAAGAAGCCATTTTTTCTTGTTGAAATATTTTTTGATGATATATTTTTTCATTTTCCTGTTGATCAAAAAAGTTAAGTCCTGAAAAAATTATATTTTTAATATTATCTGTAATTTCACCTTCAATTAAATTATTATTATCTTTTATTGTAAAACATCCAAATCGTTTTTCCTGAAATGAAATATCAATTACAAAATCATCGTTGTCTTTTACTTTTGTATAATTGCAAAATTCACTAGATTTACCATATTCTCTAAACTCAATTTTTTCAAGATTGTATATGTTTTTCAAATAACTAATTATTTTACTTATATAATCTCTTTTATTAGATGAATAATATATAAAATTTGATATATCAGCCATAATTTTTCTAAAATCATTTTTTTCAAAAAACAACCTTAATATAATCTCGCTACTTTCCATATAATAATCGTCTTTTAGTGAAAATATAATTTTATCAATTTTCTTTACATAAATTCTAATAAAACAATTTTCTAAAATCTCATATTTACCTTCACAATTATTGTTAAAAGATGCGTTTTTAACAAGACATAATTTGTTACAATCTTCAAATTCACCCTTACATGTGTTTTTTTCTCTATCTATACAATTAATCTTATTAATAGAAACGAAAATTATCTCTAATCTATTGTTAAAAAGCTTCATATCAGAATTAGCAAAAATTATTTTTTCTATAATATCAGAAATATTTTTTAATATTTTTAAAAAATCTTCTAATTCAATTAAATGTAAGAACAAAATATAAAGTCTTTTATTTTCCAATTCATAAAGTTCATTATCAACATTATCAAAGCTATCAAGCTGATTGTTTAAACATAATATAGTAAAAAGAATATGTTTATTGTTTTTATATATTTCTTTTTGTGAAATATATTCCTCAAAATTTAAAATAATCACACAATCAAAATCAATTTCTATAATGTTTTTTATTTGAATAATATCTGTTTTACGATTTTTACTATATTTTTCTTTGTTAATTTTATAACATAACATAGGTATCTTCCCTAAAATAAAAAATAATCTTACATTCATCCGTTTTAAAACTGACAGAAAACGGAGATTTTTCAATGATTTTTTTTATTCTTATAAAATCAGGTAAAAAACCTGAATAAAAAGATCTATCTACCAATCCCATAAGCTCATTATTAAATTCCTGACTAGAAAACTCTAATTTTGAAAATATATTTTTCAAACAATCATTTAGTTCATTGAAATCTAATATTATCTCAATAAAATCTCTTTTATCTTTTTGTATTTTACAATTCACTGTTTTAATAATGTTTTTATGGGATATTATCTTTAGAATAATATTTAATATCTCAACAAATTTTTCAGTTGTACTTTTCATTATAATTATTTTTTTATTTATATTGTTTATTGATAATTCATAATTATATTTTGCAAAAAGTTTTTTCAATCTAATCTTCAATTCAATAAGATTTTCAAAAGATATATTTGAAAAAACTTTACGAAATTCATTCCATCTTTTTCTTATAACTTTTATATCATCACTACTATTAACAAATTCATCAAACTCCAGATAAAAAAGATAAACTTGGAAAATATCAAATTTCTTAATATATACAACCGATTCAAGCATTGGTTCAATACATATTCCAGAAATTCTTTCCCCTGAATAAATAAACGGAGTTTTAAAAAATCCATTGTATTCTTTAAGAATGTCATTTAAATTTTCATTATTTTCAATATTTTCATGAATTTTTTTAAAAAGCTTTTTATATACTTCAAGAACTTTCCATACTTCAAAAAAATCCAATGTTTTAATTTTTTTGTTTATTTTTTCAATTAAAATTAAAATTTCTAATATATCTTTGATTTCATAAAAAGCTGTTATTGCTTTTAAAGTATAGATTTTTTTTGAAAATAAAATTAAAAACGAATCATAATTTGAATTTGATATATTTTCAAGTAATGATTCAATTTCAGATAAATTATTTTTTAATTGATAAAAAACATAATTAAAATTTTGATCATCCATTATTAATAATCACATCCTTCCACCTTTCAATTCTTTTAGCAGCATCATTAACAATATCAGTAAGCTCTTTCATCTTAAAAGGTTTAGCTATAAAATCAACAGCTCCTCTTGCAATACAATCAACTACATTGTTCATATCAGAATAAGCAGTTACCATAATAATATTACATAACGGGTTTATTTCTTTGATTTTTTCAAGAAGTTCTATACCATCCATTTTTGGCATATTTATATCAAGAAGCACGATTTTATAAAGTTCTTTTTGCATTAGTTCTAAAGCTTTTTCAGGATCATTCATTGTAATAACATGTGTAAATCCAGCTTTTTCAAGGTATTTTCTAAGTAAATTCAAAATAGCTTCTTCATCATCAACAACTAATACTTTAATATCCATAATAAACTCCTTAGCTTTTATATGCTATTAACATTATCATTTTTTTTATAAATACTCAAATATGGATAATAAAAAAGCCGATCAATGATCGGCTTTTTTTTTTTTAAAATAAAACTAAACTTTACTTATCAGAACAATCCATATTATCAGCTAGCTGTTTGTAAATACTGTATTTTTTCATAACTGCTTTTTGAGATTTTTTAGCTAGTTCTTTAGCTCTTTCTGGATACATTTTTTGAACAATTTTAAATCTTGTTTGTCTGTTCATAAATTCATCAAGAGTTATTGAAGGTTCCTTACTATCAATCTGTAGAGGATTTTTGCCTTCTGCCGCTAAAGCTGGATCGAATCTATAAAGCATCCAATGTCCTGAATTAACAGCATTTTTTTGTTCCTGTATTCCTTCAGTCATATTAATACCATGAGCAATACAATGAGCATAAGCAATTACAAGTGAAGGTCCATTATGTTTTTCAGCTTCAATAAAAGCTTTTATTACCTGCTGTGGATTAGCAAGTGATACATGTGCAACATAAATATGACCATAAGTCATTGCAATCATTCCAAGATCTTTCTTTTCAACAGCTTTACCATTAAAAGCAAATTTAGCATTTGCTCCAATTGGAGTAGCTTTTGAAGATTGACCACCTGTATTAGAATAAACTTCTGTATCCATTACAAGTATATTTATATTATCTGGCTGAGCAAGAACATGATCAAGTCCACCATATCCAATATCATAAGCCCAACCATCTCCACCTACTATCCATACTGATTTTTTAATAAGATAATCAGCAACACCTTCAAGATTTCTAGCATCTTCACTATTAATCTTTTTAAGAGCATCTTTAAGTTTTGCAACTCTTTCTCTCTGCATTTCAATGTCTTTTTGTTCAACTTGAACTGCTTCTTTTATTTCTTTAACAAGAGAAGAATCAAGTTTATCTGACATTTTATCTAAATAATCATTAGCTATATCTTTAAATTTATCTGCTGCAAGTCTCATACCGTAACCTACTTCAGCATTATCTTCAAACAATGAGTTGTTCCAAGCTACACCTTTACCGTCAGGTCTCTGACAATATGGAGTAGTTGGTAAATTTCCGCCATAAATTGAAGAACATCCAGTAGCATTAGCTATAAGTGCTCTATCTCCAAATAACTGTGAAAGCAATCTTACATAAGGAGTTTCTCCACAACCAGCACATGCACCTGAGAACTCAAACATGTGTGGGGAAAGTTGAATATTTCTAAGATTATCTTTAGTATGTTCTTTAAATGAAAGTTCAGGGATATCAAAGAAGAAATCAAAATTTGCTGCTTCCTGATCTCTTAATGGAGCCTGTCTTTCCATTTTTATAGCTTCTTTTGCTTTCATAGGACAATTAAATACACAAGAACCACAACCTGTACAATCTTCAGGAGCAACCTGAATTGTGAATTTTTTATCCTTATACTGAGGAATCTTTGAATCTGCTGATTTAAAAGTTTCAGGAGCATTATTCAATTCTTCCTTATCATATACTTTCATTCTTATTGTTGCATGTGGACATACAAACGAACAAATTCCACACTGAATACAAGTTTCTGGATTCCACACAGGAATATTAACAGCAATATTTCTTTTTTCAAGTCTTGCTGTTGAAAGTGGGAATATTCCATCAACTGGCATTGCTGAAACAGGAAGTTGATCTCCTCTCTGAGCAATAAGTTCACAAGTTGTATTTTTAAGGAAATCTGATATACCTTTAGGTATTTTACAAGCATTAACATGAATTTTGGAAGTTGCTTTAGTTGGAAGCTCTACTTTATGAAGACTTTCAGAAGCAACATCTATAGCTTTATTGTTAATTTGAATAACTTTTTCTCCAGCTTTACCATAAGATTTTTTATTAGCTTCTTTCATGTATTCAACAGCTTTATCATAAGGAATTAATGAATCAGCGATTTTAAAGAATGCAGCCTGCATAACAGTGTTTATTCTTCCGCCTAATCCCAAATCTTCAGCTATCTGAACAGCATTGATAGTATAAATTCTAGCTTTTTTCTCAATAAGTTCTTTTTGTACTTCATAAGGCATATTTGCCCAAACTTCATCTTTATTGAAACTACTGTTTATAAGGAAAATTCCGTTTTCTTTAAGAAAACTAACCATTTCATATTTTTCAATAAATGAGAAATTATGACATGCAACTAAATTTGCCTGTCCAGGTTGAATAAGATAAGAACTTCTTAAAGGATTATCTGCAAATCTAAGATGCGAAACTGTCATAGAACCAGCTTTTTTGGAATCATAAACAAAATAAGCATTTAAATATTTATTAGTTTTAGTTCCAATTATTTTAGCAGTATTTTTGTTTGCTCCAACTGTTCCGTCTGAGCCAAGTCCAAAAAACATTGCATTAATAACGCCTTCCTGTGAAGTTTTAAAATTAACATCATAAGCAAGACTTCGGTTAGTAACATCATCATTCACACCGACAGAAAAACTGTTAATTGGATTTTTTGCATCAAGATTATCAAAAACTGCTTTTACCATTGGAGGAGTAAAATCTTTTGAACCAAGACCATATCTACCACCAACAATAACAGGATATTCATTAATCTTATTACTTGCATAAGCCTGACCAATCACAGTAACAACATCAGTATAAAGAGGTTCTCCAACTCCGCCAGCTTCTTTAGTTCTATCAAGAACAGCGATTTTTTTTACTGTTTTAGGAATTGCATTTATAAAACTTTCAGTTGGAAATGGTCTATAAAGTCTTAATTTCAGAACTCCAACTTTTTCGTTGTTTTTAAGCATTTCATCAACAGTTTCATGTGCTACATCAGCGCCTGAAGTCATTATTACAACAACTTTTTCAGCATCTTCTGCACCAACATAATCAACAAGATTATATTTTCTACCAGTTATTTTTGCAAATTTTGCCATGTATTTTTCAACAATAGATGGACATTTATCATAAAAAGGATTTATTGCTTCCCTAGACTGAAAAAAAACATCAGGATTCTGAGCAGTACCTTTTAATATTGGTTTTTCAGGATTAAGACTTCTTTCTCTGAATTCTCTGACATATTTATCTTCAACCATTGCTTTCATATCATCTTTTGTAAGTTCTTCAACTTTCTGAATTTCATGTGAAGTTCTAAAACCATCAAAGAAATGAATAAAAGGAATTCTTGATTCAAGAGATGCTGCCTGGGAAATTAGAGCAAAATCCATTGCTTCCTGTGGATTTGAAGAAGCAAGCATACCCCAACCTGTACCTCTACAAGCCATAACATCAGAATGTTCTCCAAAAATTGAAAGAGCATGAGTTGCAATAGCTCTTGCAGTAACATGAAATACTGTAGGAGTTAATTCTCCAGCAATTTTAAACATATTTGGTATCATTAAAAGAAGACCTTGAGAAGCTGTAAAAGTTGTAGTTAATGCACCAGCACTTAAAGAACCGTGAACAGCACCAGCTGCTCCGCCTTCAGACTGCATTTCAGCAACTCTAGGAATTGTACCCCATATATTTTTTTCACCTTTAGCACTTTTTTCATCAGATATTTCACCCATACCTGAAGAAGGTGTAATTGGGTATATCGCAATCACTTCGTTAATAGCATGAGCTACATGAGTAGTTGCACTATTTCCATCAATAGTAACCATTTTTCTATCTGCCATAAATGTCCTCCTGATTTTGATTACAAGCCAAATATATAACTAATAAAACATAATGTCAAGGTTTAAAAGTGTTTAGAATACTTAGTAAATAATTAAACCCTCCTATTAATTTAGCAACTCATATAAGCAAGAAATTAAATATATTTTCTTAATTTTTTTTAATCTTTGTGTAAAATCTAAACCATAACGGTGTCCGAAGTTCCCATTAATTTAATCACAAAAAATGTTTTTGTTAAAAAAATAAAAAATAATAATTACAAATTGAAATATCGCAATACAGAATTACCTCAAAAAACTTTTTCACAAAATAATCAAAAATTTAGTATAATTATTCAGGTGTCAATGTCAAGAACCGACAATCTGTTGCTTTGGAGTTATATATTATGATATATGGAATAGCAGAAATAATTCTTTTAGGTTTTATAATCGACTGGATATTGACAAAATTCAAAATTCCAGGCCTTACAGGAATGCTTGTAGCTGGAACAATAATCGGACCATATTATTTAAATATAATTTCACCTGAAATCAATATTGTTTCAACAGACTTAAGATTATTCGCATTAATTGTAATCCTTTTAAGAGCAGGTCTCAAACTTAGCTGGAAAGCATTATCAACTGTAGGCAAAAGAGCTTTGCTTATTTCTTTTATACCATGTTCAATGGAAATTTTATTTGTTATTTTTTCAGCCAAATTTTTTCTAGGACTTTCATATATGGAAAGTGCAATTTTAGGGACTGTTCTTGGTGCAGTATCCCCTGCTGTAGTTGTACCTTTTATGATAAAATTTATAAAAGAAGGAAAAGGAACTGATAAAAACATTCCAACCCTTGTTCTTGCTGGAGCATCAATTGATGATACTATTGCGATTGTATTATGTGCTGCATTCACAAAAATATATACAGGTAATTCAATTAATATATTTAAAGAACTTTCACATATTCCTATTTCAATAATTTCCGGGATAATAGCAGGATTAATACTAGGCATAATTCTTTATAGATTATTTGATAAAATTTCTCCAAGAAATACAAAAAAAACTATTTTACTATTAATAATATCAATTTTTCTTCTTCATTATGAAAAGATTATTTCGCAATTAATACCGTTTTCCGCATTATTAGCTATTATGGGTGTAGGATTTATAATTTTAGAAAAACGAGAAGATTATGCACATAACATATCATCAAAACTTGGCAAATTATGGATTCCAGCACATATACTTCTTTTTATATTAATAGGAGCTGAAGTAAACCCAAAAATCGCTTTAAATACAGGATTATTAGGAATATTTGTAATTCTTATAGGACTTTTAGGAAGAAGTATTGGAGTTATTATTTGTTTATATAAAAGTAATCTTAATTTTAAAGAAAGATTATTCTGCATTATAGCGTATATCCCAAAAGCAACTGTACAAGCTGCAATTGGGGTTATTCCACTCGCAGCTATGAAATCTGCTGGAATGAATACTTTTCCAGGAGAAATAATTTTATCAATCGCTGTTTTAAGTATATTATTAACTGCTCCAGCTGGCTCATTTCTTATAGAATATGCAGGAAAAAGATTTCTTTCAAAATAGTGTTTTTCAACAGTCTCTTCTATTTTAAACTATATATTTACACTTTATATATACTTATAAATGTTTTGTTTTGTCAATATCAAGAACCGACACCCTGTTATAAAAAATATCCAACTGTTCCTGAAATTATAAGTAAATAAATATAATTAACTTTTTTTCTAAGTAAAACTAAACAAAATAAAAATAAAAGCAAAGAACTATAATCAATTGTAGGTATTTTTTTTATAAATGAAAAAACATCAGATCTTCTAAACAGGGTTATAATCATTATATTTATTGCTGCAGCTAGTATTAGACCAGTAGCAACAGGTCTTAATCCATAAAAAACTTTGTGTATAAGATCAAGTTCATTTAATTTGTCATAAAAATAAATCATACCAATTGCTAGTATTATTCCAGGAATAATAAGACAAATAGTTCCCAAAAAAGCACCTGCTATTCCTTCTAATCTAAAACCAACAAAAGTAGCTAAATTTGCTCCAATTGGTCCGGGTGTCATCTGTGATATTGCTATCATATCTATAAATTCAGAACTTGAAATCCATCCTTTTTTTATAAATGTAGATTGTAGAAGTGGTAAAATTGAATATCCACCACCAAAACAAATCATACCAATTAGCAAGAATTCATAACAAATTTTAAATATCATTGTTTTTCCTCATAAAAAAACCAGGTATTGTCCCAGCAAAAATTATAAAAAACGGGGATATATCAGTAAAAAGAATTAATATCGCAGAAACAATACAAATAAAAAGAGTAAGCCAGTCAACAACAGCATTTTTCCACATATTAAAAACAGCATTAAAAACCATAGCAAGAACTCCAGCCTTAATACCATAAAAAACCTTCTGAACAGCTGGATAATTATTAAATTCAATCATAAAAAAAGCAATAAGTGATATTATTATTATAGATGGCAAAACAATACCAAAAGCAGCAATTATACCGCCAAAAACACCGTTTATTCTATAACCTGAAAAAAAAGCAGTATTAGGTCCTATAAGACCAGGAAGAGATTGTCCCATTGCATAAAAATCAATAAGTTCTTTATTAGATAACCATTTTTTCTTTTCAACAACTTCAAGTTGCATAATAGGAAACATAACATATCCACCACCAAGAGTGGTAGATCCTATTTTGAAAAAAACAAGAAATATCCGAAAGAGTAATTTAATTTTATCAAAAAAACTATAATTCATATAAAAAACTTCATCTCAAGGTAATAAAACCTTCTTTTATTGCATATTTAGTCAACTCAACAGCATTATGAATATCAAGTTTTCCCATAATATTTTTTCTATGAATATTAACTGTATTTATAGAAATAGCTAGCTTATCAGCAATTTCCTGTTTACTAAAACCTTCAGCAATAAGTTTTAATACTTCGGACTCTCTAGCAGAAAGTTCATTCTTAGTTTTTTTGGCATTAAAATAAGAATTAAACACATAATTTGCAATTTTTTGACTAAAAAATGTATTACCTTCATAAACTTCGTTTATCGCTGAAATAAGATTTTTAGAAGAATCTTCTTTTGTAAGATAACCTTTTACCCCAATATCTAAAGCCTGTTCAATTGCTTTTTTTGTAGAATGAGTTGAAAAAATAATAATCTTGCTATCTGGGTTATTTTTAATAATTTTTTTTGCAATATCAAGACCGCTCATTTCAGGCATTTCAATATCAATAATGAAAATATCTATATTTTTATTTTTTTCAATAAGCTCAAAAACTTCAGATCCAGTATTTGCAACAGCTACGATTTTCATATTATCAGTTTTTTTGTCCAAAAGTAGTTTTAATCCATCAACTACTATATTGTGATCGTCAGCGACCAGAAGATTTATAGCCATATTTACCTCGCATATTTAGAAATAAAAATATTAATAGGAATTTATATAAACTTAACTTAACACAAAAAACAATAATAAACAATAAGCTGTAAAAAAGTCAAAATAAATAAAGTAAAAAATCTGAGAAAAGTGAAAATACAGTTAGCATAAATTCATTTTAAATGAATTTATTAGTAAGCGGCTAATTTGTAGCTTAGTAAGCTGTTGAAAAAGCCAACCTAGTTCGCACAGCTAAAGCTGCTATTTAATTAAAAAAACAAAAACAGATCCCGGCTCAGAATAGTACCAGGATTACATTTTTTTATATGAAATTTCCTTTGGGATGACATTATATTGATTTTTTTTATTTAATCAGAGGATTCAATTACGAGAACTCGATAGAAGTTTTCCAATTATATTAAATCATTATGGAGTTTTTATAAACAAAAGCAAAAAAAAAATCTACTCGGTAACTTGAGTGAACGTTGCGAAGCATATAATATACGGATGTATTATAAGTGAAGGAAGGTAAAGAGATATTTTATATGGATGTAAAATATCGAATGGTACCGAATGATTATTTTTTTGCGTTAGTGTAATGATAAAAAAACAAAAACAGATCCCGGCTCAGAATAGTACCGGGATGACATTATGTTAATTTTTGTTTATTTAATTAGAAGACTCAATTAGATGCGTCAGCATCGCTAATATCAGCGAAGTCATAAAATGACAAGCTGTACTAATGTGACCTTGGTCACGCTAATGCTTCACTTTCACTATTTCACTCTTTCACTACCTCACGCTCTAACCATCACAGCTTCACTGTTCTTTCTTTTAATTCAACATTCGACATTAACAAAATGTTCACTGAACAGTTTTACATTCCACATTTTACATTCAACATTATTACTAAACCACATTTACATCAACATTCAACTGTGCGTTTTCAAATCTTTTTATTGATAATTCCTTCATTTCATAAGAAGTATTACCATTAATTATATAATTGCTTAAATGCTGAGCAACTCTTGGAGCAAGCATAAATCCATGCCCAGAAAATCCAACCACTTGAATAAATTTTTCAAAATCTCCAACTGGACCTAAAATAGGTTGAGCATCGGGAGTAACAGAATATAATCCTGCCCATTGTCTTACCATAGCTACATTTTTAAGACATGGCATAAGTTTAAGAACTTTGGATGTAACTTCTTGCACAAATGGAAAAGATCCTTCAACATTAAAGCTCGAAGGTTCATTAGGATCACCTTGACCCATCAAAATTCCACCATTAAGCTCTTGCCTAAAATAAATACTATGATAAAAAGAAATAATCATCGGATCTATTATTCTATTAACAGGTTCAGTAACTAAAATCTCATGTCTATAGGGTTTTACCGGAATATCAATATTAAGCATTTTTGCAATAAGATGAGCATAACCACCCGAAGCATTAATCACTGTATCTGTATTTATATTACCTTTGTTAGTGGTAACAGATTTAATATTATTCCCTTCTGTAACAATACTATGAACTTCTGTATCAAGCAAAAATTTAACCCCAAGTTCTTTAGCTTTTTGAGCATAAGCTTGCGTAACATAAAACGGATTAGCATGACCATCAGTTGCACAATAAGTAGCTGCTTTTACACCATCAACATTTAATCTTGGAACAATTTTTTTAGCCTGTTCAGCACTTATAATATCAACTTCAAGACCAAGGCTTTTTTGAAGTCTTACATTTTTCTCAAATTGATTAACTTCTTCATCTGTATAAGCTAATATAAGATAACCACCCTGAAAATATTCAGTTTTATAATTAAGCATTTCATCAAGTTTTTCAAATATATGAACCGATTCAACAGCAAATTTTATATTCATAGGAGTTGACCATTGTTGTCTAATTCCACCACCACATCTTCCAGTAGCACCACTTGCAATGAAATTTTTTTCAACAACAACAATATCTTTCATACCATTAAGAGCAAGTTCATAAGCTAAAGTACAACCATTAATACCTGCACCAATTATCACACAGGAAGCATTAATCTTCATTTTTACCCCCATTATAATTTGCAAATTTATCAAGTCTTATATTTTTTGCAGGTTGTCTTGGAGTTGCAGGTTTAATATCTTCATAAGGAATTCCAAGTTCTTGTGAAATAATCTGAGCTATAATTTTACCGCAAGTTTTACCCTGACAATGACCCATTCCAAATCTTTTAACTCGTTTTATCTCCTCAACAGATCTTAAACCTAATCTATGAATTGCATCTTTTACATCAGCCAGAGTACCATCCTCACATCTGCAAATAATAATATCTCTATCATCAAGTTCCATAATATTAATCCCCCCCATTTTGGTCCCTACTTCACCCTTTCACGCTTTTACTAATCACTAATTAGCAACTTGTTGCGCTAATTGCTCTTCCCATGTCTTACCCGAATCCCGAAACCCGGACTTTCCCGATTTCTTAATTGCCCTTATATGTCTTATTTCCATTATTAATTCTTTTGGTACTTTAACAGTCACAAGCGGTGTTTTTTCAAAAGCAGAACTTAATCTTATTTTAACTACTTCACCATTTCCTCTTTCATTCCCATGTCTATCAATCAAAGTAACTTTTTGATTTTCAACAGGAAGAGGTCTAAATTCATAAGGCATAATAATAGCTGAATATTGCTCATCAAAATTAGGATTAACAAGAAAAATCGCAAGTCCAGGACATTTACCCGCACAAATTGCACATCCAGTACATTTATCAAAATCAATTTCAGGCAAATTAGTTATATCACCCTGAATAGTAATAGCTTCTTTTGGACAACACCAAGAACAAGGATTACAAGGAATTTTTTCAATACACTCAATTACAGGAAAAAACCTCGTTAATTCCTCCCAATTTTGAGGTAAAACAACTTTATTAATATCAATTATTCCAGTTTTTTTATAATCCATACTATAATCACCTCTGAATATCGATTTTTTTCTTACCATTAACAGCTTTTTCACCATGCGGACCACTTCTTAAACTTTTTAATTCAAATTCAATATGAGAAATAGAATTAATCCATTCACTTCTGTTAAATTTTTCAATATCATAACAAGCTTTAAGACCAGCCATACGACCTTCAAGCATAGCTGCCGAAGCTTCTTCAATACCACTCGCATCACCTGCAACAAAAACACCAGAAATACTAGTTTCCATAAATTTGTCATGTTTAGGAACATAACCACACAATTCCCTAACATAAACCATGTCACAACCAGCCTGAGATAACAATTCAGTAGACGGGGTAAGACCAACAGCAAGACAAATAGTATCAACATCAAATTCTTTTTCAGTATTTTTTATAATATTCCATCTACTATCAACTTCAGCAATAACAGCTTTTTCAACACATTCATCACCATAAGCTGCTTTAATACTATGATTTGTATATATAGGAATCTGCATTCTACGAAGTTTAGCAGCATGAACGCTATAACCACCAATATAAGGAGAAGCTTCAACAACACCAGCTATTTCAACACCACATTGAAAAAGCTGATAACTAACAATTAAACCAATATTCCCTGCACCAATCATAAGAACTCTTTTACCAGGAACAACTCCATAAAGATTCATAAGAGTTTGCACAGCCCCAGCTCCATAAACACCAGGAAGATCATTATTTACAAAAGGAATTATATTTTCACTAGCACCAGTTGCAAATATAAATTTATCAGAATTAACCCTATACAACCGTTCTTTATCCTCAAGCAAAAGAGTATGAGGTTTATAAAATCCAGAAGCACTTACACCAGATAAAAACTCAACTTTATCAGAATCTATACTTTTAATAAGTTCTTGAGCAATATTAATACCTCTTTCAGAAGCATGATGATTTTTACTACCAAAAAACTTATGAGTCTGTTTTATAAGCTGTCCACCAGCTTTCAAATTCTCATCAATTAAAAGGATTTTATCAGTATATTTTGAAGCTTCTAAAGCTGCCGACAAACCAGCAGGACCACCACCAACAATAACTATATTATAATTATCTTTCATGACATAACCTCTGGAAGATCACCCTTTATATTTTGATATTCCACTTTCATGCCTTGTTTTAAAGGTTCAGTACATGTTCTAATATTAGGAATACCATCAACTTTCATAAGACATGAAGAACATTTTCCAATTGCACAAAAAAGACCTCTATTTCTTTTTAATTTAGGAGATATTCTGAGTTTTTTAATACCATTATCATGAAGTGCTGCTGCAATCGGTTCACCTTCATAACCATTAAAAGTTTTGCCTTCAAAAGTAAAACTAACCAGTTTTTTATCTTTACTATTAAAATCAAGAATTGGATGATCCAAGAATCGCATACTCCCCCCATAATAAAGTCATTATAATTTCTTAAAAAACTTTTAAACTGCAATTTTAAATCTAAAAGTTTATAACATTTAATTATTCTTCTAACTAATTATACTAAATTTTTTTGATTTTAGTGAATTTTTTTTTATTAAGTAAACACATAACATTATATTTAGAATATTTGCAGAAAGATAAAGTTAAAAAAATATGTCTGACAGTAATTACGAGAACTCGTTAGAAGTTTTTCAATATATAAACAACAAAGATATTATGAAAATAAAAAGTTAAATGAAATATAAAACTTTGAAACATTTGAAAAACTTCTAAAAATACATGGATGTATTTTAGAGTTTGAAGTGTAATAAAAAAAATTATAGGATTTAATTTTTTTTAAGTTTTAATGTTCAGTGAACATTTTTCAACATCGAATTAAAAGTAAAATCTGTTAATGACATGCTTTTGATTTTAAAAGAAAATTATGATGGCTGAAAAATCAAGACCAATTTTATGCAATTCTTAATTCATCATCCAAGCTTCTTCCTTTTTTAAATATATCCACACATCTTTCAAAGTCATATTCTTTCATTCTGTAATATGATATTA
>JALOAD010000025.1 GCA_023228995.1 Candidatus Muiribacterium halophilum
GCCACTGAGATTCAGACGCTCTCTTTTTTGTTCGAAATCAATTCGTTTGTAAATTTAACAGTGAGCTTTAAGTGGTTTAAACTTAAACTGTTTCGTTTGGTTATTCAGTTTTCAATGACCTCTTGTTACTACCTGTTTCGGTAGTGTGATGATTTTACTGCAATCAGTTTGTGATGTCAATTATTTTTTTTATTTTTTTTAAAAAATACAATTAACCTATTGAAATTTCCTTTTATTTTACTCTCAGACTGTTTTTGAAATGCTTCAAGGTTGGTGGTAGCAATAGTGACATTAAAAGCAATTAATAATTATTAATTAAAAATTAAAAACATTTAAATCCTGCGAGATGGGTTAAAACAGTAAGAGGCTGTTGAAAAACTAAAAAGAAGAAACATTGATGCAGAATAGGGTCTGTGCCGATCTCAAATTTTAGCTTACATAGGTCGGCCTGACCATGCTGTCTGTTTTTAAAGTTAAGTTTTAAAAAAAGAAAACTGCATTTTTCAACAGCCTCGTAAATGATTACTTAAAAATGTGACTGCAATTTTTCTGCAAAAAATTCCTTGTGACTTCGTCACTGTAACTATAACTTTGTCATTTTATTCCAAAGTTATAGTTAGCGTCAGCAAAGCCGATTAGTTAACACTACCTTTGGCAGTTAGTAAGTATAAACATTTAAATAACTAAAGTACCTGTGACAATAAAATCTGTCACGCTTCACTTCTCGCTAGACAACATAGTTGTCACTTACTATGACTATAGTCACGCTCACGGCTTTTATAATCCAACATTCGAAATTCAAAATTGAACATTGTTCCGATACGCTTCACATACAGCTTTTATACCGCTTCAATAAATTATATCGTATTGTTGTTTGCCTTCCTGCACCCATAAATCTGCTCTATAAACTTCGGTTGAATTGAATATAACAACAATCTCAGACTTTCTTGCTGGTATAGAATAAAGTTCGTAGAATCCATGTTGATCAGTTTTTAGAGAAACTGTGCCAACAGCAACAAGAGCGTTTGAAATAGGTTTCATATTACTTCTATTTTTCACATATCCAAATACAGAACCATATTTTTGTCTTTGTTTGAGAATAATGTCATAATTTTGTTTACCCTTATATATTTTAACTATATCCGCATATTTTTTGTAATCTTCGTTTTCAACAAGAATTGGATATTCACCGGATGTTATGTTTTTTAAATAATAATTACCTCTTGGATCAGTCATAATTTCTCTATCTCCAATCTTTACTTTAATACCTGAAACAGGAAGAAAATCCTCAGCACAAACAACTGAACCATATATTTCATTATATGGAACTTTCTGCTCAAGTATTATTTTTAAATTTTTACCTGGTCTTCTTTTTTCTTGATAAAGATTATAACCTCTCGCTTGTATAATGAAATGTTCTTCTCTAATCTCATCAAGTTCTATTGCAAACTTTCCATCTTCGTCTGAATTACCAATTTTGTTTCCAAATACAACATAAGCACTTACAATAGGATTTTGCGTAACTTTATCAATTAACATACCTGAAATAAGTTTTTTTTCTTCTTCTCTTAGCATTGAATCAAAATCTGTATTTGAATAAACAATATCTTTTTCGAGTCTTATATTGAAAATATTAGAATTCTTCTTGAGATTTATAGTATCTCCAAAAACTTTATAACCTTCTTTTTCTACTTCAACTGACTGTAATCCGGGAATAATATTATTTAAGCGAAATTTTCCGTTTCTATCAGTCAATGTAACTAACGGTACAGCGTAAAAATCACCTTCAGAATAATTACCTATAATTACTTTTGCATTAATTAAAGGAGTATTTGATTCATCTGATACACTTCCTGTCATATAGTCAAGAGAAGATGTATTTATTAGACAAAATAGTACAATTACAAAAAAAAGCTTTTTAATCATCAAACAATCCATCAACTATTTTATAAGGAACAGCTTCTTGAATATCTCCATCAATTTTTTTGCCAAACGTCATATATACAAAAGAATTTTTTGATTTAATAAGAAATCCAAGCATTGTTCCGTAATATTCACACATATCACACTTTGTAAAAATCACACCTTTTATACATACATCAGAAAAATTATCATTTATTTGCATAAGGTCTTTATATTTAGATTCAGCAGATAAAACAAGATATTTTTCAATATCCACATCTTTATCAATATATTCTTTAATTTCCAGAACATTTGATAAATCCCTAAAGTTTTTACCTGAAGTATCAATAAGAATAATATCGTAATTATCATCATTTATCTCTTTTATATAACTTTCTTTATCATAAACAGGTACAAAATCAATTTCCATTTCACAACATATATCTTCAAGCTGTTTTATACCACCATATTTAAAACAATCTATTGTAATAATCTTTACACTTTTTTTATTTTCATATTTGAAAAAATAGCCAAGTTTAGCTATAGTTGTTGTTTTCCCAATACCAGTAGGACCAATAAGGGAAATTTTTTTCTTTCCATCAGTTGAAATGCCTGACCTTGTATAAATATGATCAATTAAAAACTCTTTTAACTTTTTAACATAAAGTTCTTCGTTTTCCATTTCTACCCTATTAAGGTACTTTTCGTGCTTTTCCATAATTTTATGTAAAAGCAAACACGGGAAATCTTCATTTTGAAGTAAATTAAAATATTTTTTATAAAAACAACCTTCGTTTGATTCTTTTTCATTACGCTCTTTTTCATCAATCTTAATATTTTCGAGAGTTTTTTTTATTTTTAGTATTTCATCAGAAAGATTATCTATTGCTTTATTTGATGTTGTATTTTTCTTTTTATTAGGAATAATTGCATTGTTGAAATTTACATAATTGTTTTTTTCTCTAGCTATAGGATTTATAGTGGGATTGGAGAATAATTTTTTTAATAATTCAGTATCTTCATCATTCTGATTATATTTTGTGGAATTTTTCTTTTTAGTCATATCTGAAATAAAATCTTTCATATTTTGTAATTCTTTACTTTCACGCTCTTTGCTCTGAGAATTATCTGATAAATCATGCATTGTATTTAATGCAGTTTTTTTGACTTCTTCTTTACGATTTTTTTCTCTAAGCCTTTTTCTTACATTTTCAGTTTTAGGCGACTGAATTACCAATTTAATACCTGGTTTTGTGAAAAAACCTAATATACCACCTATTTCAGTGGATTCTTTTTTTATAATATCAAAATCATCGCCAAATTCAATTTTAGCATCTAAAATTGCTCTTGCCTCATTTTGTGCGATAAATTCCTTTCTAACAGATTTTTTCATTAGAAAAAAAACCCCTCTCCAACCTTTTCATTTTTATTATTTAATAAAATCATTATATAGAAGACCGATTACTTTTTCAATATAAAATCTTGCTTGGCTATCTTTATCAAAAAACACAGGCTTGCGTTTAAATAATGCATACTGATATTCTTTGTCTTCCGGAATAAAACCTAAATAAGTTAAAGATTTACCAAGACTTTTTTCTGAAACTCTATTCATTCTTGAAAAAATATCAAGAGCTTCCTCTTCATCATAAGCACGATTAATAAGAACAAGTATATTATTATAACCTCTTGCAAACATTGTCTTTATTGCACCATAAGCATCAACAAAAGAAGTTGGTTCTGGAGTTGCTATAATAATAGTAAAATCAGATCTTTTTAAAAAAAAAGTTGTATTACTTGAAATTCCAGCACCAGTATCAACAAACAAAACATCAGTATGTAGATTTGATTTTATACTATTCCATATAAAATTTTTTTCAGTATCACCCAAATCCGCAAGCTCTGATATACCTGAACCGGCTGAAATAAAGTCAATATCAAAATATCTGTTTACTATACTTTTGAAATCCACTTTTTTGGTCAAAAAATCAATTAGAGTATTCTTCAAGCTAAGTCCCATGATTATATCTCCGTCCCCAAGACCAAGATCGACATCAAGCAAAGTTGTTTTTATATTTAAAGCAGAAAGTGCAAGAGAAAAATTTACCGCAAGAGTAGTTTTGCCAACTCCGCCTTTTCCAGAAGCAATTGATATTATCTTTTTAATCTTATTTTCAGGTTTTACAATAATATTATCTTTTTCCACTAATTGCTGTGTTTCAGCAATTAAATTCTTTATATAATTATCATTCATTTAATTCACCAATCATTTTATAATACCACAAGCTCTAACCTTTAAATTACCAGGTATTTCATTATAAGAAAGAACTGCAAGTCTTGCAAAAGCAGGTTCTCTGTCAAACCATCTTTTTAAATAAATTCTAAGCTCAGGACTAGATAAAATAACAAAATTCATAACTTCTTTAGCAACTTTTGTAACTTCATCTGCAATAGAATTTCTAAATTTTTCAGCTTCCTGAGGCGATAAAACTAAAAATCCTTGACCCGAAACAGTTCTTGTAATTTTTCCTGAAAGATTTTTTTCAAGGCTAGGATCAATATTAATAACATTAAGAAGATTTTCATTTTTATCAATATATATTTCAACAATCTGTCTTGCAAGCGATGCTCTAACATGCTCTGTAAGATTATCTATATTTTCAATACCATAATTTTTAGCTTCGATAAGAGTTTCAAATATAGTAACAAGATTTCTAATAGATACACCTTCCTTAAGCAGATTCTGCAATATTTTTTGAACTTCTGAAAGTGGAAGTTTAGCCGGTATAAGCTCTTCAACAAGAGATTTATAATCATTTTTAATATAATCTACAAGAAGTTCTAATTCTTCTCTTCCAAGAAGCTCATGTGAGTATTGTGATACAATTTCCTTTATATGAGTAATAACCGTAGTAGCTGCATCAACAACAATAAAACCAGCATTTTCAGCCGTTTCTTTTTGAATCTCATCAATCCAAAAAGCTTGCATTCCATAAATTGGATCAATTGTTTCTTGACCTTCTATTTCTTCAGATGCAAAACCAGTGTTCATAGCAAAATATTTATCAACAAAAACTTCACCTCTTGATATTTCCATTCCTTTAAGTTTTATTACATAATTATTTGGCGAAAGCTGAATATTATCTCTTATCCTAACTTTTGGTAGCATAAGACCAAGCTCTAAAGCAACTTCTCTTCTAAGCATTGTAATTCTATCTTTAAGATCTCCACCCTGACTTGCATCAACAAGAGGAATAAGTCCAATACCAATTTCAAGTTCTAATTTATCAACATGAAGAATAGAATCAAGAACTGATTCAGCAGTTTTTTCGCCCTCTGAACCTCCGTCACCACTACCATCGGCACCTTTATTTTTTTCAGTTTCGTCTTCAATTGGATTATTAGCAGCATATAGACGAACATAACCAAGTCCACCAAAAACAATTGCAAGAAACCAAAATCCAAATTTCGGCATACCAGGAATAAAAGAAAGAAAAAGCATTACAGAAGAACCTATTACAAGTGGCTGCCAATAGGTTGTAAACTGTCTTATAAGTTCATTTCCTAAATCACCTTTTGATGCAGAACGAGAAACAATAATACCAGCTCCAACCGATATAAGAAGCGAAGGCAATTGAGAGGCAATTCCGTCCCCAATTGTAAATAGGGAATATACTTTCATTGCTCCTGCAATGTCTTCACCATGCATAAAAACACCAATTAAAATACCACCAACTATATTTATACCAGTAATAATAAGTCCAGCCATAGCATCACCTTGAACAAATTTACTAGCACCATCCATAGAACCATAAAAATCAGCTTCTCTTCTTATTTCTTCTCTTCTTTCTTTAGCCTCAACATCAGTAAGTAAACCGTTTTGTAGATCATTATCAACAGCCATCTGTTTACCTGGCATAGCATCCAAAGTAAATCTTGCTGCAACTTCTGCAATTCTACCTGAACCTTTTGTTATTATCATGAGCTGAACAATAAGAAGTATAATAAATATTACAAATCCAACAATATAATTACCACCAACAACAAAATCACCGAAGGTTTTAACGAATTTACCATCAAATCTAGCACCCTGTAACAAAATAAGTCTAGTGGATGATATATTTAATGACAAACGAAACAATGTAGTTACAAGCAAAAGTGTTGGAAATACAGAAAAATCTATTATTCTTTCAATAAACATTGTCATTATAAGAATCATAAGAGATATAAAAAGATTAACACCCATAAGAAAATCAAGTAAAGCAGTTGGTATAGGAATAATCATAATTACAATAAGAGCAATTATTCCAATAATTGGAAATAATTCCGATCTGTCAATTATAAATTGCACCCATTTGGTGAATTGTTCCAAGAAGCCCTCTCAAAAAAATCTATTTTTATCTTTTTATTATTTTAATGTTTTATCATTTTATCACAAATAAAATTAAAACTAAATACAGTTAGCACAAATTTATCATTTTATGATAAATTTGCTAGTTAGCGACTACTTTGTAGCCTAGTAAGCGGTTGAAAAAGCCAACTTAGTTAGCACAGCTAAAGCTGTTAGTGCGTTAAAAACAAAAACAGATCCCGGCTCAGAATCATACCGGGATGACAAAACTCTCAAAATCATGCAGGGATGACAAAAATAAAGAAAGTTAGATAGTTTAATGGGTTGAGGGTTAAAAACCTCACTAAAACTCGTTAGAGTTTGCTTACTAGGAATATTTATATTCCGCTCACTAAAAAAGCAATAGCTTTTTTTCACTGTTTTTCCCACTTCACCCCTTAACTATTTCGCAATTTTACTAATCAAAATTTCTTATCTTTCATTTTATAAACATAAGCTAAAATTTCCGCAACAGTTGTAAAAAATTCGTCAGGTATTGGTTCACCAACTCCAACTTCTGCATAAAGACTTCTTGCAAGTGGTTTATTTTCAATAATTGGAATGTTGTTTTCTTTTGCAATTTCTTTTATTTTTAAAGCAAGTTTTAAAGCACCTTTTGCAACAACATAAGGAGGGGAATCTCCATCAACATCATACTTCAAAGCAACTGCATAATGTATTGGATTAGTAATAACAACATCAGCCTCAGGGAGTTTTTTAAGCATATCTCCACGCATAATCTCAAACATTTTTTTTCTTTGTGCTCTTTTTACTTCTGGTTTTCCTTCAGAATCTTCTCTTTCTTTTTTTACATCATATTTTGACATTTTAAGTTTTTTTTCATAAGTAAACCATTGATACCAGTAATCTATAATAGCAATAATAACTAGTGCTGCTAGAATTTGCCATATTATTTTTGTAAGTATATCAACTATAACTTGAAATCCAACTATTATAGGCATTTTGATTGTATTCAGTAGAGTCATGAAATTTTTTTCAATAGTTCTAAATGGAAAATATGTAATTACAGCTATTTTTCCAATACTTTTCAACATTTCCACAATATTTTTCATAGTAAATATCTTTTTTAGACCATTTACAGGATTAAATTTAGAAAAATCTATTTTAAAAGGTTTTGTTGTAAATATAATTCCAACTTGAAGAATATTACACAATAAAGCAGATATAAAAACAGCTCCAACAACCGGTCCAGCAGTTAATGCCAAAGCAACCAAAGCCTGAACAAATAATATTTTTAACTGGGCTGAATCTGAAAAATCAAAGTTGATATTTCTTACACAGAAAATAAAATATTTACCTAAATTTTCAAATATAAAACCACCTGCAAAAATCAGAGCTAAAAATCCCGCAAGAAGAATTCCAACAGTGTTAACTTCCATACTTTTAAGAACATCACCGTCTTCTCTTGCTTTACTTCTTTTTTTATCAGAACCTTTTTCTGTCTTTTGCCCAGTAGGAGAATCCTCAGCAAAATACTGAAGATCTGGTGTAATATAAAAATAATATTTTTGTTTTTTCAAATTATCACTCATACATTCCATAATCTCCAAAATCCTTAAAATCTGCGAAATGGTGAATCAAAATGTTCAAAAAACATTTTTTTGCGAAATAGATTTAAAGCTTTTCCTATCTCACTATTTCACTACTAACTCTTTCGCTAATTTTTAATTCTTAATTTTTAATTCTTAATTAATGCTCGCTGAGCATTAATACATCGCTTGCATTATTTTATACATTTCTGTTTTTATTTGATCAAAAGTATCAAAAAACAATTCCATCATAACCGGAAATGCTATAGTTAAGATTATAATTCCAACAACAATTTTCAAAGGAAAAGAAAGAAGCATAACCTGAATTTTTTGAGCTACTTTCGCAATAAAACCAAGAAGAACTGTTACAATCATAAGAGTACCAAAAACTGGCATAGCAATATTAAAACCAATTGTAAACATATTACTCAATGAATTTACAATAATTATAATTATATCAGAATGAAAACTAAAACCTCCGGCAGGTATCAAAGAATAAGAATCAACAATTGCTTTAACAATAGTAAGATGTCCATTCAAACTCAAAAAAACAAATAAAAATACAAAATAATGAATTTGTTCAAGTATTGAAACCTGTTCATTAGACTCTGGGTCAACAACATTCGCCATCATAAGACCCATGTTTTGTCCAATAAGAATTCCTGAAAATCTTATTCCAAGTATAAATATTGAAACCATAAAACCTGTCGTAAACCCTACAAGAAACTCTTTAAAAACAAAAAGAGCAAAATCCATCATATATGGAGCTTCAGCAGGTATAACTGCTCTTGGAACAAGAGGAAATATAATCAATGCGATTCCAACACTCGCTGTGATTTTAATTGTATTAGGAATAAATTGACCACCAAAAATAGGCATATTATAAAAAAATGAAGTAACTCTTACTATTACAAGAGCAAATAGTTGAGCATTGTAAACCCACTCATTCATCTATACTACTCAACATACATCATAAGATTTGAAAATATTTCAGTTGTAAATTTTAGAAGTTGATGCAAAATATATGGTCCAAAAACTAAAATTGCAATCATTATTGATGTAATTTTAGGAATAAATGTAAGGGTCTGCTCCTGTATAGAAGTTGCAGTCTGTATAAGACTGACCAATAAGCCCACAACAACACTTAAAAGAAGCATTGGACCGGAAACTTTTAGAATAAGAATAAACATTTCCTGAGCAATTGACATTACAGAAATATCATTATACATAAAAAACCTCCATTCTCTACATTAAATCTAAAATCTATACTCTAAAGCTTCTTACAAGTGAATCAATAACAAGATTCCAACCATCCGCCATTACAAATATAATAAGTTTAAAAGGCAAACTAATCATAACTGGTGGCAACATCATCATTCCCATTGACATAAGAATTGAAGCAACTGTAATATCAACTATCAGAAATGGTAAAAAAAGAAGAATTCCCATCTGAAAAGAAGTTTTAAGTTCACTTACAATAAATGCAGGAATAATTACATGAGTAGGAACTTCATCAATATTTTTAGGTTTAATACCTCTTGCATATTTTACAAACATAGCAAGATCTTTATTTCTAGTTTGAGCTATCATAAATTTTCTTAAAGGAATGATTGCTCTATCAATAGCTTCAGGCTGAGTAATTTCTCTTACAATATATGGCTGAATCGCAGTATCGTTCATTTCTGTCCAAACAGGTGCCATAATATAAAAAGTCACAAAAATAGCAAGTCCTATAACTATTTGATTAGATGGAATTGACTGTGTTGCAATAGCTCTTCGGACAAATGAGAGAACAATTACAACTCTAGTAAAACATGTTGTCATAATAAGAATAGAAGGTGCTAAAGCTAATATTGTAAGTAAAAATACAATTTGAAGACCAAGACTTATTTCTTCTGGATTATCCGTTGCCTGAACATCAAAATTCAATTTAGGTATTGGAAAAAAATTTGGATTATCTTCCGCAAAAGTATTAAAACCAATAAAAAGAATTATAAGAATAAATAAAGTTTTTTTAAAATTCAAATTCCCCTCTCTATATTTTTATTATTAAAGTAACAATACAACTAAAATCTGCGAAATAGTGAATCAAAATGTTCAGTGAACATTTTTCTGCCAAATAGCGAAATGGATTTAAAACTTTTACTACTTCACCATTTCACCGCTTCACTACTTCACCATTTCACCATTTCACCATTTCACTTTTTCTTTTTTTTAGGCATTAATGAATCAAGACTATTAACAAGTAGCATTTCCTTAAAATTTACCGGCTTACTACTATTTCTTTCTTTAATATCATTAATAATATCCAAATCATCTATCTTTGAAAGAACATTAATAGAATTATTAGTCGCACCAATAATCAAAATTTCGCCAGGTATCATCAATAAATAAACATTTTTACCAGGACCAAGTTGTACATTTTCCAAAATTCTAATATCAGTACCGGTATCAAAAACTTTTTTTTTGTTAAGATAAAACATAATAACAATTATACTTGCAACAACAATAAAAGTAACCAAAGCAAATTTAAATGAATAACCAGAAAAATCAACTGTCCTTTCCTTAAAAACTTCATTATTTTTAAAAGATTCAGTCCTGCTATCAAGTGTACCTGAATTATCAAGAAAAGAAACTTCTTCTGAGCAAAAACTACTTATTGAAAAAACAAATATAATTAAAATTAAAATTTTCTTATTCATAATAGAAATCTAATAAAAAAAAGACAAAAATTCAATATTATATTGTCTGCCGGAATAAAAAACATCAAGGATTAAAGACACAATGCAATATATTACAACCAAATTTTAATGCTTTTTCTCTGATATTAGGAGGATTTTTGTGTACATCAGGTGATGCCCAACCATCTGAGATATTACATTCATAAGAATATAAAAGAACTAATCTCTTATCAATAAATATACCATATAATACCGGTGGTTTATTATCGTGTTCGTGTATTTTAGGAATTTTATCAAATAAAAACGGAGTTTTAAAAAGTTTAAAATCATTTTCAATAGTAACTAAAGGATAATCTCTAAATAAATTTTTTATAATAGGATAAATATATTTATGCATTCCATAATCATCATCAATATATAAAAAACCCCCATATAAAAGATAATTTCTCAACCTATCAAGCTCAAGTTGTGAAAAAACAACATTTCCATGACCTGTCATCCATATCATAGGATATTCAGAAATATCACTAGACATTAAAGTTACAGTTTTTTCTTCTATGTTAAATATATTACTTACATTGGTATTATAATAACTTAACAGTTCCGGTATTGAAGACGGATCATTATACCAGTCTCCTCCACCATTATATTTTAATCTTGCAATATTAAGACTTTGTGCAACAAAAATACAACTTATAAGAATTAACAAAAAAACAGTTTTTTTCATATTTATTTTTTATTGATAATATCGTTAATATCATCATCCTCTAACACTTCTTCTGAACTTTTTTTAAGTGAATTTTTTTCATCTTCAGTATAATATTCAAAACATTCATCTTTTCTTTTTAACTTTTTAAGAAGATCTATTATTTTAAGTCTATACTTTTCATTAATATCTTTTTCAAGTTTTAACTCTTCTTTAAAATCTTTTATCTGACCATAAAGTTGTTCTTGAGTTTCATTATTCTTTTTAAGAACATCACTTAGAACATTTAGCTTCATCTGTAATTTACCAACATCATCAAAAGCTTTTTCCATTTCTTCATCATTTTCTTTAATAAAATATGCAATTATTTTTCTGTTTTTTGCAGTTGCAAGCATATCTATATCATAAGCATGAACAATATTATAACCTCTAAACGAAGACATATCATCCTGTACAGTACATTCTGATTTATAAATTCTTTTAAAAATATCTGTCTTTTTTTTATTATCCATTTTAACATTATCTCCTTTACAAAATTTACATGTTTTTTATATTTGAACTGTTTAAATCTTTTATTTTAATTCAAATTTTATTACTCTACTTATTGTTGAAGGGCTAAGGTTTAAAAATCTTGCTATCTCACTCAAAAGATAATTATATTTAGTATGAGCAATAATAATCATTCTATTTCTTTCTTTTATATTTTCAACCACTGAAAAAAGTTTTTCTAAAGCAATTCTTTTTTCTCTTTTTTTTGTTTCTTCTTCTAAATTGATAACTTGAATTAAATTTTCTTTATCATTATCTATATTTTTGAAATATTTTTTAGAATTATCAATTTCTTTTTTTGAAATATCAGTAAAATCAGAATTTAATTTATTATAATCAAAAATCTGCTTTAAAATTTCACCATTAAAAAAAGGAAGATTTTTATATGAATTTAAAAATCTGTAACTTGACCATTTATAATCAATATCTTTTTTATATAAACCTGAAACAACACTACTCAAATAAATCACCGCTAAGCGCAGTTCATCTTCTCTAACAACATAAGACTTGTATCTATCAAAAAAAACAGCTCCACGCTTTTTTTTTAATTTATTAATAAATTTTGTGAAAACACTATTCAAATATCTAAAACAATATCTTAAATTATTATAGTCATCTTTTATTAAAAGAAAATAATCATTTTTAAAAATTGAATAAAAAAAAATTTTTACTCCATATCTAACTGAACATTTTTGTAATAATCCAATAAAATGAATTTTCACCTTATCATCTGCAAAAATATTCAAGTTTTTTATACCTCTTGAATGAATTATATAAATTCCTTTATCAATTAATTCTCTTGCTTTTCTAGGCATTTTTCTGCTAAATTCTCCATTTCACCAAGATTTTTACCATATTTTATATCTACTCTCAACGGAACAGATAATTTAACACAATCTTCCATAGAACAAACTATGTTTTTTATAATAAGTTCTTTATCTTTAACATTATCATTTATCTCAAAAACCAGCTCATCGTGTATTTGTATTAAAAGTGAAACATCTTTATTAACAGCGAGTTCAAGCTTATCAAAAACCTTTATCATTGCAATTTTCATTATATCAGCAGCTGTTCCCTGAACTGGAGTATTTACAGCCATTCTATCAACAATAGATTTATTAAACCCAGAAAGATTTCTAATTCTTCCAAATTCAGTAATTACTATTTTATCTTTTTTTACTTTCTCATGCTGATTTTCAATAAATTCAGCAACTTTTGTATATTTTTCAAAAAGACTATTAATAAAATTTTTAGCTTCACTATTTTCAATATTAAGTCTTGAAGCAAGACCATAAGCATTCATACCATATATAACTCCAAAGTTAACAGTCTTAGCAACTCTTCTCATATCTTCTGTAACATCAGCAATATCAACATGAAAAATCCCCGAAGCTGTAATTGAATGAACATCTTTGCCCTTTCTAAATGCTTCAATAAGAACTTTATCATCAGAAATATGAGCAAGAACACGCAATTCAATCTGAGAATAATCAAATGAATAAAGAGTTTTTCCTTTATCAGCAATAAAAGCTTTCCTTATTTCTTTACCTTCCCAAGAACGATTAGGAATATTTTGAAGATTAGGATTGCTCGAGGACAATCTTCCAGTTGTTGTAACGGTTTGATTAAAACTAGAATGAATTTTATTATCACTATCAACAATTTCAGGAAGCTGTTTTATATAAGTATTAAGTAATTTTGTAGCATTTCTATAATCTAAAAGCTGTTTTGCAATAGGAATTCCAGCAATTGCCATTTTTTCAAGAACTGATGCATCCGTAGAAAAACCTGTCTTTATCTTTTTTAATGGTTGAAGCCCGAGTTTTTCAAAGAGAATATAAGAAAGCTGTTTTGGAGAATCAATGTTAAATTCTTCTCCTGAGAGTTCAAATATTTCTTTTTGTAAAATATTAATTTTTTCATCAAATTCTTTTTCAAGACAATTTAAATGAGCACTATTAAGCGATATACCTTTGAATTCCATTTCTGCCAATATTTTAACAAGAGGCATTTCAATATTATAAAATAATGATGCTAAGTTTTTTTCTAATAGTTCTTTTTCAAAAAGATTATAAAGTCTCAAACATATATCAGCATCAGCACAAGCATATTCTGCTGCATCCTCAACAATACAGTTTTCCATAGTATTTCCACGAGGAATTAATTCTGTAAATTTTTTCATATTTACATCAAGCATATTTTGAGCTATATAATCGATTGAATGACCACTTTCAGGATATAAAACATAATGAGCAATTGAAGTATCAAAATACGGTTTTAAATCAAAACCATACTTTTTTAAAACAAGCATATCAAACTTTATATTATGACCAATGATTTTTTTAGTATTTAGAACATTAATAAGATTTTTTAATACATAATCTCTTGATAATTGATCAGGAACACCAAGATAAAAATGAGATAATGGTATATAAAAAGCTTTTGTTTCTTCAAAGCAAAAAGAAAGACCTACTATTTTTTGATTTCTTAATTCAAGCGAAGTAGTTTCAGTATCAAAAGCTACAATTTCAGCCTTTTCTTTTATATCTTTTAATACTTTATTAAAATCTTCTTTTGAAGTTATAATTTTATAATCAGTTTTAATAATTTTGGTTTTTTCTTCTAATTCTTGTACTTCATCCTCTTCAAATTTGAATTTATTCATAATAGATCGAATGCTAAGTTTTTTTAAAAAATCTTTTAATCCAGCTTTATAATTTTTTTTAAATAAAAGATCTTCTAATGAATAATTAATATTAAAATCATATATAATACTAGCAAGTTTATAAGAAATAAAAGCTTTTTCTTTATCAATTTCAAGCTTTTTTCTAACAGAATCTTTAATATTATCAAGATTATTATAAATATTTTCAAGAGTTTTAAATTTTACTATTAAATCAGTCGCAGTTTTATCACCAATACCTTTCACGCCTGGTATATTGTCTGATTTATCACCTGTTAATGATTTAAAATCAATTATTTGATAAGGTTCAAAACAATATTCATCAAAAAACCTTTGTGAATTATATATTTCAATATTAGAAATACCTTTTTTGGTAAGAACAATATTAACATTATCTGCAAAATGAAGAACCTGAAAAATATCCTTATCTCCGGTTACAACAAACAATTCAACATCTTTGTTATCTTTTAATGTATAAACAATACTTCCAATTAAATCATCTCCTTCATGTTCTCTATCACATATTGCAGGAATATTCATAAGATCTAGCATTTCTTCAAATAAAACAAATTGAGATTTTAATTCATCAGGAGTAGCTGCTCTATTAGCTTTATATTCAGGATATAACTCTTTTCTATAACCTGCTTTCACTTTATCATAAACAACACAAACACCGTCAGGATTAAATTCTGACAATATTTTAAAATACATATTTAAAAATCCAACAATAGCAGAAGTATTTTGCCCTTCTGAATTATACAAAGGATTTCTTATCATTGCAAAATAAGCTCGATAAAGCAGACTATGACCATCTATTATAACAATTTTTTTCATAAATAACTCCATGGTTCAGGCTCAATTAATTCTTCAATAAATTCAACATCAATAAGATTTTTTTCGGGAACTCTGCTCCAAGATGCAAGATTAAATTCAAGAAATTTTTCAAACTTTATAAGACCTTTTTCTTTAGCTTGAAAATTATTCTCAGCAATAACCTCAAAATCAATTTTGTAATAATCGCCTGATAAATTTTTATTTTCTTTGTAAGGTATGGTAACTTTAAATCTTTTCATATTACCCCCTAACCTTTTTTTTCTAAATACCGATAAATTTAAGTAACATTTTCACCGTTTCTATTTTAAGACTGCTTATTGCAGTCTTTTTTTTATGTATAAACCAGTGTAATCAATTCTTTCAGATGTAAGCGGATGAGTTCTAAGTATTTTTAAAGCACCACTCTCTTCGCCACCTTCAAGCTCATTTAGTTTTTTAAAAAAAGTAATCATACCATAAGGATTATACCCAGCTGCAATGGCAAAATCAACACCAAATCTATCAGCTTCTCTTTCATTTTCTCTAGAAAATCTAAGTTCATTAAAAATAGTATTAGCAATCATTATAAGATCTTTATTTTTGTCTACAGTATTGCTTTTTTTGCTATAATAATCCAATATTTTAGAATAAATAAGTTGTTTTTCAAAAGCTTTTATACTATGTCTTGCCTCAACATGACCAATTTCGTGTCCTATAACACATGCAAGCTCATCATCATTGGTCATTTGAACCAGTTTTTTTGTAATGTATATAAATCCGCCTGGAACAGCAAAAGCATTTGGATAAGGGAGATTAAGGACTTTAAATTTATAAGAAATATCACGATCTGCATATTTTACAAGTTTTGATGAAATACTTTTAACTCTATCATAATCCTTACCACTGGTAATAACACCGGTAGACATTTCAATAGAAGTCTTAGAAACAGTTCCAATAATTATCTCTATAGTATCTTCAGTAGTTCTAAATAATTCTTTTATAGGATTTTTTTTACAAGATATAGAGAAAATTACAAAAACAGATAAAAACAATATAATTATCTTTTTAATATTCATATTCTACTCCCATTATCTTTAATTTCACAGGGGTAAAATATGAAGTTGGAATAAGTTGAAGTTTACCATCATTAACAAAAACAGCATCAAGATAACCATCATCATCAGCATCACCCAAATAAAAGCAATTGAAATCTAAAATATCAGAAAGATTGCCAATTAAATATTCATCTCCAACTCTTTTACCGTCCGAAGTGTAAGCTCTTATATAATAATTCAAACCATCACTCGTGCCAACAACAACTACTTCGGCTTTACCATCTCCATCTATATCAATTAAATAAGGTTTTCCTTTTATCTTTTTAAGTTCATTTACAGGCCAACCTTTAATATTTTTACCTTGAATATTTTTAATAAAAAGCTTTCCTTCAACATCAGAATACACTAAATCTTTGACACCGTCACTGTCAATGTCATTCAACTCTATCTTTTTATAAATTTTAGAATCTGTTTCAATTTTAGATATTATATTACCATCATTACCCATTATATAAACATAATATTTATCTTTAAATTTATTTGTAGGAAAAACTATTTCTTTATTGCCATCATTATTTATATCAGCAACATTAATAGGATAAGGCATGCTATAATAATTTTCTTTAACTGTAACAGGCCATCCAGACAACATTTTATAATCAGAGTTAAATACATACACCGTCCCATTATCGCTTTTAAATATAATTTCTGGGATTCCATCTCCGTCTATATCTTCATATATAACTGATGAGCTAACAGGACCATCTGTCTGATATTGCCATAAATAATTCTTTTTTTTATCAACAACATAAACTTTACCAACTTGAGATGTAAAAAATATTTTATTATTTTCAGCATCTATTTCAGGAGCAGATAATATAAAGTTTTTAGAATTTATGCCATTTATATCTATTTCTTCTTCCCAACCTTCAGTTTTTTCACCTGTTACATCTATTGAATATACTTTACCATTATATGTTGTAACTATAATCTGTTTTTCATTTTCACCTGGAAATATAGCAACTTTTTCTTGAGCTGGTCCGGATAAATGTCTTGCCCAAAAAACATTCAATATCTCCGTCCCGTCATTTTCATACAATTTAAGCAAACCATTATTAAAAGCAACAACAAACTCTAATTGTCCGTCATCGTCCAAGTCATATACCAAAGGTTGACAGTCGGATTCACTTCCTGCTATATCAACTGTAAAACCACTATGTGAAAATGCTATTAATAATAAATTTAATAAAAAAATACTGCAAATTATTTTTTTCATGAAACCTCTCTTTATTTAAATTTATTCCATTCTTAAAACTTTTTCAGCTTTAATTAAAGCTTTAGTCTTTACTTCATGACCTTTTATAGAAACACCTTTAATTGATATTTCAAATATATCATATTTACCTATATTTATACCTTTTATAAGCACTGGTATATCCTGAAACTTGAGTGAATAATTCTTGCCATTTAACAAAAATTTATCAAGAATATCGATTTTTTGTATATGAACACTGCCTGATGGATAGTCTTTTTTTATAGGATATTTCAAACTTCTATAAAACTGAGTGTTTCCCCTAGCATAATTTTTATATATTATATTCATTGAGGCTGAAACTCCAAGATCACATAGATTTTTAGCTTTGAGTTTTTCAAAATCCCTTACTATATTTTTACCTGTATTACTAACTCGATTATAATAAACAAAAGATAAAATCATTATAAAAAATAAAAAAAACATTATATAATAAGTGGCAAATGCTTTTTTATTCATATTTAACTCCTATATCAAGTGAACCAGTCCATACAGCAAACTCAAACGGTAGTATTTTTTTACCAGTTTTTGTCTTTGCATTAAGAATTCCTTTACATTTAAGCATTTTATCCTTAAAGTCAAAACTAAATTCATCAAGATTAGATATAAGTACTCGTTTTTTACCATTTATTTCTTTTATTAAACTAGAACCTTCAAAATAATATGAAATAAGAGTTTCCTTTCCGAAATCATAAAGACTGTATCTTTTAAGGTCTATTTTTGAATACTTATTATCATTATTTTTTTTTCTCATATATAAAAAATTAAATTCTCTATTTTCAAGCGAATTATTTAAAAAACTTAATTTGTTATTTAAATTTATCATATTATAATATAACTCTTTAGTCATAAAAAACCTTGCATAAGAAGCATCATTTATTTCATTTCCAAGCTTAAAATTCAATATATTTTGACCAAAACTTGAGGTTATGATAATAACAAGAAGCAACATTATACTTATAGATATTAAAAGTTCAACAATAGTAAAAGCTTTTTTTTTAATAAACATTATGAAATGCCCCACTATCAAGTCTTATAGATGTAATATTTCCAGCTGTATTTTTATATCTTACAATACAAAAAAGATAGGTGAAATTATTATCTTCAGGTCTTACACCAGCAATTACTTCAAAATCTTCTTCTTTAAAAAAATCCTGTGGAATATAAATATTATATGGATTATCTTTAGCAAGCTTTATCTGACCTAAAGAATTTATTCGTTTAATAAATTGTTCTTGTTTTATCTGACTTAAAACAGTAGTTGCAATCATAAGTGCTTCCATATAATTATTATTTTCTTCAAGATTTCTATTATTTTGTCTGTTTATCATCATTATAGGACCTAATGCAATGCTTATTACAAACATAGCTATTATTACTTGAATAAAAGTAAATGCTTTTTTAGTCATATAATTCACCTAAGAATTTAAGAGCTTCTTCAACATTAGTCGCCAAAATATGGGACGGAAATTCATCCATAAATTTTTGATATATTCTAAGAGCTCTTGAGTATTTTTTTTGCAGAAAAAGCAAATGAGCTTTATAATACATTACCCAAGCACTAAGACCAGGATCATTCCTTTCCTCAAGTTCTTTTAAATAAGCTTCCAAATCGTCAAATTTACCAAGTTTATATAATTCTAAAATTTTTTTAACTTCAGGTATAACAATTTCACTTTTTTCCATATCATGAAGATCTCTTGAAGGTATTTTATTAATATTTATTTCTCTATTTTCTTTTATAGTAACATCAAAACCAAAATTTTTAACTTCAATCGGAGTATATGTTGCAAACTCCTTTTCAATTGTATTTTCATCTACAAAGTTATTCTGTTTTCTTGTAAAATATAAAAACAAAACAAATAACAAAATAAATAACAATAAATATTTCAAGTTTCTCATAAAAAATATTATATCATATATGAATATTAGAGTCTATAATTTTACTTATAAAACAACTTATAAAATAAGCACTCTGGACAATAAAATTTTATAATGTTAAAATTCAAAAAAATACACTAAATGTGAGATTTAATCATAATAACAAAATCGAGGTTTAAAATAATATGCTGAATATTTTTACAGGAAAAGATGAATCATCAAAAGCTACAGGTAATACAATTGTTGTTGATATTATCTGTGCTACTTCAATGATATGTTATTTTTTTCATAAAGGAGCTAATAAAATAATTCCATTGTCTAAACATGAAGATATACCCTTTATTAAAGAAAAATATCCAGACATTCTTCTTGCTGGTGATTATCCTCATCTTTATCCTAATCACTTTGATGTTAATATATTTGATCGTGAAAGTTTCGAAAAATTCGACCCAAAAGGAAGAGATTTATTTTATATAAGCGCTAATGGAACTAAAAGAATTTTTGATAGTAATAATGCCAAAAAACATATTATGGGAAGTTTTTTAAATTTTTCTGCAATAATAGAGCTTATAAGGAAAAATCCAACTTTTTATTGTTTATTACTTGCAGGTTCTGAAAAATTTACTTGGGACGAAGATTGCTCTTTTGCAGAAATGCTTAACCTTGAATTAAACAATAAAAAATACAACAAAAACGATTATCACAAAAGAATTTTAAATTCTGATGTAATGAAAAGAGGTAACTGGATAGTTAAAGCACCATATCTTATAGAAATAGCCCTATCACAAGATATAACAAAAATAATTCCAGTTACATTAACAGATAAAGAAACAGGATTTACAATACTAAAACCCTTATCTGAAATTTAATACTCTATTGATTATTGTAATAAAATTATTGATTAATTCTTCTTTATTAATTGTATCATCAAAAGATCTGTTATGAAGTTGTATTTTTTTACCAGTTTCTTTGCTAAGATTCGATATTATTTTCTTTTTAATAGGCTCTTCGTCAGGACTATTCAAAGATTCAATAATTTCAGACAACATGGACGGACTAATGTAAGCAAGAGCAGACTTGATAAAAACATCATCAAGTTCAAGTATATCTTTTATTTTAACTATCATAACAACTCCCCCTTAATGTTTCCCACATTACTTTATTACTTTATTGTTTTATAACATTATAAGCTGTATAATATTTATTGTCAAAGATAAATAAAAAAGATAAAACCCTTCCCCGTATAAACCTGTGAATAGCGAAATTACAGTTAACATAAATTCATTTTTTAAATGAATTTATTAGTTAGTAGCTACTTTGTAGCCTAGTAACCGGTTACAAAAGCCAACCTAGTTAGCACAGCTAAAGCTGCTAGTTAGTTAAAAACAAAAAAACAAGTTTAAAAATCTCACTAAAACTCGTCAGAGTTTGCTTACTAGGAATATTTATATTCCGCTCACTAAAAAAGCAATAGCTTTTTTTGGAAACCGTAACATTTGTTACATACTTTATTAATGTTTTAACATAAAATTAATATGTAATAATAAAATAGTACGGAGGAATAAATGATTGAAAAAGTATTTAAAATGACAATTGGAAACAAAAAAACTATCGAAAAAGTAATAATGGATGAAAACATTCATTATATGCACATGATATTAAATAATGGAGAATTTCTTCCAGATCATTTCACAAATTCAACTGTTTATATGACAGTTGTAAGAGGTATATTATCTATTGATTTAGAAGATAATGGTTTTAATAAATACGAAGCTGGAACAATATTAAAAATACCATTTAATAAAAAAATGAGAGTGCATAATCAAGATGAGCAAACGCTTGAATTAATTGTAGTAAAAGCACCAGCTCCTGTAGCAGATGTTAAAAAAGCATAAAAACATAAGAGGCTGTTGAAAAACTTAAAAAATCAAAGATTGATACAAAATAGGGTCTGTGCCGAACTCTAAATTTAGCTTACATAGGTCGGCCTGACCATGCTGTTTATTTTTAAAGTTAATTTTGAAAAAAGAAAACTGCATTTTTTAACAGCCTCATAAGGGTCAACTTATTAAAAGTTGACCCTTTTTTTTAATGAGTATAATCAATTATTTTTATTGAATTACCAAGTTTTTTTTTGACAGCATTAATAATAGCTTCAGCATGTGGACAAGGAACCCCAATCGGATTACCTTTAGTTATACAAGAGCAAAAAGCTATAGTATCAGCACCTTGTTTTACCATCCCTTCAGCTCTTGAAACAGCTTTTTTACCAGGACATCCACCACATGAAACAAACCCTATAATATCAATATCATCTTCAACATCTTTAAATGCAAGTTTTTTATTTTTTATTACTTTAAAATCAGTAGTGCCAGAACACATATCTTCAGTTTGAAGACATCTTATAAGCCCTAGTTTCATATTTTAAAACCTACCTTAAATCAAAGATTTTCCAAATTCAAAAGCTTTTTGTATTTGATCAACATCTGGATTCCACTGATTTCTAAATCCTTCTGAAATAATTTCAAATCCAGCTTCTTCCATATTTTTATTCAAAACCTTAACACTTTCTCCACTCCAGCCATAACATCCAAAACAAGCTGCTTTTTTCTTTTTAAATTTCATTTCTTTAACAAAATGTAAAAATCCAGAAACTGTATGAAGTATACTATTACTAACTGTTGGAGAACCAACAACAACCAGTTTTGATTTAAAAATCTCTGTTATCATATCATTATGATCTGTTGTAGCAATATTAAAAGACTTAACCATTGTTTTATCACCAGCTTTTTCTCTAATTCCCTCTGCAATAGCTTCAGCAATATGTTTTGTACCATTCCACATAGTTTCATAAATAATAGTAATCTGATCTTCCTGATAATCATTCGCCCATTCTATGTATTTTTGAACAATCTGCATAGGATTATCACGCCATATAACACCATGACTTGTAGCAATAATATCAATCTGAAGATTTAAAGCAATGATTTCTTCAAGTTTTTTCCTTAAAATTGAACTAAAAGGAGTAATAATATTAGCATAATACTTAATAGCTTCACCCATAAGATCACATTGATCAGCATAATCATTAAATAATCTATCATTTGCATAATGCTGACCAAACGCATCATTACTAAACAAAATATTATCGCCAGTCAGATAACAAGCCATACTATCAGGCCAGTGAAGCATAGACATTTCTACAAATACAAGTTTTTTGCCATTACCAACATCAAGAGTATCGCCAGTTTTTACAACTTTGAAATTCCAATCCTGATGATACTGACCTTTTAACGATTTCACCCCATTTGCAGTACAATATATAGGAGTATTAGGAATATGTTTCATAAGTTCAGGCAAAGCTCCACTATGATCGACCTCACCATGATTTGCAATAATATAATCTATTTTATTAAGATCAATCTCAGAAGCAAGATTTTTGACAAATTCAACAGCATATGGAGCCCAAACAGTATCTATAAGAACATTTTTTTCTTCCTGTATTAGATAAGAATTATATGTAGAACCACTATGAGTAGAAAAATCCTCACCATGGAATTTTTTTAAATCCCAATCAACCTTTCCAACCCAGTGAACATTATTTTTTATAAGTTTTTTCATAAAACCTCCAAATTATTTATTAACAATAATTTTACAATACATATTAGATAAATGCAATGTTAGGAAAAAATCTCCATAGCTTTTAAAGCCATTCTTTCCCCAAAAATCCCAGCTCTATTTTTTTGCCAATCATCACCATCTTTAAATAGCTTTGGATAGCTTTGGTGTCGGACCTGAATCTTTGACATTTATCTTAAAACTTACTACTAGTCAATCACAATCCATTGACTGGATTTTGTTGAACCTTGATATTTAATTAGCCCTGCATTTTTCATTTTGTTTAAATGATTATAAGGTGTCGGTTCTCAAGAGGCTGTTGAAAAACTCTCTATAATCAAAACTATTTATCTGGGTCCTTCCTCGGAAAAGTATTCCAAATCGAAATTCAAAGCGATTTAGCGATTTGGCATCCTTCTTTTCCTCAGTGCCCATGATTATTTATTACCTTGTTTCAATTTTTTTATTCCTAAATGAGTTTTTCAACAGCCTCTCAACATTGACATTTTATTGTTTTTTAGCCTTAATAACAACAAATACACCTTCTCCAGAACCAGTTTTAATTTCCTGATAGTCATTATCCAAAGAATAAATAGTTTGCTTTCTATCCATTATTTCAAAATTAGCTTTAATCAACCAATCAGATATTTCTTTATAAGAATGAAAAGTTGCATACTTATAGTTTTTATCTAAATGTTTGTTGTCCTCGTAAATCTTTCCAAGAGGAGTTGATTTATCAAGGAAAGCTATTACAAATACCCCATTTTTTACAAGTATTCTATTAACTTCCAAAAATGCTTTAAAAACATCATTTAAATAGCAATCCACAGTAACCATCAAAGCAAGATTATAACATTCATCCGCAACAGGAAGATTCTCAGCCTTTCCAATTTCTACACAAATACCTCTTTCTATCGCCTTAGAAGCCATTTTTTTAGAAGGTTCTACACCGTTTTTAATACCTAATTTTGAAGCAAAAATTCCAGTACCAACACCAATCTCTATACCTTTATTAAAATCAGGAAGTAATTGTTTAATTATATTTATTTCATTACTTAACAATTTATCATTTTCATTAAACCATTTTTCATATTCTTCAATTTCTGCATCAAAACATTCATTTACTCGCATAATATATTCCTCATAATCAATTATTTTATATTATTTATTTAAATAATAATATCATAAATTTTCTAATAAAAAATCAATAATATTTTTGTGTATAACTCCATTTCTAGAAAAATCAACTTTATCCATAGACAAAACATATTTTGGATAATTATCTTTTATAGACTCATAAGCTCCGAATTCTCTTTTAATAACTTTTTCATCTGCAAGTAAATATGCGACCTGATAATATATTCTATACTCACCATTCATTACAATAAAATCAACTTCACCTTTTGAAGTTTTTCCTACATAAACATCATAACCTCTATGTATTAATTCATTGAAAATAATATTTTGAATCATAGCACCAATATCTGTCTTATAACCTGTATTATTTATTTTAGCAAATCCAGGATCTGTTAGATAATATTTATCAGATCTTGTAAGAATTTTTTTCCCTTGTATATCATATCTTACAGCTTTATTTAATATAAGTGACGAAGTTATATATTCCAAATAATTGTAAATAGTTTCTAACGAAATGCTTCTATTAGCACTTTTAAAAAATTTAGATATGGATTTTGCAGAAAAGATCTGAGATGTATTTAAAACAAGATATTCAATAATCTTATTTAATATATTAATATCTTTCATATTACTTCTCTGTATAATATCTCTCAATACAATTGAATTATAAAGATCTCTCAAATAAACCTTAGTCATTTCCTCACTCTGCATCATAAATCGCTGAGGCATACCACCATAATTAAGATATTCTATAAAATCATCATGCTGAACAGAATCTTTACTTATACTTTTTATCCTACACATCTCGCTAAAAGAAAACGGCATTATTCTAAAACTTACATACCTTCCAGATAAATGAGTCGCCAATTCTCCTGAAAGCAATTTACCATTAGAACCAGTTATAAAAATACTACAATCAATAGTTGCTTTGAAAGAATTAATCGCTTTCTCAAAATTTTCAACATTCTGTATCTCATCAAACAAAAAATAATATTTGTAATTGCCACTAACTCTTTCTTTGATAAAATTATGTAAATCCATTTCATTTTTTATAAAAGAATAGTCAAGATCTTCAAAATTCACATAAATAATATTGCAATTGTCAACATTATTTCCTTTCAATTCAGAGATTATTTGCCTTAAAATAACAGATTTGCCTGAACGTCTAACACCTATAAGAACTTTAATAAGGTCGGAATTATAGAAAGGTCTTATTTTTTTTAAATAATGTTCTCTTATATACATAACATCCCCCATTCCATCTTATTCTATTATAACATAATATTTACTCTTTTCAAGCTTTTGTTTCGTTGCAACGAAATAATTGACTTTATATTGACTTTTATTTATTTAATCAGAGAACTCAATTGAGTAGTTTAAAATACATATTGTTTCAAAATGATATGTTTGTGGAAACATGTCAAATATTGCTAGTTTTTTGATTTTATAGCTTTCTTTTAGTGTTTCAATATCTCTTTTAAGTGTACTTGGATCACAGCTTATATATACTACATTTTGAGGTTTAGTTGATAATATGCCATTTATTACTTCTCTAGAACATCCTTTTCTTGGCGGATCTATTATTATTGTATCTGCATATTGAGTTTTTTCAATAAAATTTTTAACATTTCCTGTGTAAAATTCTAAATTTGTGAAATTATTTTCTTTTTTAATTATATTTGCACTTTCAATATTAGAGCTTTCAATATCTACTCCAATTATTTTTTCAAAATTATTTCTTAATGCTATTGAAAATATTCCAGTTCCACAATATGCATCAAATAATGCTTTTCCTCTTACATTTTTTTTAAGAAAATCTAATATTTTTAATAAAATTCCGGTATTTACTTGGAAAAAACTGCTTGGAAATACAGGGAATTTTATATTTTCAATATTCATATTTATATAATCATTTCCGCTAATTTTTTTATCTGCTAAATATAGCGAATTTACATTTTTCATAAAATAATCATCTATATCCATTTTTTTGCTGGAAGATATCATTATTTCAGAAAGATTTGAAGCTCTCATAGTTATTTCAGAATTATTTGATATACTATCTTTCATTCCTCTTAAAATACCGTAATATTCATTAATATATTTATCTGCAATCATACATTTATCAATATCAACTATATCATTTGTATTAAAAACAGTTAATCCTAGATTATGATTGTTTTTTCTCCATAAAACTTTATTCCTGTAATTAAATGGATTATCTGAAGGAAAAACTTCAATATCCTTTATATATGAAAAAAATTCTCTAATGTTTTTTTCTTTAATACTTATTTGTTCTTTATAATCTGCGAATTGAAGCTGACATCCACCACATTTATAATAATAAGGACATGGTGGTTTTATTCTATTTATTGATGGATTAATTATTTCAATAAGTTTTGCAAAAGCATGATTTTTTTTAGCTTTAGTAATTTCAACTTTTACAAACTCACCTTCAAGAACATCAGGAATAAAAATAACAAAATTATCCTTTCTTGCAAGTCCATTACCACCAAAAACTACTTTTTCTATAAGAACATCATAAATATTACCTTTTTCAATCATACTTTCTCCAAAATTAAAACTTTATATAATAATGATATTACCATAAAATGATGGTATAATGAAATGATTTATCATTAAATGATTTATTTTGAAATATCACATTTAAAATCCATAAAATAATGAATTATAACTTCTAGGTCATATTTTTTAATTTTCAGGTTTAAATCCTTTTAATCTCAAAGCATTTAAAACAACTGACACAGAACTTAATGACATTGCTGCTGCTGCAATCATTGGATTCAATCTTGGTCCCCCAAACACATATAATAAACCTGCCGCTATAGGTATACCTGCTGCATTATATGCAAATGCCCAAAATAAATTTTGTTTTATATTTCTTATTGTTGCTTTACTTAATTGTATTGCTGTTACTACATCCATTAAATCATTTTTCATCAAAACTATATCTGCTGATTCCATAGCAACATCCGTCCCAGAACCTATAGCTATTCCTACATCTGCCTGGGCTAATGCCGGTGCATCATTTATACCATCTCCTACCATTGCTACTTTTTTGCCTTGTTCTTGTAATTTTTTAACTTCATTAGCTTTATCCTCTGGTAATACCTCAGCTAAGACAATATCTATACCAACCTGCTTTGCTATAGCATCTGCTGTAATTTTATTATCACCAGTTATCATAGCTACTTCTATACCCATATCATGTAGTTTTGTAATTGCTCTTTCACTACTTTCTTTAACTGTATCTGCAACTACTATTATTCCTGCTAACTTATTATCTATTGTTATAAACATTGGAGTTTTACCTTCATTAGCAAATTTATGCGATTCTTTTTGAAGAGTTATTTCTATTTTTCTATCATTCATTAATTTTTTATTACCCAACAATATATCTTTATTATCTATTTTCACTTCTATACCATGTCCTGGAATCGCTTTAAAATCATCTACTTTTTTAAATTCTAATTTTTTTTCTTCTAAACTTTTTACAATAGCTTCTCCCAAAGGATGTTCAGACCCTTTCTCAGCCGAACCGGCTAATTGCAATAATTCATCTTCAGAAATTTCATCTATTGATACTATATCAGTCACCTTTGGTTTGCCTTCAGTTATTGTTCCTGTTTTGTCAAAAACTATTATCTCAATCTTATGAGCAGTTTCAAGAGGAACTCCACCTTTAATTAAAACTCCATATTCTGCTCCTTTACCAGTTCCAACCATTATAGCAGTAGGAGTTGCTAGACCTAATGCACAAGGACAAGCTATTACTAAAACTGTAATAAATATTGTAAGTGAAAACACAGATGATGCTCCAGAAATATACCACACTATACCTGATAATGTTGCAATTACAATAACTGCCGGCACAAAATAACCTGATATAACATCAGCCATTTTAGCAATTGGAGCTTTTGATCCTTGGGCATCTTCAACAAGTTTTATAATCTGAGCTAATGTTGTATCTTTACCAACTTTTGTAGCTTTAAATTTAACTACACCATTTTTATTTATCCCAGCACCTGTCAACTTATCACCAACCTTTTTTTCCACTGGAATACTTTCCCCTGTTAACATTGAGTCATCAACAGAAGTATAACCTTCTATAACAATTCCATCTACTGGAATCTTTTCTCCTGGTTTAACAAGTATAATATCTCCAACCTCAACTTCTTCTATAGGTATTGTTACTTCCTTGTCTTCTTGAATAACTGTTGCAGTTTTTGCCTGTAAATTCATCAATTCTTTAATAGCTGCTGATGTTTTTCCTTTTGAAACAGACTCAAGATATTTACCTAAAAGTATTAATGTAATTATAACTCCTGCAGTTTCAAAGTATAATTCATTTGCAAAAATTATATCTCCATTAGCAATTTTAATTAAAGCAAATATTCCATATATAACAGCCGAAGAAGTTCCAATTGCTATAAGAGAATCCATATTAGGACTACCTCTAAATAAAGTCCTAAATCCAACAGTATAAAATTTATACCCTGAGATAATAACTGGTATTGTAAGTAATAATTGTGTTAATCCAAAATTAAAAGGATTAGACTCTGGATTTATTATATTTAATATTGGTAATCCAAGCATATGTCCCATCGCTACATACAATAATGGAATAGAAAAGACTGCTGATACTATGAATTTTTTCTCTAATGTTTTAATATCTTTTTGTCTTCTTTCTTTTTCATTATCTAACTGACCTTCTGACTGAATTTCTAACAACTCATAACCTGCATTTTTAACAGTATTTTTTATATCATCAAGATTTATAACATTTTGATTGTATTCTACACTTAATTTTTCAGTTGCAAAATTAACATTTGCACTTTTTACACCATTAAGCTTTTTTACTGATTTTTCAATTGTCTTAGCACAAGAAGAACAGGTCATTCCTACAATATTTAAAGTATTTGATTTCATATACTCTCCTTTGGTCTCCTTTGGTGTCGGACCTTAATTTTTGACATTTAAGATAACAAATCATTATTTTATAACAACTGTAGATATTTAGAACTACTTTTTTTTAATTTTACACTTGTTTTATGTTTTTTACAAAAAAGTATAATTAATCTGTATTTTTTTAATTTTTAATAATAATTGTCAAAAATTAAGGTCCGACACCAATGTTTTATTAAAATTAGATTTATGATATTATTTTTTTATGAATGGTATATTGAATAAAAATTATATTGATAAAAGAAAAAAATTTTCTACTTTTAAAACTCGTATGATTAGACGGGGTTTTGAAGTTAGTTCTATTATTAATAAATTTATTAATAATGATAATATTGATATTCTTGATCTTGGTTGTGCTGATGGGAATATGAAATTTATTCTTGAGAAATATTGTTATAATAAGATTAATTATACTGGTGTTGAATATAATTATAGTATGATTTCGTCTGCTAGACAGGATATTATTTGTGCTGATATTGAAAAATTACCTATTAATCCTCAAAAAAAATTTGATGTAATTAATCTTTCTGCTGTTTTAGAACATATTGAGGATAAAGTAAATCTTATTAATTCTTTATGTGAATTTATTGATAAAGATGGAATTATTGTTATTACTATGCCTGATCCTTTTTTTGAACAAATTGCTGAAAAACTTGGTAATATTGCTGAAACTGGTTATCATTCTCCATTAAAACTTAGACAAATGCTCAAAATAACTGACTATACAAAAGCTTATGTTTTATATTACAAAAAATTCATGCTTAGTCCTTATGGTTTTATATTTGAAAGTAAGATTGAAAGATTTTACCCTGATTTTTTAAAACTTAATCAATTATTTGTCCTTAAAAAAAGATAAAAAAAGAGGCAGAATTTTCTGCCCCTTTTATTAAAAGAATTTAAAAAATTCTCAAATTATTTTAAAGTTGGATAAGATCCATCTACTAAACTCCATATTGCAGTATCCCATCCAGTAAAAGTAGTAGCAGTTTGCATTTGGAGAGTAGTTTTACCTGTTGCTCCAACAGATGAACTTTGTTCTAAACTATATATCCCATTTGTTTGACCTGAAGCTGTTGTATCCCAAAAACAACCTGAGACTTCAGCTCCTACTGTTGTATTATTATAGCCAGCAAAGCCAAAAACAAGATTATTTACATGTGCTGTTGTAATATTACCAGTAGAATAGGAATTTGTTATTTTTCCTGCTGTAAAATTATATCCAGCTAATCCACCAACTTTTACTGAAGACTCATTGACCGGCGTGCTACCTCCCGTCAATGCATGAACATCACCAGTTGCATAACAATTGCTAATTATACCATCAGCATTTGTACCAACAAGTCCACCTACATTCGTAATTCCTGTTACATTACCTGCTGCATAAGAACAACTAAGTAATAAATCTTCCCATTCGGTTGTATTATTTGCATTATATCCTATAAGACCACCAATATTATTTTGACCACTAATTATAGCTAAAGAATTACAGAAAGTTACAGAAGTACCATCAGCAATTTGACCAATAAATCCTCCTACAATATTTTCTCCAATAACCTGTCCAAAAGTTGAACAATTTGTAATTATTGATCTTCGCACTTCACTTCCAAGTATTGCAGTATAGTCTTTTCCTGTAATATTGGCAATATCTACAGTTAGATTTTTAATTTGAGCTTTATTAGTTAAACTAATTCCATTTAAATACCCAAACAGAGATTGACCATCTGTGGTTGGACGATTTATTGTAAGATTTGATATTGTAAAGCCATCACCATCATATACACCTGAAAAAGCACTTGCCACAGAAGAAGCTATTGGCATCCAGCCTTCTCCTGCTGCATATGTAGAAAGATCAATATCAGCTGTTTGAATAAAGTGTTTATCAAGATGATTTCTAACTTTATTAAGCTGTTCTGCTGTTGCTACTTGATATGGATTAGATTCTGTTCCGCTTCCACCTGCAAAATCACTTATTATATCACCATAAGTTGTAGAAATTCTTTGAGTATCTCCATCAAATAGATTATTTTCATAATTAGCTAAAACTGATACTATTACAGTTTGTCCATTTGTAAAAACACTATCTGCATGAACAAATACAAATTCATATTTTGTAGCATATTGTGTTTTGATTATCTTTTTACCTGCATAATCCTCAAGACTCCAAGTTCCTTCAAGTTTATCCATAGAATTATACAAAGTATTATCATTATAGAAATTTATATATCCTGCTCCTGATATTAAAAAAGATTTATTATTTAAAAGCTCTGCTGTTAAATTTGTATATAATGAAAAATTATTTAAAATACTAAATTTACCTAATTCAACATGAGTAATTGTATTATTGTTATCTTCTACCATTAAAATGTCATAATATGTTGTATTATCTTTTAAAAAATATATTTTTCTAGTAAATCCAAGCTTACTAACTGAAACAATACCATTTTCAAATGTATATCCTTCCATAACCATTATCCCGTCATCATCAGGTGTTGCTACTTCAATATCATTAGATGCAAAATATATTACACTCCAACCGTTATAAAAAAAATAATCATTAAAAACAGGTGAAGATATATTAAGTGTATCTATAGGTTTTATTGTCATTTCAAGTTTATTATCTTCATAACCTAATTTCCAATAATCAAGTGTCCAAACATCACCATTAACAGCTTTTTTTTCAAAATAATATATACCATCATTTGCATCTACTTTTAATCTACCAGCAGAAGTAATCTCATAAGCAAAACCATCTACTTCACTTGTATCTTCTACAAAGCCTACTTTAGTAGAATCAAAAACCATATAATTAAGATCATTCGTTGCATTACCATAATAGTATTGTAACCTTTTATTTTCTACATCAGCTTTAGTAAATTTTAAAATTACAGTTTCATAATCTTCTTCATCTACAATTGTCTTAACACTATAAGAACTGCTATCTCCACTTAAAAATAATGTTTTATCAGAATCTAAAGCATCAAAGTTAGTAGCACTGCCTAATCCAATATCTGATAAACCCTTGTCAGTTATAATAGCATTTATTGCAACATTTCCTAAAGTATCTTTATTTTCTAATATATAATTTGCTACACCAATTTTTGTAATAACTGCTTTAATTGCATTAACTTCTGTTGCATCGGATAATTTTGTAGGATTATCTTCAATATATCTAACTATTGAATTTGTTGTTTTTAATACAACACTGTTTTTAGCATCAGTAGGCATACCTGTTCTTGTTACTGTATCTTTTATTATACCTGCAATAGTAGGTATATAATCTGCAAAATTTCCACCTTCACTATCAAGTACTTTTAATGCTGCCGAACATGCTATAGCTGCTTGAAGTTTTTCTATACTAGTCAATACAGTACCATTAGGGTCAATATCTTTCATTGGGTTTAAATATATATCTGCTACTGTTATTGTAATTCCATTATTAGTAAATAAAGTTGCTATTGAAGAAGGTGAATTTCCTTTTGCAATAGCTGTTGTAAGCGGACTTGCTATATATTTACCTTCATCAAGAGTAGGATTTGTCTCGACAAATCTTTCAAGAAGAGGTCCTGTATATGCTTCACCAAGATGAGTTCCTCTTTTGGTCATTTTAATAGTACTTCCTTCAGAAACAGCATTATTAAATGTAAATTGCCCATTTAAATCTGTTAATGAAGATTTTTGAACTAATTCGCCACTAGAATTATATTCTGCAAATTCTGCTCCAATAATATATGGATCAACTGCAATACCATAACTAGTGGTAAGAGGTGGAGCATCATTACTACTACTTCCACAACCTGCAAAAATAAATGAAAACAACATCATAAAAACAATTAAACTAGTAAATTTCTTTACTTTTTTCATAAAACCCCTCCATAAACTTTTTATTATTTTTATAATATCATAAATTAAATTTATAAACAAAAAATAATCTTTTTAACTTTTAATAATATTTTATTACTTTTTATCAATCAAATGTATTATTAGTTTAAGATTAATTGCGAAAGATGTTAATATCTTGAGATTGCCAAAGGCAATTGTAAGCGATTGAACAAGCTAACCTAGTTAACCCAGCTAATGCTGTTAGTAAAAAAACAATGCTGAATTCATTATAAATACTGCAATATTATAAGAAAAGTGTGCTATAATAGAAGCTTTAATATTGTATTTGACATATATCATGCCCAATGCAATTCCTAAAACAAATGTCCTCAACACATCTAAATATATAAAATAATTAAAATGTATTATTGTAAAAATTAATGAAGATATTATAATACTTGTAAAAATATTTTGTTTTTTAAGTTTTTTAATTAAAAAATCTCTAAATATATATTCTTCATATATGCTTACTATCAATAATACAAAAGTAAATAAAAGCAACTTTGACATAGGCTCTAAAGACACAAACTCTGTCCCTTTTTTTATATTAATTAATAATCCTGTTAAAAAAAAAGTAAAAAATATATTAATGTATATTATATAACTTTGCTTTGTTTGCTTATTTGAATTTTTAATTTTAAAACTATAATAAATTATAAATATCAATCTTATTATTGATATAAAAACATAATATAAATTAGAACTTCCTTTCCATAAAATAGATTTATTTGAATTATAAAAAAATTCAAATTCATTTCCTGGATTATAATAAGATAATGCTGATATATCTTTCATTATTATTTCGTTTCCATTATTTATAAATGAATAATATAAATGAATTGATGATATAATCCATAAATCTAATATACAAAATATTAAAAATAAAATTATAACAAGTAAATATGGATTATTTTTAATTTTTTTAAATGATATTGTAAATAAAGCTATTATAAGAAAAAAGCTATATATAATTGTTTTAATTAAAGTTAAATTTCTAAAACTGAAATTTTGGAAAAAATCACTGAATATTATGTTAAAATCAAGTTCTGATAATATATCGGATATATCCATATTGATATATTTAAATAAACCAACATAGATAATTAATAGTAAAATTGAAATTAAAAACTTTTTATACATTAAAAACCACCAAATAATAAAGCAGTTAGCATAAATTCATTTTTTAAATGAATTTATTAGTTAGCAGCTACTTTGTAGCCTAGTAAACGGTTGGACAAGCCAACCTTGTTAGCACTGCTAAAGTTGTTAGTTGAAAAAAACACTGTTTTTATACCAGTTTCATACACTTTCACATACCGCTTTTATACGCTTTCATACTGCTTTTATACTGCTTTTAATACAGATCCCGGCTCAGAATAGTACCGGGATGACAACAATTACAGAATAGTATCAGGATTACAAAATGACACAGCATATGAAATTTTTAAATAACTGTGACTGCAATTTTTTCTGCAAAAAATTGCTTGTAACAAAAGTCTTCGACTTTCCTGTGACATTAGAACCTGTAAAGCTTTTCCTATTTCACCATTTCACCATCTCACTATTTCACCATTTCACTATCTCACTATTTCACAAATTATTCATTTTTAATTTTTAATTTTTAATTCTTAATTTTTAATTTTTAATTATCTTTATACCCGCCACTGTCTTTTATAGTATTCGCCAATTATTTCTGCATGATCAAAAGCAAGCTCAAGTGCAAGTGGATTATTTGTAATATTAACTTCCATAGCATCATCTGCTGCTTTTATTTGATCAATATTACCATTATACTCAGCAATATATACAACCGATACTGTATGTCCCCTTGGATCTCTTTGAGGTTCTGACCATATTCCAAGAAGTCTCTTTATTTTTACATCAACTGATATTTCTTCTTTCATTTCACGAAAAAGTGCTGTTTCAACTTTTTCACCATAATCAACAAAACCTCCAGGAAGAGCCCAATTGCCTTTATAAGGGTCGTTTTTTCTTTTAATTAGAACTATACCGTTTTTGGTTTCAACAATGCCATCAACCGTTAAAGCAGGATTTTTATACATAAATTCTCCCTTATATAAAAATAGCCCCTTTTAAAAGGGGCTATATAAAATTAAATGTTTACTTAATAATTATTTAACAGCTTCTTTAAGAGCTTTACCAGGTCTGAATTTAGGGACTCTAGTAGCTTTAATCTTAATTTCTTCACCAGTTCTTGGATTAACGCCTTTTCTTGCTTTTCTTTCAGCTATTTCAAAAGTACCAAAACCAATTAGGCTAACTTTGTCAGCTTTTTTAAGAGTTCCAGTAATTTCTTCTACCATAGCTTCTAAAGCACTTTTTGCGTCTTTCTTGCTGATTGAAGCGTTTTTTGCGATTGCATCAATTAGTTCCATTTTGTTCATTTTGTCCACCCGCCTTTCCTTTGATTTGTTGTTATACCTAATATTTAATCAATCTCAAAGCCAAATGTCAAATATTTTTAAAAAATTTTTTTTAAAAGCTAACCGATAACCTTAATGTAGATGCGGTATTCTGGTATATAAGGTTTTTAGAATACAATTTTTGCACGAAAATACCACGCATTTTCAACTTTGCAATACTTTAACTATATTATTTTGATACAGCTTTATAAAAAAACCTTTTAAGGTTACAGGTTTTTTGATTATATAAAATGATTTTAGCAAATATTAATATCAAGAAAATTCAATTCTTTTCCAACTACTAATTTCCCGTATTCACCATCATAACCTGGAAAGAATGAAAAGTTGCCATTTTTAACTTGTTCTATTGACCATAATAATCTTTCATTTTCTTTTCTATGATTTTCTACATTAAAATTTTTCCATAAAGCACGTTCTGAACCATAAAAATTTATAATTTCATAAGCTTTTTCAGAGATTTTTTTCGAAAAAGTCTTATTTCCTTTTGCAAACAATATAACGTCAGTAAGTGGAACTAACCATTTGTAATTTTTCCTTTCATAAGGATTCAAAATAAGTCTATCCTCTGCTTTATGCACTTTTACAATATCAAGAAGCTGTTCATAAACTCCTATTGTGAGTTTTTTCTTACATACTGGACATATTTTACTTTCAGGTGTAAAGTCAGGAGAAAACACACATTCTGAATGTTCATGTCCTACTTTACCTTTTCTATGACCTGTTAAAAAAAACTTTCCTTCTTGAGGAGGAAATTCATAAGTAAATGTTTTTTCTTTATCTTTTAAACATTTCATTATATTGTTATAATCAAGCAAATCGCATTTTACTTGAGTGTATTCTCTGCCAATTCTATTAAGTCCTGGTGAATGACAATCACTATTTGATATAAAGTTAATATTATCAAGCTCAGGTATTAGTGATAACATTTGAGGATCTGAACTTAAGCCTGTTTCTACTATACTTATTAATTTTTTTGCTTCGCCAAACATATCATTTAAGGAATACAAAGGATTAATTGACCCAAATATTCCTTGCGGTGTCATTACATGAGCTGGTATAAACTCAATATTTTCATTAATTGATTTTATTGCTTCCATAAATATATTTACATCTTTAAGTGAATAAAATTTAATAAATGGTCTTCCAATATTATTACTTACTCCTATACTTTCTATATAATCTGCTGTTTTTTTAACAGATAAAAAATCAGGAAATGTCATTACTATATGAAATAGTTTTCTTTTTCCTTTTGCATAAGGAATTGTAAATATAACTTCTGTTTGAAGTATAAAATAATGTTTATCTGAAAATTTAGATATAAAAATACCTTCTGCAATTTGAGAAAGTTCATTAGAAAGGAGTTTTTGCCATTTCCTATGAAGACAATCTCCAGTACCAAAAATATCTATTCCTTTTAATTTCATGCCATAAACAATACTTTCAAGAGAAACTTGACCTACACCACCTGAATATCCAGAATGAGAATGAAGGTCAATATTAAGCATATTCAAATTTACAGGCATTAATTTTTTTCTCTTAATGCTACATTTATTATTATTTCACCAACTTCAGGTTGTAAAAGAGGTATTACAAGAGTTTGAGTTTCCATGTTAGGACTACTCATCTCAAGATTATTCCCTACAAATAAAGTAGGAGGAGTTATATCAAATTCAAAACCAAGATCATTAAGCTGACTTACAGCATTACCACTTATTATATTGCCAAGTTCAGCGAGTGCAGAAGCTACCATTTCATCATACTCGGTAATAATTTCTCCGCCCATCATAAGTCCTGATATTTTAAGTGCAGTCTTCATATCCATATCATATAAAACTCTACCTTCTATTTGACCAGCAACACCTATTACAATTACAACTCCTTTTGTTAATAAAGGATAAGATCTTAATGCAAGATCTCCTCTAGCAAACTCAACACTAGCCATTTCTCTTAAAACAGTTATTGCAGATTCAACAAATGGGTTTATATATTCAACTCTCATGCTATTTGCCTCCCATTTTTATAAGAAAGTTTTTAATAATATTACAAGCATCAGGTATTTTAAATGGTTTTACAATAAAATATTTTGCACCTTTAACAATAGCTTCTTTGACCATATCCTGATGACCAAGGGCTGAAACCATTACAATAACTGCGTTTGGGTCATCTGCCATAATTCCTTCAACTGCCTGAATTCCATCCATATCAGGCATTGTTATATCCATAGTAACTATGTCAGGTTTTGTTGATTTATAAAGTTTTATAGCTTCTCTACCATTTCCTGCCGAACCTACTACTTCTCCATCGAGTATTTTTACAACTCTTTCAAGATTTTTAACCATAAAAGCAGAGTCATCTACTAAAAGAAATCTAAACTTTTCACCATTTGCTTTGTGTACCGCCTGAATACTAACTTCATCTATCATATAAAAATCCTCCGTTTAATTTATCATTTATTTGTAAAATCTATTATTTCTTTATGAATATCATATAAAGATACAACTTTGTCTAAATTGCCTAATTCATTTGCAACTCTAGGCATTCCATATACAATAGAGGTTTTTTCATCCTGACCTATAGTATATCCACCAAATTTTTTTATCATGCCAATATTTTTTGCACCATCACTGCCCATTCCAGTCATTATAATACCCATAGTATTTCTTGAATAATTTTTGGCAACAGATTCAAAAAGCACATCAGCAGAAGGTCTATGTCTATTAACCGGATCATCTTGTGCAATATCAATAATAAGATTAACTCCTTGTCTTCTAACTTTAAGATGATAATTTCCTGGAGCTAAAAAAACTTTACCATCAGAACAAACATCATTATTCTCTGCTTCTTTTACATACAGTTTTGAAACAGAATTCAACCTTTCTGCAAATGCTTTGGTAAAACCCGCCGGCATATGCTGTACAATAAGTATGCAAGCTTTAAGATCTTGAGGAAGTTTAGGAAGAACTTCCATTATAGCATTAGGTCCGCCAGTTGAAATACCGATAGCAATTATTTTGTTCAGATGATTATTTTTTAGAATTTTTTCAGAATACTCTTCTTTTTTTTCCAATTTAGTTAAAGCAAAAATAGGATTTTTAATAATTATTTTACTTTTACTGTAATTTGCATTTTTAACCTTAGAAATTATTTCTTCTGTTGATTTTTTTATATTTATATCTATACTTCTACCAGAAGGTTTAGGAATAAAATCAAAAGCACCGAATTCAAGAGCTTTAATTGTAATCTGTGCATGTTCTGTAGTTAAAGATGATATCATAACAACTTGTATTTTTGGATAATTTTTTTTTATCGCTTTTAAAGTTTCCATACCATTCATATTAGGCATTTCAATATCTAAAGTTATAACATCAGGTTTTTCAATTTTTATCTTTTCAAGAGCATCTATTCCGTCTCTTGCTGTATTTATTACTTTAATATCATTATCTGTAGATAAAATTTCAGATAAAAATTTTCTCATCAAAGCCGAATCATCAACTACAATAACTTTTATCATGAATTTATCCTTTCAATTAATTTATTAATATCAAGTATAAGACTAACTCTTCCATCACCAAGTATATTTGCACCAGCAATTCCCGGAGTAATCACAAGATCAGAATCAAGATTTTTAATAACAACTTCCTGTTCACCGTAAAGCTTATCAACAATTAGTCCAACTTTTTTATCTGCATAATCAAGTATAACAATGTAATAATCTTCTCTTTCTTTTTCAGGATATCTAAATATTTCCTCAATAGAAATAACAGATATAACATTATTTCTAATATTAATAGTTTTATGCCCTTTAACAAAAAATAAATCTTTTTTTGAAAGTTTTACTGTTTCTTCGACCGAATTCAATGGTATTGAATAAACCTGACCAAGCCCACTAACAAGCAAAGCCTGTATTATAGCCATTGTAAGTGGCAGTTTTATACGAACAACCGTCCCTTTTCCTTGTTCACTCTCCATTTCAACAGTTCCATTAACTTTTTCCATACTTTTTCTAACAACATCCATACCAACACCACGACCACTAAGTCCAGTTACAGAAGTTGCTGTAGAAAACCCAGGCTCAAAAACAAGGCTAAATATTTCTTTATCTTTAAGAGAATCTTTCATACCTTCCATAATAAGACCTTTTTGGAGAGCTTTATCAAGAATTTTTTCTCTTGAAAGACCCTTACCATCATCTATAACTTCAATAAAAATATAATTTCCTTCATGTTTTGCTTTTAACGTAATATGACCTTCAGCAGATTTTCCGCAAGCAATTCTTTCTTCTTGAGTTTCAATGCCATGATCAAGAGCATTTCTAATAATATGAACAAGAGGATCTCCTAAAACTTCAATTACAGTCTTATCAAGTTCAGTATCCTGACCTTCTATTTTTAATTCGATTTTTTTACCAAGTTCTCTAGAAATATCTCTAATCATTCTCGGGAATCTTTTAAATACTTTATCAATAGGAAGCATTCGTATTTTCATAGTATTCTGTTGCATTTCACTATTAAGTCTTCTAGTCATAAGATTAGTTTCTTTAAATTCTTCAGAAAGTTTTTTAAAATCTACAAGTAATTGACTTAATTTTTTTATAAATTCCAAATTATCAGAAGAATATGAACTAATAAGAGATTTAATTTCATAAAGTCTTTTATCAAATTCATTTTCCAATCTAAAATATCTTGAAGTATTAATAACTTGTTCACCAATAAGATTAAGAAGTTCATCAATTTTATAACTGTCAACCCTCAAACTTTGAATAGATTCTTTTTTGGTAAGATTATCAGAATTTACCACAATATCTTTTTCATCTTCAATAATTTCAGATTTAATATTGCTTTTGGATTTATTTTCATTAGAAATATTTTCTTCCTTATCATCAATAATAAAAGGTAAAATTTGTATATCTTCAACTTCATTTGGAATAAATATCTTAGATTTAAGAGAATCAATATTACCTTCAACTGAAACAACAAATAAACCAGATTCAATAAAATCATCCGAATTAAGAATATCAATACTTGGTTTAGATTTTATAATCTTTGCATTATTTTCAATTTCTCTAATAATAATAAATCTACCAACAGAAGGCATTGCAGAATTCTGAGAAAATACAATTTTTAAGTATAAAAGTTTTTTATTTTGTTTAAATTCCTGTTTCAAAATATCTTTTTCTATTTTTGTAATGTCAATATTAAAAAGCTCTGTATTTATAACATCTTTAACTTGTTCAACAGATTTTTCTTCTTTTTTCACCGTACTTTTTGCTTTTTTTACTGTTTTTTTTGAATCTTTATTTTCTCTAGTTTCAATAGCTTTAAGCTGTTTTTTTATCTCTTTGGCATCAACACCTTCTTCGCCCTTAGATTCAATATTTTTAAGCATAACTTTTACAATATCCATTGCTTTTAAAACAAAATCATTTATATCAGCTGAAAAATCCATTTTATTTTCTTTCAATAAAGTGAATATATTTTCAATACTATGCATTAAAGCACAAAGATCTTCATATCCCATTGTTCCAGCAGAACCTTTGACAGTATGAGCAGCACGAAATATTTCATTTAGATAATCTTCATTATTAGGTTCATTTTCAAGACTCAATAAATTATCATCTATTATTTCAATTTTTTCAAAAGCTTCTTCAAGAAAATCCTTCAATAAATCATCAAGGTTCATAATTAATCTCCAATTTTTTTATAAACAATTCCACCATTAATAACTTTAAAGTCAAATAAATCTTTATATTTAGACAAACTTTCAGAATGACCAATAAAAAAATAACCACCAGGATTCAATGCTTTATGAAATTCCTTTATAGCATGTTCTCGCATTGCATCATCAAAATATATCATTACATTTCTACAAAAAATAACATCTAAACCTCTAAGATATGTAGAAGTTTTCATATTAGCATACATAAAAGTAATCATTTTTTTTACTTCAGGTTTAACTTCTATTCTATCCTCATGCTCAATAAAATATTTTTTAAGTACATTAGGTGGCATATTTTGAAGTCTTTTTTTAGCATAATTACCTTCTTTTGCAATAGACAAAGCAGTTTCAGAAATATCAGTAGCATAAATTTGCATTTGCATATTAGAAGCTTTCAAACCAGCTTTTTCTAAATAAGCAACAGCAAGTGAATATGGTTCTTGACCTGTAGAACAACCAGCCGACCAAATATTAATAGCAACTTTTTTAGTAAATATTGAAGGTTTTTTTTCAAAAAGTTCAGGTAAAACAGTATCAGTATAAGCTTTAAAATGACCTGAATTTCTAAAAAAAGAAGTTTCATTAACAGTTAAAAGATCAAGAAGAACTTTAACTTCAATATCAGCAGATACAGATCTTTTATTTAAAAATGCATAATAAGAATTAAAATCTTTATATCCAAGTTCAGCTAATCTATCTTTAAGCTTAAATTCCATTCTAAGTTTGTTTTTTTGATTAAAATCCATACCACTTGAACGATAAACAAAATCTTTAAACATCTGAAACTCTGCATCATTTAGTATTTGACCCATTCTTTTGCCTCAACTTCATGCTATTATATATTTTTTTTAATTCAACTATGTCATTATCACTTAAATTAATATTTAAAGAAGTATTAAAATCCCCTCTTAACACTTCAGCTTTCGAAATTATACCAGAAACACCAAGTTTTGCACCATATACTATGCCAAGAAGTTTTAAATTATTAAGTAAACTAGTCAATTCAACAGCATCTTCTTTTTTTAAAGTATTAATAACAACACTTATACCAATACCTTTAGCCATTTCAACAAGTATATCCAAAGATTTTATACCCTCAATCGCAGGGAATTTTGGATAAGTTTTTTTAATAAGTTTTTTTTGTTCATCACTAAATAAAAAAGTACCACGAATATTATTAGATTTATTAGCAATAAAATCATTTACAAGATTTTTATTAATTACCTTTTTTGAAGCATTTTCAGTAATATTTTTTAATAATTTAATACCACCAAACATAATTGTATCATTATTTAAAAATGTAAAAGTATAACCATCTTTTGCAGTATAATAAACAGATTTTCCAACTTTTTCTTCTTTATAATTTTTAAGTTTTTCATCAAGAAAATACTTTAACATTTTAGCTTTATTCATTTTACCATTAAATACAATAGCAACATCTTTACTATCAGAAAAAACTTTATCACCAACAAGAATTAAAACATTATTCAAATGTTTTTCAGGATAAAAATCAGTTTTTTCGGCAAAAACATTAACCTCTTTACTATCATCACCCACAGCTGATTTTTGATATTTTGTAATTACTCCATTTGTAACAAGAGATTTAAAATCAACATGTAAATAAGATGAAACTCCATTTACTAATAATTCATGTATTTCCATACTAGAAGTAACAAAACATAAAACAATTAAAACTAATAATATGTATATTCTTTTCATATTATCTCCTTTAGATTATATCTCTTATTATACTGTTTTTATTTAATTCAAGCAAACACTCTTTATAAATATCTCTATAAAAATCAGCAAATTCCGCATTACTCTCACATAATCTAAAGTATAAAGTATCACTTTCAACCCTAAAAGGAGAATTATCAAGCGAACTTAAAAATTTAAGTTTTTTATTAGAAAACTTTTTTGTCAAATTATATATATTAAGAGCAAAATCACAAACATTATGCTTGTTTTTTTCAGTAACAACAAATTGAAAAACAATATCAGGACCAATTTGATCTCGTTTTTGTCTTTCAATAAGAAAATTCTCAATATTATCAATCACTTTATAATAACAATCTCTACCCTTAACATTTTTATAAGTTTCAGAATCCGCAGCATCAATTGAAATAAATAAATTATTAGGATGAGGTAAAACTCTCTGATTGCTCAAACTCAAAATAGAATTAGCATTTTCTTCACTCAAATACACACCATTAGTATGAATTGAAACAAAATCAATAAAAGGGAATTCCATATATTTAGTTTTAATATAATCCATAAAAAAGCTAAAATCAGGATGAAACAAAGGTTCACCTCTAAAAAAAGGATTAATATTTGAAATTTTGATTTTGTTTTCGACTAATTCATCAATTATTTTACAGAAAAGACTCTTTGAAATAAATTTTTTATCCTTTAGAATAAAATTATGCTGTGAACAATGTCCACAGCATAAATTACAAAACGAACTGGTTTCTATATTTAACCAGATTTTTTCAGCCCACATTAATCAAGCCTAGTAAGAAGAATCTTCTTTACTTCGTAAGCTTCTCTACCCGGCATATCTTTGATAAGTCCCTTTACATAATTTTCTTTACAATCATCACCATCTTCAGGAAGCTCTCTAACTTTTGCTACAAGCTTATCAAACTCACAATCATCAATTCCTAAAGCCTTATGCAAGAATTCTTTGTCTTTTTCTTTCATTTGTCAATACTCCTTTAATCACTTTATGCTTATTGTATTTTCCCTGTCAGGACCTACAGAAAGTATTCTAATATTAACCTTAGACAATTTTTCTAAAGTTTCAAGAAAAATCCTAGCCTTTTCAGGAAGATCTTTATAAACCCTAATCTTAGATGTATCAGAAAGCCAACCATCAAAAACAATAAAATCATTAACCACCAAATTTTCTAATACATGACTTTCAATAGGCAATCTATTAATTATATCATTTTTCTTAATAGTTTGTCCATTAAGAACAAAGTCAATTTCTCCAATATATCTATAATTTTTTATAACTTTAACTTGAGGAAGAATATCAAGTACATCAAATTTTGTAATAATTATATCAGCACCATTATTTTCTCTAATATAATCCAAAACACATAAATCAAGCCAGCCAACTCTTCTAGGTCTGCCAGTAGTAGTACCAAATTCACCAGCAATATGCCTAATAGCCTTACCCTTAGCATAATCAGAATTGTCATTCTTAACAAGCTCTTTGCACTCTGCAAAACTCAATCTTTCAGTACCCTTTTCATCTTTAATAAGTTCCCAAGTACCAAGTTCACCACTAAGAGGACCATTACCAACCCTGGTCAAATAAGCACCTGTAACCGAAAAAATCTTATCAATCTTTTCAGGACTAATTCCAGTACCAGTCGAAAGACCACCAGCATGAGAATTTGAAGAAGTAACATAAGGATAAGTACCATGATCAATATCAAGAAGCAAACCCTGAGCACCTTCAAGCAATATTTTTTTACCATTATAAACAGCATCAGCAATAATCTTCCTAGTATCTTTAACATATTCAGCAACAATATCTTTATAAGGTTTAATAACATCAAAAAGCTTATTAGCATCCATTTTATCATCAATAAAAATATCATTAAAAATCGGATTATTAATTTTAAAATCATCAATTATCGTAGAAATATCATCTGAAATAGAAAAAAGAAAATTATAATGTTCAATATTTTCCGCAAGTTTTTTAATAAAAATATCTTTATTCATAATATCTTGAACTCTAATACCAATTCTATTAACCTTATCAGAATAACAAGGACCAATACCCTTACCAGTAGTACCAATTCTACCAAAACTCTTAATATAATCCATAATTCTATGATAAGGCATTATAAGGTGACTTTCAGGAGAAATAAACAAATTAGAAGTTGAAATATCATTATCTTCAAGCTGACTAATTTCCTTATCAACAAAAGAAAAAATATCAAGAACAACACCATTACCAATAATATTAATCTTATCATTATAAATAATCCCAGAAGGAACAACATGAAGTTTTAAAGTATGACCAGCAGCTTTTACAGTATGCCCAGCATTATTACCACCCTGAGCCCTAACAATAATATCAGCCTGCCTAGCAAAAAAATCAGTAAATTTCCCCTTACCCTCATCACCCCAAGCACCACCACAAATACCAATGACATTATATAAATCAAAATAATTCATTATAACTCCTTATAATAACAACAGTTCAGCAACAAAATTATAAACACTTAAACTATTTCAATATTATAACATAGAAAATAAAAATTTTGGAATATTACATAGAATCAGTGAAATAGAGGGAAGCAATTAGCGTGACTAGAGTCACAATTAGTGATTAGTAAATGTGGAGAGATAGAAAAACAGTGAAATGGTGAATTGAAAAAAACAATAAATAAAGTTAAATAGTTTTGGGGTTTTATGAGTTGAAGGTTAAATATGGGATAAATAAGACTGGGGAAATCTGGGATTTCGGGTTTTGGCGTTTTGGCGGTTTGGGTTTTGGCGGTTTGGGGTTTGGGGTTTGGCGGTTTGTCGGTTTGGGGTTTGGGGTTTGGGGTTTGGCGGTTTGTCATATGCTGTGTGTTTTTTTTTATATCTGTGTGATTCTAAGCTCTGTCATCCCGGTATGATTCTGAGCCGGGATCTGCTTTAGCTTTATAATTTTTAATTTTTAATTTTTAATTGCTTCATTAGCTCTGTCATCCCGGTATGATTCTGAGCCGGGATCTGCTTTAGCTTTATAATTTTTAATTTTTAATTTTTAATTGCTTCATTAGCTCTGTCATCCCGGTATGATTCTGAGCCGGGATCTGCTTTTAACACCCCTAACCCACAACTCCAAAAACACTTTAACCACTTCTATTGTTAATATCAAATACATAGATTTTAAATTGTTTTTTACTAAGAATCGTTAGATTTTGCTCACGAGATTTGCTTGCAAATCGCTCACTAGGATTATTCATAATCCGCTTACTAACAATTTCAGTCTTTTGAAATTGTGCTTACTGAATTTTGCTCAAAGCATAAATGCACTGTCCCTTTCAGGGATTTCTTAGTATTTCAATAAATAAATCACATATACCATATTTGAGAGTTACTTCATTGGTCGTAGTCCCTTTCAGGGATTTCTTAGTATTTCAATTAAACAAAAAATATGGTCTTATTGTGTATGATGAATCAAGTCGTAGTCCCTTTCAGGGATTTCTTAGTATTTCAATTATCAATCTTCCTGTTGTTTCAATCATGCTTTGTGTCGCGTCGTAGTCCCTTTCAGGGATTTCTTAGTATTTCAATAAATGAATTACACGAGAAATACAATCGCAAAAATGCTTAAAGTCGTAGTCCCTTTCAGGGATTTCTTAGTATTTCAATGGAAAGATTTATCTATAATAAATTTGTTGATGAAAGGTGCTGTCGTAGTCCCTTTCAGGGATTTCTTAGTATTTCAATTTAATATTTCTTTAAGTTCAAAAAAATTAATATTCTTCATACAGTCGTAGTCCCTTTCAGGGATTTCTTAGTATTTCAATAGTAAAAGATATTATCGATTCTGAAAGAAAGGTAATGGTCGTAGTCCCTTTCAGGGATTTCTTAGTATTTCAATCTGTATGTGTTTTCTTACAGGGAAAGATTTTAATAAAGTCGTAGTCCCTTTCAGGGATTTCTTAGTATTTCAATAAGTTGTTTTATCTGCATTATACCTCCTCCAGTCTCGCTGGTCGTAGTCCCTTTCAGGGATTTCTTAGTATTTCAATGTATACGGTTTTCAAGCTCGATGGATAGATATTTCCCGTCGTAGTCCCTTTCAGGGATTTCTTAGTATTTCAATATGTTTACAGAAAAACAATTCGAGAAAATAGTCACTGACGTCGTAGTCCCTTTCAGGGATTTCTTAGTATTTCAATTTAATATTTCTTTAAGTTCAAAAAAATTAATATTCTTCATACAGTCGTAGTCCCTTTCAGGGATTTCTTAGTATTTCAATGGAAACAATTTTAGAAGGTGGCACTGCACCAGTTCCGAGTCGTAGTCCCTTTCAGGGATTTCTTAGTATTTCAATCGGTTAAAAGCAAGAAAAACGGTACAGCATGGTTTAATGTCGTAGTCCCTTTCAGGGATTTCTTAGTATTTCAATCATAATGGATTCAGGATTTATACGGCTCCTACAAAAAAGTCGTAGTCCCTTTCAGGGATTTCTTAGTATTTCAATATTAACGGTATGCTTGCAGGTGAACTAGAAGTTATAGCAGGCTGTCGTAGTCCCTTTCAGGGATTTCTTAGTATTTCAATTGAAGGTGTTGAGAGTTTTCAGAAGTGTGGAGAAGGAGAGGTCGTAGTCCCTTTCAGGGATTTCTTAGTATTTCAATAAAGCAGTTAAAAAATAAAAAACGGGTGCTATAAGCACGTCGTAGTCCCTTTCAGGGATTTCTTAGTATTTCAATATAAAAGACTTGCTATAAATAAAATAATCCAGGAAATACGTCGTAGTCCCTTTCAGGGATTTCTTAGTATTTCAATCAACATAAACCCTCTTGATTTCAATTTCTTTTCCTGCTAGTCGTAGTCCCTTTCAGGGATTTCTTAGTATTTCAATGAATGTATCTTCTTGATCATCTTCATCACGGATGAAGATTGGTCGTAGTCCCTTTCAGGGATTTCTTAGTATTTCAATAAATGCTGACGGTCGATCGTTAGAAGAAATAGAAAGCAGTCGTAGTCCCTTTCAGGGATTTCTTAGTATTTCAATCTGCTTTGTTATGATCAGGACATCTGTAAGCTGAATGTCGTAGTCCCTTTCAGGGATTTCTTAGTATTTCAATATAAGAAAAAATAAAAAGGCAGAAATGCCGAAGGAGATCAGTCGTAGTCCCTTTCAGGGATTTCTTAGTATTTCAATACCCCGTTCTCAAATCGAGACAGTTTACAGATATTGTAGACGTCGTAGTCCCTTTCAGGGATTTCTTAGTATTTCAATAAAAAGATAAAAAATTAAGAATGGAGGTTTCAAAATGAGGTCGTAGTCCCTTTCAGGGATTTCTTAGTATTTCAATTTAGTGAAGTAAATTATTATTTAGAATTAATTGACAAGTCGTAGTCCCTTTCAGGGATTTCTTAGTATTTCAATTACAAGAGCAGGATTTGAAGCATTCAAGAGTAAGTGGTGTCGTAGTCCCTTTCAGGGATTTCTTAGTATTTCAATATTAAGTCCCTGAGTAACCATGTCCAGAAGAGAATTAGCAAGTCGTAGTCCCTTTCAGGGATTTCTTAGTATTTCAATCCAATATCAGCAGGTTCATATACAATCAGGTGTGAAACGTCGTAGTCCCTTTCAGGGATTTCTTAGTATTTCAATGTGGAGGATAAAGAAAGATATATTGAGACATACAGAAAGTCGTAGTCCCTTTCAGGGATTTCTTAGTATTTCAATTCACCAGTTTCACCTTTGTCACCTTTGTCGCCTTTAGCAGTCGTAGTCCCTTTCAGGGATTTCTTAGTATTTCAATAAAAAATATCTCCTAAACGGATTCACAGGAGATATGGACCTCGTCGTAGTCCCTTTCAGGGATTTCTTAGTATTTCAATACACACACACACACACACACACACACACACACACACAGTCGTAGTCCCTTTCAGGGATTTCTTAGTATTTCAATCCCTGCTCTTCTATGCCAAACAACAAGCATTCTTTTATAACCGTCGTAGTCCCTTTCAGGGATTTCTTAGTATTTCAATTTATTATAAACCACTTCGATGAAATCGGTTCCCGACTGTCGTAGTCCCTTTCAGGGATTTCTTAGTATTTCAATATAATAAAAACGTGATTGCAATTCTTAGCTCAAGAGAGGTCGTAGTCCCTTTCAGGGATTTCTTAGTATTTCAATGAAAGATAGCAGTAATAAAAAAGACTTCGCTGTCAAAACTGTCGTAGTCCCTTTCAGGGATTTCTTAGTATTTCAATAGAATGATCTCCATGTTCATGTGTAACAAGACATGCTGAAGTCGTAGTCCCTTTCAGGGATTTCTTAGTATTTCAATAAAACGAACAATTGCAGAAAGCAAGGAATCTGTTTATGAGAGTCGTAGTCCCTTTCAGGGATTTCTTAGTATTTCAATAATCCAGGAGGTAACACAATGAAAAGAATAGAAAACAGAGAAGTCGTAGTCCCTTTCAGGGATTTCTTAGTATTTCAATATACTAAGAAGCGAAGGTAAACTTCATGTTCCTGAAGATTGTCGTAGTCCCTTTCAGGGATTTCTTAGTATTTCAATGAATCAAAAAGTTGTTTTCCGACTTCCTTGGATCTTCCGCCGTCGTAGTCCCTTTCAGGGATTTCTTAGTATTTCAATGACAGGGATTATATCGACATTAAAGTTACGGGAAAAAGGTCGTAGTCCCTTTCAGGGATTTCTTAGTATTTCAATTTTTTAGTCAAAACTTCATAACCGCTGTAAGTGAATAATTGGTCGTAGTCCCTTTCAGGGATTTCTTAGTATTTCAATACGACTAATTCTTGTTCTGTGCTTTTTCTCGGAGTCTCAAAGTCGTAGTCCCTTTCAGGGATTTCTTAGTATTTCAATCATACGCATAATGTCCGGCAGACATATAATAAGAAGCTGTCGTAGTCCCTTTCAGGGATTTCTTAGTATTTCAATAATATCTTAACAGGAAGAGTAAAACTTTTTTCAGTTGTCGTAGTCCCTTTCAGGGATTTCTTAGTATTTCAATAAGTCCCTGAGTAACCATGTCCAGAAGAGAATTAGCAATACTGTCGTAGTCCCTTTCAGGGATTTCTTAGTATTTCAATATTAACTATCATTGA
>JALOAD010000002.1 GCA_023228995.1 Candidatus Muiribacterium halophilum
TTTTTTTATCATAATAACCTCATTAATATTTCAGATTACTTTTGTCCAAAAAAATAATATTATTTAAAATATAACTTAAAATTAATGAAAAATAAATTAAGAAAGAATTTTGAAAAGAATCAGGGGGATCAAAGAATCTTGGGGTCAAACCTGTGCATAACGCATTGAGGCTTGTAAACCCGTATTAATCCTGAATTTTGGATTTTTTAGCGAATTGTCAGATTTTTTGTTAATTTGGTTGAAATATAGTGATGTTATTGAGTTTTAATTATGTTATAATAATTTTAATAAATAATTTTGTTGAATTGAAAATTCACAATTAAGAAAGTCCGATTTAAAGGGTGCAGACCACACCATTACATTTATTATTTTAGTTATTTATGATAGTATTAATATTGAGTTAAATTTTTTAATTATTAAAAGAGGGTTAATTTATGAGCGATTATATGTTAAGCTCTGAATATATTGACTTCATTAAAAACATCAAAAAAGAAATAATTCATTCCAGACAAAAGGCTGTTAGAAAAGTTAATTCAGAATTAATTATGCTTTATTATTATATTGGTAAAAATATTGTTTTAAAACAAGAGAATTATAAATGGGGCGATGATTTAATAGGTCAAATTGAAAAAGATTTAAAAGCAGAATTTCCTGATTTAAGTGGTTTTTCAAGAAGAAATTTAAATTATATGAGAATGTTTTATCTCTTTATTCCTAATCAAAAATTTGTGCAGCAGGTTGTTGCACAAATTCCATGGGGGCATATTATAGTTATTTTAACAAAACTAAAAAAATTGGAGGAAGCAGTTTTTTATATTAATGAAACTATTGAAAACTCATGGTCAAGAGTTATTTTAGAGCATCAAATCGAGCTTGATTTGTATTCTAGAAATGGGAAGTTAGTAAGTAATTTTGATAAAACAATTTCAAATGATAATCTAGAGTTGGTTGAGAATAGTTTTAAAGAAAATTATGTTTTTGATTTTTTAAATTTAACGAAAAAAGCTAAAGAGAAAGATTTAGAAAATGCTTTAATTGAAAATATTACTCATCTCTTAATAGAACTTGGTAAAGGTTTTGCTTTTGTTGGAAGGCAAAAGAAGATAATTGTAGGCGAACAGGAATTTTTTATTGATTTATTGTTTTATAATTATATTTTGAAAAGATTTGTTGTTATTGAATTAAAGACGGTTGAGTTTTTGCCAGAGCATTTTGGGCAGATTAGCTTTTATGTAACAGCAGTGGATAAAAATATCAAAGGCATTGATGATAAAGAAACAATTGGACTATTAATTTGTAAATCAAAAAATAATACGGTTGTTGAATATGCCTTAGCTAATAATTCTAAACCGTTAGGAGTAGCTGAATATAAATTTAAAGAGATTTCTAAGGATATTAGTGAATTTTTACCATCTGAAAAAGAGTTGAAAGAAGCAATAGGAAAGAGTGAAGAGGATATTAAAAATAAATAAAATCACGGCTTCAAAACCAGATCCCGGTCCAGGATAGTAATTATGATAACAAAGTTAAAACTTGATTTCTGAATTGAGGTTTTTGAAGTAACCAATAATTGCCGGTTTATTTGTGAGTATGGTATAATTAGTCTATGATAGAAAAAATAAGATATTGGACTGATTTATCTGAATATGATTTTGATACTGCTCTTTTAATGCTGAATGGCGGTAAATATTTATATGTTGGTTTTATGTGTCATCAAAGTGTTGAAAAAATATTAAAGGCTTATTATATAAAAGAAAAAGAAGGTTAGCCTCCTTTTGTTCATAATTTGATTTTATTAGCTGAAAAATCTGAAATTTATACAATTTTAAGTGAACAGCAAAAAGATTTACTGGATTTGTTGAATCCATTAAATATTGAAGCAAGATATCCAACATATAAGGATAAATTGTTTAAATCTTTAACTAAAGAAAAATGTGATTTTTTAATAAAATCAACAAAGGAATTTCTTGAATGGATAAAATCAAAGCTATAGAAAAGGCCAGAGAATATGCTAAACTGGTTAAAGAGAAATTTTCTGGATCGGAAGTCTTTTTATTTGGTTCTTTTGTTACTGGAAAATATAATGAAAATAGCGATATTGACATAGCAGTTATATTAAAGAATTTCTATGGTGATTTTCTTGAACAGGAATTGAATCTGTACAGATTAAGAAGAAATATTGATAATAGAATTGAACCAATTTTATTATTGGACGGAAATGATCCATCTGGATTTTTAGAAGAAATCAAAAAAAACGGAGTAAGTCTTTAATTTATCACATACAAAATCTGGGGTCCAACCGGTGCATAACGGATTAGAATTTGGAAATCCGCATCAATCCTTAATTTTGATTTTTTTGGTGAATTGTCATATTTTTTGTTAGTTTGGTTGAAATAGATTGTTATTATTGAGATTTGAGAGAGTTTACTGTAAATTTTTTTTTAGAATTTAAGATTAACGGAAGCAATTGTTAATGTTGACAGACTTGATTTCTTAAGGTGGTCTATATTCAAAAGATACAAAAGGAGAGATTGTATGAATCGTGAAAAAGCAATGGTATTATTGAAAAAATATAATAAAAATGAGGCGTTGATCAAACATGCTTTATTTGTTGAAGGAGCTATGAAATATTTTGCAGATCGTAAAAATCATGATTCTCAATACTGGGGTATTGTTGGACTTTTGCATGATATTGATTATGAATTATATCCTGAAGAACATTGTAAAAAAAGCGAAGAGATACTTAAAAAAGAAGGTGTGTCAGAGGATTTAATACACGCAGTCATATCTCATGGTTGGAAAATATGTTCTGATGTCGAACCTAAACTTGAGATGGAAAAAGTCCTTTATACAATTGATGAATTAACAGGTTTAATATATGCAGCATCATTAATGCGACCTGATAAAGATATTAATAATATGGAAGTAAAATCTGTTAAAAAGAAATTTAAATCCAAAGGATTTGCTGCTGGAGTAAATAGAGATATCATACTTGAAGGTTGTAAAATGATTAATATGGAGATAAATGAAGTAATTGAGTGGACAATAGAAGGAATGAAGCTGGTTGATACTGAAGAGAGGTAATTTCAATATGAGAAAAATCATAAAAATCTGGTGGTCAAACCTGTGTATAATGCATAAAACAGTGAATGGTGAGATTGTGAGGGAGAAGAATTAGCGTGACTAGGGTCACAATTAGTACAGCTTGTCATTTTATGACTTCGCTGATATTAGCGATGCTAAGGCATTTAATTAGTGAATTAGTGAAGTAGTGAGATAGGGTAAAGATAGAAGAATAGAAAATGTAAATGTTTTAAATCTATTTCACAATTTGGCTATTTCGCAATCTCGCAGGTTTTAAATGGTGAATGGTGAAGTGGTGAGATAGTGAGATGGGGAAAAGATTGTTTTAAATCTATTTCACTATTTGGCTATTTCGCAATCTCGCGGGTTTTAAAAAGTTTAGAAGTGACTTGTATTTTTTTTTATAGGTAGATTTTCTCTGAAAAATATCGTATATTTATATATAGAAATAATAAAAGCAAAATGGAGTATACAGTATGATTAAAAAATTATCTTTAGGGCTTATTCTAGCTTTAGGTTTTTCAGTAACAACACCTGCTATGGATATAAATTCACTTGATGGTGGATATTATATTTTAAAAAACAAAGAAGCGGGAGACTATACATTTCAAAAAAATATCAGATTAACAAAAGAAAACTCAAACAGAAATTTTTCTTCCCAAATAAAATACAAAGTAGAATCAGACAAAAGAACAGAATTATCAGCTTTTGAATTTGTAGAAATGGATGGAGAAACTTACGCAAGTTACAAAGAAGGAGAAAACACCGCAATATATATAGTTGCCGAAAAGACAGATTTTGCATTAACATTAGTAAATATAGATGATAAAAATGAAATAATAAAAATCGTATTAGATAAAGAATACAATAATTATGAATATGACAAATATTATGAAAATGTAAAACATTTAAAAGATGACGAATTAAAAAGAAAATTACATGATTTAATAGATAATCAGATTGATTTAGGATACAGAGCAGCAAGATATTTGTTTTTTTCAGAGCTTGATAATGAAGATGGAATAGTTACATGTGTTTATACAGCAAAAGAAGTAAAAACAAAAGGAATACCAAATGGTTCTATGAATTGTGAACATTCTTGGCCACAAAGTCAATTTGGAGAACAGAGCAAAGATACCAAAAAAGACGATGTACATCATTTATTTCCAACAGATTCAAGAGCTAATTCTAAAAGAGGACATGTTCCTTTAAGAAATGTTGAAAGTGCAACATGGAGTGATGGTGGAAGCGAATACGGAATCGGAGAATTAGGAGATGATGTATTTGAACCAAGAGATGATCACAAAGGTGATGTTGCAAGAGCATTATTTTATTTTTCTGTAAGATATAATATGCCAATAGACGAAAAACAAGAACAAACTTTCAGAGAATGGGTAGAATTAGATCCAGTAAGTGAAAAAGAAATAAGAAGAAATGCAGGAATAGAATCAGCACAGAAAAATAGAAATCCATTTATAGATAGACCAGATTTTATAAGTAAAATCTCTGATTTTTAATTGTTGAGTCCTGATTTGGGGTCAGGTTGTAAAAGAGGACAACAAAGGTTATATTTTTATTATGAATTTTGTAGATGAGTTTTATGATTTTTATAAACCGGATAATTTTTTGGTTACTCTTGCTGTTTCTGAGATTTGTAATATAAAATGTAAATTTTGTTATCATTTTCCTGATTCTTATGATGTTGATGGTTATAATAGATTTTATCATGAAAAATCTAAAAAATTCTTGAAATTTTCTGATTTTGTTGATTTTTTTGATAATATTGATGTTTTAATTGATGAGATTGCTTTATCAGGTTATGGTGAACCTTTATTGAATCCTGAGTTTTTGGATATTTTTGAATATATTGTTAATAATAATCGTGGTCGTATTAAGAGAATTTTTTTGCCTACTAATGGTGTTCTTATGTGTAATGATATGGCTGAAAAAATTATTAATATTATTTCTAATTCAGATATTAAGATTCAAGTTCTTTTTTCTATTAATGCTGCAAGTCCTGAAGTTTATAAAGATGTTTGTTGTGAAGATTTTTATGATATTGTTGTTAAAAATGCTGAAGATTTTATTAGATTAACTGATAAATATAAAATTACATCTCAGATTTATTCTTCTGTTCAAATGGTTATTGTTAAAGAAAATATGCATGAAACTGAGATTTTTCTTGATAAGTGGCAAAGTTTTTTTAAAGATAATAATTTGAATTTTGGTGTTGAAAAAGCTTGTACTTGTGGTGAAACTATTGTTGGTAATAGTGTTGAACATTCTATTGCTTTTGTTATGGCGATTTTAGGAGATCAAAAAGATTCTTCAATTACTTTTGATAATTCGCTTAAAAACCTTGAATTTTCTCAAAAAGTTCTTACTCTTGATGATACTACTAGACTTAATGAAAATCATATGGAAATAAAAAGTTATATTAAAAGAAAACCTTGTTCAGCTTTGTGGAGAAGTCCGGTTATTATGACAAATGGTGATTTATGTATTTGTACAAGAGATCTTCTTGGTGAGTTTCCTTATGGTAATATCAGGAATAATAAGTTTTCTGAAGTTTTCTGGAGCGAAAAGGCGAATTCATGGAGAAAAAATCAGCTTTCTGGAGATTTTAATTGTCCTTCTATTTGTTTCTATTGTCAAGGTTTTGAAGGTCTTCCTGTTAGTAATAATCAGTTAGATGAATTCTGTTTAAAATTTGATGGTAAATTAGCTTTTAATCTTTTTAAAAAACGTATGAATGGGAAGTCTGTTTTTAATGCTATGAAATTGCGTGTAGATGAGCATATTTTGGAGGATAAACTTAAAGAAATTCTTGAAGTTGAAAGAAATAATTATTTTATTGTTAAAGAATTTATTAGTTTGCAAGATTATTCTTTTATTTTGCATGAAAAGGATAAAAAGTACAATTTTAAAACTTTTGAAAGTATATTACCTTGTGGATATTTATTTGAGAATTTTATTGTTAAAAATAATAAGTTGTTTTGTGGTTGCGATAAAATAAATATTGATTGTAATGAGTATAAAAATGCTTTAAAAGATGTGTTAAATGGTAATTGGAGTAATATGCCGAAAATTTGTATTGAATGCTATGAAAAATCATCAATTTCAAATGATTTTGCTGTTAGTAATATTAAAAATTTGAATAAATTTTATTATCAGTTGAGTATTCAGAAAGAGTTTTTTGAAAGATCTTTACCTGATTTTAATCATATTGAATTTAATGATGATTTTAAAAATAAAGATATTTCAAAATACAAAGATTGTATAATTAGAATGATTGATAAATATTCAGATAATTTAGTGAAATTAAATGAAATTTTTGAATTTGTAAAAGACAATGATGAAATAATGATTTTATCAAGATTAGCTAAATTATTTTTGTATAATATGAATTTATCAGAAAGTATTGAAACTCTTGACATTATATACAAATTATATCCAAGTGAATATTTCAAATTTTGTTTAGATTTAATTAAAAAGATTAATAATAATGAGAGAATTATATTTATAGTTAATGAAAATTTCCGTAAACCTGAAAAAATATTTGAGCTTTTATTTTATATTGAAAGATATGCAAAAATGCAGGATAAATGGGTTTGGGAATGAAGAAATTTCCTTATGAAATGTCAATAATTGTAGGAATTTCTGATAAATGTAATCTTTCTTGTATTTATTGTCCTCAAAATGAAATTGTTTATGGTTTAAAAGTAAAAAGAAGTAATAAATCTGAATATTCAAGGTTTTTAAGCTTAAATGATTTTAAACTTTGTATAAATAATATTGATATTATGCTTGATGAATTAAATTTTGCAGGATTTGGTGAACCAATGCTTAATCCTGAATTTGTAGATATATTTGAGTATTGTGTAGTTGAAAAAATTGTGAGTAATACTGTTTATATATATTCAAATGCAACAATGTTAAATTCTACAATTATTGATAAATTGGTAAAAATATTAAAGAGAAAAAATCAAAGTATAGAAGTTGTATTTGTTTTTTCAATTGGAGCATATAATAGAGAAAGTTATAAAAAATTAAAAAAAATTGATTATTTTGATGAAGTTTTATCAAATGTAAAAGAATTTTATATAAGATTAAATGAAGAAAATTTATTTGAATCAGTTTTTTGTAGTGTACAAATTATTGCAGTTGAAGAAAATGTTGAAGAAATCCATGGGTTTATTGATTTCTGGAAAACTTTTTACTCTAAAAATAATATTAAATTTTGCCATGAAACTTATGCAGGTGAAAAATTATCATCAAAAACTCCAGCTGGTATTGATGTAATTGAAGCTATGATTCCTGATCAGAAGAAAAGTAATGAACTTTATAAATGTATTATTAATAAAATTGATTTTGAAGAAAGTGAAATAGTTGAAAAAAGTATTGTTTACAAAAATCATTTTACCAAAAAAGATAATACTGATAGAAAGCCTTGTTCTGCTTTATGGAAACAACCTTATTTAGCTTCATCTGGAAATTTAGTAATGTGTTGTAGAGATATTGAAGAAACTGGATTTTATGGAAGTCTTAAGGATAATCTATTATCAGAACTATATTACAGTGAAAATGCCGAAAAAATCAGGAAAAATCATATTTTAGGTAAATTTGATAATCCGTATTTATGTCTTGATTGTTCTGGATTTGAGATGAAAACACTTGATTTAAATGAGTTTAAAGAACATTTCAAAAAAACAGAGAATGAATATATTTTTAATTTATATAAAAAAAGATTAAAATATGGTTATATACTTGATTTTAGTGAGATTTTATTTGAGGATAAAAACTGTGAAATATTAGAATCTGATAATATAAAAATTCCAATTTATGCTGGAAATACAAATGTGAAAAAAGATTATATAATTGAAATTTCAGATTATTCCACTCCGTTTGAAAATGTTGATAATACTTTATTACCTTGCAGATTCTGGTTTGATTTCTTAAAAGTTAAATCAACTGGAGAATGGACTGGTTGTAGATGTGTTGATATTGATTTAAATAATATAAAAGATAATTTATCCGATATATTTTCGGGTGATTATTCAAGCTTGCCATTAAAATGCAGAGAATGTATTTATAGAATATTACCGACAAGAGAAATTTTTTTGAAATATAGTGATTATTTATCTCCTTATTGGCAGGATATGCTTTATATACCAGAGTTTTTATCAAGAAATACACCTGATCTTAATAATTCAGATTTTAAAGATATAATGTCTGGAAAAGGCGGAAGTTTTAGAAATGTTATTATTGATATAATCAAAAAATACAGTGATTCAATCAATACTATGAATAATATAACTGAAATGTTTAAAAACTGTAGAGATCCATATTTGAATATGCTTATAGTAAGAAATCTGCTTTATTTAGAAAATGATAAAACTGCATTAAAATATTTACATAAAGTTTTTAATTCAAATGAAAATTTTTATTTTAAGAAAAATCTTTCAATACTTAATTCAATAGTAAAAAATGAATTAATAGAAGTTAATGATTTTAGTGATTCAACTGATAATGAAAAAGTTTTTGAATTAACAGGAGCATTAAGATATTGTGCGTGGAAAAAAGGATTAATTAAATGAGATTTTTAAATGATAATGAAAAAAAATCAATTTTAAATATTAAAAAATCCAGTTTAAACAAAGCATTATCATTATTTTTTATTTATAAATTAAAAAAACAACCTTGTTTTGAAAATAATATTAGAATTGGAATTTTATATAGAGAAATTAGAGATTATAAAAAATCATGTGAAATGTTTGAAATATTAATTAAAGAAAATACACAACAAAATTCGCAACAAATTATAAAATTATGCACAGAATATATTATTACTTTAAAAGATAAAGGTGATTTTAATAAAGCAATACAAATCTTTGAAAAATTTATAAAAAAAACTGATGATAAAATATTAAAAAATACAATTGAATTTATAAAAAAAAATCTTTGATAGTTAATAGAATTAAAAAGAAGGTTGTAAATGTCAAATGATAATACAAAAAAAACAGTAAAAATAGAATTTATTGTTTTTAAAGAAGAAGTAATTGAAAAACTAAAAAATATTACAATTACTGAAGATTACAGCAAAATTTGGGATGTTACAGATTTTGCATATTTTTTAATGAGATTTAAAGATGAAATTGTTTTTTTTACTGAATTTTCTGGGTTAAATTCTGTTTACTATAATATAAATAAAGGAAAACTAGCTATTTATAAAAGTTTTGCTAAAATTCCTAATAAAAAAATTGATATAGAGAGTATTGCTTATTATTTAAGATTTGGATTTTTCCCAGAAGGAAAGACTTTTTATAAAAATGTATTTCGTATTTTGCCAGGAAGAATTTATAAGTTTAAAAAAGGTATTATTAGCCAAAAATTAATTAATATACCTGAAAATCCAGCTGGTTTAAAGGAAAAACCAGATTTTAGAAATTTTGGAATATTATTTGAAAACATTATTTCATCTAATTATTATGAAAAATACAGTACTATAATGTATTCCGGTGGAATTGATTCAACATGTATGATTTGTGCGTTAAAAAACAAGGGAAAAAAGGTTAACTCATTATCTGTAAGATTTAATGAAAAAGAATTTGATGAAGATAATTTCAGAAGAGATTTTATAAAAACAAATTGCACCAATCACAAAGATATAATTATAAGTCCAGAAGATTATGTAAAAGAGATTATACATTATATAGAATCTTCTCAAAAAAATATATTAACAGCAACACAGGATATATGGGCTTTTTCTCATGCTCTAAAAAAATCTGAGATTGAATATAATGATGTATATTTTGGTTTAGGTGGAGATGAGTATTTTGCAGGATATTCATATATGACAGATGTATTAAGTGATTTCTCTGATTTTAAAGAATTATTTGATTTTTCAATAAATAAATTTAATTCAAAAGGTCTTACAAATATACTTTTAAACAATATAATGAATAAATTTTGTAATAATTATTCATATATACCAGAGTATTTTGACAAAAATGAAATATTAGAATTAACAGGATTTAATACAGATAGTATTTTAAGTAATTTTAATGAAAATGCTGTTATAAATAATGATATAGAAGATTTTTACAAAAAAATTATACTTTTTGAATATTATAACAAATTACCCTGTAATTATTATGCAAGATTGAATTCTATTGAAAATCTTACATCAAATTATATAAAAACGCCATTTGGAAATCCTGAAATTCTGACATATTCACTAAGTGCTGGTATGAAAGCTAGCATAAATAACAATAAAAATAAATTCACGCTTTATAATATGTATAAAAATCAAATTCCTGAAAATATATTAAACAGAAAAAAACAAGGATTTAAAATTCCATTGCTTGAATGGATAAAATCAGGTCATTTTGATTTTATGAAGCCTATAATAACTGAAAAACTTCAATTTCTCGATATTGATAGTAAATATATTGAAAAGCTATACAAACTTGACAATCCTGAATTAGATAAAGAAAAACTTTGGCTATTAATAAATTTAGCAATAATGATATAAGATTAACTAGTAAAAGAGTACAAAAAGTTAATTAAGTATTCTTTAAGGAATTGATGGTCTTCTTCTTCTATTTAGTACAGAAAAAATGAAAAAAGTCAGATAAAGAAATGGTTAATCAAAATATTTTTATTAAAAAACATCTTGACAATATAACAAATAATTAATAAAATTATCGTATTAAGATTAGATATCCTAGAATGAATTCAAAACATTTTCTAATATTAAAATTTTCTATATAAGAGGTTTTATATGAAAAAAACATTGTACATTTTAACAATTCTGTTGTTTTCTGTTTTTTCATGGAGCATGAATCTTGATTATATTGAAGCTGTATCAGGTGTGAATTTACTTTCAGAAAACAAAATTTTTAGTATTCCAGAGAATGACAAAGATATATCAGATAGAATTGATAATATAGGAAGTCAGGCAGAAATCCTGGATTATCTTGGAAATCTTTCACAGAGTTTTGCAGATAATGAAAAAATTGTTGAGAGTATTGAAGCAGTATATGATTTTACTGTATCTGAAATAGAAAAAGATTCTGAATTTTTATGTAAAAATATTGTTGATGAAAATTACCAAGAAAATATAAAAAAATATGTTAATAAGATGAAATCTGAATTTAAATCAAATAAAGATATGGGTATTTTTTATACTTTAAACTCAAAACTTCTTGAAAAGATGAGTAATATGAGAATAAAAAGATCTCATATCAATATTGTATCAGACATTCAGGATGTAATCCTTAAAAATGAGAAAACACAAAGGATATTTGGTATAGATCACAAAAAATACATACAAAAATTTGGACTTAAGATAACAGATTATTTCAGAGAACAGATAGATGTTTTTTTAAAGGATAAAGATAAAGAAAAATTCTTAAAAAAATACAAATATATAGAAAAAGCATTTTCATTGTATAAAATTCTTAATCGCAAATTCTGTATAGAAAAGTCAAGAGAAAATACACCGGAAGAAGAATTGTATGAGAGTGCAATGATAGAAATAGGTGATGGAAATTACATGACAGCTGTCAATCTATTGCAGAGATTGATAGCAGAATATCCTTCTTATGCCTTTTTAAATGGAGCATATTATGAGACAGGTTATTGTTATGAACAGATGGGAGATAATATTAATGCAATTGAATGGTATAAAAAAAGTATATTGAATGACAAAACAGATCCATTCAAAAGATATTCATATTCAAAGATAATCACGATATATAATATTTACAATGGAAGTGAAGAAGAAATTTTTGAATGTCTTAAGTTTTTTGACTGGTGCATAGAATACTCCCCTGATGAAAATATAAGACAAAATGCAAGATATGATAAAAGCAAAGCTTATAATTCTTTGTATAATATGACAGAAGATCCTGAACTAAAAAAAGAATATTATACAAAAGAAGCGGAAGCACTTGAGCTGTATATTGAAAAATATATTAATACTGGAGAATATCAACCGGAAAAAGGAGAAGTATATAATCAGTTAGGATTCATATATTATGTTATTGCAAGTTTTTATGAAAGTGATTTAGAAAAAAGAGAAGAAGTATATAATAAATCAATAGAAAGATATAAAGAGAATCTTATATCAGACAATAATGTTCTGTTGGAATCATGTTATTTAGGAATTGTTAACGGATATGCTGCTAATAATTTTTTATATGGGATAACAGATAGAGAAAAGACAAGAGATTATGGAAAAGATTGCGAAAAATATACTCATATGTACATGAATGCTTTTTCTGTTAATGCAAATGAGTATATTAGAAGAACCATACTTTATGCAATGGCTGGAACTTACATAAGGACAGGAAACACATATTTATACGATGATGAGAATGAATATGAAAAAATAATAGAAAATTATGAAAAAGCAAAAGAGATGTTTTCAAGTATAATACCTTATCAATATATGACAAAAGAGCATATAGAAAACATCTTAGGAGAATGTAATTTTATAATTGGGACAACATATCTTTACTTTGAAAAAGATAAAGAAAAAGCTCAAAAATTTCTGAAACTTTCAGAAGAACAGCATTTATCAGTAATAAATAATTCAGATACAGATAAGACAGAAAAAGTAAGAGCATATTCAAATATAGTAAATACTTACAGATTCCTCGAAGATTACGATAAAGCATTATGGGCCTGTAATCAAGCAATAGGAATAACAGATTATCAGACAGATTATTATATTCAGGCTGGAATATATGTTCAGATGGGAACAATGTATTTATTAAAAGGTGAATCAGAGAAAGCAAGAGAAATATTCACAAATGTAAATACATATTATCCAAACTCAGGAGTAAACTCAAAATCCGATATAGGAATAGCAGACAGTTACAGAGATGAGCAAAATTATGAAGAAGCGGAAAAATATTTCACAAAAGTCATAGAAGACCCATTCTATAATAACTTCGAAAAAATACATCATCAGGAAAAAATAAGAGCATATCAGGAACTTATCGAAATATATAAAAAGACAGATAATTATAGCAAAGCTGATGAAATGCTCAAAAAAGTATTAGGAGCATATTACGATTCAGGATATTATTACAATGATGATTTTGTAAAAAAAGCAAAGGAGATATACATAGAGACAGTAAAAGTACAGATTGAGCCAGTTATTGAAGAAATGAAGGAAGGTGAGAAGAAAAGACTCACCGCAAGTCTTGTATATAAAGATGGGAATCCAGTAGACATGACAGGACTTGAGAATATACAATGGAATTGGAGTATAACTGGAAATGAAGAAGATTCATACTCGCTGGAACCTTTAAGAACAAATTCCACAAAAGCAGATTTCACATTATACAAAGGCAATTTCATGGATATAATAATATCAGCAAAAGTGGACTTTTCGGTCGCTGAAAGAATCGGAAGCAGAACGGTATCAAGAGAATTCACTCTTGAAGGAGATAATCAGGTACCAATAATGATAGTCAATGAAGATGACAGAAGGATAAAAAACATACCAATGATAAATCCACATAATCTTGAAGGAATAGGAATGGGAGAAAGTCCGTATGCAGGAGATCCGTTACATCTATCATTGAAATTCTTATCTGAATATACAGACAATAAAGCAGATGAGATAGAAGCAATGATATTAGACCCATATTACAGTTTGTCTCATCATGTAGTATTAAAAGAAACAGGAGATGACACAAGAATATTCAGGACTGAGATACCTGAGGTAAATCAGGACGACAACCCTGATAATGATGTAGCTTATGACAGTTTTGAAGTTAAGATAAACTATCCATTACCATATCCACAGATAATCACCCATCGCTCCTTAGCAGATTCATGTGAAATTGAGTATGTGAAGAAGAATGGTGAGATAATAAATGATTTTGATGATGATGGAGAGATACAGGAAAAGGAAAGATTACATTTTCCAGTATGGCAGGGACCAGATTATGAAGATGAAGAGCGATGGGTCAGGCTGAACTCTGCGAGTGTAAAAGAAGGCTCAGCACAGACCCAGAATTATTACATATCTAATATGGTATTCACAAAAGAACAATGTAAACCACTGGATCAGACTCAGTTTATAGCTAAAAATGCTAAGTTTTATGTAAAAGTTTTGGTTGAAGAAAATAGTAATGAAAGAAATAGAAAAATTTCAATAACTGATAAGATTGGTTATGAAATTGGCTGTTTCCTCGAGGAAGTTGGATTGATACATGGATATACACACTCTCACAAAATATTAAAAACAATAAAACCAATAATGTATGTTCCTTATACTTATAAAAATGATTGTCTTACAATTAACGGCGAAGAAAATATCGTGTGTAAAGTTTATGATGATACTGATGAAACAACTCCTTTTTTGATAGAGTTCGAGAATTATAAAAAGAAATCAAATTATAAAAAGATTTTTTTATTTTTAAAATCGAGTTTAGGTCCAAAAGAATCTGACGAAAAATTTAAAGAAATGAAAAATCAAATCATAAATATTTGTAAAGACAAATTAGATTATACTGTTATTGTAGATGAAAGTCTGACAGGGTTTGAATTTTATAATTATATAAATTATGGAGATATTTTATATTATAATGGACATGGAGGAGATTTTAATTATAGTGATAATGATGAATTTCTAGGGTTTACAGTTGATGAATATTTAGATTTGAGTTCATTGACTTATAAACTTCAAAATGTAATTTTTACAAAAGATATTGAAAAAATTATTAATAAGTATGATTTTGTTTTTATGAATTGTTGCTTTAGTGGATTAGAACCTGGAAACGATGAGTTGTCAAATGCTTTAAATACAAAAAATTATTTAGGATGGAATATCAGAGTTAATTCGAGATATGCGGATGATTTTGGTTTTTTCTTTTTTAATAAATTCTATGAAGAAAATGATTATAAAGGTGCAATAAAATATTCTTTAGAAGAAAGCAATAAAATTAAGGAATATATAGACCTAAATATTGAGTATAAAGATAAGGATTTGAAATTCATATCTTTTGAGGATTAAAATGAAAAAAATTTTTGGGTCGATTATTTTTTTGTTTATTATAATAATAGTTATTTTGTTTGATAATTATAATAAAAGATATTTTATTATAAAAAAGTTAAATGAATTAAAAATTTCGAGTCAATTTAATATTAAAAACTTGGATTATGGGAAAAAAAATACTACTTATTTTTTAGAAAAAAGCGTATTACACTATAGCTATAAAGATGATTTTGTTGATGTGAAAATAATTATTGATTATTTTGATAATATTATTCGTGAAATTGCTATTAAATATAAGACAAATTATGAATCTAAATTTGACGATGACTATTATTTAAAAATTAGAGATAAAATAATTAGATATAGTAATATTGAATTAAAATTAAAGAAAAATAAAAATGAATATAAGTGGATTGCTTGTTATGGAGAATATGAATATAAGGGGCAGAGTATAGAAATTATTACTGATATGAATGGTAGAATTGAATATTTTTATAATAATATATTATCAGATAATATTCCTAAAAATACAAAAGTCAAAAAAACTAAACAAGAAGCACTTTCAATTGTAATAAAAATATTAAGGGAAAAAGAAGGAATAGTTAATGAAAAAATTAATAAAGATGAAATTGAATTAAAAATATTTTTTGCTAATGGCAGGTGGTATAATTCTTTTTCTTATTATATATATAAACTTTATACAAAGTTTAAATATATGCCATTATTCTATTTTTATGAAAAAAAATTGTATTATCAGAATTTATATTATATTGTCAGATGCGAAATACCAGATCAATATATGTATATAGATGTACTAGTTGATCCAGTAAGAGGAGATATTGTTGGCGGATTTGATGTTGGTGGATATCGTGGAAATTAAAAAATAAAGTTTTAAACAATTTAATCGTTTTATGGAAACAGGATATGATATGAAGCAATGGTTCATGTTTTACAGTATAAAACATGAACCATTGCGTTTTTTATTCAGAACTGAGATTCCTGAGGCAAATCAGGACGACAAAAAGCGTGGGGTCAGGCTAAACTCTGCGGGAGTAAAAGAAGGCTCAGCTCAGACCCGGGTAGTATCAAGAGAATTCACTCTTGAAGGAGACAATCAGGTACCAATAATGATAGTAAACGAAGAAGACAGAAGGATAAAAAACATACCAATGATAAACCCGCATAATCTTGAAGGAATAGGAATGGGAGAAAACTTCCTAAGGAGCAATTGAGAATTTATAATGAAAAATGAAAAATTTGAAAAAATAAAAGATTTTGCTTTTAATTGTTCAATGTTAATTTTTAATTGTTCATTATGATTTATTATAAACTATGATATTGATTTTTGTTTATTCAATTAGCAACTTATTGTATTAATTTTGATTTTAGTTATTGCTGATTGTTTTTTAAGTTGTAAGTAATACTGTTTTAATGTAAAATATTTAACATGAATGAAAACATTATTAAAATAATTTGTTCCATTATAGGATTGGTTTTAGCATTTATACTTGTACCTCTAATGGTTGGAGCTTTTATAGTAATGCTTAAAGTAATTGTAGGTATACTATTTGCAGTATTGTTTTTTGATATGTATAAAAAATATAAAAGTAGAAATACTAAATATTAATTAAAACAAATTTTATATTCAATAAACTATAAATCTTGGAGGTTTTTATATGTTGAAATTTCTTTCGACAGTAAGTTTATGCTTAGTTTTTGCAATTACAGGTTGCGGTAAATCTGATAAAATAAATACAAAAAATACAGATGTAAAAGAAAAACCTGTTGAAGCAAAATCAATAAATATTACTCCTATAAAAGTTAGAAACGATAGAAAAACAGGAGGAGATATGCAGAATAATTCTAAATATCCGGTGCTTAACATTTCTCAGGTTTTTCAGCAGGCTAAAGAACTCAATGGTAAACGAGTTAAATTAATTGTGTATCAAGGAATTCGATCTGGTGATTCAACTGATAATATACCTCCTTTAATGACAAGAAGTGATGGTTATGTTCATGATGAAAATGGCACTTTAATGCTTAGAATGGGTTGGCAGTATTCAAATACATATAATGAGATGATAAAAGAAAATCCAGATGCTGTTTACAATGAAGAATATATTAAAATTGATAAAGGTAGATGGGAAATAACTCCTATTGTATTTTATAAAAATGGGTCAATACTACTTTCGCTAAAAGATTTTAGATAAAAATTTAACTTTGGAGGAACAATGTATAATATTTTACTTGCTTTAGATAATTCAGATTATTCAAAACAGGTTATTAATCTTGGTATTGAAGTTGCAAAAAACATTGACGCAAAGCTTAATCTTCTTTTTGTTGTTGAAAACAAAATAATTTATCATCCTTTTGTTCCTATGGTTTTTAATCCTGTTATGGATGGATTTGATTTTGGTGATGCATATTCAGGATTTTATGATAAAGCTAAAGATAAAATAAAAGTTTATGGAAAAGAAATATTAAAAAAAGCTGGTGATGATTGTAAAAAAAATAATATTGAAAGTGTTTGTTTTATAAGAGAAGGAATTTTAGCAGAAGAGATAATTGATCTTTCATCTGAAAACGACCTTATTATTATGGGAAGATATGGTGTTGGAGTTGAACATTCTAATTATTTACTTGGTTCAGCAGTTGAAGAAGTTGCAAGAATGGCGAATAAACCTCTTATAATATCAAGTGAGCAGATAAATGGAATTGAAAATATTGCTTTAGCTTTTGATAATAGTGAATTTGCAAATAAAACATTAAGACTTGCTTTCTGGATGAAAAAAGTATGGAAAAAAGAATTAAAATTTGAAATATTTAGTGTTGTTGATAATGTTGATGAAGCTGATAAAATGGAAGAGATTATCAAAGGTCTTATTTCAGAACATGAGGATTTTAGTGCTAAAGTTTTGTTAAGTGATTCTACAGAAGAAATGATACTAAGCTATATTAAGGAAAATCCTATTGATCTTCTTATGATGGGTGCTTATGGACATTCAAGAATTAGAGAATTAATTCTTGGAAGTACAACAAGTTCTGTAATAAGAAAAATTGGAATTCCAGTTCTTTTGAATAGATAATTATATGAAGAAGTTTTTTAAATATATACATAAATTTGCAGAAATTTTATCTTATATTATTTTTCAATTTTTATTTTTGAATATAATTCTTACTGTTATTTATTTTTTGATAATTCCATTTTTTAAGCTAATAATGGTTGTTTTTAAAAAAAACAATAAAGGATTTATAAAAACAGAAAATTATTTTGAAACATTAGAAACTTTAAGGCAGGGTTCATAAATGACTGATATGTTAAAACAGATGTTTATTCTTATAAAAAAACATAAATTATATATAATAGCTCCTATATTGATAGTATTATGTTTTCTTGGTTTATTAGTTGTTTTTATCGGTCCTCAAGCAATAATTGCTATAATATATGCGGGAATCTGATGAATATTCTTGGAATTTCATGTTATTATCATGATTCATCAGCATGTTTAATATGTAATGATAAAGTTTTTGCAGTTTCAGAAGAAAGATTTAATAGACAGAAACATTCAGCTGTTTTTCCAGAAAAATCGATTGAATATTGTATTAATAGTGCTAAAATAAATTTTAATGATATTGATTATGTTATATTTCATGAAAAGCCATTTTTGAAATTCAATCGTGTATTAGAAAATTTCATAATTACATTTCCTTATTCATATAAGAATTTTATGAATATTATACCTAGATATCTTGGGGAAAGACTTATTATTTCCGATGTTTTCAAAAAAAAATATAAATATAAAGGTGAATTTCTCTATAATAGACATCATCTTTCTCATGCTGCATCAGCTTTTTTTCCGTCAAAATTTGAAAAATCTATTATAATGACATGTGATGGATTAGGGGAATATTCAACAATGACTTCAGGTTATGGGATAAATAATAAAATATATATTGAAAATGAATTAAGTTTTCCGAATTCTCTTGGTATGTTATACAGTGCAATTACAAGTTATCTTGGTTTTTTACCAAATGGTGGAGAAGGTAAGGTGATGGCTTTAGCTGATTTTGGAGAAGCTGAATTTTTAAACAAATTAAAAGAAATTGTAAAGATAAATTCTGATGGAAGTTTTTCTGTTAATGAGGATTATTTTGATTTTAGATCTGGAAATTCTATGTTTACTTCAAAATTTGTTAAAAAATTTGGTAAAGGTCCTAAAAAACTAAGTGAAATTAGTCAAAAACATAAAAATATTGCTAGTTCTTTACAAGCTTTAACTGAAGAAATAATTTTAAATAATGTTAATATTCTTTATTCTAAACATAAAGTCAAAAATTTGTGTGCTGCAGGTGGAGTTTTTCTTAATTGTGTTACAAATGGTAAAATACTTAGAAATACTCCAATAGAAAATATTTTTATTCAGCCAGCAGCTGGTGATTCTGGAACAGCACTTGGTGCTTGTTTATATCTTTATAATCAAGTTTTAGAAAATCCTCGTAATTTTTTAATGGATAATACTTTTCTTGGTCCTGAATACTCAAATAAAGAAATAGAAAATATGCTTATATGTAAAAATATTAAATTTGAATTTTTAAATGATAAACAATTATTTGAAAAAACTAGTGATTTGCTTATTGATAATAAAATTATTGGTTGGTTTCAGGGAAGAATGGAATTTGGACCTAGAGCTTTGGGTAATAGAAGTATTCTTGCAAATCCACAAAATCCTAAAATGAAAGATATACTTAATGAAAAAGTTAAACATAGAGAATGGTTTAGACCTTTTGGTATTTCAATACTTCATGATAAAGCTGATGTTGTAATTAAAGATTATATATTTAATCAATTTATGCTTATTACTGGAAATGTAAAAGAAGAGTGGAAAAGTAAAATTCCGTCAGCTATACATATTGATGGTTCAACAAGATATCAGAGTGTTAATAATGAACAAATTAAATATTATTCTCTTATTGAAAGATTTTATGAAAAGACAAAAGTTCCGTTAATTATTAATACATCTTTTAATGATAATAAAGAACCTATTGTATGTAATCCTGAAGATGCATTTAACTGTTTTGTAAATACTGAGATTGATGTATTAGTATTAGGGAATTATATGGTAAAGAAGCTGTGAGAAGTGAAGCTGTGAGAAGTGAATGGTGAGATGGTGAGTGGTGAATGGTGAAGTGGGAAAAGCAAAAGCTTTAAATCTAATTCACAATTTGGCTATTTCGCTATTTAGCAGGGTTTAAGGGTGAAAGGAATAGATATTTACTATGAGTAGATTTTGTAAGTTTTTTCTGATTATATTTTTATCAATTATATTTCTTGAGATATTTTTAAGAGTTTTTGGTTTGTTTTATAAAACTTCAATTTTTATTCCAGAAGAATATAAAAATAAAAAGATAATTGTTTGTGCTGGTGATTCTTTTACTTATGGAGTTGGAGTTCCAAGAGGTTTTGATTATCCTTCTGTTTTAGAGAAAAAACTTAATAATATAGATATAAAAGTTATAAATATTGGTGAACCTGGTGCAAATACTGCGATTGTAAAAAATAAGATTGAAGAGCTTTTTTATAAGGTAAAACCTGAAATGGTAATTATTATGGCTGGAGTTAATAATTCATGGAATTTTAGAGATGTTAATATTGAAAATAATTTTTTCATTCAATATTTTAGTGATTTTAAAATATTTAGATTATGGAGATTTATTAAAAGTTCAAAAAAACATATTTCTGTAAATATTAATGAATATATTTCTGATTTTAGTGTTATTGAAACAGCTTATGCTGATGAAAATGATGTTAATAAAGATTTAATCTTTTATGTTTTAGATTCAGATAATATTGTGTTATTTTTATCAAAAATAAAAAAAAATCTTGATAAATCTCAAAAATTAGAGCTTTGTATAAAAATACTTGAAGAATTTGATTTTTCTCCTAAAAATAATTTTTTTCTTAAAAATAAAAAAAAATCTGTTAATCTTGATATTCAGCTTGAAATGGATTTTGTACAAAAATTTTTAAATTGGTGTGAAGTTAATAAAAAAGATATTATTAATGAATATGGTCAAAATATTGCAAGTCTATATTTTAAATATTCATTTTTTATTGCAGATAGACAAGATAAATTAGAATTACTGCTTAAAGCTATAGATTGGGATGATAATAAAAGCTATATCAAGAATATTCCTGATTTTTTTACTGATAAAAACATAGCTGAAAAATATGGCAATAAAATATTGAATCTTCTTTTAAAAAAAATAGATGAAAAAAAAATAGATGCAATTATTTTGAAAGATATAAGTCTTAATTTAAAAAAAATAAAAGAACAAAGTTATAATATAAGAAAATTGAAATCTGTTTTTGAATCGGAATATCTTAATATAAATCCTGATGATAATGATATATTAAAGGAATATTCGGCATATCTTCTTTTTAATTCAAATTCATCCTCAAAAGAACTAAAAAAAGCATTAAAATGGCATATAATAAACTCTCAAAAGCATAATATTTCAGATATTAAATATAGATTAGCTATTTTATATTCAAAAAATAATAATTTTAATATTGCTGTTGATATAATGGAAGAACTTTATGAAAAATTTCCAAAAAATCCTGAATATACTGTGTTTTTAGCTTATTTATATTCTGATTTTTCACAAAAAAAAGATAATCTATTTATTGAAAAACTATTATCTGAAGCTTACAATATATTGAATAAAAGTGATAAATCCGAAAGTATATTATCATCATTAAGTACATTATATACTCTTAGAGCTAGAAATGATTATTTACAAATTGATAAAGCTATAAAATGGCATGAATCAATTATTGAAAAAGTTTTTAATTCACAAATATTTTACAATTATGGAATTCTTATTTCAAAATCAGGTGATAATAAAGAAACTATAAAAAAAGCTTTAAAGTATATTGAAAAAGCAATATCTATTGAACCTGATAATAAAAATTACAGATATACTGCTTGGCAATTATATTTTAATAAACTTAAAAATGTTGAAAAAGCTGCTTTATATAAAGATGTAGATTCAAATTTTGAAGAACAATTAAATATTGATGAAATACAACAAAAAGTGATTTCTGACATTGATTATATTGTAAAAAAACTTTTAAAAAATAATATAAAACCAATACTTATGAATTATCCTGAAATTGAATGTGATTATTTAAAAAAGATCTCAAAGAACAATAATTGTTTTTTTATTGATAATATGAAATACTTTAATAGTCTTAAAGATAAACAGAAGTATTTTTTTCCTGATGGTCATCTTAACATAGAGGGAAATGAAAAACTTGCAGAAAATGTAAAAAATTATTTACTAAAAAACGGTAATTTTTAAAGCTTAATGCGTATTGCACCGGTTTGACCCCTGTTTACTTTATTGGAGGGAAAATATGTTTATATTGTTTGGTATAATAGTTTTTGTAATTATATTAACATTGATAATATATTATAATTATTTTGTATGTGGTAAAAACAATGTTAAATCATCACTTTCAACAGTTGATATAATGCTCAAAAAAAGATATGATCTTATTCCAAATCTTGTTTCTACAGTAAAAGGTTATGCTAAACACGAAAAAGATATATTGACCAGAGTAGTTGAATTAAGAACAAAAGCTATGTCTCAACCTACAGGTTCGGTTGAAAATGAAAACACTGAAAACATGCTTGCAGGAACACTTAAAAGTATTTTTATGCTTACAGAAAATTATCCTGAATTAAAAGCTAATCAGAATTTTCTTATGCTTCAGAGAAGTCTAAATGAAATAGAAGAACAGATATCAGCTTCAAGAAGAACTTATAATGCAATGGTAAATTCTTATAATACATCGGTTGAATCATTTCCGGGAAATATATTGGCTAAACAGTTTGGATTTAGAAGATGGGAGTTTTTTAAAGTTAATGATAATGAAAAAAATTCTGTTAAGGTCAAATTATGAAAAAAGAAGAGTCTCTTGTTACTTTTTATAAGAGAGTTTTAGAGCCAGACCTTTTAAAACTTGAAGATAAACGAAAAATAATATTTAAACATTGTTTGTTTTGTCTTGTGTTTATTTGTATTATTATTGTATGCATAATTGCTTTTAATATAAATGAAGGAATAATTTGGATTGTAATTGGATTTGCAGCGTTTATAGCCATAATAATTGATTTTATAAAAATATCTAGAATATATAAGGATTATTCAAAAGATTTTAAATTTTCTATAGTTAAAAACATTGTGGAATTTGTAAATCCGAAATTAAATTATTCTCCTTATGAATTTGTTTCAAAATCACATTTTAAAAAAAGTAGACTTTTTAATTCAAGAATTGATAATTACAAAGGAGATGATTATATTTCTGGGAAAATAGATAAGACTGAGTTGTTTTTTTCAGAATTACATGTTGAGAAAGTAGATCATTATAGAAATTCAAAAGGTAAAAAACGAAAAAGAATTACGCAAATATTCAATGGATTGTTTTTTTGTGCTGATTTTAATAAACATTTTACTGGAAAAACAATAATAGCAGTTGATAAATCTGAAAAAATATTTGGAAGGTTAGCAAATACTTTTCAAGCTATGTTTTCTCATCAGGGTGAATTAGTTAAGTTTGAAGATCCTGAATTTGAAAAAGAATTTGCAGTTTATTCAGATTCACAGCAACAAGCAAGATATATAATTTCTCCAGCATTGGCAAGAAGAATAATTGATTATAAAAACAAAGCTGGTCTTGATATAACTATGTCATTTATAGATTCTTCTGTATATGTTGCTATATCAAGAAATGAAGGATTTTTTGATCCTGCAATATTTGAAAAGACAGACAATTTTACAATTGTATCAAAAGTTTATGAAGAGCTTATGCTTGCTCTGGATCTTATAAATATACTTGATCTTAATACTAGAATATGGACAAAAGAATAGTGGGTTTTATTAATAAAAAGAATTTGACTGGTTTTTTTGTAATAATATTAATTTCTATAATACTTCTTGAGATAATACTTCGTATATCAGGTTCTTTTTATACTTCATCCATTATTAATAAAGAAGATTATAAAGATAAAACAGTTATTGTGTGTGCTGGAGATTCTTTTACTTATGGTGTTGGTGTTCCGAGAGGTTTTGATTATCCTTCTATTTTAGAAAAAAAGCTTAATAATAAAGATATAAAAGTTATAAACATTGGTGAACCTGGTGCAAATACTTCTGTTGTATATAATAGACTTGAAATTTTATTGTCAAAAATTAGACCTGATTATGTAATTCTTATGGCAGGAGTTAATAATCTTTGGAATTTTAAAGATAAATATGAAAAGCAGAATTTTTTTATAAAGATAATATCTGAGTTGAAGATAATGAGATTATTAAGATTTTTAAAATATAGAGATAATAATGCATTGAATATATTTGGGAAAAAAGATATTTATGAATTATTATATGCAGATAACAATATTTCAAATACATTATCTTCAAAAAAAACACCTAATATTAGTAATTTAAAATACATAAATGAAAAATTTGAATTATTATACAATTCGCAACAAACTCCTCAAAGTATAATAAATACATTAAATTCTATAGAAAAACTTCAGAAACAGCATATTATTGATTATATAATATCACTTATTAATCTTGGTAAATATTCTCAGGCATATAATTTTGCTCAAAGATTCAACAAGACATTAGATAAACAGATATATGAAAAATTAATGGGTTTAATTGTATTTTATTCAAGTAATAAAGATTATCTTATAAATTATCTTGAAAATATACAATATCCAAAAACTTCTATTGAGATAATTAGAATATTGAACAGTCTTGAAAATAATAATTTCATTGAACAAAAAAAAGAAATTGAAAAAAGATTTAATAGTATTATATCTAAGTCTTATGAGAATTCTAAAATAGATAAAATTATCAAAGGAATTAATGTTGATATTGAAGATAAGGAAGATATTATTTTTAACATTAGACATTTTTCAAGTAAAATTGAAATTACAGAAAATGAAGACAAAGTAATATCTAACTGTTATGCGTTTTTTAATAGTTTTGAATTTTCACCATCGATTCCAAGATTATTAAAAATACCGTGGAATTTTCATAAAGATATTAATTATAATAATTTTGAAGAAATTAAAATTGTTGAGATATTTTTAAAGTGGATAGAAGAAATACCTGATAATCTGTATATTAAAGTTAAATCTAATTTAGCTGGAGTATATTTCAAATATGCGTTTGTAAATACAAATACAGTTTATGGATTAGATCTTTTATTTAAAGCTATTGAACTGGAACCACAAAATATAGATTTTTTAAAAAACATTTCGTATTTTTCTCAAAATCCAGATGTTTTACAAAAAAGAGGACAAAAAATATTTTCTATTATTTCTGAAAGTTTAAAAAAAGAATTAATTTCACCACAGTTATTAAAAGATATCAGCATGAATATAAAAAGAGTATATAATGGAAGAGAAGACCTGATAAGTTTAAAAAGTGAGTTTGATGAACTTTATCTTAAATATAAAAAAGATGATGAAAAAATATTAACAGAATACTCTGATGATTTTCTTAAAAAATCAGATATTTCTCAGAATGAACTTAAAAAAGCAATTGAATGGCATGAAAATATATTAAAAATTACAGATAATAAAAAAATACTATTTAATTATGGAATACTGCTCAAAAGATCTGGTAGGACTGCTGATTCTTGTGATATTTTAATCAGTTTAAACTCTGAATATCCAGATGATAAAGATATTATGATGTTTTTGTCATATATTTATAGCGAACTTATAATTAAATCTCCTCAAAAATATTTAAAACAAGCAGAAGAGCATTTTAAAAAGACTTTTGAATTAATTACAGAGTCTATTAATAAAAAAAACTCTGATATAAAAGAAATATTAGAGATGTTAAGTATTTTATATTTAATAAAAGCCCAGAATAATGTTGAGTTTTTAGATACATCAATTGATTGGCACGAAAATATTGTAAAAGAAAATCTGTTTTCAGAACTTTTCTATAATTATGCAATTTTATTATCAATGAAAGAGAAAAACTACAAAGATATTGAAAAAATTCTCAAAAATATAAAAACAGCAATAAAACTTGAAACTCAAAATAAAAAATATTATGAATATGAAGAGAAGATATTAACAGAATTTTCAGAAAATCTTGCTTTAAAAAACTATAGCGATAATGAAACATTACAGCAGGCATTGATATGGCATAAAAAATATATTGATATTTATGAATACGAAATATTAAAATTCAATTATGCAGTTTTATTAAGAATAAATAAAGAATCTTTAAAATCATTAGAAATTGTAAGGAGATTATGTCAAAAGTATCCGAATGAATTAGAATATCTAACTTTTCTTGCATTAATATATTCTGATTATGCTCAGGAAATATCTCAAAAAGATTATAAACAAGCTGAAGAAATACTTGAGAATGGAATAAAAGAGATAAATAATCACCTTAAAAAACAACCTGAAGATAATAATTTAAAACAGACAATAGAAAAAATATTTTTTGAATATTCAAATGGAATATTTGCAAGAGTAATTGATAATCACAAAGATTTAAACAAAGCATTAGATTGGCATAAAGATATATTAAAGATTTCAGAAAACACAAGAGTAAAATATAATTATGCTGTAATTTTACAAAAAGATAATAAAATAAATAAGTCTATTGAGTTAATGGAAAAACTTTATACTTTAGAACCTGAAAATACTGAATACATTATGTTTCTTGCATACTTATATTCAAATTTTATACACAATGTAAATTCCGAAGATTTTAAAAAAGCCGAAAAATTATTAAAAAAGGCTTATAAAAAGATATATACAACACAAAAAGATTTGAAAGATGAACAAATACAGGACATATTAAAATCATTAAGCAGTTTATATTTAAATAAGACAAGAAATGATTTTAGAAATATAGAAGAAGCTCTGCAATGGCACAAAAATATTGTAAAAGATTATAATATCGCTGAACTTTTTTATAATTATGGAATACTTATTTCACTCACGGGAACAGATGAAAAAATAACAGAACACGCTCTTTCATATATTGATAAAGCAATTATTTTAAAAAAAGAAAATTCAGAATTTAAAAAAACAGCTCTTGAATTATACAGAACAAGATTAAAACATATTGATAAAGATAATGATAAAGAAGAAAAAACAGGTTTTTCTAATGAAATTATGAAATGGATAAAAAATGATATAAAAAAAACATTTAATATTTTATTATCTCATAAAATAAAAGTTATATTTATGAATTACCCCGATTTTCAACTTGATAATACACAAGATATAATCAAAGATGAAAATGTATATTTTATCGATAATATGAAATATTTTAACAGTCTCAATAACAAGGAAGAACTATTTTTCCCAGATGGACATCTTAATATAGAAGGAAACGAAAGATTAGCAGAAAATATAAAAAATTATTTACTAAAAAACGGTGATTTTTAAAGCTTAATGCGAATTGCACCGGTTTGACACCTAGATTTAAATAATCTTGTAACAACCTTTGAAATGCTTTATAATGTTTTAAAAAGAATTAAGGTGTTTATTATATATGGAATCTAAAAAATATTTAGCTGGCTATATTGCTGGTGGACTGCTTTTGATTAATTCTGTAAAAGCAGCTGAGCTTTTTATTGAGTATAAAGATTGGCAGATAGTTAAAGATAATATTTTAAAAAACAATATTTTTCAATTAAGAACAAAAAGTGCATTATCCAGAATTTGCAGTGAGGTTATTTCTAGGTTAAAACATTTATCAACAAACGAACTTGAATTTTTAGTAATTGCCGTTTATCAGGAGCAGGGTTATTTATTATGGATTGCAATTTGTAGGCGATATAAAATTATTGCAGAATTTGCTTTAGAGGTTTTGCGGGCGAATTTTTTAAAAATGGATTTAACTTTATATTCAGAATCATTTGATTTTTTCTTTGAATCAAAGGTTGAATATAATCCTGAGCTTGAATCTATTAGAGATTCAACAAAATATAAAATGAAACAGGTTTTATTTAAAATGCTTAAGGAGGCTGAAATAGTTAATGAGGTAAATTTAATTAATCAGATTTTTATTTCTAAAGATTTTTATAGAGCAATTCAGCAGGATAAAAAAGAAGATATCCTTTATTTACCTATATACGAGCCTAATGCAAAAGGAATTTAATAATGATTAAAAATGTTGAGAATATGTCAATCAGGGATAGATTTGAGCATTTGTTCAATGTTATAAAAAGCGAAAGGTTTTTACAGATGAAAGGGATTGGAAATGAAGTTCCTTTTTTTATTTGTCCTTTTGTACCTTCAGATATGGTTGAGTTTCAAAAGCTTACGGTTAATCTTCAAAAAAAGTTAAAACAAAATGGTATAAATATTATTAATATTAATTTATATGATTTGGTTATTAAGCTGATAAAAGATCGTGGCAGCTGGGAAAAGTTTATTAATAGAGAAAGTGAATTTGAGAAAGAAAAATTGAAAGAAATGCTTCAATCAATGGTTGATATTCAAAAATATATTGCTCCAGAAATTGAAAAACTTGCAAATAATCCTGATATTCAAGTGGTTTTTTTATCGGGAGTAGGCGAGGTGTTTCCATATATTCGGTCGCATAATTTATTAAATAATTTGCAAAAATCTATTAAAACTAAGCCTTTAATTTTGTTTTTTCCTGGTAAATATACTCATTCTTTAGAAAAAGGAGCATCTCTTGATTTATTTGGTGTTTTCAAAAACGATAAATACTATCGGGCTTTTAATGTTTATGATTTTACTTGTCAATAATTATAATTAAAAGAGGTTTATTATGATTTTAAAGGATATTTTTAAAAAACCGGTTGATAGAGCTATCGAGGGTGTTATAAAGGCTGATGATGATAGTCACTTAAAAAACGAATTTGAAGAATATGTTTTAACTAACGAGGTTTCGAAACAGCTTGAAACTTTTCTGGATGAATATAATAATTATCAAAATGCCAATGGTGGCTGGATTTCTGGTTTTTTTGGTTCTGGTAAATCTCATTTATTAAAAATTTTATCTATTTTGATTGAAAACAGTGTTATTGATGGAGAAAATGCTTTAGATTTATTTATTGATAAGGTTAAAGATAACAAAATTTTAAAAGCTGAATTAGAAAAAGCTGTAAAAATTCCTTCAAAAAGTATTTTATTTAATATTGATCAACAGGCAGAGATTATTTCTACTGAAGAAACTGATGCTCTTCTTTCTGTTTTCGTTAAAGTTTTTGATAATATGTGTGGATATTATGGAAAAACTGGATATATTGCCAAGTTTGAAAGAGATTTAGATAATAAAAATTTATATAATGATTTTAAATCTGAATATCAAAAGATTGCAGGACAATCCTGGGAAACCGGAAGAGAAGAGCCCTTCTTTGAATTAGATAATATTGATAGGGCTTACGCAAAAGTTACAAATAACAGTATTGAGAGTGTAAAAAATATTATTGATAAATATCGCTCTGATTATAAGGTTTCAATTGATGATTTTGCTGAACAAGTCAAAAAGTATATTGATAATCAGGACAAAAATTTCAGGTTGAATTTTTTTGTTGATGAAGTGGGTCAATATATTGCGGATAATGTTAAATTAATGACTAATTTACAGACGGTAGCGGAATCTCTGGCAACTAAATGTAAAGGCAGGGCATGGTTAATTGTAACAGCTCAAGAAGATATGGATTCTGTTGTGGGGGAAATGAAACAGCAGACAAATGATTTTTCTAAAATTCAGGCACGTTTTAAAAATAGAATGAAGCTTACAAGTGCTGATGTTTCAGAAGTTATTCAAAAAAGACTGCTTGAAAAAAAAGATAATGTTACTGATTTATTAAAAGATATTTATATTAAAGAAAATAATAATTTTCAGACTCGTTTTTCTTTTGCAGATGGTGCTCAGGATTATAAAAATTTTAAAGATGAAGAAAATTTTATAAATATTTATCCATTTATTCCATATCAATTTTCTTTATTTCAGCAAGCTATTAAAAATTTATCTGATAAAAATGCTTTTGAAGGCAGACATAGTTCTGTTGGTGAGCGTTCTATGCTTGGTGTTTTTCAAGAGGTTGTTAAAACTCTTATGAACCAGAATATTGGTGAACTTGCAACTTTTGATTTAATGTTTGAAGGGATTAGAACATCTTTAAAAACAAATATTCAACATCCTATTCAACAAGCAGAAAATAATTTAAGTAATCCGTTTGCTATTAAAATTTTAAAAGTTTTATTATTAGTTAAATATATTAAATCTTTCAGAGCGACTTGTCGTAATTTAAAAGTCTTAATGATAGATAGTTTTGAGCAGGACTTAGAGGAATTAAATAATAAAGTTCAGGAAGGTTTAAATATTTTAGAACAACAGACTTATATTCAGAGAAATGCAGAATTTTATGAATATTTAACTGATGAAGAAAAAGATATTGAGCAGGAAATAAAAAATACTGATTATGATATTACAGATATATATAAAGATTTAGAAAAACAAATTTTTAACAATATTTTGAGATCTTCAAAAATCAGATATAAATACAATAATAATGATTATCCTTTTTCTCGAAAAGTTGATGATAAACTTTTTAATCAGGAATATGAATTATCAATTAATATAATTACACCATTTTACAAACAAACGAGTTCAGAAGAATTAAAAATAAAAAGTATGGGGAATATGTCTGAGATACTAATTAAAATATCTGATGATGATAATTTTGTTAAAGATTTAATCCTTTCAAAACAGACAGAAAAATATGTAAATCAAAGCTATTCAACTGCTAATAAAGAAAGTGTCAAAAGAATTTTAGCCGAAAAACAAACACAAAATAACGAAAGAAATGTGCAGATTAAAGAAAAATTAATGGAATTATTATCAAAATCTGATTTTTATCTTAAAGGGAAAAAAATAGAAAGTAATTTAACCGATCCTAAAGAGAAGATAACTCAGGAATTTGAACATTTAATTGAATTAACTTATACAAATCTTAAAATGCTTGATGATAAAAATTATACAGAAGATGATATATCTGAGATTTTAAAAAAAGGTAGTGATTCTTTATATTCGACGGGTCAGATTAAGTTGACAGAAGCTGAAAGTGAGGTTTTTAATTTTATTCAGAGAGAAATAAAGAAAGGGTTAAGAATCAATCTTAAAAATATTATAGATAATTTCAATAAAAAACCTTATGGCTGGAAACATGCTGGTATTTTATGTGTATTAGCCAGTTTATCAGCTAAAGGAAAAATTGAATGTAAATCTGATTCAAATGTTTTAGAAGGGAATATATTAGAAAACAGCTTAAGAAAAACAGCTGGTTATTCTAATATAATTGTAATTCCTCAAATTGAATTTACTCCAGGGCAGATAAAGATTTTGAAAAATTTTTATAATGATTTTTTTAATAAAATTTCAGTTGATGAACCCAAAATTTTAGTTAATGAATTAAAATCTGAAATAAAAACATTGATTAATCAGATAAATGATTGGTTAAATCAAAAATCAACTTTTAATTTTCTTGATATTTTAATTCCATTTAAACAAAAATTAGAGTCAATTTCAGATAAAGACTTTAACTGGTATTTTACAGATTTTAAAAATTATATCGATGAACTTTTAGATTTAAAGTTAGATATATATGACCCATTAGCTAATTTTATGAATGGTGAGCAAAAATCAATTTATATTGAAACAAAGAAATTTTTAGAAAATCAGAGAGATAATATCAGATATGTTGAAAATGCTGAAGTTTCAGAACTGACAGAAATACTGGAGAATAAAAATTGTTTTAAAGGTAATAGTATTAATAAGTTAAAGACAATAAAAAGTGAGATTGAAAATAAAATCAAAGAACAAATTAATAATGAAAAGAATAATGGTAAAGAGCAAATAACAGAAAAAATAAATGATTTAAAAGAAACAGATGATTTTAAAAAATTATCAAATGAGAAGCAGTTAGATATAATTGAAAAAATTAATTGTCAAATTAGAGAAATGGAGATGATTTTCAGTATTCCTTCTATTAAAGATATTGTTAGAAATTTTAAAGATGAAATATATCCTAAATTAATCCGGGAAATTCATATATTAGCTAATCCAGTAATTACAAAAACAGTTCAAACAGATGATAAAAAAACTGATACAAAACCAGCAAAAAAAACAGAATTTATAAAATACAATGATTTGAAATTCGATTACAAGAAAAATGTCCTTTCAACAGAAGAAGATATTCAAGATTACTTAAATGAAATCAAGAAATCTTTGGATTCAGAAATAAAAAAAGGGAATAAGGTAATTATACAATGATAAAAGAATTAAAATTACAAAACTTCACAGTTTTTAATGATATTAATATTGATTTTTCACCAAAAATAAATATTATAATTGGTGAAAATGGCACTGGCAAATCTCATTTATTAAAATTAGCATATTCCTTATGTAATTCCAAAAAAAAAGATAATCAATTATATTTTTCAGAAGAAGAAAATGAATCAATCATTTCAGAAAACCTTATTAAATATTTTATGCCTGAAGATAATATTTTGACAAAATTAAAAAATTCAAAAAATAAAAATAAAAAAACAATGGTTTTTGCTGATTTTGAAAATAACGGTGAAGTATCAAATATAAAATTTGAATTTAATAAAAACTCAAAAAATGTTAAAATAAATAAAAACAATAACTTTGAATATTATAATAAAATATCAACATTTATTCCTGCCAAAGAAGTTATATCGATAATGAAAGGATTCAGTTCTTTGTATGAAAAATACCAACTTTCATTTGATAAAACTTACTATGATCTATGTGTTCAATTAGACCTTCCTGAAATTCGTTATGAAAAACTTTTTGAAAAATCAAAATGGATTATAAAAGATATTGAAAAAATATGCGGAGGTTCCTTCAAGTTTTATGGAAGCGGAAAAGTAACCTTTGTTTCAGATAATACAAAAGATGAATATTCTGCAAATACTATTGCAGAAGGTTTTAGAAAAGCTGGAATCCTAGCAAGATTATTAAAGGTCGGGTTAATCAATCCCGGCGAATCAGGACCTTTATTCTGGGATGAACCTGAAGCTAATTTCAATCCAAAATTAATTAAAAAAATTGTTGAGATTTTATTAGAATTAGCCAGAAATGGTCAACAGATAATAATTGCTACACATGATTATATCCTGCTTAAATGGTTTGATGTTTTATCAGATAAAAACAAAGATGATCATATACTTTATCATTCATTACAAAAAACAGAGAAATCAGAAATAATAGTTAAAACTACCGAGGATTATTCTGAAATAAATGATTCGGCGATTTTTGAAACATATAGAGAAATATTTGACAGTGAAATCACAAAAAAGCTGGAGAATTTATGATTGAATTTACCGAAGGGGAACTAAAAATTAATTTTAATGATAGTAAAATTGAAAATTTTCAAAAGTTAGATACCCAGGGAAAAACAATACCTCAAGGTATGAAATTTGTTGATATAGTGTTTAATAAAAATGATGTAACATATATGATTGAAATAAAAAATCCATCAAATTCTAATAGTCAAGCTAATCAAATAACAAAATATTTAACAAAACTTAAAAATAATGAAATCATTAACCATGAGTTAGTTCCAAAAGCAAGAGATTCATATACATATTTACATCTTATGAAAGAAAATAAAGAAAATTTAATATATATTGTATTGTTAGGAATTGAGAAGTTATTCGATGAAAACGATAGAGCAACATTTTTATTAAATTTTAATGATAGATTAAAGTCAAATATAAAAAAAGAATGCGACAGACCATGGGAAAGACAGTATATTAAAAATATATTAGTTTTTTCAATAGAAGACTGGAATATAAATTTTAAAAATTGGAAAATATCAAGAAATATTAAAGAGGGATAAAATGGATACACAAAAATTAAAACAGTTTGCACAATATGCACGCAGATATTTATTAGAACAGGTTGAAACAAAATTGAATTTTGTTTTATCACCCGGGCATATTTCACATAGAGAAAAGCCAGAATCTGTAAAAAAGCTTAATGAAGCTATAGAAAATACAAGTAAAGAGCAGTTAATAGAAAAAGTTGCTTATATATGGTTTAACAGATTTTGTGCATTAAGATATATGGATATAAAAAATTTAAATAAAATAAATGTTATTTCACCAAGGCTGGGGGATTCTCAGCCTGAAATACTTGCCGAAGCAAAAGCAGGAATAATTGATGAAGAAATTTTTAAAACAGATGATTCAGAAAAAATCTTAAATTTAATTAACGGACAAATTCCTTCAGATAATCCTCAAGCTGAAGCATATCATATTCTGATTGTAGGAATATGTAATCATTTAAATAAATTTATGCCGTTTTTATTCCAAAAAATTGATGATTATACAGAGCTTTTAATTCCTGATGATTTATTATCAGGAAAATCGATTTTAGCATATACAAGAGAAGCATTAACTCCTGAAATGTGTGAAAATATAGAAGTGATTGGCTGGTTATATCAATATTATATTTCAGAAAAAAAAGATGAAGTATTCAAACTGATGAAAAAAAACAAAAAAATTAACCCTGAAAGTATCCCGGCAGCAACTCAGCTTTTTACACCAAACTGGATTGTTAGATATATGGTTGATAATTCACTGGGTAGATTATGGATGTTGAATAATCCTGATTCAAAATTAATCAATGAAATGGAATATTATATTAAAGATTATGAAGAAAATATTGATTTTTTAAAAATTAAAAATCCCGAAGAAATCACTGTTTGCGATCCATCATGTGGTTCCGGCCATATATTAGTATATGCATTTGATTTATTATTTAAAATATATAATGAACAGGGATATAATATTACAGAAATTCCAGAATTGATTTTAAAAAATAATTTATATGGAATAGAAATAGATGAAAGAGCAGCAGAACTAGCTTCTTTTGCTTTAACAATGAAAGCATGTGAAAAAAATAAAAGATTTTTAAATAAAAAAGTTTATCCCAAAATATGTGCTTTAAATAAAGAATTTATTGATCCAAATAAATTTTCTCAAATAGCCAAACAATTAGAAAACGATTTGTTTGCAGAACCGGTTATTGAATTATTAAAAGAATTTGAAAATGTTGATAATTATGGCTCTTTAATTAATCCAGAGAAAATTGATATTGAATATATTTTAGATAAATTAAAAGAAAAAGATTTTTCATTTAATTTATATTTAAGAGAAACTTATGAAAATTTAATCAAAATATTTGATCAAATGAGATATTTAAAAACAAAATATCATTGTGTAATTACAAATCCCCCATATATGGGAAATAAGGGTATGAATGATGATTTAAAAAAATATCTAATTAAAAATTATAAACATACAAAATCTGATCTTTTTTCTGCTTTTATTGAAAGATGTGTTCAAATGACGATAAAACAAGGTTTTACTTCAATGGTAACTATGCAGAGCTGGATGTTTTTATCATCGTATGAAAAGTTCAGGGAGAAATTATTAAATGATACAAATATTCAATCTATGGCTCATTTAGGACCAAGAGCTTTTGATAGTATAAGTGGAGAAGTTGTTCAAGCAACAACATTTATATTACAAAAGTATTATAGTAAATATTCTGAGGGTGTTTTTTTAAGAGTAGTTGATGAAAAAAATGAAAAAGAAAAATCAGATAAAATGAAAAAAATATTAAAGATTTATAATTCTGATGAGAAATCTTACAAAAATATTGCAGATTTTTACAAAACCCCTTCGGCAGAATTTAAAAAAATTCCTGGTAGTCCAATAGCTTATTGGGTAAGCGAAAAAATACGAAACTTATTTACTAAAGGAAATAATCTGTTTAATTATGGTACACCTAGAGCAGGTATGATAACAGGTAATAATACTAAATTTGTAAGGTTATTTCATGAAATAAGCTTTAATAATATTGGATTTAATTTTAATTCAAGAGAAAATGCATCAAAATCCAATAAAAAATGGTTTCCTTATCAAAAAGGCGGGCCTTTTAGAAAAAATTATGGAAATAATGAATTTGTTGTTAATTATAAAAATGACGGATATGAATTAAAGACAACTAAAAATAATAAAGGTAAAGTTCCAGCACATGCTTTTAATGAAAACTTTATATTTAAACCTAATATAAATTGGTCTGCAATTAGTTCTTCTAATTTTTCATGTAGAGTTAATAGTAATGGATTTTTATTTGATGCAAGCGGTTCTGCTTTTTTTATTGATAGTGAATTATTAAAATTAGTTTCTTCTTTTTTAAATTCCAATATTACTCAATATTTATTAAAAGCAATTAATCCTACAATAAATTATCAAGCTTGGGAAATTGCAAGTCTTCCATTGGTTAATATAGATGGAATTAAAGAAAATATTAATTATAATATGATTCAACTACTTATTAAAAGTAAATCCGACTGGGATGCTTTTGAACGTTCATGGGATTTTAAGAAAAATCCTTTACTTATATCTGAATTTAAAAAGGATAATTTTGAACAAACATATAATAATATTAGAAAATACTGGATAGAGCAGACTTTAGAAATGCAGAAACTTGAAGAAGAAAATAATAAAATTTTTATAAAAGCATATGATTTAGAAGATGAAATAAGTCCTGATGTTCCTTTAAAAGAAATAACTTTAACTTGTAATCCATTTTATAGATATAATACTGATGTAAACCAAAAAGAAAAAGAATTCCCTCATGATGAGAAATTAGAAAATAGATTACTTGTTGATACTATCAAAGAATTTATATCTTATGCTGTTGGCTGTATGTTTGGTAGATATTCTCTGGATAAAGAAGGGCTTATATTAGCTAATCAGGGCGAAACTTTAGAGGATTATTTAAAAAAAGTTCCTGAGCCATCTTTTTGTCCTGATAAAAACAATGTAATTCCAGTATTAAGTGAAAATTATTTCAAAGATGATATTGTAGATAAATTTCATAAATTCCTCAAAGTAACTTTTGGCGAAAGTGAATTTATGAATAATCTAAAATTTATAGAAGATAATCTGGGTAAAAACATTCGTAATTATTTTTTAAAAGATTTTTATAAAGACCATATTCAAACATATAAAAAACGCCCGATTTACTGGATGTTTTCAAGTCCTAATAATAGTTTTAATGTTTTAATTTATATGCATAGATATAAAAGCGATACATTAAGCATTATTTTAAATGGATATTTAAAAGAATTCAGAGCAAAATTACAAGCTAGTTTAGAACATTATAAAGTTATTGAAACTAAATCAGATATCGATAAATCTGAAAAAACTCAAGCAATAAATAAAATAGCAGAATTAAAAAAAATTATAAATGAATTAGATGAATATGAAAGAGATTATATTTATCCTATGGCTGTGAAAAAAATAGAAATAGACCTTGATGATGGAGTAAAAGTTAATTATGTTAAATTTAACGGAGTTTTAAAAGAAGTAAAAGGATTATCAGATGAATAGGCAAATAAAAAATAGCTTACAGAAACTTTTTGATAAACATAGAATAGTTCTATGGTATGACAAGGATAAAGAGTTTTTTGAACAATTTGAAAATTTATGTTTAGATGATGTTGAAAAACTAATAATTAATAATGATGAATTTATATTAAAATATAAAATTTTAAGAGAATTTCCTGAAAATAAATTTTTAATTTACAGTACTTCTCAAAAACCGCAAAACAAAGATAACTGGTTGCTTGATATTCTTCTATCTCATTGTGAATTTAAAACAGAAAAATCATCAATTATTCTGGCAGAATTAGGATTATCTGATAGATTCGAAGAAGATATCAGAAATCATATTCTATTTTTTAAATCAGGAAAAAGAACTCAAAAATTAAAAAATATTGTGAAATCTTCTGATTCAAACAATGAATTTAAATTGAAAATGCTTTCAATTTGTGCTGATTCATCAAATAAAATAGAAGAAATTTTAGATAATCTTATTATTGAATATATTCAGGAGAAAGATACAAAAATTAATTTAATTAATAATTGTAATTTAAGTGAATTTTTATGGGAAAAACTGGCTATATTTAATTATGATTCAGAAAATCCATCAATAGAAAATTTTATATACAAATTATTTGAATCAGCTTATAAAAATACTTTTAAAAATGATGAAGCTTCTTTTTCTAAAAATCTATTAAATAATGATGCTAGAACATATCTTGATAATTTCAAAAATAATAGAGTTCATACAGATTATTTTAGAATAATATCAAAAAAATGCGAAGAATTTCTTAATATTGAAAGAGATTTAGAAAATAGAAATCTGCATGAATTAAAAGAAATAGATTATTTTGAATTAATTGATAAAAAAATTCAATCTGATTTAAAAAATCTGGTTTTAAACTCACAAATTACAGAAGATGAAGTTAAAAAAATTATTCGTTTAAGAACTACAAAATTCTTTTATGAAGATTTTAAAAATTGTTATCTTGCATTTGAGTTTTCAGCTGAATTTTTTAATCGTCTGTTAAAATTAGAAATTAAAATTGAAAATAATGAGGATGGAATAGAGAAATATATTAAAAACTGGTTTGAAATTGATAAAATTTATAGAAAATTTAATTTTTATGCAGATAATTCAAATCAAAAAGGATTTTTAAAAGATATGATCCGAAAAATTGATAATTTTTATTCTAATAAATTTTTAGTTGAATTAAATAATTTATGGCAGAAACAAGTTGATGAATTAAAAAACTGGAAATCAATTGCATATAATAAAAATCAGAATAAATTTTATGAAAATTATATAAATAAAGATAATAAAAAAATGGTTGTTATAATATCTGATGCATTAAGATATGAATGTGGAGAAGAATTATCCAGAATTATTCTAGGTGAAAAAGGATATATATCTGAACTTGATTATAATATCTCAATGCTACCATCATATACACAACTGGGAATGTCAGCTTTACTTCCAAATAAGGAAATTGAAATAACCTCAGATAGTCCGCCACAGGTTTTAATAGATTCATTTAAAACTAGTGGTTTAGAGAATCGCAAAAAAATATTAGAAAAATTCACAGAAAATACAAGTATTGCAGTAAAATCTGATGAAATCCTGAATATGTCAGCAGATGAAAGAAAAAATTTTATTAAAAATCATCATATAATTTATGTTTATCATAATAAAATAGATAGAGTCGGCGATAAAAGTGAATCAGAAAATAATGTTTTTAATGCAGTAGAAGAAACTTTGAATGATATAAAAATATTAGTTAAAAATTTATTTAATGCAAATGCAAATAATGTTATTATTACAGCCGATCATGGATTTTTACATCAGAATTTAGTTGATGAAAGTGATTATATATCTGATTTTGATTATTTAAATGAAGATGGGATTGATATAAAAAAACTTAAAAAAGATGGTGAAATCAATTATTATAAACCAAGATTTATAATAGGGAAAAATCTGCCTGAACATTCCAGCTTTAAAAAATTCACATCAGAATCATTAGGCTTAAAAGGTGAATTAGAATTTTTAATTCCAAAATCTATAAATAGACTTAGATTAAAAGGTGCTGGATATAAATTTGTGCATGGTGGAGCATCACTTCAGGAAATAATAATTCCAGTAATAAAAGTAAAAAAGAAAAGAAAAAACGAAGATGATATAAAATCAGTTCAAATAGAAATAATACCCGCAGGAAATACAACATTAACCACAGGGCAAATAACAATTACATTATATCAAAAAGAAGCAGTAACAGAAAAAATAACCCCTCGAACAATAACAGCCGGAATATATAATAAAAATGGTGAATTAATATCAAATTCAGAGCAATATTGTTTTGATATAATATCATCAAATCCAAGAGATAGAGAAGTAAAAGCAAAATTTGTGCTTACTCAGAAAGCAAATCAATGTAATAATCAGGAAGTTTATTTAATACTTTATGATAATGGCGTGGAAATAGATAAATTAAATTTATTATTAAAACGTTCATTTTTAAATGATTTTGATTTTTAGCTCGGAGGAAATATGGCAAAACTTGATGATAAAACAAATGAATTCTTTAATGGAACAGTTGTAAGAAAAGATTTAGTCCATACAGTAAAAGGTAATGCTATAGTACCAACATATGTGCTTGAATATTTATTAGGACAATATTGTGCAACCGATGATGAAAATTCAATATTAAGCGGAATAGAAACCGTTAAAGAAATACTTGCAAAACATTATGTAAATAGAAATGAATCCGGGTTAATACGCTCTAAAATAAAAGAAAAAGGCAGACATAAAGTAATAGATAAAATATCAGTTAATCTTAATGACAAAAAAGATTGCTATGAAGCTGTTTTTTCAAATCTCGGAATTAAAAAATTATTAGTTGATTCAGCAACAGTAAAAAAACATCAGAAATTACTCGTAGAAGGAATCTGGTGTATAGCAGATATAGAATATTATTATACCGAAGAAAAAGATGCATCACCATGGATATTAAGCTCATTAAAACCAATACAGTTATCATCATTTGATAAAGACCAGTTTCTTGAAGCCCGCAAACAATTCACTAAAGAAGAATGGATAGATTTGATAATACAAAGTTTAGGATTTAATCCAGAAATGTTTGGAATGAGAACAAAATTACTGCAATTAATACGATTAATACCATATTGTGAAAGAAACTATAATCTAATAGAACTTGGACCAAAAGGCACAGGAAAATCACATGTATATTCAGAATTTTCACCACATGGAATGCTTGTATCTGGCGGTGATGTTACAGTGCCAAAATTATTTGTAGATAATAAATCAAATAAGATTGGTTTAGTAGGATACTGGGATGTAGTGGCTTTTGATGAATTTGCTGGAAAAACAAAAAATCCAAAAAGAGAATTAGTTGATATATTAAAAAATTATATGGCGAATAAATCATTTTCTAGAGGAATAGAATCCATGGGGGCAGAAGCTTCATTAGTATTTGTTGGAAATACTCAGCATTCAGTACCATATATGCTTAAAAACTCAGATTTATTCGATGAATTACCCGAAAAATTCCACGACTCAGCATTCATAGATAGAATTCATTTTTATATACCAGGATGGGAAGTAGAAATAATCCGCGGAGAAATGTTCTCAAAAGGATTTGGATTTGTCGTTGATTATCTGGCGGAAATATTAAAATCATTCAGAATATATGATTATTCAGATAAATATACAAAATATTATGAATTATCCACCAATATAAGCATTAGAGATAAAGACGGAATAAATAAAACATTTTCAGGATTATATAAAATATTATTTCCAAATGAAGATGCAAGCAAAGAAGAAATTAAAGAATTATTACAAGTTGCAATGGAAGGCAGAAAAAGAGTTAAAGATCAGCTATTAAGATTTGACTCAACATACAGCGACATTGATTTTTATTTTATTGATAAAGATTCAAATGAAAAAACAAATATAATCACACTCGAAGAAGAAGAATATCCCGATTTTTATTATTTGAAAAAAAATGAAGAAAGAGCAAAAGAGGTTGATTCAGAAACTTTAGATGATAAAACGGAAAATAAAAGTAATCAATTAGAATCGCAGGAAAAAACAGTTAATATAAAAGAAAATCAAAAAGGAATATCATTTGAAGGGATATTTGGGAATTATATATCAGCAGAAACTAAAAATATCAAAATAATAGATTCAAATTTAAATTATATTCATCAACTTAAAAATTTAATGGAATTTATTGAAATGATAATTGAAAATAAACCCCTCGAAAATGATATTAATATTCATATAGTATCTGTAAATAATAATCCGGAAACTAAAGAAGAAACACAAAAATATTTTGAAAAAATTAAAAATGTAACACAACAGGCAGGGATTTTATTATCCTGGAAATTTGAAAATAAACCTGATTTTAAAGAGAATTTAATAACATTTGATAATGGCTGGCAGTTAAAGCTGGATAATGGATTGGATATTTTTCATCCGTATGATGTAAATGATGCTTTTTCTCTTGAGAATCAAAATCAGAAGTATAGACAATGTAAAAAAAACAAAGTTGAGATAAGCATTGTATAGAATATGATTTTAATCAAAAAAATATATAAACTAAAAAGAATTATTGATAAATCACATTATTTTTTTTTGATATTTATATTTTTTTGCGTTCTTGACTAAAGAGCGTTTCAAATGTAATATTTAATAAATTAAAATATATAAAAATTTTATTATAGAGAGGAATTTATGATTAATCTAGAAGCAATAAGACATTCTTTGTCGCATGTTCTTGCTGAAGCAGTTCAAAAATTATATCCAGATGCAAAACTTGGTTTTGGTCCAGCTATTGATAATGGGTTTTATTATGATTTTGATATTAAGGATAAAATTGGAACTGAAGAACTTGAAAAAATACAGTCTGCAATGAAAAAAATAATTAAAAACAAAGTAAAAAGATTTAATCATGAAACAATGCCTATTGATGAAGCGATTAAATTATATTCAGATAAAGGTGAAATTTATAAAGTTGAACTTATTGAGGAATTAAAAGCAAAGGGTGAAACAGAAGTTAGTATTTATAGGCAGGAAAGCTGGTCTGATATATGTAAAGGTCCTCATATTGAAAAAATGGGTGATATTCCAAAAAACTGTTGGAAACTTGATAGAGTTGCAGGAGCTTATTGGCGTGGTGATGAAAAAAACAAAATGCTTACAAGAATTTATGGACTTGCTTTTGAATCTTTAGAAGCTCTTGAAGAATATATTAAAATGAGAGAAGAAGCACAGGCAAGAGATCATAGGAAACTTGGAAAAGAGCTTGAACTTTTTATGTTTTCAGATTTAGTTGGAAAAGGTCTTCCTATGTTGTTGCCAAAAGGTGCTACAATGAGAAGAGTTCTTGAAAGATTCGTTATTGATGAAGAAATTAGAAGAGGTTATGAACATGTTATAACTCCTGTTCTTGGAAAAGTTGATTTATATAAAGCTTCTGGTCATTGGGATCATTATCAGGATTCAATGTATAATCCAATTGATATTGAGGGTGAACAGTTTGTTTTAAGACCAATGACTTGTCCTCATCATTTTGAAATGTATAAAGGAAAACCTCATTCTTATAATGATTTACCTAGAAGATTTGCTGAAGTTTCTCCATTGTTTAGATTTGAAAAATCTGGTGAATTGAGTGGGCTTATAAGACTTAGGAATTTTACACTTGCTGATGCTCATATAGTTTGTACTATTGAACAGCTTAAAGATGAATTCAAAGCAGTTCTTGAACTTTTGAAATATATTATGGATACACTTGGAATTTCTGATAAAGTATGGTTTAGAGCTTCATTAAGAGATGATACTAAAGATAAATATGTTGATAATCCAAAAATGTGGGAATTTTCAGAAAAACTTCTTATTGATATTTTAGATGATCTTGGTTGGAAATATGAAGTTGCATTAGGTGAAGCTGCATTTTATGGTCCAAAGCTTGATATTCAGATAAAAAATGTTAATGGTAAAGATGATACAATAATTACAAATCAGATAGATCTTGTACTTGCAGAAAGATTTGATATGGAATTTACTGATAGAGATGGTCAGAAGAAAAGACCGGTTATAATTCATAGAAGTTCTATTGGTTGTCTTGAAAGAACAATTGCATTTTTGATTGAGCATTATGCTGGTGCTTTTCCGTTTTGGATTGCTCCTGTTCAGGTTAAACTTCTTTCAATTAGCGAAAAATTGAATGATTATGCAGAAGAAGTTTATAATAAAATGTTTGATGCAGGAATTAGGGTTGAAAAAGATGTTAGAGATGAAAAATTAGGTAAAAAAATCAGAGAAGGTAGACTTATGAGAATACCTTATCTTGCAATTTTGGGATATGATGAAAAAGAATCTGGAAAGATAACTCTCAGGAATCGTGATACAGGTGAACAGGCGAGTTATAGTGTAGATGAAGCTATTGATAAAATGATTCTTATGGATAGAAAAAAAAGTAATACTTTAATTATTTAAAGAAGAGTATTAGAGCGGTATGTGGAGCGTACAAGAACGGTATGAGAGCGTATAAAAGAAAAGTATAAGAGCGGTATAGAAGAAGTACAAAAACGGTATGAAAGCGGTATAAAAAGTAGTGGAATAGAGAGATTTAATATTCTATTTCACTATTTTTTTTTACAGAATTTTATGTTTTTTTTATTAAAAATGTTATATAATATAAACTAAATTTAAAAAATAAGATTTTATTTGAAATTTAATGTTTTAAATATGGAGGGAAGATGATTTGCAATAATTGTAATACTGAAAACTTTGAAGGTGCGAAATTCTGTAAAAATTGTGGTAATGAGTTTAAATCTTCAAATAATCAAAAAGATATAACAGATATTAAAGATAATAAAATATCTGAACTTATGGCTGAATTTAATTTTGGTCAAAAATGGATTTTATTTGCTGGAATATTTTTTGTACTTTTAAGTATTGGTACTTTTCTTAAATATACTATTGAATTAGGTCTAATTACTCCGCTAGTGAGAGTTTTATTAGTTTATCTTACTGGTATTATATTTGTTGTTTTGGGTAGATATGTAATTAGTAAAAATTTCAGAAAATATGGTGTTGCTTTAATGGGAGCAGGGCTTGCGATTCTTTATTCTGCGACTTATTTTGGATCTGTTCATCATAATATAATTCCAGAAAAATCTGCTTATATTATAATGTCTGGTATATCTTTAGTTACAGTTTTTCTTGCATATTTATTTGATGTTAAATGGATATTGTCGCTTGCAATATTTGGTGCTTACGGAACTCCTATGATGTTTGGTATAAGAATTGGTTATAGTATTATGTTTTTTATTTACATTCTTATTGCAAATATTGGATTTCTTTATATTTCACATTTAAAAGAATGGAAATTTTCTCTAAAACTTTTATATATTTCTTATTTTTTACTTATGATTGTATGGGCTTCAAATAATTTTAATTTTAATGCATTTAATATAAGTTATATATTCTCAATTCTTAATTATTTTGTGTTTGTTGCTATACCAATTATTAATTATCTTTTTAAAAACCATAAATTGCAAAATATAACTTCGCAGATTGTAATAGGTTCAGTTGCATTTTTTTGTTATAATTTTTATCTTATAAATCTTTCAAACTTCACAGATGTAGTGAGTGGAATAAATTCAATTATATTTGCAATTATATTCGGAGTATTTTCATTATTTCTTTATAAAAAAGGAATATTTCGACCTTATGCGATTCCATACATTGGTCTTGCAATTTCGTTTTTAGTTTTTGGATTAAGTAGTTTTATATTTGCAAATTATATTACAACAACAATACTTATTATTTCAATTTTTATGTATTGGTATGGAAATGAAACAAAAAAACATAATCTTGAAGTGTTATCATTTATTGGAATGTTATTGTCACTTTGGCTTTTTACATTTAATGATTTGAATTATTACTTTCATTTTTCATTTTCAAATTTAGAATTTTTATCAGCAAATACATCTGAGGTAATTGGAAGATTATTTCATGAAATAGTTATAATTATATCAATGATAGCTGTATTAAAGATAAATAGATATATATTAAAAGATAAATCTACATATAACTTTTTTTCAATTATATTATTTGTATTTTCAATTGTTATTTTAAATGTTGAAGTTATTGGATTTTTTAAAATGTTTAGTGCAGATTCACTTCATGGAGCATTATCAGTTTCTTGGGTAATATATTCATATATATTAATTTTTGTAGGCTTAAAAAAAGATATTCCTATGTTTAGATATTCAGCATTTGGTATACTCGGATTTACTTCGTTAAAAGTACTTCTTTTTGATATTACTAATATGAATGTAATGTCAAAGATGTTGTCATTTTTCCTTATGGGAATAGTATTACTTGTTACTTCATTTTTATATCATAAATTTAGCGAAAAGTATATTCAAAAAATTGAATAAAAAAAATTTAAGACCTCGGTTGACATTTATGTAGGTTTTGTTAAAATATAACCAAGTACTTTGCAATACATAATAGTAGAATACATAAATGGAGGTAACATGAACAGTAATGAGTATATTGAAAAAGTTAAAAGTATTGTTAGTGATTTTGATGGTATTGTGGTAGAAGATATTTTATCTGATTTGCGAGATTATTTTGAAAATGGTAAGGAAGAAGGTAAAACAGAAGAAGAGCTTATAGAACAATTAGGAAGTCCTGAGGGTTTTTGCGATATTGTTAATGATGATGCAATTAATAATCAAAAATCTCAAAAATATAGAGATATTTCAAATGATAAAAATAATAAAACCTATAATGATGAGTTTTTTAATAAAAAACATGTTTTTTCTGGAGATTTATCTGAAATTGTAATTGATACTGATATAGCAGATATTAATATGATTAAGTCTGATAAGAATGAATTTGAGATAACTGGTAAAGGTTTTGACAAGGAAATTGATTTTGATGTTAAGGATTCTGAAAATCGTCTTTATATTAAACTTAAAAAGAAAAAAAGGTCTTTACTTAATTTTTTATTAACTGCAAATAAAAATCAAAAATGGACAATTAACATTTATTTTACTACTCAAAAGTTTGATGTATTAAATTTAAAAACTGTAAGCGGAGATGTTAAATTTGATATTTTAAAATCTGCTATATGTAAAATAAAAACTGTAAGCGGAGATTTTTCGGCTGAATCTTTAAAAATTGATTCTTTTGGGTTTAAATCTGTTTCAGGCGATGCAAAAATTTCAGAAATAAATAGTGATACATTTGAATTTGATTCAGTTTCAGGTGATTTAAAAGGTGATTTTATTAAAAGTGACAATATAAAATTCAAAGCTATAAGCGGAGATATAAAAGTCAAAGCTATAAATAATAATTTGTCTGGATCAACAGTTTCAGGAGATATTGTTTTTAATTGTGAAAAACTTCCTGAAAAATTAAAAGCGAAAACTGTTTCAGGAGATATTAATGTAGAAGCTGATAATAAATCAGATTTTGAATATGAATTAAAAACTCTTTCAGGTGATATTAAGTCTAATTTAAAACTTTCAATTGATAAGAAAAAATGCAATGGCAAATATGGTACAGATATTAATTCAAAAATATATCTTAAAACACTTTCAGGTGATATTAGTTTTAAAATGAATGGTGTTTCCAATGAATAGTCAGTTTAAAAAAGGTGTTCTTGAAATTTGTGTTCTTAGTCTGATTAATTTAAAAGATTGTTATGGTTATGAGATTGTAAGTGAAATATCTGAAAGAATGAAAGTTACTTCTGGCACAATATATCCATTGCTGACAAGATTAAAAAAAGAAGGTTATTTTGAAAATTATGTTATTGAATCAGACGAAGGTCCAATGAGGAAGTATTATAAAATAACACAGCATGGTAAAACAAGAGTTGATGAGTTAATAATAGAATGGAAAAAATTTGTAAAACAAGTTGATTCAATAATTAAAACTAGTTTTTAAATCTTAACTTTCTTGATTTTTTTCTTTTGATTTTATATACTACTTAAATAGTTGGTTTTTAGACTTTTTATATTATTTTTTTGTGAGGTATTATGTCAGAAAATACTGAATTAATAACAAGGTTTTTAAATGATCTTTGGACAATATGGGGTGAAATGTCTTATTCACTTCTTATTGGATTTTTTATTGCTGGTTTATTGTCTGTTTTTATAAAACCTGAATTTATTGAAAAACACCTTGGGAATAAAGGATTTTTTTCTATATTAAAAGCTTCACTTCTTGGAGTTCCGCTACCAATATGTTCATGCGGTGTAATACCAGTTTCAGCTTCTTTAAGAAAACATGGTGCATCAAAAGGAGCTACCGTATCATTTCTTATTTCAACTCCTCAGACTGGCGTAGATTCAATTATGGTGACATATTCACTTATGGGTATGGTATTTGGTATATTTAGACCTGCAGCTGCTCTTATAAATGGTATTATTGGCGGTATTTTAGTTTCAATATTTGATAAAGATGATAATAGTAAAGTTATAAAAAATAATGAACTTGAAAAAATCTCTAAATCTTCATGTTGTTCCGGCAATTCTTGTAATGCTGATAAATCAATTGATAATCATAATCACAATGAAGAAACCAATAATGATAATAAATTTATTAAAGCTATGAAATATGGTTTTATAACTCTTCCTGAAGATATTGCAAAAGCTCTTATTATTGGAATTATTGTCAGTGCAATGATTTCTGTTGCAGTACCGGCGGATTTCTTTTCAAGTATGCTTGGTGAATACAAATTTCTTCAGTATATTATAATGCTTGTAATTGGAATACCTATTTATGTTTGTTCAACTGGTTCTGTTCCGGTTGCCACTGCTTTAATAATGAAAGGTATAAGTCCTGGTGCCGCTTTGGTTTTTTTGATGTCAGGACCTGCAACAAATGTTGCAACAATGTCAACAATTTGGAAGATAATGGGTAAAAAGACTTTAACAATATATCTTTTGTCAATTGCATTATCTTCATTGGCATTTGGTGTTTTATTTGATTTAGCGATTATTAATTTTACTATTCCTGAGATGAAACATTTACATGAAATGGATAGCAATATAATAAAAACAGTATCTGGTATTTTACTTGCTTTGATATTTAGTTATGCTATTTTTAAAAGATATTTCAAAAAAAACATTTATATTTCAAATGAAGATTCTACAAAAGGAGATTTACAAAAAATAACTGTTGTGGTTAATGGAATGACGTGTAATCATTGTGCTTCTACAGTTAAGAGAATAATTCTTGAAATTAATGGTATTGAAAATGTAGAAGTTGACCTTAATTCAAAAAATGTATATATAGAAGGTTTTTCTCTGGATATTGATAAAATCAAATCTGAGATAATTAATGTTGGATATACTGTTTTATAAAAAACTGATTAATTGAACCTTGTTTTATACTTCTATGTATTGTAATATTTATCCAAGTTATCAATTATTTTTTTTGGAGAAATTCTTATGGAAATGCTTCATTCAATGATTGAATTCATTGTTCTTACAGTTGAAAAACTTGGTTATCCGGGTATTATAATAATGATGTTTCTTGAATCATCTTTTTTTCCATTTCCTTCTGAGGTTGTAATGCCACCGGCAGGTTATCTTGCTTCTATTGGTAAAATGAATATTTATATTGTGATTTTATGCGGTATTACCGGCTCTTTGATGGGTGCTGTCTTTAATTATTATATTGCTTTTTTTCTTGGAAGACCTTTTATTATAAAATTTGGGAAATATTTCTTTATTACAGAAGAGAATTTTGCAAAGACTGAAAAATATCTTAATGAACATGGAGAAATCGGTACTTTTATTGGCAGACTTATTCCTGTAATAAGGCAGTATATATCGTTTCCAGCAGGACTTATAAAAATGAATATTGCAAAATTTAGTATTTTTACTAGTCTTGGGGCTGGGATTTGGGTTCTTATACTTACTATTATTGGTTATATAGCAGGTTCTAATATGGATATTGTACATAAATATTCTTCAAAAGCGACTTTATTTTTGATGATATTTTGTACTTTAATAGCTTTTATTTATATTTGGAGGAAAAAGAATGTTCAAAGGCACAACAATTCTTGCAGTCAGGAAAAACAATAAAGTATGTATTGCTGGTGATGGTCAGGTGACTTTTGGTAATACAGTTTTAAAACATACAGCTAGAAAACTTAGAAAATTATATAATAATTCTATAGTAGTTGGTTTTGCAGGTTCTACCGCAGATGCTTTTACATTATTTGAAAGATTTGAGTCTAAACTTGAAAAATTTTCAGGTCAATTAAAAAGATCAGCAGTTGAACTTGCTAAAGATTGGCGTACTGATAAAATGCTTAGAAAGCTTGAAGCTCTTATGATTGTAGCTGATAAAGATGAGATTATAATTATATCAGGTACTGGAGATGTAATAAGTCCTGATTATGATGTTGCAGCTATTGGTTCAGGTGGTATGTATGCTTATTCAGCAGCTCTTGCTCTTATTGAAAACACTGAGCTTTCATCAAAGGATATTGCCAAAAAAGCTATGAAAATTGCTTCTGAAATATGTATTTATACAAATTCCAATATTATTATTGAAGAATTAGGAGACAATGACAATGAATGAATTCACACCAAAACAAATTGTTGAAATTCTTGATAGATTTGTAATAGGTCAAAAAGACGCAAAAAAAGCAGTTGCTATAGCGTTAAGAAACAGATATAGAAGAAGACTTCTTGAAGATGGTGGTCTTAAAGAAGAAATAATGCCAAAAAATATTATAATGATTGGACCAACTGGAGTAGGAAAGACTGAGATTGCAAGAAGAATAGCGAAATTTATAAATGCTCCTTTTCTTAAAGTTGAAGTTACTAAATATACAGAAGTTGGTTATGTTGGAAGAGATGTTGAATCTATGGTTAGAGATCTTTTTGAACTTGCTATATCTAGAGAAAAATCAATAAAAACTGAACTAGTAAAAGAAAAAGCTTTAAAAATTGCAAAAGAAAAAGTTCTTGATATTTTAATTCCAAAAAGAAATCCTGTTTCCTCAGCAGCTGGAAAAGCCAGAGAACTTTTTGATTCATTTATTGATAAAAATAATATTGATAAAAATGAAATTGAAGTTGAAGTTGAAAATAATAATACAGAAGAAAAACATATAGAAAATGATACTTATAATGACACAAGGAAAAAATTCAAAAAACTTCTTGAAGACGGAAAACTTGATTTGCGAGAAATAGAAATAGAAGTTAAAAGTCGTGGTGGAATGCCAATGTTTGAGGTGTTTTCTGGTGGTGGAATGGAAGAATTCAATATTGGCGGAATAATGGGTGGTATTTTAGGTCAGGATAAAAAGAAAAAACAAAAAGTTAAAGTAAAAGATGCTCTTGAATTACTTACTGACGAAGAAGCTTCTAAACTTATTGATATGGAAGAAATAACCAGAGAAGCTAAAGAAAAAGTTGAAAATTCAGGTATAATATTTTTGGATGAAATAGATAAAATAATTGGTGGACAAGGTGGAGGAAGTAATCCTAATGTATCAAGAGAAGGTGTTCAGAGAGATCTTTTGCCTTTGGTTGAAGGTTCTACTGTAATGACAAAGCATGGAACAATTAAAACTGATCATATTCTTTTTATAGCTGCTGGAGCATTTTATTCTGCAAAACCTTCTGATCTTGTTCCTGAACTTCAGGGTAGATTTCCTATAAGAGTTGAACTTCATTCTTTGAATCAGGAGGATTTTGTTAAAATATTAAAAGAACCCGAAAACGCTCTTATAAAACAGTATAAAGCTTTAATAAAAACCGAAGGTATTGAACTTGATTTTAAAGATAATGCTATTGATAAAATCGCTGAATATGCTTTTGTTGCAAATGAACAGATGGAAAACATTGGTGCAAGAAGACTTCATACTATAATTGAAAAACTTCTTGAAGAAATTTCTTATGAAGCTCCTGATACAAATGATAAAAATGTTGAAATAGATGAGTTTTATGTTGAAGATAAACTTAAAGATATTATAAAAAACCGAGATCTTAGTAAATATATATTGTAGATTTTTGCTTTTTGCAAAGTTATTGAGCTTTGTTTATTATTTAAGTACAGGAGGTTTTCTTGAATTTTATTGGAAAAGATATTATTTCAGTAAATGATATGTTGAGAAATGAAATTGATTTTATTCTTGAAAAGTCAGAGTTTATCGAAAATATGCCTGTTTTAGAAAAATCTAACCTTTTAAAAGGTAAAATTATTGCAAGTCTTTTTTTTGAACCTTCTACAAGAACTAAAGATAGTTTTACAACCGCTTGTTATAGACTTGGTGGTAGTATTACTGGTTTTACAGATACTTCATCTACTTCATTAAAAAAAGGTGAAACTCTTTTTGATACTTTAAAAATGTATGAAATATATTCAGATGTAATAGTAATGAGACATAATATTGAAGGTTCGGCAAGATTTGCTTCTGAATGTGTTGATATACCAATAATAAATGGTGGAGATGGTGCAAATCAGCATCCAACACAAACTCTGCTTGATCTTTATTCAATTAAAAAAAATCAGGGTAAAATTGATGGTTTGAGTATTGCACTTGCAGGAGATTTGAAATATGGTAGAACTGTACATTCTTTAGCTTGTGCATTAAGTCTTTATAAAGATATAACTTTATATTTTATAAGTCCTGAAAGTCTTAAAATGCCTGATTTTATAACTGAACTTTTAAAAGAAAGAAATATTAATTTTTTTGAATGTAATGAAATAAATGATGTAATTGATAAAGTTGATATTTTTTATATGACACGAATTCAGGGTGAAAGATTTCCTGACAAAACTGAATATGAAAAAGTTAAAGGTATTTATATTCTTGAAAAAAATAATCTTATTAATGTTAAAGAAAATTTAAAAATAATGCATCCGCTTCCAAGAATTGATGAAATATCCAAAGAAATTGATAATACTCCTTATGCTTATTATTTTGAACAGGCAGCCAATGGAATTCCTGTTAGACAAGCATTACTTTCACTTCTTACTGGAGGTATAAAATGAAAAATGACCGTCCTTATAAAGTGTATAGAATAGAAGAGGGTATAGTTATAGACCATATTCCATGTAAAATGGCTTTAAATGTTCTAAAAGTGCTTGGTTTGGAAGGTATTGAACATAATTCAACTATAACAATGGGAATAAATCTGCCAAGTTCTAAATTAGGTTATAAAGATGTTATTAAAATTGAAAACAAAAATCTTTCAGACGATGATTTAAATAAAATAGCGATTGTTGCTCCTCATGCTTCTATAAATATAATAAAAGATGGTAATATTGCATATAAACATAATGCAAAACTTCCTGAAATCCTTATTAACACTGTAAAATGTCCTAATCCTATTTGTGTTACAAGACTTGAAGAAGTTAAATCAAAGTTTTATAATATAAAAAACGGGAAAAAACTCAAATGTCATTTTTGTGAAAGAGAGTTTGAATTAAAATATGTCAGTATATTATAAAAACAGTGCTGAATATAAAGATGTATTAAAAGTTACAATTGTTTCTATAATTGTAAATATATTATTAGCAACTGGTAAAATATTAGGCGGTTTAAAAGCTGGAAGCTATGCTCTTATAGCTGATGGAATTCATTCTATATCAGATCTTATGTCTGATTTTATGCTGTTTTTTGGTGTTAGATTATGGATGAAACCAAAAGATAATTGTCATCCTTATGGACATAAAAGAGTAGAAGATATTATAACAATTTTTATAGGTTTACTTTTAGGTTACGCAGGTTATGAAATTGTTTATTTTTCAGTAATAAAAGTGCAGTCTGCTGAATCAAGTTTAATTTGTATAGAAGCATTGATAATTGCTTTTTTTGCAATAATAATAAAAGAAATTTTATTTAGATATACTTTAAAAATCGGTAATAAAATACAATCTCATGCTGTAATTGCAAATGCTTGGCATCATAGAAGTGATGTGTTTTCGTCAATTCCTGTTTTTATTTCACTATTTATAGCAACTTTTTATAAAAGTTTTGAATTTATGGATAAAATAGGAGCTGTTATTGTTGGTGCGATAATTTTAAAAGTTTCAATAGAAATGATATATTCAGCAATGCAGAGATTATCAGATAAAGGTGTATCTCAGGATATGGTAAAAAAAATATCTGATATTACTTTAAGTGTTGAAGATGTTAAAGATGTTCATGCAATTAGAACAAGATTTCTTGGTAATAACATTGCACTTGATATGCATATTCTTGTGGATAAAGATATGAGTGTTTATAAAGGACATGAAAAATCTAAACAGGTTAAAATCAAAATAATGAAAGAAATACCTAAGATTTCTGATATTATAATTCATATTGAACCTTGTTAATATCTTTATAGGTTTAGGTATTAATTAAATATAAAAAAACATTTGCATTTAAATTTCTTTTCTGTTATTATTTCTCAACAATATCAATTGATAGGAGGCAGAAAAATGGCATTTAGATGCGACGTTTGTGGAAAAGGTCCTGCCACCGGAAATAATGTGAGTCATTCACATCATAAAACCAAAAGAAGATTTTTACCAAACCTTCAGAGAATTAAAGCTGAAGTGAATGGTAAACCTGTAAGAATTAAGATATGTACAAAATGTCTTAAAACTCTTAAAAATAAGTCTAATTTTTAAGGTTTTATAGTTTTATCCGGCCGGTAAAATTATTGAAAAAATTCCTTCCCGTATAACGACAGTAATGCGGGAAGTTTTTGTTTTATTAGATAATCCTTTTGAAGAAAACCGTTCAATTGTAATATTCTTAAGATTATATTCAAGCCCAGTACTTTTTTCAAAAATACATTTATCAGACATTGATAAAATACTTATAGGTACATTTTTTATACATTCAATATTAATATTTTTTGAAGATATTATCTGTTTAAATCTTTTATCTATAATATTGAAAGTAAATTTGTCAGCAAATCTTGCAAAAACTTCAAGATTAACTAAAAAATGATCAATTCTTGTGTCAGAAAAACATCCAATTACATCTATGTTTATATTATTATAATTTTCTGAAATATAATAAAGAGTTAACTCAAGATCTGAATAATCTTTTTTTGAAGGATAACTGATTATTTTGGTATTGTTTTTTTTGAAATAATCTAATGTATTTTTAGATATTGAATCAAAATCTCCAATCATAATGTCTGGTATAATTGAATAATTTTTTAAATATTCACCGCCACCATCAACAGGGAATATTTTTGAATAAAAAGAGAGATCAATATCAGATATGATCTCTCCGTTTAATATTATTAGTATATTACTTTTCAAGTTCATCTATAAGATTTTTAGCTATATCTTTAAGATATTTCTGTTTACTAACTTTAAATGCTTTTTTAAGTATTGCAACTGATTTAGATTTGGAATCTTTTAAAGCTAATAAAACCTGAGCTTTATTAATCAATGCATCTGTAAAATTGTTGTTTATACTTAAAGCTTTTTCAAAATATTCAAGAGCTTTTTCAAGTTTGTCCTGAGCAAAATAAATTCTACCTAACAAATTGTTAAGATCTGCATAATTTCCTTTTTCTTTAAGTGTATTAACAAGAATGTTTTCACATTCAGCCATTATTTGAGGATCTTTAGTCAAAGTAGCTAATTCAACTTTTGGTTCAATATAATCAGTATTTATTTCAAAAGCTTTTTTGTAGTTTTCACAAGCTTTATCAAATTTATCTGTTAATCTAAAAACATCACCTCTAAGTTTATAAGCTTTACTGTAATTACTATTAATATCAAGAGCTGTTGTAACTTCTTTCATAGAATCAGAGAAATTACCTTCATTCTTATGTGCAAGAGCAAGTTGAAAATGTGCATCTGCATAAGTTGGATTAACTCTTATAACTTCTTCCCATTTCTTAATAGTATCATCTTTAGTAAGTTTGAATTTTTCTAAAGCTTTATCTTCATCATCGAATATATCTATAAAATAATCCATGTGAATTAGAGAAAAAATTCTTTTAAGATATGAGGAAGGAGAGCATATTTTAAGATCACCGTTTTTTTCTTTAAGTTTTTTAAGACTTCCAGTAAAAAAACCCAGACCAGTACTATCTATAAATTCCAATTCTTCAAGATTAAAAACCATTTTGATATATCCTGAATCGATAATATCACTTATAGTATCATAAGCTTTTCCAATTGTATTCATATCAAGCTCGCCATTAAATCTTATAACAGCAATATCGTCATTGAAACCATATTCAAGTTTCAGCTCATTTGACATTAATTTTACTCCTCAAGCATTGCTTTTCTTGAAAGATTAATTCTACCTTGTTCATCAATTTTAATAACTTTAACATCAATTTTATCTCCAACATTAAGAACATCAGTAACTTTATTTACTCTTGCTGCTGCAATTTGTGAAATATGTACAAGACCTTCTTTAGTAGGAGTAATCTTAACGAAAGCTCCAAAATCCATAATTCTTGTAACAACACTATCTTTATATTCTTCATCAACTTCAACTTCTTTAACAATGCTTAAAACAAGTCTTTTAGCTTTTTCAGCCATTACACTGTCATTTGAAATTATTTTAACTTCACCAGAACCATTTGAATCAATATCAATATCAACTCCAGTTTGTTCTATTATAGATTTAATCATTTTTCCGCCAGGTCCAATTACATCTTTAATTTTATCAGGATTAACCATAATAGATTCAATTCTTGGAGCATATTCAGAAAGTTCTTTTCTAGGATTATTAATTGCACTATTCATAATTGAAAGAATGTGCTTTCTACCAGTATTAGCCTGAGCAAGTGCTTTAGCCATAACACTTAAAGGAAGACTTTTTATTTTAATATCCATTTGAAGTGCAGTAATACCATTTTCAGTACCAGCAACTTTAAAATCCATATCACCAAAATGATCTTCATCACCAAGAATATCAGAAATGACATAATAATCATCGCTTTCTTCAATAAGTCCCATAGCAATTCCAGCAACCTGATGTTTTAATGGAACACCTGCTGCCATTAAAGCCATTGAACCAGAACATATTGAAGCCATTGAAGAAGAACCATTTGATTCTAAAACTTCAGATACAAGTCTAATTGTATAAGGAAAATCTTCAGGAGCAGGTAAAACCATTTTTAATGCTCTTTCAGCAAGATTTCCATGACCAATTTCTCTTCTTGATACTGAACCAACTCTTTTAACTTCACCAACACAAAATGGAGGGAAATTATAATGAAGATAGAATTTTTTAAAACCAGATGATTCAAGAACAAGTCCATCTTCCATTTGCTCATCTCTTGAAGAACCTAAAGTAGCTACACCAAGACTTTGAGTTTCTCCACGAGTAAATAGGGAAGAACCATGAGCTCTTGGAAGTATATCAAGTTCACAAGTTATTTTTCTTATTTCATCAAGTTTTCTTCCATCAATTCTAATGTTTTCAGAAACGATTTTTTTTCTAACAACTTCTTTAATAGTATTTTCAAAAAGATTTTTTAGTATATAAGTGGTTCTTTCTTTATCTTCGCTTTCAGCATTATCAATTGAAGGCTGAATATAATCATTGAATATCTGACTAAGTCTGTCGCTTCTATCAAGTTTCATTTTAATGGAAACAGCTTCTTTAAGTTCAGGAATTATTTTTTCTTTAATATCTGCAATTAGTTTTTCATCAAGAGGTTCAATGATTTCAATAGGTCTTTTTGGTTTTCCAGCAAGTTCTTTAAGTTCAAATTGAAGATCAATAAGTTTTTTAATATATTCATGACCAATTTCAAGTGCTTTAACCATATCTTCTTCTGAAGCTTCTTTAGCTTCACTTTCAACCATAGATATACCATCTTTAGTACCAGCGATATCAAGGTTTATATCACAGTTTTCTAGTAATTCATGAGATGGATTTACTTTAAATTCACCGTCTTTTTTTATAATTCTTACAGCAGCCACGGGAATATTGAAAGGAATATCAGAAATAAGTAATGCAGCGGAAGCAGCAGTTACACCCAATACATCAAATGGGTTTTCTCTATCATAAGATATTGCACTGACAATAAGTTGTGTCTCAGCTTTAAAACCTTGTTCAAATAAAGGTCTTATTGGTCTATCAATTGTTCTTGCAGTCAAGATTTCATCATTAGATGGTCTTGACTCTCTTTTGATAAAACCACCAGGGATTTTACCAGCAGCATAAGTTTTTTCTCTAAATTCAACAGTTAATGGAAAAAAATCCATAAATGCTGATGATTTTTTTGAAGCAACTGCAGTCGCAAGAACCATTGTGTCGCCTGCCTGAGCTACTACAGAACCATCAGCTTGTTTTGCAAGCTTTCCAGTTCTTAACTTATACGATACTCCGTCTATTACTTTTTCTACAATAATTTCTTTCATAATATTCCCTCTGCTATAATTTTTATTTTACTTTCTCAAACCAAGTTTGCTTACGATTTCAAGATATTTTTCATAGTTTTTAGTTTTAAGATATCTCAAATGTTTTTTTCTGTTATTAACTAGTCTTATAAGACCTTTTTTTGAGTGATTATCTTTTTTGTGAGTAGCAAAATGTGGTCTAAGATTTTCAATTCTCTTAGTTAATATTGCTACCTGAACTTCAGCTGAACCAGTATCTTTTTCGTGCATTCTGAATTCTTCAGTAATTTTTGTTTTTTGTTCTTTTGTGATAGACATAATAGTCCTCCTAAATTTTGTAAATACAGGATTAACCGAATAAAAGGCTGGAGAGGCCAAAAATCCAGTAAAACCTAATTTAGCCTAAGAATATCATTATAATTATAGAAATGCAATAAATAATTTGCTAACTGTCTACCGGTAATTTTTAATTATTCTCTCTTGTAATGGATACAAAAATGAAATTATTACAAAAGACTTGACATTGTATTTTTTTTGATTTAGAATAATAAATATTAAATGTTATTCAAACAAAACAAAATGGAGGATTTAAATGGACGAAAGATTACCACTAATTGGGGACAGATTTCCAGAAACAACTGTTTTAACTACTCATGGTAAAAAAACACTTCCTGGTGATTATAAAGGAAAATGGTTTGTATTATTTTCACATCCTGGAGACTTTACACCTGTTTGTACAACAGAATTTTATTCATTTGCTTTAAAAAATGATGAATTTGAAAAATTAAACTGTAAACTTATAGGTCTTTCTGTTGATCAGGTGTTTTCACATATTAAATGGGCTGAATGGATTAATGAAAATCTTAAAGTAAAGATTCCTTTTCCAATAATTGCAGATGAAATGGGACTTTTAGCTTTGAAATTAGGTATGCTTCATCCTTCAAAAGGAACAAATACAGTTAGAGCGGTATTTGTTATAGACCCAGAAGGTAATATAAGAACAATGTTATATTATCCACAAGAACTCGGTAGAAATATGGATGAAATTTTGAGAATTGTCAAAGCTTTACAGGTTGGAGCTGAAAACAAAGGTGCTATGCCTGCAAATTGGCCAAACAATGAACTTCTTGGAGATAAAATTATTGTATCACCAGCAACTGATGAAAAAACTGCTGAAATCAATAGAGAAAAATATGATTGTTATGATTGGTGGTTTTGTTATAAAGATATGAAATAAATCTTATTAATAGAAGAAAGAGGTATATTATATATACCTCTTTTTTTTTTAAATGATTTTTAAATATTCCTCAACATCAAGTTTCATAAGATTTACGGGATTTATTATTTTATTATCCATTAATATACAAAAATCAGTTCCATATTTTATAGCTTGTTTTTTTGAAGAAATATGTATTATTTCAATTTCAATACTTTTAGGAAATTTGTTTTTTATAAAATTAAGATAATGATAAACTTCACAGTGAAAAAATTCCTGAAAATTTGCATAGAGTTTGAAATAAATCTTTTCAACTTCATATTTTTCTACATTATCTTTTCTTAAAATTTCAAAATTCATTGGAATTCTTTTAATAAATGAAGAGTTAAAACTTTTATACATCCAAAAACTTGATTGTTTGAGATAATTTTCATAATTTAAAAGTGGTGCAAAACCAAGATTTTTAAATATTACATTCATATTATCGTTAAATGGAGATGATAAAAGTAATATTTCATCATATTTTTCTTTAAGTTCAGTTAATATTTTATTGATTATTTCCATAAAATCAATATTATTTTTATAATTATCTATAACATTAAAAGAAGTAAGGAATAAAACATTTTTTTCAACAACAGGAACAGGGTAACTACTTAGTTCATTTGCTTCAAACGAGCTTATTAACTTATCGTTTTCATATATACAATAAAGAGATAAATTGGAATTCTTTGCCATAAAATCTTTTTTGTTTTTTAAAAAAAAATCTATAACTTGTGGATTTGAATCATTATATATTTGATGTAGATATTGAATTATTTCTAAAGGTTCAATAATCTTTTTTATTATCACCTTAAATCCTCAACAATCTTTGTTTTATCATCTGTTCTTTTATCTTTAGTTTTGATAACTTTTGCAGGACAACCAACAGCAACGGAGTTTGCAGGAATATTTTGAGTTACAACCGAACAAGCTCCAATTACAGAGTTTTGTCCAATATTAACACCTTCTAAAATTACTGCATTAGCTCCAACAACAACATTATCTTCAATAATTACAGGAGTAGCTGAAGGTGGTTCTAAAACTCCAGCAACAACAGCTCCAGCTCCAATATGACAATTTTTACCTATAATCCCTCTAGCTCCAATTACAGCATTCATATCAATCATTGTACCATCGCTGATTACAGCACCAATATTTATTACTGAACCCATCATAATAATACATGATTTTCCAATCTCAACTTTATCTCTTATTATAGCACCAGGTTCTATTCTTGAATTAGCATATTCTTTTTTAAAAAGAGGTAATGCAGAGTTTCTTGCCTCAACTTCATAATCAAAATGTAAAATTAAATTTTTATTATAATCAAGTTCATCTTTAATAGAATTATAATCACCAATAATAAGATAAAAAGGATTTTCACCATAAATATTATATTTATCAGAAGGTTTGAAATTAATTTTACCTTTACTTTTTATATAAAACTTAGATGGGGTTTTTCTCACAGAATTTTTTATAAGAGCAGTTATTTCTTTATAGTCCATTAAACACTCCTTTATTAATGTTTAAGTATAATTCAACAGATTTTAAAATTTGTTCAATATTTACTTTTTCATTTTTAGTATGAGCTTCAGAAAGATCACCAGGACCTAAAATAAGAACAGGTAATTTTTCACCAAAAAAAGAACCATCACAAGTTGCAGTAAAAGGATATTCATTACAATCAAGTTTGAGATTTTTCATAGATTTTTTTGCTATATTTATAAAGTTTTTATCTTTACAAAAATAACTTAAAGTATTAAATTTCCTATTAGGATCAATTTCAATATAATAATTTTTTAAATTGATTTTATCAAACATGTTTCTGATAATTTCAAGATCTTCTTCAAAATTATTTATTGATGTAGTTTTTCGTCTATCTATAAATAACTCTAATTTATCGGGAGTTACATTATAAATATCAGGATAGGATTTTACACTTACAGGAGTAATTGTTTCAAGTCCAAGAAAATCATTTTTTTTATTAGGAAAAGTTTTTAAAAAGGAAAGGACTTTTGATAATTCATAAAAAACATTATTCATTGGAGAAACAGAAGCATGAACTCTTTCACCTTTAAGAACAAGTTTGTAAACTGTTCTACCTCGGTGAGCTGTACATAATTTTAAAGATGTAGGTTCGCAAACAATACAGTATTTATAGTCTTTTACCATTTCTTTTAATAGATTAGCACCAGAAGAATCAGTTTCTTCATCACAGGTAAGAGCAATTACAGGAGATAAAATAGTAGCTTTTGAAACAGCATAAAGCATTGATAAAACACCAGATTTCATATCAGAAGAGCCTCTTCCATAAATAAAATCATCTGTTAATTCAACCTTTATATCACCTTTTACAGTATCATAATGTCCTGATAAAACTAAACCTGAAGCTGCAAGATTTTGTTTTTTTGCTAGAATATTTCCATTTTGTTCAAAAAATATTTCAATATCAAGTTCATTACATTTTTTTTTTATCCATTGAAGAGCTTCCAAAGTATTACCTGTATTGGAATTTATATTTAAAAAATCAACAATATCTGTAATAATTTTTTTCATAATTTAAATTTCTCCGTAAGTTCTAGTCCTTTTTGCTTATTATAATTACATTTATATATATTTTTTGTATTATTATAAAGATTTCTAATTACAAAGTTGTATTCACGTTCAGTGTCAATATCAGAATATCTAAGGTGAATACTGCTCATTATTTCCCATTCATCTTCATTAAAAGCAGGATATAAAAGTATTGATAAAGGACCAGGAATAGCTTCTTCAAGTTTAATAATAATACCTGATTTTTGATTTTCAATAAATTGATTTTCTTCTTTATTTTTACCAACAATAAATTTTTTTAAAACAAGTTTATTTGAAGAAATATCAAAATGTCTGCCGGTTTTTAATAATTCATATTGAATAAGATCTCTATTATTTTCATTGATTAGCGGTCTGAGTTTTCGACAATAATCTGCATAAGTTAAAAAACATCCGCCGCCAGGAGAAGAATAATCTTTAATATTATTCTTGTTTGCATATTCTATTTGTTTAAATCTTCCTCTGCCTTCAACAGAAATTATATTAATAATGTCATTTCTATTAATAATTTTATTTTCTTCAATTTTATTAATAGGAAAGTGAGAAAGAGACAATGGTCTAATAAGTATATCTTTGACATCAGCTTCACGAAGAATAGTTTTTAATGGATGAGATTTCTGTGATTTAGGTCTTTGACCAATAACTTCGCCTGTAATTAAAAAATCAATATTAAAATCTTTCATCATATTTTTTGCAATAGATAAAAATAAGATTTTACAGTCAACACAAGGATTCATATTTTTACCAAAACCAAATTTTGGTTTTTTTAAAATATCTATATATTCAGAGGTTACTTCAATTATATGCTGTTCAAAAGAAAAATCACCAATTTTTATGTTATATTTTCCTGGAATTGATTTTTTATTAAAAAATTCACTTCTAAATGTTAAGAGTATTACTTCATAACCAAGACTTTTCATTAAATGAGAAGAAATCATTGAATCAAGTCCACCTGAATAAAGGGAAAAACATCTATATTTTTTCATAACATACATAATAAGTTATCGCAAAGGTTTTTTCAAGAACCAAAGGAGAAGAAGGGTGAAATAGTGAATCAAAATGTTCGGTGAACATTTTTGTGTGAAATGGTGAAATGGTAAAATAGTAAAAAGCCGGGAAAGGTTGAAAGAAATGTCGAATTTGGAATTTGGAATGTTGAATTTTGAATTTGGAATGTTGAATGTTGAAATTCGAATGTCGAATTGAGTTCTCTGATTAAATAGAAAAATCAATATTGTGTCTTACCGGTAATATTCTGAGCCGGGATCTGTATTAAAAGCAGTATAATAACGGTATATGTAGCGTATAAGAGCGGTATAGAAGCAGTGTTTTATTCAGATTTGTAGATTTGTTTTAAAATTATTAATTCTTAATTATTCATTTTTAATTGTTTCACTAGATTGTCATTCCCGTGAACACGGGAATCTATTAATAAATAAAAAAGTCATAATTTTTCTGCCTCTAAAAAGTTTGAAAAACCTTTTTTTGGTAGAATATAATGTTCACTGAACATTTTAATTTGTTTTCATTTAGAACCTAAACCAAAAACGGATAAAGCATTTGGAAAACTTTTTATTCATCGAAGATATTTTTTATCTTTTTGAACAGTTATTAATTAATGTATTGTAAATGTGATTTTTAATAGTAATAATTATTTATTATATGCCTAAATTGATAAAATAGAAAGCTGTGTAAATCAAGAATATTACAAAAGAGATTATATACGGTATTATCTTATCTGAACGATTCCATAGGAATATTAAAGCAATATTTGATAAAGAATGGAATATTAAATGAAAAAAAGTAAGTATAACTAAATATAAAACTAGATTTTGTATTAATTATAATTATGGTATTTAACCTATATGTTTTATTTTTTTGATTAATATATAAAAAAGACTTATAATTTATCGAAAGTTTCTTTTTTAATGATTTATAAAGTATGAAAATTATTTTGGAGGGGCAATGTTAAAAGAATATAGTAATAAATTAGATTTTGTTTTTACAGAATTACCTGAATTAAAAGAATATGAGAAGAATTGGAAGGAAAAAGAAGATAATATTAAATTTAATATTTGTATGATTGGTGAATATTCTAGCGGGAAAACCTCATTAATCAATTGCCTTTTGAATAAAGAAGATTTTTTACCAATAGGTGATGAACCAACAACAAATTCTGTTGTAAAAGTAAATCCTAATAAGGAAAACTTAAATGTTTGGGTAGAAATTGATAATGAAAAGCAAAATATAAATTTAGATCAGGTATCAGAAGTAATTACAGGTAAAAGTAATTTGAAAACGGGAAAAGTAAATATTGATATTGCAGATAGTCCATTCTATGGTGAAAATTATGTGATATATGATACACCAGGACTGTCTTCTTTGGTAAAGGAACATGGAAAATTATTAGATTTCATATTACCGGAAATTGATATAGTAATTCTGGTAGTTGACATTGAAAGAGGTGGAATATCTGGTTCTTTATTAAATTATTTAAAAGAAAACTTGATTAAAAAACATAAATTAAAAGATTTTATGGTAGTAATAAATAAATGTGATTTGAAAATAGCTTCTGATGTTGAAAAAGTTGTAGAAGAGATTAATAGAAATTTAAAATCTATATCAGTTGATTTTAATTTACTAAATTTCAGCTGTCATAATTATTTTGAATCAAAAAATAAAAAAGATATTGATTTAAAATATTCAGATATAAATTCGTTGATTACATTTATTAATAATACACTTTTAAATCCTCAAAAAATATTGTTTGAAAGAAAAATAAAAATTAGAAAAAACATCTTAAATGACATTGTTGAAGAAGTTGAAAATTTAATTAGATTTAAAGAAGAGATAATTAATTCACCAATTTCTTCAAATGAAGATTTTAATAAGTTGTTAATACATAAAAATTCAGAAATTGTTAAGCTTCAAAAAGAAATGGAGGATTTTAGAAATAAAATACATAATTCTATTGATAAAATAAATGATGAATTAAAAAATTGGTTGAATTCAAATTTAAAAGATATAGTTGAAGAGATTGTTGAAAGAGATAAAAGTTCTATTGAAAATAGGTTTAAAGAATTAGAAATGAAAGTAAAAAAAGGAGTTAAAGAACTTGAGGATATTTGTGCGAATTTGCAGATTGGTATAGAAAGTAATGTTGTCAAACAAAAAATGGTAAAAACTTTAGATAAAATTATGGTAAAATTGGAAAATATAATAAAAGTTGTTGATGCAATCTTAATTGCTATTTTAGTGCCAACTGGTGGTGGTGGAGTTGAATTTGTATTAAAGAACTTTGTAGAAGCTTTAGCTGGAAAAAAATTAGCTGATTTAAGTGAAAAAGCTGAAGATAGAATTGCTAAAGAACGATCGGAAAACAATGAAAATATAGAAAATACTAGTAATAAAAATGTTTGGATTAACGGGATTGAAATCCTTTCAAAAATTGCGCATACATTTGATATACCAAGAGATATAACATATTTTTTAGCTAAAAAAACAATTTTATTAGATAAAGGAAGAGAGGTGCTATATCAATGTATTCATGAGATATCAGGAGAAATTGTTTCAAATGTTGATGTTGAAACAAAAAAAATATTTGATGATTTTAAAAAAGATATTTCGATAATCAAAGGTTCTATTAATGAGAAATATACTGATTTTAATAAAGAAATTGAAAATTATAAAAATTCTGTTAAAAAGTACAAAACTGTTTTAAATGAAATAAATATTGTGGAGGAATAATAATGGGTATTATTGATGATAAAAAAGAATTAATTATTGATAATTATAAAATTTTGCGGAGTTTAGAAAGTGTTTTTCCGATAAAATCAGGAAATGAAACTGATGATAAAGAATATTTTGATAAAGAATATTTTGATAGTGAAATCAAAAAAATAAGAGAAGATCAATTTATTATATCAATCTGTGGACAGATGAATGCTGGAAAGAGTTTGTTTGTCAATGCTTTTTTATTTGGTGATAAGATTGTTTTTCCTGAAGGAACAGTTGCTGAAACTGCAAAACTTAGTGAAATATCTTATTCTGAAAAAGAATATTTTAAAGTCCATTATTATAACAAAGAAAGATGGAATAAAATTGAAAACACTGAATTTTACAAGCTAAGAATTTATCCGAAGATTTATCCTGAATTTAAAAGCAAAACTACTTATGTTGATGATATTTTGGCTAAAAAAACTGAAGAAATAGATAATATAGCTGATATAAATAAATATGTAGGCAAAGAAGGTAAATATACTGATTTTGTAGAAAAGATAGAAGTTTTTCTAAATAATGAAAATTTGAAAGGTATTAAAATTGTAGATACACCTGGATTAAATGATCCTGAGGAAGAAAGATCAAAACTTACTGAAGAATTTGTCAAAAACTCTGATGCTGTTATATTGATAATTAGTTCGGATAGAGCTTTTGATGCAAATGATAAAGATTTTGTAATAAATTATCTTAAAGGTGTTTCAGAAGAAAAAGTTATATTAATAGCAAATAAATTAGATACTTTAGGTGATGTATCAGAAAAAAATCGAAATAAGATAATAAGCTGTTTGGAAAATATTAGTGATGAGCAAGTAAAAGAATTTTTAAAGACTACGACAAAAAATCTTAAAATGGTTTCAACACAAGCATATATTTATCAGAATATATTTAATAAATCTCCAGAGAATTGTCCTGCTGAAATAAAGGATAGACTTCAAATAATTGATGATAAATTCCCGGAAATAATAGAGAATAAAGGATATTTTGAAGATGCTAAAACTTTCATTTTGAATTTTTTATTTAAAACAAAAAATATTGTTAATATTCATTCAGAGAAGTTAAATAAGATAATTAAAGAAACAGTAAAAGAAATTGAAAAAAAGAAGGAAGATATAGAATACGAAATAAATTCTTTAGAAAAACCTATTGCAACTAAAAAGGAAGAAATAAAAAAAATAGATGGAATAAAAAAAGAAATTTTAAATTTTAATGAAAATGTTGATAAAAAATTGTTAGGTATGAATATAGAAGTAAGAAATAAAGTAGATAATATTCTTCAAGGGTATTATGGAAGTGTAGAAGCTGAAATTACATCTTATATTGAAAAGTATTCTTTCAATAACATCAAATTAGGAATGAAATTTGCTATATGTAAGATAATAAGAAAAAATTTTAATCGTGAATTTGATTTAAATTCAAAAATCATAGATATAACAGATGATATTAAACAGGAATTTTATCAACTCATAAATGAATTAAAATCGAAAGTTTCTGGTTTTAATGTTTTGACTGCAAAAGAATTAGAATGTTATTTTAAGATTGATAATCATCTTTTTAGACAAACTTTAATGGATGAAGTGGAAAAAGAAATTGACACAGATTTAAGTTATCTTAAAGAAAATAAATGGTTTTTTTTTAAGGACGAGGAAGGATCAAAAGCTAATATACAGTCATTAGTAAATGGTTTTTTTGATGATTTATCAAATGAAAAGGATTATACAGAACAATTATCTTCAAATATATTTGAAAGTTTTAAACAAAAAAGTCATAATATTAAAGAAGAATTAACAAATCTTTCTTCACAGAAACAAGAATTATTAGGTGAAAATGAGAGTGAGATTGGAGAAATTCAAAATAGGAAGAAAAATTTGGAAATAAAAAGGTTAGAAATAGAGAAGTCTTTAAATAGTATTAAAGAGGCAAAAGATGAAATCGAATTAAAAATAAAAAAATTGGAGGTTATGATTTGAGAAATTTAATAATTTTAGCTTTGGTAGGTTTTTTTATATTTTTAATTTCAAAGATGAAGAAAGATGAAATAAGTAAAAGAAAAAAATATAGAAAGCGTAAAGAAATTATAAGTATTGATTCAAAAAACGAAAATTTAATAAAGGATAAAATAAAAAAATATAAAGATTCTGAAATGTATTTTTATTTACTTAACTTTTTAAAGGGTGAATTTAGTATTAAATCTGAAGATTTTAATTTGATTAAAGAAAAAATAGGAGAATATGAAAAATATTTTTTGAATGATAATGATTTTAATTCAATTAATATTAAAGAAAAATTTCTTATACTTAAAAAAATATTAAAAGAGTATGGTGTTTTTAAAGAAGAATACACAAAAGATTTATATTTAACCGTTATTAGACACAAAGTTAAAAATGATGGTATTTTAAAAGCTTATGGTTTGATTAAAGAATATATTACTGATGAATATGTTAAAAAATGGGAAGAAGGTTACAATGAGTTTAAAAACAAACAAATCGACATTTGAATTTAAAAAAGATTTAGTCCAAACATTTTTAAAAAACATAAATGATATTAGTGGATTAGAAAAAGTAAGTGATAGACTAAAAAGTTTTTTAAAACAATACGATAGAATAAATGAACAGGATAATAGACTAAAAGTAGGAGTTTTAGGAAATTTCAGCTCTGGGAAATCTACTTTTATTAACTCGGTTATAGGATATCCTTTAATGCCAGTAGGAGATATTCATGTAAAGAAGATAGTTTCAAAGATAACCTATGGAGTGGAAAAAAAAATAAAGATAATTTATAAGGATGAAAAAGAAAAGGAAATAAGTCAAGAGGAATTTTTAACAAAAATTTTTATAGAAGAGGTTTTAAAAGATAAAAAAGTAAAGGAAATAAGAATAACATATCCTTCTAACAAACTTACTGATATTGAATTAATAGATACACCAGGATTTTCCATAGTAGATAAAAAAATGGGCGATAAGATATCACAATGTATTTTGGAAGAAGTAGAAGTTATATTTTGGATATCTACATGTGATGGTGGTAGATTAAGAAAAGATGAAATAAATAGGTTGAAAAGCTTTTCTAAAGAAAAACCGGTAATAATAATAATAAATAAATCAGATAATAAAACGGAATTAGATAGAAAGAAAATACTTGATAATCTATTATCCGATGAAGAAATTAAACCCATTATTAAGAAAGATGATAATATAGTGTTTTATTCAGCAAAAGAGATCTCAGAAAATAATAATGAAGTAGTTTATCAAGAGTTAATAGATAATATAAAGAAATCTTTTATAGAATTAGAAGGCTGTGATATAAAATTAAAAAAAGAAAGAAAAGATATAGGGAAAAAAATTTTTAAGGAACAGATAAATTATATAAAAAAAATTAAAAGTGGTTTAGGAAAAGACAAAGAGGTGAAATGCTTTGAGCTAAAAGATAGTTTATGGCTTAAATCATATGAAAGATTGGAAAAATTATTAAAAGAAATAAAGCAAAATAAAGAGTTATATGAAAAAGAAAAGCTGGAAAATGATTTTAAAACTTATTTAAAAAGAAATTTTAAAACTGAAATAGAGGAAGTGAAAAATAAACTAGAAAAAAATAAAAAGATAGCAGAAGTAAAACGAGAAGAACTTTTAAAGTATTATAAAAAAGTAAATAAATATTATAATAAAAATTTTTTTTGTGAATATAACAATAAATTTATAGAAGATATAATATTGAAAATCATAGATCGTATTTCAGATGAATTTATAATTACAAAACGTTATTTGAATAATTTATGGAATAAATTTACAAATAGAATGCTTATAGAAGAAAATAAGAAGATTGATTTTAATGAATTTTTGGATAAAATATTAGAAGAAAATAATGATTCAAAGTTGAAAAATACAATTAATAAAATGAAAAGTTATATTAATGATACTCAAAATAATATAAAAAATGAGATTAAAATGTTCGTTTCATACACTATGGAATTTATGAATCAAAACCTTGTTAATAATTTTGAAAATTATAAATTAATGGATATTTTTGAAACAAAAAATATAGATTATGATGAGAGTGAAAGTCTATGGAATTTTATTAATCCTTTATATCCTATTAAAAAAGTATGGAATGTTTTTCAAGAAGATCAAGAAGATACAGATTATGATTGGAATGAAACACTAGAGGAATATATTGATGATTTAATCCCACAAGAAAATTTTCTCAAAAAAGTTGGTAGTATTTTTCAAAAAAATATTGAAAATCAAGAATCTAATATTAAAGAATTTTTGGATGAATATATTAATGAAATCTCTAATCAAATTTTGATTATAGAGAGATTTTTATCAGAGGTATAATATATGGTTAATTTAAAAAAATTAAATATCATAGAAAAAATAAAAATACTTTTACAAATATCCGAAAAAATAAGTAATATAGATAATATAAGATTAAAGATGAAAACTTTTTTAAAAGAATATGAGATAGTAAATGAACAGAATAAGAGGTTAAAAGTAGGAATTTTAGGGAATTTTAGCTCTGGGAAATCTACTTTTATAAACTCGATTATAGGGTATCCGTTAATGCCTGTAGGAGATACTCCTGTAACAAATATAGTGTCAAAAATAACCTATGGAGTGGAAAAAAAAATAAAGATAATTTATGAGGATGGAAAAGAAAAGAAAATAAGTCAAAAAGAATTTTTAACACAAATTCATAAAGTAGATGGACTAAAAGAGGAAAGAGCAAAGGAAATAAGAATAAAGTATCCATCAAATAAACTTGTAGATATTGAATTAATAGATACGCCAGGATTTTCAACCGCAGATAAAGAAATGGATGATCAGATATCACAAAGCGTTTTTGAAGAAGCGGAAGTTATATTTTGGTTATCTACATGTGATGGTGGATTAAGAAAAGATGAAATAGATAGATTGAAAAACTTTTACAAAGAAAAACCGGTGATAATGATATTAAATAAATCAGATAATAAAACGGAATTAGATAGAAAGAAAATACTTGAGAATCTGTTGTCTGATGAAGAAGTAAAAACCATTATTAAGAAAGAGGATAATATAGTATTTTATTCAGCAAAAGAGTCGTTGGAAAACAACAATGAAGCAGTTTATGAAGATTTAATAGAAAATATAAAAAAAACTTTTATAGAGCAGAAAGAATGTGATGTAAGTATTAGAAAAGAAAGAAAAGAGATTGAACAAAAATTTTCAGGTATAAAAAAGGTAAAAGAGCAAATAAACTACATTAAAGAATTTAAAATAAAATCTAAAAATTTTAAATCTGAAAAAGTATTTGAATTAAAAGATAATTCATGGCTTAAATCATATGAAAGTATAGAAAAATTATTAAAAAAAATAAAGCAAAATAAAGAGTTATATGAGAAAGAAAAGCTCAAAAGAGATTTTGAAACTTATTTAAAAAGGGAATTTAAAACTACAATAGAGGAAGTGAAAAATAAACTAGAAAAAAATAAAAAGATAGTAGAAGTAAAACGAGAAGAACTTTTAAGGTATTATAAAAAATTAAATAAGTATTATGATGGAAATTTTTTTGGTGAATATAATGCTGAATTCAAAGAGGTAATTATTGAAAATATCATATCACAAACTGAAGAAGATAAATATATTGATTTTAATAATATAAAAGAATTATGGGATAGTTTTATTGAAAAAATCAAAAAAGAAATAACTTCTATTGATTTTAAAAGTTTTTTAGAAAATGTAATATATAATAAAAAATTTCTCAAAGAAGATAAACAATTAAATAAAGATATCGAAATTTATAGTAATTATACAATTGATTTTATCAAAGACAATATTGATTTTATTGAGAATAATATTGATATTATATACTATGATTATAAAGAGCTAAAGGAACTTCTTGATAATTTTATTCCTCAGCAAAGTTTTTTAAAGAGGATATTAACAATAATACAATTATATTATTCTTCTAAAAAAGATAAAATTTTATTGATTTTGGAAGAAAATGAAAAATCTATTTTAGAGCAATTGAATAATTTAAAGTTATTAGAGGATTCTAGCCGGAATTTATCTTTAAAGAAAAATAATTGAATTTAGATAAAACATACTTCAAAAAATCTAATTGATGAATTATTTTGTATAAGATATATAAAATTAAATAATAGAAAACCGAAAATTTAACAAATCAAATTTTATTTATGTTATAATAATTATATGAATAAATCTGTTATTGTGATGACGTATCTTGGGCTTGAATCGGCTGTTTCTGCAGCTATGGTGTTGAATTGTTTTAAAGATGCAGAGCTTATGATTTCAAGTTCTTCAAAATTCATCAAACATCTTTTGGAAAATTTATTAAACATCAAAAATAAACATATAATTATTATTGGTCTTGATACCAATGGTTCTTCAATTGATTTGTTTCATTTGTATAAAAAGATATTATTTAATAAAAATAAGATAACTTGGATACATGGTCATAATATTACTGATGAATTTTTAGATTTTTTTGAATCTAGCGAAAATATTGAGGTTATTTCAGAAAAAGAAATGGCAAAGAATATAGCTGATTTAACATACTCATATATAGTTGATAATTGTAAAGATGTTAATTTAGCTGATTTAAGTCAGATAAAAGAATTTCAGAAGGATTTGAAATCTATTGAAGCTAGATTGGTTGAATATTCGATTTTTAGATTTTTCAATTTTAGTGATTATAATGCTTTTCCTACGGCGATTAAAAAAATATCTAAATTGCCTGTAAAGATATCAAAAAATGATATTCCAAAAGATTTTGAAAATTTTAGAGTGATGTATGGAGCTTCAGAAGAAACAAGAAAGTTAAAAGATAGAATAAAAAAAATCGCTAATAGTAATTTTAAAAATTTGCTTGTTATTGGGGAAACTGGTACAGGAAAAGAACTGGTTGCAAGACATGTCCATTTTTTGAGTGATAGATTAAATAAACCTTTTGAGATAATTAGTTGTCCGAATATTAAAGAAGAGTTATTTGAAAGCGAACTTTTTGGATACGAAAAAGGTGCTTTTACTGGTGCGGATAAATACAAGGAAGGTGTTTTATCAAGAGCTGATGGTGGAACAGTTTTTTTAGATGAGATTGGCAATATTTCATTGGATTTTCAAAGCAAATTATTAAGGTTTATTCAAGAACAGACTTTTAAACCTTTGAATGCTATCAAAGAAAAGAAAGTTGATGTTAGATTGATTTTTGCTACTAACAGAAACCTTCAGGAAATGGTTTTAAAAAATGAATTTAGAGAAGATTTATATTATCGTATTAATCAGATTAGGATTGATTTACCTCCTCTTAGGGAAAGACTTGATGATATAGATATTCTTTATGATATTTTTCTTTATCGTGATTGTATTGAAAATGATGGTAATTTTTGGAAGATATCCTCCGAAAAGAAAAAGCATATATTTGAACTTAAAAAATATTCATGGCCTGGAAACATTAGAGAATTAGAAAATGCTCTTAAAAAAGCCTTAATTTATGAAGAGTTTGATTTTTCTTACTTAAAAAATGAAAATAGAATATTATTTAAAGAGGAGAAAAAGAATTTTAAAAAAGAAAAATTTAAAGAAGAAACTTTGACTTTAAAAGAAATGAAAGAGGAATATATTAAAAAAATACTTGAAAAGAATGAATTTAATATAAAGAAAACTGCGAGAATCTTAGATATTGCTCCAAATACTGTAAGAAAATATCTTTAGGGTTCAAAAAAAGGGTTCAAAAAATGAACTTTGCTTGTTTTAAATAGAAAAAAGCAAATAAAGGGTTCAAAAAATGAACTATTTAATTAGAAAATCAAAATATATATCAATCGAAGCTGTCCGAAAATTTCATTAATACATTCAAAAAAACTACAAAACACTATAATAGAGCTTTTTTAATATAAAAACTCCTTTGGCATATTAATTGCATATTGATTAACGAAATGAAAAAAAGGAGGAGATTATGGATTATATTAACGAAATTATTTGGAAAAATTTAAAAAAAGAGGATAAGAAGTTTTTTATTAAAGTTGGAATTGAAGTTCTTGAATGGCTACAGGAAAAAGTGGATAAAGAAGAAGAATCTGTAGATGATAAAGAAAATGAAAAAACTGGAAAAAAACCAACTTCCGATTTATCTGATTTTTTTGATGCAAAAGATTTTCTAAAATAATTTTAATGATTATTTTTATGCAGAAATTCTTACAAAAAATATGAGTATTATAAATGCTAATATTCGGTTACATATTCTTGGGTATATTTTTTTAATTAATATTTCAAGAAATTTAAAGAATTTCCAAGTTTATACATTATGAAATGGTAAATAATGGAGGTAAATATGATTTTTAACCCAAAAATCTCGATGATATATTCACTTAGAAAATTAGATAAAAAAATAGAAAAGGCTAGAAAAGTTGGAGATAAAGAAAAAGTTAAAGAATTAAAAATAGAGAAAGCAAAAATCAAAAAGAGTTATGACTTAATTTTGAAATCAAAAGTCTTAAAATGGTTAATTTAAAGATATCCAAAAAAGTGCATGAGAATTTCCCCACTTTATCTCCAAATTATATACTTATCTTGGAGGTAATAAAATTGGGTTATTCAAGGAGTGAATTATGATTTTTTTTGATTACGATGATGATTTGATTGAAATTAGTAAAATAGTTTTAAGTAGTCTGGTAGTTGGCGGAGTTGCTGGTTATTTATTGAAAGACTTAGTCGGTAAAAATTTTACCGAATCTGAATTTGGTTGTAAGTTTGAAAATAATGAAGATGAAAAAGAGCAGGGAACGATATCTTCTAAAAAAGATATAAATGATTTTTTCGAAAAAAGAATAATAGGTCAGCCAAAAGCTATAAAAGTTGTTGTGGATAAGTTGATTAGAAACAAAGCAGGACTTTGTAAACCAAATAAACCTAAAGCAAATCTTTTATTTATTGGTCCAAGTGGTGTTGGTAAGACAGAAATGTCAAGGGCTATTGCTGAGTTTGTAAAAAAACATGAACCGCAATGCTCAGGTTTTTTAAAGATTGATTGTTCGGAATATAATGAGAAACATGAATATTCAAAACTTATAGGTTCACCACCGGGTTATGTTGGTTCGGATAAGGAAGGTTTTTTAACAGGTTTTGTTAGAAAAATTCCAAATTCAGTAATACTTTTTGATGAAATAGAAAAGGCTAATATTAGTTTGCATAATCTTTTACTGCAAATAATGGATGAAGGGGTGATTTCAGATAATGTTGGAAAAAAAGTTGATTTTACAAATACCTATATAATTATGACATCAAATGTAGGTTTAAAAAGTACTGATACAGCTAAAAAGACTGTGGGATTTAAAAGTGAAGCAATAGAGCTAAATAATATTGAAGAAAAAATGATGTTTATTAAAGCCTTGAAAGATTTCTTTTCAGTTGAGTTTATAAACAGAATAGATGATGTTGTTGTATTTGATAGATTAACAAAAAAAGATATTAGAAAGATTATGCTTAAAGAAATAAATGATTATAAGGGGTTTGTAAATAAGAAAGGATTAGATTTTGAAATAACAGATGAAGTATTAGATATTATAAACGAAAAATCTTATAATATAGATTATGGAGCAAGGGAAATAAAGAGAATGATTGAAAAAATAATAATAACTCCGCTAGCTGAATTTATAACATCTACTAAAATTAAAATTTCTAATAATACTAAAGTTATGTTAAAATCTACAGGGAAAGATATTTCTTTTGAGATATTGGAGTTGGCAGAAAATAAATAAGGTAATTACTTTTTAGGTGTACTTTGTTATAAATGTAAATTCTTGATGCTAATAAGATTTTTGCAGTTTTTTTATATAGAATGGAGGTTATATTATGGTAATTAGTCCAAATCTGCCGGCGAAAGATTCATTAAGAAGAATAAATGAGGAAATAGAAGCTGCAAAACAAGCAGGTGAAAAAGAAAAAGTAAAAGAATTAATGAAAAAGAAAAAAGATTTAAAGAAGTGTTATGACATATTGCCTGATATTCGTACATATTAAAATATAAAATATTTTTGTATTTTTTTATTCTTCTTCACTTTGTGGTTCTAATTTGATATAATTATTATAATAAAAAAGTAATAGTAGAATTGGTGGTGAAAATGTACTTTGTTATGAATGATGATGATATTGATGATATTGAACTTGACCTTGATATAGATGATGATTTTGATCTTGATTTAGACCTTGATGATTTTGATATAGATGATGATTTATCTTCTTTAGATAATAAAAAAAATGCAGAAAAAGGTATTACAGTAGAAATATTAAGTCAAAAGCTTCCTGATAATGTGCATGATCTTTTGTCTGAAAAATTCATAAATCTTATTGATACTTATGTAGCTGAAAATCAAAAAATGTCTGATGTTAAAAATGAATTTGCTAATGAATGGAATTCTTTTTTTGATAAATTTGTTCTTTTAGAATTTCCATGGAAAAATAATATAAATAAAATCACTCTTTATAGATATAAATTCGCTGATATAAGACTTTTTAATGATAAACAGCAAGCTTTATTGAGTGGATTAAAAATAGATATTGCTAAATTTGATGAAAACGAAAGTATTCCAGCTTATTATGCTGATGAATGGATTAGATTTGTCAATAATGCTCTTATAACAGCGTCTTCTGGAGATGATGTTTCTACAATGAAAAAACCGAAATCGCCTGGTGTTATGAAGGCAAGGCTTAATAAAGATATTGAAATAACTAAAAAAAATGTTGAAGCTATGATAAAACTTAGAAACGATTCTATAGATGAATTTAAAGTTGAATGCGACAAGATAATCTCAAATAGAGGAGATAAACCTGTTAATTTAACTTCTGTTGTCAAAAAAATATCATCTATATCTGCTGCAATCGATAATCTTGGTGGAAGAATAAGAACAGTAAACGATAATTTAAGAAAATTAACCCTTACTTCTTCAAAAATAATCGAAGATGAAGACAATACCGATGATCCGGGAGTTGTTTTGGCTGAGCATGGAGCTATATCGGATATGGCTAAGATTTGCACAGGTCCTCGAGGCAATAGATTCCCTTTTTTAACTGGAGATTTTTTTCCTCCATTTATTAATGATAGAATTTCAGTTATAGATAAAGTTAAGGAATTTAGAGATAATCTTCCTGGACTTTTTTATAGGAAATTTCTTGGAATAGAAACAGAAAAATGTCCATATATTGTTATTGTTCCATGTTATGGCAATACTGGTTTTTGCTGGGACCCTATAGATCCTAATAATAAAGAGAGTGGAAGAGGTAAAGTTGCTATTCCTTTATATTCTCAAAAAAAACTTGATGATATTATTGCTGAAACACTTGGAGATTATTTATGGAATAAAAACAAATCATCGGCAGGTTCAAGATGGCTTGAAGAAGGTATTACTGGTAAATATTACATGTATCATCAGGATTTAAAAATTCAAAAGAAAAAAGGCAAAGATGTTCAGGTTATTCCTGATTTAAAAGAATCGTTTTTATTTCATTTTAAACAGTGGATTTTAGAAGAAAAAATTGGAAGAAATAAACTTCCAAAAGAAGTTAGACAAATGTTTTGGATTAATATTCCTTATAATGATGAAATAAAAAAAGATCTTTCTCAAAAAGGATTTGCATATAAGACTTTATGGGAAAACGATCAGAGAAGAGGAGCCTAAAATGGCAAATTTAAAAGAATTTCAAAAAGAAGTTGCTGCAAATACTGAGCTCTTTAGAGAAGGCGATCATTCTGTTGAAACATATCTATTGCTTAAAGGTGAGGTAGAAGTCTTAAAAGGTGATCAAAAAGTCGCTATTATAAATGATGTTGGTACTTTTATTGGTGAAATGGGTACTTTGCTTAATCATCCTCGCAGTGCTACGGTTAGAACTGTAAAAGATTCTCTTTTTGTTGTAATAGAACCTGTTGATTTTGAAAAAGTTATACAAGCTCAACCTAATATTGCTTTTAAATTATGTAAAATACTTGCAATAAGGCTACAGGAAACTACTAATGAATTATGTAAAATGCAATTAAAATCTAATTCGAAAGATAATAATATTCAAAATAAAAATAGTGATAGTGATGTTGATATATCAGAACTTATTGAAGAAGGTAATTTAGCTTATAAAGACAAAGATTTTGAAAAAGCTATAAAAGTTTACGAAGATATTATTAAAGAAGATAGTGATAATGTTGAAGTTTATGGCAAACTTTCAAATGCATATTTTTCAATTAATGATATTGATAATGCAATTTTAAATATGGAAAAATGTGTCAATATAATGCCTGAAAATGTTAAGTTTAGAAATAATCTTGCTGTTTTTTATTTTAAAAATAAACAACAAGAAAAAGCTATAGATCAATGGGAAGAAATTGTTAAAATTGAACCTTCTAATGAAAAAGCATTGAATAATTTGAAAAAACTTAAAAAATAACAAGGTGAAGTTTATTACCACTCACCACTTCTAACAACATGACGCATAAACACCGATAACAAGAAGGAATTCAAAAACAACGGAGTGTTTAGTATGCGTAAAACATTGTTAATATTAATATTAATGCTATTTTCTATATATTCTTTTGCTGTAACTACTGTAAGTTCATTTAATGTAAATAATCCTTCTGATAATGATGGTATATATCCTGGAAATACTTCTGTTGAATTAGTAATAAGAGATTCTAATGTCAGTATGACAGGTACTATTAATGTTAATCCAGCCTTGCCAGCGGGTGGAACAGCAAATCTAAATGATACTGATGGAAATGGATTGTATTCTATAGAAGGAATAGCTGACAATAGAATTCCTACAGCAGATCTTATAGAAGGAACTTATACTGTAACAGTAAATATTTCTGGAAGTTCTCAAGTTATTTATTATTTGAAAATTGATAAAACTAATCCTGTTATATCTAATGTTTCTCTTAAATCCACTCATCCAGGAGATATAGAAAGAGAAAAGTATTTTACGCTTACTGACAATGTTGTTCTTAAAGCTGATATAACTGACACAAATATTGATATATCAGGAATTAAAGCAAATCTTTCTGTTATAACAGGCAATGCTGGTGATAATCAAAAAGCTCCTGATTCTTTAATTGGAAACACTGCAACATGGAGTGTTTATGTAGCTAATCCGATTTCTGATGGTTTAAAAAAAGTAAATATAACTGCAATTGATAAGGCAGACAATGAAAGAATAAATAATAATTCAGAAATAATTGCAGATTTTTCTGAACTTACAACTCCTGTAACTTTGACTTCTCCTGCTAATAATATATATATAAATGAGAAAAGACCGAGTTTTTCATGGAATGATATTGGAAGTGACGAAAAACAATATATACTTCAAATATCTCCTAATGTTAATTTTGCAAATATTCTTCAAGAAAAAATAATTTTAAACACTGATTCTTCATATAATGTGCAGATTGATACAGATCTTGCAGATGGTTCATATTATTGGCAGGTTTATGCAAAAGATGGGGTTTATCATGAATCGCCTCATACAAGTCCAGGTAATCCTACGACTAATCACAGATTAATTAATATTGATACAGCAAGTCCGATTATTTTATGGGTTAAGAGTTTTGTTGGTACAGATGAAGATAATTCTTATGGTGCTGGTGATATTGTAAGTATTCAAGTAAAAGAAGCTACTACAGCTAATTATAATAAAACGCTTAATATTCATTCTAATTCTACTAGTTATGATCTTAGCCCAAATCCAAATGATATATCTTTTGATGGAATGGGTCTTTACACTTATGAATGGAATACTTCGGGTGTTGGAGATGCTACAGATTATACTATTACATGGACACTTACAGATACTGCTGGAAATGTTGCTACAAACAATTCTCTTGTTATTTCAATAGATGCTTTAGCACCTGGCAAAGTTACTCAATTATTACCAGCTAATAATGCTAAAGTTAATACAGCTCTTCCACAATTCACTTGGCAGGATTTAGGTCAGGATGAAGAAAAATATATATTAGAAGTTGATGATAATAACAATTTTTTATCTCTTGAAACACTTGCTGGAGCAGATAATATTGGAAAAGACACAACTTCTTATACGATTTTAGCAGGTTCTGAGCTTTTAGAAAAAACTTATTATTGGAGAATTTATGCAGTAGATGCTCAGGGTAATTTTAATTCATCTACAGCTGATATAAGAAATTTTACAGTTGATATAACTGCTCCGACTATTGTTTCAGTTAATCCGGCTGATTCTGCGATAAATATACCTGTAACAACTAATATTGAAATTGTTTTTAGTGAAGCTCTTAATGAAACTACTGTTAATAATACTAATATAAAGCTTGAAAGAAACGATTCGGGAATTTATACAGAAGAAAATTCAGCAATATCTTATTCTTCAACTTCAGGATATAAAGTTATTATTAATCCAGATAATTCTTTAAGATATTCACAAGAATACAGAATAACAGTAAATAATCAGGTTTCAGATTTGGCTGGAAATACTACTCTTGCTAATTCTTATTATACTTTTACAACTCAAAATCTTTTAACTATGACAAATTTTCAAGCAATAGATAATCCAAAAGATATTGGCGGTAAATTTAAAATTACATGGACAAGTTTACAATCTTTATCTGATTTTGAAAAATATACAATTTATTATAAGCAAGGCTCTACGCCAATAACTGAAGGTGAGCTTGATACAATTGATAAAACAGATATTATAACGATTGATTCATCAGAAATTGTATTAACGGGTTTTACTGATAATATAAATTATGTTTTTGCAATTACAGCATCAACAACTTATGGTGCTCGTTCAGAACTTGGAAGTCAAGCTTTATCAGGTCCAGTTCAATGTCTTGATGATGCTGTTTTGTGTCAGGATGGTACTTATGCTGAAATAAGACCGGTAAAAGTAGCTCCTTTAGCAGATGTTAATTATTCAATATATATAAAACCTTTGTTTTTAGCACAAGATGCTGGTTTTGATAAAATGTATATTATTAAAGAAAATCACACAGATCTTGATGTTTCACAGGCAAAACTTTTTGTTGATGGTAATGAATGGATTTTAAATCCAACTCCTTTAGATAATCAGTTTTATGCTTCTATTCCTGTAGTTGATGGTGATACAATTGAAATAAAATTTGGAAAGACTATTGATTATAATGTTATAAACAATAAATCTATTAGATTTGATTTTAAAGCAAAAACTGCTTCTACAGTAGGAATTGAGAGTGTATTTCATGTAAAAATTAATAATAGTGAAATTGGTAAAAATAAAGAAATATTTGAAGGTTATGCAGATAATGATAATTTTAATGAAAATACTCTTAAAACAACTACAACAGAACAGATAAGTAATATAAGTGCAGAAATAAATCCGCAGTATTACGGACTTGATAAAATCTATAAAGCAACTGTAGATATAAGACCTGTAATTGAAAATGGAAATATTGGATTTAATAAAGTTATAATAGATTTTCCAATAGGATATACTTTAGCTAATTTAAATTCATGGAAGATTTATAATGATAATATTTTACTTACAGATTCTGTATTCACAGCTTTAGGAAATGATACTGTAGAAATAAAAATTCCTTTTGAAATAACATATATTACACAACAAAAAGATCTTAAAATTGAATTATACATGAATTCTAATAACACTGCTGATACTCCAACAGGTTCTCAAATATCTGTATTTATTGATAATGATAAAATAACTAAAAAAATTCCCGCAAGTGCTGGTAATGCAAATAATGTAACCTCAGGTAAAGATAGTGATTCTTTAACTATATATTCTGCAACTCCTGCAAACAATATTTTTGCAGAAATCCATCCTTTTAAAGGCGGTGTTGAAACTGAAACTCAGTATAATGTTGTGTTTTTACAACAATACAATTCAACTCAAAATACAGGTATTGATAAATTTAATATAATGCTTCCAGCTGGTTTCACAGATTTACGATTTACTTCAGGCATTGATTTTATTAAAGGAAAAGATAGAGAATATGTTGTTTCTCAGACTTTGCCAATAGATAATACTCAAGCATTTGTTTCTATAACTTCTCCAACAGCATTAAAATCAGGTACTCTTGAAGTTATGATTGGTGAAAAATATCAGTATAATAATGAGACTTTTGAAATTTCATTTACAGTTAAGAATCCACTTGCTGGTGGGAATTATACAATTAGTTCAAAAGCAGGGAATAGAGATGTTAATGATACAATGGCTGTTACTGCTGCAAACATTGATGGAAATGCTTCAAACAATAATTCCCCAGATCCTCTTGTTGTTAATATTACTTCTCCTGCTGATGAAGTTTTTGCAGAAATTACTCCTCATGTTATAAAACCTGCTGGAACTAGTGAAATCTCAGTATTTACAAAAATAAATACCGGTACAGGTTCAGGAGTTGATACAATTATAATAAAAACCAATGGTATAAATTCTTTTGATATAAGTTCATTAGTAAGTTCTTTTAATATTGATGGTTCTGGTTATACAGTTATAGAAAGTGGTATTCCACAAGCTTATGAAGTTCTTGCTAAAGTTGATATTAATAATAGTGATATAATAATACTTACAATTGGTGGTGCAAAAATTACTGGAAATAATAGAACTGTTGAATTTAAATTTGTAATTGAATCTTCTAATTTTGCAAATTATCCACAGGGTTCATTATGGGAAATTAGTGCTGATGATTCTCAGGCAAGTCATAAAGTAATTGCAGAACCTGCAGATGTTGATTTAATGCCTTCTAATGGTAATAATGTATTTTTATATACAGGAAATTCTCTTGGAGATACTCATCCTTATGCTGAACTTTATGTTACAGATAGCTCAGGATTTGTTCATTTTGATTCAATTGTTAATGGTATAAAAGCAGGTTCAATAAGAAATAGATTTAATTACACAATAAATCCTGTTTATACTCAAAATGATATTGGTATTGACAAAATAACTATAAACACACAAACTCATATTATAAATGATATTACAAGTGTAAGTGTAAATATTGGTGGCGTTGAATTTACTCCGATATATGCAGGTAATCCTCAATCAGGACAAGCATTGGTGAGTTATTTAGCTCCAACTATGGAAATAATTTTAGGTGATAGAATTTATTATGGTAATCCTACAGATTCAAGAATTTTTATTATATTTGAAGCAGATGCTCCGACAATTCAGGATGCAGGAGTTATAATAAATTCATTTCTTGATTATACATGGCTTAATGATGCTGTAAACACGAATGCAGGAGATGCAGGAGCTTTAAATTCTACAAAGACATTGACTGTTGTAACAAAACAATCTCCTGTAAATCATGTTTTATCTGAAATATCTCCAGCCGATGTTAATGTTTCAAGAGCTAGAGAAAAATTTACATTAAGGTTTAAGCCAGAGATTAATGCTGTAAATAGTGGTTTTTCAAGGTTTTCAATTCAATTACCATATACTTATTCAAATCTTTATGTAAATACTTCAAATGATGGTTTTAATCAGTCATTAGCATTAGAATGTTCTGTTAATTCTATAAAAAGTGTTCTTAATGATCCTCAAAATGAAGGTGAAGCAAGAATAATTACTTCTGGCAATACAATTACAGTATTTCTTGCAGATAATGTATATAACAATGACGGAATCGGTACAAATTATAATAATAGTTTGTGGACATTAATTTTTTATGCTAATACTCCACAAGCTTCAGATTACATTAATAATGGAGATTTTTCTGATGATGGTAAAGATTTTATACTTACATTAGATAATAAAGCAAAACCTCTTCCTGTAATTGCAGAAGCAGGTGAAGCAGATGGTAATGTCAATACTCCGGGTACAATGACTGTAGTTTGTGCTCCGGGAGCTAAAAGTCTAATAGCTGAAGCTAAAGCGGTTTCAGTCAATGGAGTTAGTTTTATAAATAATGATATTATAAAAAACAGTGTTTCAAATAAAATATCAGTATGTTCTGTTCCAGAAATTGATTCTACTACAAGAGGAATAAATAGGATAAAAATAACTATTCCATCTGAATTTACAAATCCATATTTTAGTGAGTTGAGAATAGATGAAAATGTTGTAACTCCTTTAAATATACCTGCTCAAATTAATGGTTTGAATTATATAGATGTCAAATTCCCATTAGTTAGTGATATATCAAAGATAAATATAGATTTTCAGGTAGATGTTAATAATATAGAAGCAAGTTCTCAAACTTTAACGGTCAAAGGTTATTATAATGATGATTCTTATGAGGTAACAGCAAGTTCTGGTAATGATACAGGTGGAAATATTGGGACGCAATCACTATCATATAATATTATTTCAGTTCCAGCTCGTGGAGCAGTAAGTGAGATTGCTGACAATGATATTATAACATTTAAAGATATTGAAAAAACTTTTACTTTATATTTAAAACCTGAAATAACTCCTCAGGATAGTGGAATTGATACTGTAAAAATATATACACCTTCAAATTTATATAAAATGCTTTCTGTAGAATCAGTTGAATGGAATAGTAGTATTCTTATTGCTTCTTCAGGAAGTCCTCAAGTTGGAGAATATTCTTATTCAATGACTGATACATCATTAACGATTGTATCTGGTTCTCAACTTATTGAAAATAATAAACTTATTAAAATTAGTTTTAAGGTTAAAACTCCAAAATATACTGATATACCGTTGGGTAATGCTTTTTCTGGAAGTATAACATTGGCAGGTTCAGATAAATTTATAGCATTTACCCCTGGCAATGCTGAAAACTCTCAAATTTCTAATAGTTTAACAGTAAAAGTAACTTCAGTTGTAAAAACTGTTAAATCTGAAATAACTCCATCTTATGTGGTAAAAGGACAGAATAAAGTTGTGTTTGACTATTATATTGAATCAGATATACCAGCGGATGCTATAGGATTTGATAAAATTAAACTTCCAATTCCTCAAGGTTATGTTTTAAATAATGCAAATGAACTTCATATTACAGAAATTTCTTCAGGAAACACAATTACTTTTACAAAAGTTGCAAATCCTCCTTTAGCAGGTCAGTATTTTTACGAAATAAACGACGGATTTATGATATTTACTTTAAATTCTTTAAATAAAATTGATTATAGTTCAAGGGTAAGAATAAGATTTTTTGCAGATGTACCAAATATGAATGTAATACAGGATATTTATGCAATTCTTGTAAATTCCACAAGTAGTATTCAGGATAGATCTGTTGCTGGCAATGCAAATAACGATAATTCTGACTGGAATACATATACTTTATCATCAGCTTCAGCAGAAGTTAAAGAAGCAAATGCAAAAGCTTTATATATTGAAAATGGTAAATGGAAAATATCTCTTTCATTATTATTTAATACTCTTATGGATGTTGAATCTATTGTTCCAAAAGTAATGGTAGATAATGTACAAGCTATTACTAAAGATTATATTAATAAAGATGGAGAAGGATTCTGGACAGGTAATATTTTTCTCAATGTTTCTGATTTTAATGGTGTTATAGATATTAAAACAACTGGAGCTAAAGATACTCAAGGAAATACTGTTAATTCTTCAATACTTTCTCTTCCTGTAGAGTATGGAGTGTCAGGTTCATTGTTTATAAACCCAGTTGATTCTAAATTGTTTACAATAATAGCAAGGGTAAGTTCACAACTTCCAACAAATTATACTGTAAAAGCAGAAGTAAAAGAAACTGGATATGCTATGGAAACAGTTGCACTATCAACAGGTTTTAATAAAAGTTTGTATAATGGTATATATAGAATAAAAAGTTCAAAAAATATAACTTTGAATATAAAAATATATGATAATATTGGTAATAATGTGAATTCAGCTCCAAAAGTCGATATTTTACAAAATAACAATTCTCCGCTTTATATTACTGATAATAGTTTTATTAAAATTCAGGAAAGTAATGTAAAAATTCTTAAAGGACCTGGAAATACTGTGTTTTCACCGGATATTCCAGAAGAACTTGAAAGAATATCAGACATAGTTACTTTTGAAAAAAGTCAGATAGTATCGTTTAAAAGTAATGAAAACCATATTAGTACTGGATTATATTTTTACGATGGACAAAAATGGATATCAGATAAAGAATATAATGGTCAAAAAGTTTTTTCTGCTGGAGTTTTTGCTGATAAAAATCCTCCTCAAATAACAAGTCTACCGGTAAAAACAAATATAAATGAGTATTCTATAAAATTATCTGACATTTCAGGAATTAGTACTGTAAGAGTATATAATGGGCAAAATCAATTCTACAGTGAAGTTATAGACAATACAGTAAAGTTTATAATTTCGCATTATTCTCCGATTATACAGTTGAAAGCAGTAGATAATAGAGGAAATATTCTCAATGCACCAATTATTATGAAAGCTCCAGCAGGAGCTTCAGATTTGAGAGTTTATCCTATTCCAGCAAGTAATTATGTTTGTTTTGATAATAAAACTGCTAATTCATATAGTTTAAAAATATATGATGTTTCAGGAAAAACAGTATATTCAGATAAAAATATAACAGGATATTATGTATGGGATTTAAATGATAGAAAAGGTAAAAAAGTTTCAAATGGTATTTATTATTATAAATTAAAATATTCAGATGGAACAGAAAATAATGGAAAGATTGCTGTTTTAAATTAAGGGGGAAGGATGAAAAAAACATTTAGTTTATGTTTCATAATAATTACATTTTTAGCATTATTATCAGGTTGTGGTTCAAGTGGAGGAGATGATTTTGGCTCAAATTCAATACTTCCAGGTAATATTACTGGTAATTCTAATGCTTCGACTATAATAATGGAAGCAAAATCCGATATAAATACAGGAACAACATCTTCATTTAAAAATGCTCTTGAAAAACTCAATAAACTTGAAAGTAATCCTACTTATTCACCTTCGCCAGAAGAAAAACTTCTTATAAAAACAGGTATAAAATATTGTGAAATTCAGCTTGATCAATCTCCAATCGAAAGCACAACAACATCAAGTTATCTTGAAAACATAATAACTTCATCTATAACCTCAGGAATTAAAATACCTCAAGATACTTATTATATTTTAGCATGTAGTTATTATGGTCAGAGAAATAATCAGGATGCTATTGAAATGATGAAAAATATAGGAAAAGTAAATGGTATATTTGTACCTAATTTTACCTATACAAGTGAATTTCAAATTGCAAAAAGTGGCGATGCACATGCATTAATGGCTTTGCTTTATTATATTAATGGAGATAATTCAAATGCAATATTACAAAAATCATTTGTAATAGATTATTCTTCAATTGGTGCAGATTATCTTGCTAAATTTCCAAATGCTGGTCTTTAAAAAATATATGGAGGCTTAAATGAAAAGAATTTTATTGATATTTATTCTTATAATAAGTAGTTTTTCTGCTTTAAGTATGCCTCCAATTCCAGGAAACAACAATTATAAAGATTATCCAGATTATAAAGTTTTAAATAAAAATGCTAAATATGCTCCAGGTATTAATCGTGCTCAACAGGTTATAGGAAATAAATCTATTCTTGTTATAAAAGTTAGGTTTACAGATGAAGCTATGGTTACATCAGATCCTGCAATTGTATCATTATTTGATAATGTTAAAACTTTTTATTCTGAAAATTCAAGAAATCTTACAAATCTTAATTTCACATTTACAACAATCTATGCACTTCCTAATACTTATGCTTATTATGGAGCTGATTCTGGTGGAATAGATACTAATGTTGCTAATTATTTTATTACAGCAGCTTTATCTAATGCAGATCCAGATGTTAATTTTAACTCTTATGATCATGTAGTTATTTTACATGCAGGTAGCGGGCAGGAAAGTGATTCAGCAGGAACAAATTCTCATTTGATATGGTCAGCTGTATATTCTGGTATAAATTACAATACAGATGATGGTATTGTTCTCCAAAGTGTTGCTATTGTCCCTGAAACTGAACTTTCAGGTTATTCAAGTTTTGGTGTTATATGTCATGAACTTGGACATGAACTTGGCAAATTGCCAGATCTTTATTCAACAAATAATTCAAATGATGGAATTGGTATATGGGGACTTATGGGTAATGCTGGTTGGCTTGGTAATGGAAATACTCCAGGTCATTTTTGTGCATGGTCCAAAGTTCAAATGGGTTGGGTAAATCCTATAGTTAAAAGCTCAAATGAAACAAATATCAATATATATGATGATGCTTCTACAAAAACAGTAATTAAAGTTGAAAAATCACCTGGAAGTCAAGAATATTTTCTCATAGAAAATAGATATAGAAATTCAGGATATGATTCACAGCTTCCGGGCAAAGGTATTCTTATTTGGCATGTTGATGATTCACAGTCAAATAATAACAATACTTCAAGAAGACTTGTTGCTCTTGAAGAAGCTGATGGTGGAAATGATCTTGATGTTTATAATGGAACAGGTTCTCAAAATACAGATGTTTATCCGATTGGAAACAATGTTTTTTCAGATACTTCAAATCCAAATTCAAAATGGTATGATAATTCAAGCTCGAATTTGAGGGTTTATGATATTACAGCTTCATCTTCTACTGCTTTATTGTCTATTCAACTTTCTACAATACAAGCTCCTGTTATTTCTTCTGTAACAACAGAAGATTCAGGATATATTCAAAAGACAGAGTTTAATATTGGAGAAACTGTATATATTAAAGCTTTGCTTACATCAGGTGAATCTATTAATACAAAAACAGTTTCAATAACTGGTCCAAATTCATATTCATCAGGAGATATAGTCCTTACAACTGTTTCTCCTTTAGAATATAATACTTCTTGGTCAAGTGTTGGAAAAGAAACTGGTACATATTCTTATACTGTTACAATTGCAAATACCGGTGGAAACGATACTAGAACTTCAAGTTTTACAATTGTTGATCCAACACCTTCTGTTGTAACTCTTTTATCACCAGATGATAATGCAGATATTGGAACTAAATTCCCAACTTTTAGATGGCAAGGGTTAATGAGTCAACCTGATGTATATATATTGCAAATAGATACAAGAGAAGATTTTAATTCTACATTTGCAAAAACTTTAAATGGAGATCAGACTGAATATACTCTTGAAGTGTCTGATGTTGCTCTTGTCGTAGATACTCTTTATTATTGGAGAGTCTTTGGTATTAAAGGTGGTTTTTCTTCAGTAGAAGGAGCTGTAAAAAGAACATTTACTGTTGTTATTGACGAAGCTGGTCCAGAAGTATCTCAGGTGTTTCCAACAGCTGATTCACAGGATAATCCAATTGACACTACAGTTTTAGTTACATTTAATGAAAGTATAGATCAGGCAAGTATTACTGCTAATAGTATATATTTAAGTGTTGGTGGTAATAAAGTTAATACTTCTCTTGTTTATGATGAAAATTCAAAAACTGTAAGTATTACTGGCAATAACCCTTTTATTTATGATTCTGAATATACATTAACTGTTATTGGTGGAGAAACTAATCCAGATTCTTTAACAGATATTTCTGGCAATAAAATGGCTGCAACATTTAATTCAAAATTTAATACTGTTAAATATCCTTCTTTACAAAATTTTAATGTATCAGATAAACCAGGTGATGCTGGTGGTTTTTTTATTGTAAATTTTGATATACCACAAAATCCTGTTGATGTAACTGCCTATATTGAAACTGTTAAATTTTACTATTTAAAAAAAGAAACTGAATTTCTTCAAACAGATATAGCTGCTGCAACTCTTATTACTAAAACTATGATTGAACTTGCAGGAAATACAGAATTTGAAATAGAAATAACAGATTCTATAGATTATTTTTATGCTTTTGGTATTGAATATATTACAAAATCTGGTAAAACTTCAAAATTAGCAACTTTATCAGGTAAAAAATCTTATAATGATGCAAATATTGTCCAATATGTTAATTATGAAATACAGCCTAATGCTACTGTTTCAGGAGTCGCAACTGAATATACTCTTTGGTTGCAGCCTGTTTATTCTGATTCTTCACATACTGGATTTGATAAAATACTTATTGATGTAAGTGATTTTGCAAATATTGATAGTAGTCAAAGTATTTTTTCAATAGAAGGAAATGAATATACAAGAAGTGCAAATCCTACTGCTCAAGAATTTGATGTTATTGTTAATGGAAATACAGTTGAAGTTGTAATTGGTAATCTTATAACAAATGAAATTGCAAATAATAAAGTGATTATATTTAATTTTAAAGCAACTACTGCTGGTAATTCAGGAGAAGAAAAACAATTTAATATGGTTCTTGAAAATACAGTTTATAATAAAATTTTATCAGAAACTGATATTTTTACCAGCAATGTTGATGGTAATTCTGGAAATGGCGATGGTAATACTATTATAATAAAAAACACAGTATCATCTGTTATAGCTGAAGTTATTCCTGATAGATTTGGAATTGAATCAACAGCTGAAGTAACTCTTTTTATAAAAGTAGAAGCTGATGATAATTCACTTGGATTTGATAAAGTACAGTTTACACTTCCTGATAATTATTATCCTGTTGATACTGAAGAATGGACTATTTTAAAAAATGGAGTTCTTGTTTCAAATGAAAATTATAATATAAATATATCAGGATATGTTTCAACAATACATTTTAATAATCCTTATGAAGGTTCAATTAATATTGAATTAAAACTAAAGATGTTTACTCCGCCAGTTCAGGATATAAGCACAGGTGGAGCTAATATAAATGGTAATGTAGATAGAGAAGGAGTTAATGTTCCTGTACCTTTCACTGAGGGAGATGCTGATTTTAATCCTGGTAATTATGATAATCTTAATATTCAAACCGGTAAACTTTGCGAACAGATACTTTCAGAAGTATATCCATATATTGTACCTGGAAATAAAGAAGAATTTTTTACATTATATTTTAAACCTTTTATTAATGCGAGTAATCTTGGATACAATAAATTTGTAATAAATACTGGTAAAAATTTTCATTCACATTCTATAAATTCTTTTAATGTTGATGGAAGTTCGGATTTTATAAATACTTTTAATATTAATCCACAGCCTACGGAATATTATTCAAATATTACACAAGATAGTGAAGGAAATACTATTATTACAATAATATCTGGTTTGAAATTTAATATACAGCATCATAATAAAGTTGTAAAACTTGGTTTTAATATGACTTCAAAAGATATAGTTAGTACCGGAGAACAAATTTTAATAAGTGCATATAACACTTTAATACCTGGAAGAATTGCAGTTATTTCAGGAGATGCAGATATATTAGTTAATTCTGAAAGACTCGATATTAAAATACAAAAACCAGCTACAAATGTTAATGCTGAGATTATTCCATCTAAAGTAATTGCTCAAAATAAAACTGATTTAACACTTTATGTTAAACCTGATATAAATGCTGCTGAAAATTCAGGAGTTAATTATATTGAAGTTGAATTAGGTCAGAATTTTAAACTTTCATGTGCAACATCTGAAATAAGAATATGGGATCAAGTTACTTCACCATCATCAGGAAGAGAATTATTACATTCTAATACAAATACACCTTTAGCTTCTTATGTTTGGGTTGAATCTGACCCTGCAAAAACTTCTTTTACTCTTAAACTTGGCGATACACTTCTTTCAACAAATACATATAAAATTATTTTTAAAGCTGAAGTTCCTGAAAATATGCAGAATGCTACTGATTTTGTAGTTAAAGCTGATAACTATGTATCTACTTCTGTAATTGTTGCAGAAGCTTCTAATTGTGATTTTGATGCGGATAATGATAATAAACTTTCTGTTACAACTGGTAATCTTATAGATACTTCTTATTCAGAAATTTATGTTCAAGAAGTTGTTAATAAAGTCAATAGTGTAGCTTATGGTTCTACTTCAAATAACATTGTTTTATCAGCGTTACCTTCATTTAGTTCTGAAAATAATTTTGGATTTAACAGATTACTTTTGGAAATTCCTTCAAATTTTAGTAATCCTGACTTTAATTCATCTCAAGTTAAAATTGGAGAAATAACATTTACAAAAACATCTTCTGCACCTGGAGAAACAGAATGTAGAATAATTCATAATCCAATTGCGGGTAATACTGGCGGTACAATTGAAATTCAATTTGGCAAAACAATAGATATTACATGGCCTTTTAATCAAAAAAATACTTTCTTTGATTTTAAAATAGATGCTCCATCTCAAGAAGGTGAATTTTTATTTAAATTATTTTGTAAAAATACAAATATATCCTCTGATATGAAACAGAAATTTTATGAAGGAGTTACAGGAATAACAATTCATCAAACAGAAATTATGAAAGTAAATGTAGTAAAAACTCCTGCAAAATCTTTTATTGCAGAAATTTCACCTACAAATTTGAAACCTTCAATAAGTAATCAGAAATTTATACTTTCATCTTTAATAACTTTCGATGCACAAAATTCAGGAATTAAATCATTTAAAATAGATTATCCTGATACATATTCAAATGTAACTTTTTCACAGTTATTAGGTGCATCATTATTAATAAATGGTGTAAATTGTGCAATTACAACATCTCCAGCTCCAATTGGAAATGTTGTTTATTTTAAAAATTACGATTCAGAAAAATATTTCACTTTAACTTTAGGAACTTTATTAAAACAAGATGCGACTTCTCAAAAAAACATTCAAATAACTTTTTATGCTTCAAATACAACTGTTCCTGATTCACCAAATGGTAAATCTTTTAACATAACAGCATTAAGCGATGCATTAAATCCTCTTTCAATTATAGCAACAGAAGGAAATGTTCCTGGAAATCCATCTTCTGATAATTTATTAAAAGTAATATCAGCAAATTCTGTAAATAGTATGAGAGGTGAGTTTAAAATAGTAGGAAGCTCAGGTTTTTCTGGAGAAAATAAAAATCTTATAATGTATAACAGTATTTTAAATAAAGTAGATTATTTTACAAGTTTGAATTTTATTTCAGGTAATAGAGGAGTTAATCAATTAGGATTTGTATTTGATACAAGATTTCTTCCAGGTGGAACAAATCCAATTGTAAACGGAACTTTAAAAATATGGGAAGGGGAAACAGAAATTCTTTATGAAAATCCTCAATGGAGTGGAAATACCTATTATATAACATTAAAAACAATTATTACTGAAAATATAATATTAAAAATTCAATTTGATATGGATGGACCTAATAATATATCTGCTGTAGATGAAGAAGTTCCGTTGCAGATTTTTGCAGATTATCATTTTGCAGCGTTTAATGTAATAGATGATGGATATAATTTTAGGGTTGACGCAACTTCTGCCAATATTACATCTTTGTGTCAAACTGATTCAATTTATTATACATGTGTAAAAACTCCAGCACAGAAAGCTTTTGCAGAAATACATCCTATAAGTACATTTATAAATAAAACAGAGAATTATGAGCTTACAATACTTCCAGAAATAACTGCTGCTAATTCAGGTGTAGATGTAATAAGACTTAATATTCCAGCGACTTTTTCAAACATTGTATTTTCAAGTCTTAAAATTAGAGGTGCTCAAATTACAGAAGGAGTTGATTTTGCAAGAAGTCAGAGTGGAAATACTATAACTTTATCACTTATAAATGATGTTATAACAAGTGTAGATAATCAAAAAATAATTGTAAATTATCAAGCAACAGCTCAGTCACAGCATATATACAGTACAAACGAAGTATCAATATATGTAGGAAATTCTCTATCAGCAAAAGAAATTCCTGTAATTGGTGGTAATGCAAATGCTTCAATAAGTACTGATATGATTGATATAGAAATAAGAGCTCTTGCTTCAAAAGCTTTAGGTTATATAACACCTGATTTTATGGTTATTGATTCAACAAATAATATATTTACCTTAAATCTTGACCTTGATTTTAATACAAGAGATCTTGGAGCTAAATACATAAATATTGATATACCAGTTGAATTTACTAATTTAGATTTTGATTCTTCTACAATGAAAATAAATAATAATACATTTAATATAATTAGATCTGCTTTTCCAGGTGCAAATGATGTGCTTTTAAATTATAATGAAACTACTAACAAAGTTCTTTTAACTTTTGGTACTAATATAAAACAACAATCCAATATTGAGTTTACTTTTAAAATGGATGCACCGCATAATCCTTTAAATAAATCATTTAAACTTAGTATTATAAATACAGCTAATAATGTTAATCAGAATATTTTAGAAAAATACACTGGTTCTTTTAATGTTTCAACAGAAAAAGCTTCTATAGATAATATAGCAATTCAAAGCTATCTTGAAGCTGATTCACAGGGAAATTGGAAAGTTAATATTAAAATACCTTTTAATGTTCTTATGGATACTGATTATCCAGGTCCTGATATTTATCTTAATGGTACAAAAGTAACAGTATTAAAATACAATAATATTCCTTATCCATCATATAGTGATCCTGTTAGAGGTGTTGTAGAAGGAATTGCTTATATTCCTTATGATAAATTAAAAGGAAATAATAAAGATATTCTCACTATGTCCAAACTTAAAGATACAAGAGGAAATTTAATTACACCAGAACCAGTTTTTATCAATTCAGGTTATGGAATTGCTTTATCTATATTTTTAAATCCTGTTGATAGAAAAAATCTTACTGTTGTGGCAAGAATTTCTGAACCATTAAAAGATGGACATACTTTAATATTTGAAGCAAGAGAATTTGGTGGAACATCCAAAAGACTTTTTACTATGAAAAATACAGCTGATATATATTCAGCAGTTTATAATATTGATAAAGATGGAACACCACTTATAACAGCTTCTATTTATGATAATTTTTCTCAGACAAATGAAGAAATTCTTAAAATGATTTCAAAAGAAGTGAAAAGTTTGAGATTATCTCCAGAAAAACCTAAAGAAATAGCATTTTCAGGTATGAAAATGAACTTTTTGAAAAACACTGTTGGAATTGAATCAATAGGTTATATATCTGATTTTGATTATATAAGTGAAAATCCAAATATAGAAGTTACAAAAAGTTTTGATTTTTCAGTTAATTCTCAACTAAGAAAATCAGTAGTTTTAACAAAAGAAAAGAGTGAAAAAAACGAATTACTTTATACAATAAAAGATGGCAAACTTCTTTTTGTTTGTAACTTGAATGATGGAAAATACAATTTATCAGAAAATGCAAAATATGTTATAGCAAAAGATAAAAAAGCTCCTAATATAAAGGAATTTAAAGTTGAAGAAAATATATTATCATATTTTGTTGAAGATGAGGAATCAAGAGTAAAATCAATTACAGCAACTATTAATGGAAAAAAATACAATGCAGTTGCAGGAAGAGGAAATGTAAAACTTTCACAAGGAATTCATAATATTGAATTTGAAGCAGAAGATATGGCTGGAAATATAGCAAATCATAAAGTAACTGTAAGAATAAACAAAGCTCCAATAATATCAGGTTTTTCAGTATATCCAGTTCCAGCTGATAAATTTGTTAATTTTAAGATAAATACAACAGCTTCATCAGAAAACAAATTAAAGATATTGGATAATTCAGGTAAATTGATTTATTCTTATAGATGGACAGGTTCAGGTGGCAATGATTTTATCACTTGGGATTTAGTTGATAGAAAAGGTAGAAATGTAGCAAATGGTGTATATTTTTACAAAATTGAGAGTCAGGATAGTTCTGGAAAAGAAGAAAAAACTGGAAAACTTGCCGTATTAAAGTGATACTTTAGAAGTAAGAGGTGAGAAGTGAATAAAAGTAAAAATAAGAATAAGTGTTTTGGATTTCAACAAACACAATGAACCCAACAACTGCTTACCCAATTGAACTTACTTTGGGTTTAACTATATCAGAAATATGTAATCTTGAATGTTCTTTTTGCACAAGAAATATAAGTTTTGAAAACTTCACAGAAAATTCTTTCTATAAAAAGAGAATGTGTAATTTTTTTGGCAAATTTATGAATTCTGAAACATTCAGAAAAATTCTTAATAATATTGATATTAATATTTCAAGATTTTTAATACTAGGATTAGGTGAACCATTATTAAATCCAGATTTTTTAAATATAATAAAACAATGTTCAGAGATAAATTCTTCTATAAAAGAATTTATAATATATACAAATGGAATTGAATTAAATTCTAAATTGAGTTTTGAAATAATTAATGTTTTAAAAAAATCAAATAAAAATTTTACTTTTGTATTTTCCGTTGGAGCTTTTAAAGAAGAAACTTATTTTACATTAAAAAAAAGAAATTTTTTAAATATTGTAACAGAGAATGTGAGTAATTTTATTTCAAATATAAAAAAAAACAATATAAACAATATATTTACAACAGTTCAATGTGTTGTTTGTGAAACAAATTCAAATGAAATTTTAGATTTTTATAAATTTTGGAAAAATATTTTTGAAAAAAATAATATTAATTTTATTTTAGAAAATGATACAGAATTTGAAATCAGAAATGTTCATAAGTATACAAATTCAATATCAATAATTCCGTGTATTGGTAATAATCCTAAAAAAGATATAAAAATATATGAAAAATCTTTGAAAGATTCAAAACTCAATGAAATTATTTTGAATAAAGACAATTTTGGTCATGGAATATGTTATGAAAAAAATAAAAGACAAGCTTGTCCTGATATTTTTAGATATCCATTTATATTTATAGATGGAACAATGTCAATATGTTGTTATGATATTGAATTTTCAAAAGTTTATGGTAATTTATCACAAAATAAATTATCAGAAATATTTTTATCAAAAAAAGCATTGAATTGGCGTAAAACCCATATAGATGGTGAATTAGATGATTTATTAGTTTGTAAAAGTTGTGTTGGAAGTGATCATATATTTTTACAAAAAAATGAAATATCAGATTATTGTGAATTTTATAATATAAAAAACGGGTATGTGAAATATTTCACAAGATTAGAAACTGGAAAACAATATAAGTATAAGAATATTATAGTTTATTCTAAAGATTTAGAAGAATTACTTTCAGGTGAAAATATATATACTAATATTAAATTAAATAATACAATATATAATCAATTAAGAAAACTTCAAGATTTTAAAGAATATAGAATAGAGAATAATGACAATACATTATTGCCATGTGCTCATTGGTTTAAAACATTGATAATAAAACATAATAAAAAGTATTTTGGTTGCGATTTAAGCTATTTTACAGAAGATTCAATAAATATAAATAAAATACTTCAAGGTGATTATTCAACACTACCTAATAAATGTAAAAATTGTATAATTAGAGAAAGACCAGATTTTAATTTCTTTAGAAACTTTCAGAATAAGTTAAATAAAAACTGGAAAGATTTAATTTATACAAATGAAGAACTTAATGAAAAACTTCCTGACTTTAATACAATAAATCTTGAAACTTTCTTAAGTTCAGAAGTAGCAAATTATAGAATTGGATGGAAAAGAATAATATTAAAATATAATAAAGATAAAGAAAAATTAGATTTAATAGCAGAATGTAAAGATTTTCCGCAAGATTCATACTTTTATGCAGAGCTTTGTAAAGCTTATTTTATTATGGGTGAAATAGAGAAAGGATTAAAATTTTTAAAAAAAGCATATAATTTAAATAAAGTAGAATATTTTATAAGTATATTAGAAAATAAAAATTTACAAATTTCAGAAGAATGGGAAAGTGTATTTTTATTAAATCACTTTTTAAATCAATATAAATAATCCAGTTAAAAGTATAAATGATGTTCCAATAATTCTTATAATTTTTACAATATTTTGATTTTTTTCAAATTCAAACATTTTATTACCTGAATTTTTTAAAAATAAAGTTAGCAAAGCTGATAAAAATATTCCAGTTGACATACCAACTGACATTGCTGCTACAGAGAAAAGTCCTGTATTTAACATTTTTAAATTTAAAGAAAACAAAAGTATTATTGATGTTGCAGGACATGGGACAAGACCGGCTGAAACGACAACTCCTTTAAAAGTTGAATGATTATTATTGTTTTTTTTGAAAATATTATAAAATTGAAATAAAGATATTAATATTATTGCAGAAGCTGTTATGTTTTTTAATACTTTTTCAGATGATTCAAAATAAGCAGTAACTGGTAATTTTAAAATATAATATATTGATAAAACTATTGTTATTGCTGATAATGAATGTAAAGTTCCCATTGTAAAACTAGCAAAAAAAGCTTTAGAAACTTTGCTTTTTTCTGAAAGTATCAAAGAACTTAAAATAAATTTACCATGTCCTGGACCAGCTGCATGTATTATTCCATAAAGAAATGATATTAGTATTATTGAAAAAAATGTAAATGTACTTTTATCTTTTCTTAAACTTATCATAAGAGAGGAGAGTTTTGTTCTTAATATTCTCTGATATTCAGTTATATGTTTATAAAAAGATGCTTGTTTAAAACTGTTGAAACTTTCAGAATGAAATACACTGTAAGCTAAATATATAACACCTATTATAAAAATACTAATCAATAGGTATTTTAAGTATATCTTCATCCCAATCTCCTTCTTCTACAAGAAACTTTCTGTTTTTATCATTTCTTGCATAATATGCAAGTTTAAAAGCTGTATAATTTTCTTCATCAAAAACTCTTATCTTAATAAAATTTCCTTTTACAAGATATTCTTTAGGTATTGTGTAGTAAAATCTGAATTTTAAAATACCATCTTTTGAAGAAGCTTCAAAATCAGGAGAAGGGAATATTCTTTTACCTTCTGAGTAAATTTCAGTATAATAATTATATTCTTTCATTCTTAAAAATATGCTATTTTTTATTTCTTTAGCTTCAGCTTCATTAAGTTCAAAATCAGAATCTTTATCATAATCACCAATAATTCCACTTGAAAACATAGCATCATATTCCCATGTAAGTCTAATATTCATATCACCTGATTTATCAATTGAATGAGTAAGATAAGTTTCTACAAATACATGAGGATGCCCCCATGATATTATAGAGTTTAATATAAAAAACAAAATCATAAAACTTCTCATAAATACCTCTTAAAAACTGCGAAATAGCGAAACGGTGAGATGGTGAAATAGATTTAAAGCTTTTCCTACTTCACTCTTTCACACATTCGCTGTTTTTTATTCTTCAATAATTGCTTTTATTATTTTAATTGGTTCTATTGGTCTGTCACTACCATCTTTTTTAACTTTTTCAATTTTATCAACAGTATCCATACCTTTGATAACTTTTCCAAATACTGTGTGTTTACCATCAAGCCAATCACATTTATCTTTAGTTACTATAAAAAACTGACTTCCATTTGTATCAGGACCAGCATTTGCCATTGCAATTGTACCTTTGACCACATTCATTGATTTTAAACCATCTTTGAAATTATAACCCTGATTTTCATAATAATCTTTAATTGTCATATTTCTGCCAGGAACTTTTTTAGTATCAAGGTTTAAAGCTTCAGCACAAATTTCATCTTCAAAATCTTTTTTCCATATAGATTCTCCGCCTGCACCTGTACCTGTAGGATCTCCACCTTGTATCATAAAATCTTTTATTACTCTATGAAATATTATTCCATTATAATAACCGTTTTTTACATGAGTTGTAAAATTTTCTACAGTTTTTGGAGCGACTTCTGGGTATAATTCTAAAGTTATATTTCCAAGGCTTGTTTCTAAAAGAACTTTAATTGTTTTGTTATCCATTACTTTTTTCTCCTTCTTTTTTTTGTTTTTGTCTGTAGGTGTTTTGTTATAAGTTCCTGTAACTGAACATAGTTCAGGATTTTCAATTGAACATGTGTTTGAATCATTAAAACAAAGATTATCAGAAAAAGCATTTAATGAAAAGCAAATACACAGCATAAACGTAAAAATAAATTTTTTCATAAAATCCTCCGAAAAAAATTTCAAATATTAATGTTTGTAACTATAAATCAATAATAATATATTAAGCTAATAAAAAGCAACTGTTGAGTAACTTAAAAACTAAAATATAATAAAATAAAACAAATTTTTTCAAAAACCTTTATAGAAACAAAATTATTTAAATTATATATTGCAAGAATTACACATATTATTGTATTATATTAATATTAATATTAATTAAAAACAGAATGGAGTATAAGAATGAAAATCTCAGATTTATTAAAAGGCATTTGTATAATGATAATCATTGTATCAATTGTATCAATTACCAATATATATTTTTCGCTTTCTTCAATGGAAGGTGATTCAAGGATTGTAAATTATTCTGGTATTGTAAGGGGAGCTACTCAAAGACTTGTAAAACTAGAATTATTAAATAATAAATCTGATAATTTAATGGATAAAATTGAAAATATTATTTTAGGTCTTATAAATGGTTCAAAGGAATTAAATCTTGTAAAAACAAATGATTTTGATTTTGAATCTAAGATGTTAGATATTAAAAATAAATATAGTGAATTAAGAAAATCATTGATATATTTAAGGGCAAATAAAGATATTATAGATAATATTAACAAACAGAGCGAAGATTTTTTTGAACTTACAAATGAAGCTGTTTCACTTGCAGAAAATTATTCAAAAAAGAAAGTTATTTCTCTTAAAAGTATTCAAACTTTTATATTTATTATAAATTTAATCACTGTAATAATACTTATATTGATTTCAAAATATTATATAACTGATCCAGTTAGAAAAATTATTAAATTACTTGCACAAATTTCAAAAGGGGATTTATCAATTAATATTCCAATAAGTAAATTCAAAGGTGAAATGAAAGAAATTGCTGAATCAGCAGATAATTTTGTAAAAGATACTTCTGAAAGTTTTATAAGTATAAAAAATATGTCAAGAAAAACAGAAGAGATATCAAAAGAATTAATAAAAGCAAATAGTGTTTTGGTTGAAGTTTCTAAAATACAGTTAGATATAATAAATCAGATTAATGATACAGGAATAAATCTTAATTCGAAATCAAAAGAAATAAATGAAAGTATATATAGACAATCAGATTCAATTTCATCAACAACATCATCTGTTGAACAATTATCAGCATCGGTTGAAGAAATATCTGCAAATACATTAAATGTATCAGAAATTGTAAATACAGCTTCAGTGGAAGCTGAAAATGGTTTTGAAAGTATGCAAGCTTCTATTAATGCTATGAAAACAATAAAAGAAAATGCTTCTCAGATAAATAGTATAATTTCAGTAATAACTGAGATTGCTGAACAGACAAATCTTCTTGCATTAAATGCAGCTATTGAAGCAGCTAGAGCAGGTGAACATGGTAAGGGTTTTTCAGTTGTTGCAGATGAGGTAAGAAAACTTTCTGAAAGAACTGCTGATTCTGCCAAAGAAATTGAACAGCTTATTGTAACAACAGTGAATAATGTCGAAAATGGTGATAAATTAGCTACAAAATCTGGAGAAGGACTTAAGAATATTGTTAATCAAGTTGAAAAAGCTGCTCAATTAACAGCAGAAATTTCAGCAGCAACATCAGAACAAAAAGAAGCTCATAGAGAAATTGCAAATGCTATGGCAAGTATTACTATGAATAGTAATGAAGTTAATATAGTTGTAAAAGAAGAAGATTTAATAATTGAATCTATGTATTCTAATATACAAAGAATGAAAATGTCTTCAGTTGATAGTGAAAAAGCAATTGAAAAGCTTGACAAAATAATTGAAGAGATTGAAATAACATCGGAAAAATTAGTGAATTCGGTAGAAAAATTTATAACCAAGGAATAATAAAATGGAATTTTCAATAAAGTCGATAGAAAAAGCATGGAAAAAATCAGGCGGTATATGTGAACAATGTAGTAAAAGACTAGTTTATCTTAGCATGGATAAAAGTGATCAGAGAGGAGCATGGAATCCTTGGGATAGATCTGGATTAAATGGATTAGGTCCTGATACGGCCGAAAACTGTGAGATATTATGTTATCAATGTTATTTGAGAGCAAGATACAAAACTGCTTTAAAAAATCGAATATAATTGAATTTTCAGATAACTTGACAATGGTAAATGGTTTGACTATAAAGTAATGGACTATAAAATTCTAGGGGGAATATATGGCTTTTAATCTTAAAGGAAGGCATTTTCTAACTTTGCTTCATTATACACCTGAAGAAATTCAATTTCTTCTTGACCTTGCTAAAACTTTAAAACAGAATAAAAGAATGGGGATTTATGGTGATAATTTAAAAAGAAAAAATATTGCTTTAATATTTGAAAAATCTTCAACTAGAACTAGATGTGCATTTGTTTGTGCTGTTAATGATGAAGGTGGAAATGCTGAATATTTATCAGTTAATGATATACAGCTTGGTGGAAAAGAAAGTGTTGAAGATACAGCTAGAGTTTTAGGTAGAATGTTTGATGGTATAGAATTTAGAGGTTTTAAACAGGAAACTGTTGAAAAACTCGCTCAATATGCAGGTGTTCCTGTATGGAATGGTCTTACAGATATGTATCATCCAACTCAGATTTTAGCAGATTTGCTCACTGTAATTGAAAATTTCGGTAGTCTTAAAGGTATTAAATTTGCTTATTTTGGGGATGCTAGAAATAATATGGGAAATTCACTTCTTATAGGTTGCGCGAAAATGGGAATGCATTTTGTAAGTTGTGCTCCTAAAGAATTATGGCCTCAAAAAGAACTTATTGAAACTTGTCAAAAAATTGCTGAAGAAACTGGAGCAATACTTGAATTTACAGATGATCCTAAAAAAGCTGCTAAAGATTCTCATGTTCTTTACACAGATGTTTGGGTTTCTATGGGTGAAGAAAATCAGCCTGGCATTAAAGAAAGAGTTGAAAAACTTAGACCTTATCAGATTAATATGGATTTAGTTGAAGCTACTGGAAGAGAAGATGCTATAGTTTTACATTGTCTTCCTGCTGTTCATGATAAAGAAATTTCTCATGAAGCATTTGAATCAAAATATTCTAAAGTATTTGATCAAGCTGAAAACAGACTTCATACTATTAAAGCTGTTATGGTTGCAACTATATAAATAATTTGAAAACCAATTAGCGTGACTAAAGTCACAATTAGCACAACAAGTTGCTAATTGAGTCTTCTGATTAAATAAACAAAAATTAATATAATGTCATGCCGGTATGATTCTGAGAAAATGTCATCCCGGCATGATTCTGAGAAAATGTCATCCCGGCATGATTCTGAGCCGGGATCTGTTTTTGATTTTTTTCATTAAACTATCGCAAAAAAATAATCATTCGGTACCATTCGATATTTTACATCCATATAAAATATCTCTTTACCTTCGTTCACTTTTAATACATCCGTATATTAAATGCTTCGCAACGTTCACTCAAGTTACCGAGTAGATTTTTTTTTTGCTTTTGTTTACAGAAACTCCTTCTTTTTTTGAATTAGATTTTACATATAGATTCAAAAAATTGATATCGAGCGTAATTATGGAAGCTGTCTTAAGATTTTCAATAAGTATACAAAAAAGAAATTCAAAGTTAAAAAGAATAAAATTATAAATAACTAACATACATTAGAAAATCTTAAGGAAATTACATGGAGATAATTTAAAGCTGAACATGTAAGGAGAAAATTTATACTATGTAAATTTTCAACTGTTACCAAGATATCAATTGTTTTGAATTGTATAATTATTTAAAATATTGAATCCATTAATTAGAAAAACTTCTATCGAGTTCTCGTAATTGCTGACAGACCATTTTTCAAACAGTCTTTTTTTCTTTTTATTTTTCTTTTGTTAAAAAAATATTATTCCATTCGTGTTTATAGACTTTTTCTTTTTCTGATTTCCAAAATAAGTCTTTTTCAAAATCAGAATCAACATTGCCATTGAATATTCCAAGAGTTTTTGAATAGTAAAAAAATCCCTTACCTGGTCTTCCTGAATTTTTATTAACAACAAGTGATGTTAATAATGGTAAATCTTGTTTTTTTAGCTCTTCATTTAACTTATTTAGAGTATTAAATAATGTTTGAAATGGATTTAAAAAATTAGATGAGTTTTTTAATGGTAAACATTTATTTAACTCAAAGTAATAGATTAAACCTTTGTTTTTTGAAACAGATACTAATTTTTCATAAACATTAATTATAAATTCATCCATATTATACTCCTAGGTTAATCTTCTGAAAAAACAAAAAAAATCGAAGATTAAATTTATTATTTTTTTAATGCATTATTATATTTATTAGACTATCTGATTAAATAACACAACTCTAAATTATATATTTATTTATTCAGACTATTCAATTATATTTGAAATTTAAGATTACTTCAATTGTCTAATGGTATTTTTTAGTTTAAATAACAATTTTTTTATATTGGCTTCTACTTTCTATGGGTTATTTTTTGATTTTTTGTTTAATAAAGATGAATATTTAGTTTTTCTTTGTTAAAATTATAGAAAAAGGCAGGTATATATGAAAATATCTTTAATTGGTTTTGGAAAAATGGGAAAGATGATCAAAGAAAAAGCTATTTCACATGGGCATGAAATTAGTTCAATAATTGACCCTTTTTCAGAACAAGCGGATTTTAAGGATATAACAAGTGAATCTGTTTGTGATGCTGATGTATGTATTGAATTTACTAATCCAGATTGTGCGCTTTCAAATATCAAAAAACTTATTATGCTTGATAAACATATTGTAGTTGGAACTACTGGTTGGTATAAAGATATTAATAAAATTCAAGCTGCTATTGAAAAAAGCAGTTCAGGTTTTGTATATGGTAGTAATTTTTCACCTGGTATGCATGTTTTTAAAAAAATCACAGATTATTCTTCAAAATTATTTGCAAAAATAAGTGATTATGATGTTGCTGGTATAGAAATTCATCATAGTGAAAAAATAGATAGTCCTTCCGGTACAGCAAATGTTTTAAGTGATATAATTATAAAAAACAATCCTATAAAGCAGAGACTTCTTACAAATAGTATAGACAGAAAAGTTGCAGCTGAGGAATTTCAGTTTACATCGGTTAGAACAGGTAAAGTTCCTGGAATTCATAAAATTATGTTTGATTCTGATGCTGATACTGTTGAAATTAGCCATACTGCTAGAAATAGAGAAGGTTTTGCACTTGGAGCTATTATTGCTGCTGAATTTATTAATAGAAAAACTGGTTTTTATAATATAGAAACTATATTTGATGAAATAATGGAGGGTAAATAATATGCTTGTTAAAGGACTTTATACTGCGATAATTACTCCTTTTTCGGGAGAAGAAATAGATTGGGATGGTCTTGAAAGTAATATTGAGTTTCAAATTGAAAATGGAGTAGATGGGTTGGTTATTCTTGGTACTACTGGTGAAACCCCTACTCTTACAAATTCCGAAAAAGAAGAAATAATTACAAAAAGCATTTCAATTATTAATAATCGTGTAAAAGTTATAATTGGCACTGGAACAAATAATACTAAAACAACTATAGAAAACACTCAAATGGCAGAAAAATATGGTGCTGACGGTGCTCTTATTGTCACTCCTTATTATAATAAACCTTCTCAAAAAGGAATTTATGAGCATTTCAAAAAAATAATTGAAAACACTGACATTCCTATAATTGTATATAATATTGAAGGAAGAACAGGTAGAAATATTGATGTAAATACTCTTATTAAAATTTCAGAACTTGATAATATTGTTGGTGTTAAGGAAGCAAGTGGTAATATTAATCAAATGGGTGATGTAATAAATGAAATATCAAGATTAAACCCTGATTTTTCTGTAATGAGTGGTGATGATGGTTTGACCTTACCCTTAATGTCAATGGGTGGACATGGAGTTATATCAGTTGTAAGCAATCTTGTTCCTGCTGAAATGAAATCTCTTGTGCTTTATGCAGAAGCTGGTAATTTTGAAAAAGCTAGAAATATTCATTATAGATTATTGCCTTTATTTAAAGGTGCTTTTATTGAAACTAATCCTCAACCTATTAAATGTGCAATGAATCTTTGTAATATGGCAGGTGGAGATCTTAGACTGCCTCTTGTTGATGTTAGTGATGAAACAGAAGAAAAATTAAGAGTAATACTTGAAAGCATGGAGATTATTTAATCGGAGGTTTCAATTATGTATAAAATTGGTATATATGGAGCTACTGGTAAAGTTGGTAGTGAGCTTCTAAAAATTATACATATTAGGAAATTTCCATATTCTAAAATCAGACTTTTTGCATCTCAAAAAAGCTCAGGAAAAAAGTTAATTGAAGATAAAAAAGAGTTTATTATCGAGACTTTTTATAAAGATAGTTTTAAAGAAATTGATATAGCTTTTTTTTGTGTTAGTGGTAAATGGTCGATTCAAAACAGACAATTTGCTGAAGAATCAGGTTGTATAGTAATTGATAATTCCTCAGCATTTAGACTTTTTGAAAATACACCACTTATAGTTCCTGAAATAAATATTGATTCAATAAAAAAAAGCAGATTTATTTCAAATCCTAATTGTACTACACTTATTGCAGCTATACCGTTATGGGTTTTACATAAAAAATACAAGCTTAAAAAAGTTATAATCTCCACATATCAGGCTGCAAGTGGTGCTGGAAAAGAAGGAATGGATGAACTTTTACAAGCTATTAGTCAATATAGAGAAAATCGTGTTTTTAAACCTTCTAAATTTCAGTATGATCTTGCATATAATATTATTCCACATATTGATGATTTTGAAATTAATGGATATACAAAAGAAGAGATGAAAGTTACACTTGAAATCAGAAAAATATTTAATGTTTCAGACCTTTTGATTTCATGTACTGCTGTTAGAATTCCTGTTTTGAGAGCTCATTCAGAGAGTATTACCGTTGAAACAGAATTGAAACCTGATATAAATGAAATTAGAGATTTAATAAAAAATACAAATGGTATTGTTTTAAAAGATGATATCAATAATAATATTTATCCTATGCCAATTACTTCTTCTGATAATTTTGATGTTGAAGTTGGTAGAATTAGAAAAAGCATTGTGTTTGAAAATGGTATTGATTTTTTTGTAAGTGGGGATCAGCTTCTTAAAGGAGCTGCACTCAATGCATTACAGATTGCTGAGAAAATGGTTGAAAGAACAGTATGAAAGCGTTATGTGAAGCGTATAAGGGCGGTATAAAAGAGTGAAAGAGTGAAGGTCAAAAGCTTTAAATCTATTTCACCAATTCACATTTGTTTTTGTATGATTAAATAAGTTTTAGCAGTTCTAATTAGACTGCTTTAGCAGTCGCTAATTGTCACAAAGTGACGTTAATTTATAATAAAAGTTTTACTAAATCTTATAGGAGCTTTTATGGATTTTATAAAAATGCAAGGAACTGGTAATGATTATATTTTTATTGATAATACTGATAAAATTATTGTTTCAGGTCAGCCTGAACTTGCAAAAAGACTTTCAAATAGAAATTATGGAATTGGTGGAGATGGAATTGTATTAATTTCAAAAGATGATAATGGAATTTTTTGGATGAATATGTGGAATTTAGATGGTTCTGAAGGTAAAATGTGTGGTAATGCTATAAGATGTGTTGCAAAATATCTTTATGAAAATAATATGGTAAATGGACTGAATTTTGTTATACAAACTTTATCAGGTCCAAAAGACATACTTATAAGAGCTCGTAATAATGAGGTTTATTCGGTTTGTGTTAATATGGGTAAACCTTATTGGGAAACTGAAAAAAATTTACGAATTAAAATTGAAAACCAAGATTTTAGCCTTAATTGTGTTTCAATTGGCAATCCACATTGTGTTATTTTCACTTCTGAAATCTTTAATAAAGATAAAGTTGAATATTATGGCAAAAAAATTCAAGAAATGGATATTTTCCCAAATGGTGTTAATGTTGAATTTGTAAAAAAGATAAATGAGGACATTTTGAATGTTCAAGTTTTTGAAAGAGGCTCAGGTTATACTTTAAGTTGTGGTACTGGAGCATGTGCTTCAGCAGCAGTTTTTTTTAAACAGTATGAAGGTTCAAATCCTTTAAAAGTTATTCTTGCAGGAGGAGATCTTTTTATCAAACAAGAAAAAAACCAAGACATAATATTAGAAGGTGATTGTGTTGAAGTTTTCAAAGGAAAAATAAAAATATAACAAAAAAATAACATAAAACAACCAAAATATAACAAAATAAAAATATATTAAAATAGGAGATAATATGAAAAGGTTTTTTTTAACAGTAGTTTTATTTTTAAGTGTAATATTAAGTTTTTCAGCAGGCTATATGGAACCTATTCCTGAAATAGTTGAAATGGTTAAAAAACAACCTGAACCTGTATTTGTTACCAAAGTAAGTTCAGGAATGTATGTTGAAGCATATTATAATGCTTTGCCTGATATATCAGATCTTGCCAAAAAAAGCGAAAAAATTGCAGGAGTAAGATTAGATCCTTCAAATTTTCAAAAAGAAGAAAATACTTTTTACACAGCTTTTAAATTTTATTCAAAAGATAGAAAAGAAATTAAAATATCAGGAATACCTCAAGATATTAAAATAATTGATTATGAATTTGAATATACTAGTAAATATTTTTCATTTACCGTAAAAAGAGAAAATACAACAGAATTATGGATTATAGATTTTGAAAAGAAAAAAGCTGAGAGAATTACTTCAAATATAAATACTGTATTTACTAATGGTATGAAATGGGTTAAAAATTCTCCTGATGAAATTATTGTTGCTTTATCAGCAAATGCAGCAAAAAAAACTCCTGAAATGACAGTGGATTCAATTGAACCAGTTATACAGGAATCTTTTGGAAAAGAATCAAAAGTTAGAACTTATCAGGATTTATTAAAAAATAATTATGACGAAAAACTTTTTGAACATTATTTTACAACAATATTATGTAAAATAAATCTTAAAACTGGTAAAAAAGATTATATAACAAAACCAGGAATTTATTATATGGATTCAAGTTCTCCTGATGGTAATTATATTTTAGCAACAGAGTATAAAAAACCTTTTTCATATACAGTGCCTTTTTATTATTTTAATCGTGATTCAATATTAATTGATTTAAAAACAAGTGAAAAAATAATACTTGAATCACATAAAACAACAGACTCAGTACCAATTGGAGGTGTGTTTACAGGAAGAAGATATTTTGATTGGGTTCCATATTATCCTTCAACACTTATTTATGCTGAAGCACTTGATGGAGGAGATCCTGAAAACGAAGTTCCATTTAGAGATAGTATTAAAGTAATGGAAAAACCTTTTAAAACAGGAAAAGAAGTATTAAAACTTAAAGATAGATATTATGGATTAAGTTTTTTAATGGATAAAAAAGGTGAGGGTTTTATAACAGAATATGAATGGAAAAAAAGATGGATAAAAACTTATCATATTGATATTGAAAAAAACAATGCAATTATAAAAAAAGTTGAAGATCTTAGTGTAAATGATGAATATAATTCAATTGGAACTTTTTGTGAACACAGAGATAAAACTGGTAATAAAGTCGTTATATTAAAAGATGGATATATATATTCATCAGCAAAAGGTGCAAGCAAAGATGGATATTTCCCAGTTTTATACAAAATATCTTTAAATGATTTTACAAAATCAGAAGTTTTCAGATCTTCTAATGATAAATACGAAAGATTTTTATGTTTTACAGATGAAACTTTTACAAAAATTCTTATAAAAAGCGAGTCAAGTACTGAATATCCAAATTATTATGAATATAATCCAATTAAAAATTCCAAAAAACAAGTTTCATTTTTTGAAAATCCATTTAAAGTATTTGAAAATGTAAAAAAAGAAATTGTTAAATACAAAAGAGAAGATGGAATTGAACTTTCAGGAACTCTTTATTATCCACCAAATTATAAGAAAGGACAAAAAGTACCTTGTGTACTTCATTCTTATCCACTTGAATATACAGGAAAAAACACAGCTTCACAGGTAAGAGGAAGCAGTAATACATTTACAAAAATTTCTTATATGTCAGAACTTTTCTTCTTATTACAAGGAATAGCAGTATTTAAAGATGCACAATTCCCAATAGTTGGAGATCCTAAAACAATGAATGATACTTTTGTATCTCAGCTTAAAATGAATGCTCAGGCAGCAATAGATGCTCTTAAAAACACAAATTCTATCGATACTGAAAAAATGGCTTGTATCGGTCATTCTTATGGAGCTTTCATGGTTGCAAATCTACTTATACATACAGATCTTTTTGTAACTGGAATTGCTCAGAGTGGTGCTTATAACCGAACATTGACTCCATTTGGGTTTCAGAGTGAAAGAAGAACTTTTTGGGAAGCTCCTTCAATATATATGGAAGTATCCCCATTTGCACATGCTGATAAAATAAACGAACCAATACTTATAATTCATGGTGAACAGGATAATAATCCAGGAACTTATCCTTTACAGTCAGAGAGATTATTTTCCGCAATAAAAGGAAATGGTGGTCAGGTAAGATATCTTGTATTACCATATGAATCCCATGGATATAGAGCAAGTGAGAGCATACTACATTTATTATGGGAAAGATACAACTGGGTTGAAAAATATCTAAAATAAAATATAAGGAGAGTATATTGATTTCTTTGATAGGTAATATTATATGGATTATATTTGGTGGAATATTTATTTTTACTGAATATATATTTACAGGAATAGTTTTATGTTTAACAATTATAGGAATACCATTTGGAATACAATTATTTAAACTTGGAATGTTATCGCTTTTTCCATTTGGAAAAGAAATAAAAACTAAAGAGAATTATTCAGGAGCATTGTCGATATTATTGAATATAACATGGATTTTACTGGGTGGTATATGGATTTCAATAACACATATATTATTTGCAGCATTTTTTGCAATAACAATAATAGGAATACCGTTTGCATTACAACATTTTAAGTTAGCTGCTCTTGCATTAACTCCATTTGGGAAAGAGATTAAATGAAAATTAACGGGGTTTATTAGTTTGTAACGAATTGTAACTTTATCACTCCTTTTTTCTATGTTAGAATAATATTAATAAAGAAAAAAGGAGGATACGCAAACAATGAAAAAATCACTTTTCTTCCTTACATTAATAATATTTGTTTTTAGCACATGGTCAAACACATCTATAAATTCTAATAATTACTTAAATGATAAAGGGGATTTAGATACTTTACCACCGCTAGTAACACCTTCAACTGGAGGAGATCTTGATAATATTCCGCCACTTGTTAATCCAATTGATAATGAAGATGGTGATGGATTAGATGATCTTATACCGTTGAATACCCCAAAACGCTCATAAACTTTTTTCTATTTGAGTCTTCTGAACCTTCGTTCACTTATAATACATCCGTATATTATATGCTTCGCAATGTTCACTCAAGTTACCGAGTAGATTTTTTTTTGCTTTTGTTTATAAAAACTCCTTCATACTTTATTTTAATTGAAAATTTTCTAACGCCTCTAAAAATTCGACATTCAACATTGGACATTGCAAATTAAAAATCTGTCATCCGGGTATGATTCTGAACCGGAATCTGTTTTTTAATTTTAAGTTATTTGCTATTTGATGAGTTTTTATTGTATCAGAAGTATAAAATGTTGCCAAAACCCTAAAAGATAGTTCTTAATTTTCTAATATAATATTAAATTCAAATAAGTAAATTTGTTATTTCAGTGAATTTGTTATTTCATTGGTATAAGCTTTATCTTTTGTTTATGCACAGTATACACAACTTCCGATAATATACATTATGTTAACTTGTGGATAAGTATTTAAATTCCTAAAAAGAATATATTCCCTTGTATTTTATATATCATTAGATAAATCAAACTACCTCAAGTTAGACATAATGTTGGGGTCAGCGCCGGGTGTTGATTATAGTTTTAAGTTTTTACGATTTTCGGCATGACCCCACGGTTTAACTTGTGGATAAGTATTTAAATTCCTAAAAAGAATATATTCCCTTGTATTTTATATATCATTAGATAAATCAAACTACCTCAAGTTAGACATAATGTTGGGGTCAGCGCCGGGTGTTGATTATTGTTTTAAGTTTTTACGATTTTCGGCATGACCCCACGGTTTAACTTGGCATAAACTACTAAAAAGTAAATTCTTCTTTTTGCTTTTTTATAATTATTTAGCTATAATTAGTATAAGTACTAAATAAAAATCATTCTCAAGGAGTTATTTATGAGATTATATAATTATGAAGAGATATACCCGCTCTCAAAAGCTGAAATAATTAATCTCCTTGATACTTTGGAGTATATTCCAACTTTACCAGACATTGTAAGTAAACTTTTAACAGAAATTAACAAAAAAGATTTTTCCATATTAAAAATGAGTTCTATTATTGAAAAAGACCCAGCTATTTCATTGAAAGTATTAAAAACTGCCAATACTTGTTTTTACCGAGCTATTTCTAGTATTACTTCAATCGATAAAGCAATTATGCGAATTGGTAATGAAGAAATTAAAAATATTGTAATTGGTATTACTGCTTTAAATAGTTTTGAAAAGCTTAAAAAAGAAAAATTAGATCTTTCTGACATTTGGAAGCATTCCCTAGCTGTTGGTTATTTAAATACAATAATAGGTGAGGTTTCTGGAGTTAAAGATGAAGATTTATGGCTTTGTGGACTTTTTCATAATATTGGTAAAATTATATATGCCTCTTTAATGCCTGAAGTACTTGAAGTTATTTTAAAAGAAGTTCAAACAAGAGGACTTCCCTTTCATTCTATTGAAAAAGAACTATTAGACTTTAATCACAATGATGTTGGTGTTTGGCTTATGAAAAAATGGAATATACCTATTAAATTCCAGCAAGTGGTTAATAATTATATTGAACCTCCAGAAAACGAATTTAAATTTGGTCATAACACTAAAATTATTGCAATTACTCATATTTCAAATGCTATTGTTAAATTATCCAAAATAGGTAATAGTAATGATATTGTTACTGGAATAAACGCTAATGTATGGAATTACATTGACAAAAGTTGTATTGATCAGGAAGAATTGTTATATAGAATATCTAATCTTAAAGATGAGGTTAATTATTTATTTAATACTTTTATATCTAATTGAATTCTCTGAATTAACTAACACATATAAAAATTAAGAACAGATCCCGGCTCAGAAGCATACCGGGATGACAAAAATTCAAAATAGTGCCAGGATGACAAAAATTCAAAATAGTGCCAGGATGATAAAAATTCAGAAGCATACCGAGATGACAAAAATTCAGAACCATACCAGGATGACAAAAATTCAAAATAGTACTGGGATGACATTTTTTTATATGAAATTTAATTTGAGATGAAATTATATTGATTTTTGTTAATTTAATCAGAAGACTCAATTACGAAAACTCGTTAGAAGTTTTTCTAATTAATGGATTCAATATTTTAAATAATTATACAATTCAAAACAATTGATATCTTGGTACCAGTTGAAAATTTACATAGTATAAATTTTCTCCTTACATGTTCAGCTTTAAATTACCTCCATGTAATTTCCTTAAGATTTTCTAATGTATCTTAGTTATTTATAATTTTATTCTTTTTAACTTTGAATTTCTTTTTTGTATACTTATTGAAAATCTTAAGACAGCTTCCATAATTACGCTCGATATCAATTTTTTGAATCTATATGTAAAATCTAATTCAAAAAAAAATCAAAAACGAGATCCCGGCTCAGAAGCATACCGGGATGACAAAAATTCAAAATAGTGCCAGGATGATAAAAATTCAGAAGCATACCGAGATGACAAAAATTCAGAAGCATACCGGGATGACAAAAATTCAAAATAGTGCCAGGATGATAAAAATTCAGAAGCATACCGAGATGACAAAAATTCAGAATGATACCGGGATGACATTATATTGATTTTTTTTATTTAATCAGAGGTTTCAATTAAACCTTCTTTAAATGTTATTATTAAAAGAAATAAAATAAAGCAGATTGTATAATTCCTATTAAAAACCCTAATACACCTCCAATTATTTCAATAAATCTGAATTCTTTTTTCATAATTGTAAATAAAATATCTTCTAATTTATCAAATGATAATTCTTCAACTTTTTTCTTCACAAGATCTTTGGTGTTAAGAGTGCTTTCAACCTGAAACTTTATAGTTTCTATTATTTCAGGGAGAAATTTTTCAAATTCAACACCTACAAGGTATTTAATTTTGTTTATAACTTCTTGATTTAAAAACATTGGCAACATTGGGTTTATATCAATAGCTTTATCTTTTATAAATTTCACAAAATAATCTTCAACAAGATTTTTAATTTTATCATGAAATTCTTGATTATCTACTACATTATTAAAATCATTATGTGATATAAGTTCTTTTTGAATAACTTCACCAAGATTTTCTGCAAGTTCTTTTTGTCTTTTAGGAAATATTCCTTGAATTGAAATAATTCCAAGATTTATTTTTTTTCTTGGGTGGAAAAGCATTTTAACAGCTATATAATTTGTAACCCAGCCAATAAAACAAGAAATAACAGGTGCAGCTAAAAATTTCCAATGTATCATAAAATAACTCCTAAATAATTTGTATAATTTAAAACGATTTTACAAAGAAAATATAATAATGTCAATGGAATGAGTTGATGTATTAACGGCAATTATAAAAATCAAATAAAACAGACCCCGGCTCAGAAGCATACCGGGATGACAGAAGCTTTAGAATCCATATTATTATAATGATGCTTTAGAACCATTATTGAACATTTGGTCCGATAAATTAAAACTTTTTTTATTTTATGTATTTCTTGTAAAACGGACAATCAGTTACTTTATCTTTGCAAAAACCCTTAGTTTTGCATGTAGGACCAGCATATTCAAAAATTATAGGAGAAATATCAGATAAAATTTCATACATCTTATAAGCTATAATTCTAATCTCATCCTGAGCTCTCTGACACATTCTTAGCTCTAAAAAATGAAATAATTCTCTAACATTCATAGTAACAATAATGTTTGATGCAGTTGATGATGGCAATACATATCTAGCATCTTCTTTATCAATACCAATTTCAATTAATTTATCATAAGCTTTTTTAGTTTTAGTCATTATATCTTTATATATTTCAAGTGCTTCTGAGTTGGCTTTTATAAAAACTGGTGTGTAATAATCTAATTCACCTTTAATTCTTACATATCTTTGGGATTGTTGTGCAAATGAAGCAACTCTGTGTCTTACAAGTTGATGAGTACAAACTCTTGAAACTCCGTCTATGCCAAAAGTGAATATTGCATGTTCTAAAACTGCATGATGTCCTCTTTCTATAACGGTTTTTATAAGTCTTTCAATTGTTTTCTGATCTAGCTTTTCTTCTAATTCTGAAACTGTTAGTGCTGAATAACACAATCTTGCAGCAATAGCTATTTTTTTTTCCGGTTCTGAAGTGTTTTGTAATAAGGTGACATTTAGCATTTAATGTTCTCTCCCCTATTTTTTTATTAAATATATCAGATTCATGAAAATTAAACAAAAAAAATTATATACATTATAAAAATTATAAAATTAAAATAAAAATTTATTTGTATATTTGTACAAATAGGCAAATAAATGAAAAAAACCTGCTTTCAAATTAGTATTAAAACAATTGCAGAAATGTTTTTAATAATTCAAATAAAACAATTATAGAGCCAAAAAAATAAAGTACAAAAATAAAAAATGTTTATTTAAAATAAAAATATCTAAAGTAAATATAAAAACTTGAAAAAACAATGCTTATAAATGTTATGAGAACACTTTCTTTTAAAAACTTCTTAAAAGTTATCATACCAGGTCGATATTTATCAGCAATACTACAAACAACCAGGTTTGCAGCCGAAGCGAACATTGTACCATTAGCTCCAAGACAAGCTCCTAATGCAAGAGCCCACCAAAAAGGCATTGTTTCCGCTTTTGTAAGAGCAAGATTTTGAGGACCAGTTATCACTTGTATTATAGGTATCATGGTTATAACGAAAGGAACTGAGCTAATTACGCATACTAGAATCGAAGATGACCATAAAATTATCATAACTAATACAAGAGGATTTGTGGTTATTTCTAGCATATAATTAGCAGCTTGTTGAATCAAACCAGAACTTTCCATTCCACCTATAATTATAAAAAGTCCTGTAAAGAAAAATATTGTATTCCATTCAATGCTTTCGAAAAACTCGCTAGGTTCTTTAATAGATATAATCATTAGAATGGATGCTCCTAAAAGAGCTACAGTTGCAGGCATCAGACTAAGTGCATCATGGAATATGAAAAGTGTTAAAGTAAGTGTAATTACTAAAATGCTTTTTATTAGTAAGCTTTTATCTTTTATTGAAGTGTTTTCGTTAAGTGAAGCTAATTTGTTTTCTATTCCAGGTATTTTTTTAAAAGTTTTTCTATATTTAAACCATAATAAGCCAATCATCACAAACATTAAAACAAGTGAAACTGGTCCTAAATTAAATAAAAAAGCATTAAATGATATTGCATTTTTAGACCCGATAAGTATGTTTGGTGGATCTCCTATAAGAGTTGCTGTACCACCAATATTTGATGCAAATATTTCAGCCATAAGAAATGGGTAAATATTAATTTTCATTATATCTGTTACAAGAAAAGTTATTGGAGCGATAAGTAATATTGTTGTAACATTATCAAGCAGTGCTGATAAAATACCGGTTAAAAGTGAAAAATAAATAAATACAAGTACAGGTTTTCCTTTTGAAATTTTTACCATTTTTATCGCAAGATATTCAAATAGTCCAGATTTTCTGGATATTTCAACAATAATCATCATACCTATGAGCATACCTAATGTATTGAAATCAACATATGATATTGCTTCGTTTTGATCTAATATTCTCAATAATATAATTAAAGAAGCTCCAAATAAAGCAATTATAGTTCTATGAAATTTTTCGGAAACAATAAGTGCTAAACTTCCAAAAAAAATTATCATTGTATATATTTGTAAAGATGTAAATCCAAACATCGCTACTCCGTTTAAAATTATTAGTTTTATTGTTTACAAATGATTTATATAAAACTTATAAAGGTTTCGCCTAAATGTCAAAAAAATATTTTTATGATATAATCTTTTCTTATGAAAAGAATTTTAATCCTATTTTTTTTATTTGTAAACATTTTATTTTGTTTTTCTGATGAAAATTTTCTTTTAAAAAAAATTCCTTCTAACTATAATGGATATAGGACTTTTGATTACTTTTTAATTGAAAAGAAGTTATCAGATTCAGGCGATTATTCAAGAAATCATAATATTACAAGATATAAAGCTGCTTTTTATTTGTATGAAATATATAGAAATGGTTTGAGGAAAAATATTGATTTTTTACCGGTTCACCTTGAAGCTTATGAATTTATGATAAATGATTTTAATTATGAACTTGTTTTTCTTTACGGAGATAAGATAATCTCTATTATAAAAGAAGAAATTGAAATTTATAGAAAAGAGAAAAAAATTATAAAACATAAGTATATTAATGAAAACAATGATAATATGGTTTTAAAAACTATGCTCATTAATACGGATTATCAAAATAATATAGTAACTTCTGGTAAATTTGGAATTGAATATAAATATACTTTTGGGACTGATGTTGATGTTTTTAGTTCAAATAATAAAGACAAAGATTATAGTTCATATTTGAATACTGTAATAAATACAAACTTTAATAGTTTCAAAACATATAATTCTTTTTTGTGGAATGATGATTATACAGAACAAAATTCTAAAATAAAGTTAAAAATATTTAACAAATTCAGGGATTTTTCTTTTTTTAATAATATTAACAGGAAAAACTCTATTTTATCAAATTCAGGTTATTATTTTGATAGTATAAAGAGTTTTAATATTATGGATTTAAACATAGATATAAAAGGAAGCACAAAAAAAAATAATAGTGATGACATTAATTATTTTTATACAGAATGGAGAAGCAAAAGTACAAAAATTGATATAAATTCAGACATAAGTCGAGGAGTTTCAGGTTTTGCTTATACTTATTTGAAAAAAGATTATCAAAAAAATTTCTCTTATAATGAGAACATTACTGAATATAAAGGATATTTAAAAAAAGAAATATCAGGTCAGTATATTGATGGTATGATATTAAATTTTTATGTGAAAAATAAAGAGTATGAAAATAATATTGATAAAAGAAAGGATGGTAAAATTGAATCTTGGAGATTAAAAATCGACCTTCCTTATAATATATCTTATTATACAATTGATTTAGGTGTGACCAAAAGAGATGTAACTTCTGAGGATAAAGATCATGTTGATGCAGAATTATCTGAGTTTAGATTTTCAAGAATATGGTTTGATAGATTAAGGTCTGATTTTATATTAGCATATAATTACAAGGATTATAATGCTTTAGATAATGTATTAGATGGTTTTAATGTAGATAGTTATGATTATATGAAAAAATATTGGGAAATAAGTTTTGTACATTATTTTAAATTTTTAAGTTCTATTGATATAAGTCTTTTTGTTGGTTCAGAAGATAATCCAGTTAATAATGCTCAATTTCCATGTTTTGATTTTGTTTATAGAAGTGTTGATATTCATATTAATGATATTGTACTTGAATATTCTACTCTTCAAAAAAGTCACAATTTACATAAAAATCTCAACTCAAAACTTTTTAACATTGGAGTGTTTTATGAATTTTACTGGTAAAATTATAATATTTTTAATAATTTTTTGTAATTTAACTTGTTTATCTGAAGATATATGGTCTAAAAAAGAAAGACTTGAAGAAATTTACAGTTTTTATTCTGAACATAAAGAAAAAAAATACTCTGAAATAAAAAAACTTAGATTTGTTATAACAAGATTAAAAAGAAATCTTGCTCTTAATCAGAATATTATAGCAGATAATTATATAGATAAAGCAGAGTTTTTAATTATGAGAATTGAATTTAAAGAATTATCTCTTGATAGAGAAATAAAAAAAATTAAAAATGATATTGATAATTTTGCTTATTCCCTATCTATAAATATTGAAAAACTAAAAGTTAAACTCAAATATAGTGATTTTGTAAAAAAATATAATAACATTAGTGAATTATTTGAAAACAGGCTTTTTGTTAAATGTTCTAAATTACTTAGTGAAAGCAAAAAAGAACTTGATAATATCATATTAAACAAAGAATAAATTTTTTAGATACCGGTAAAAAAAACTTTTTAAAACTTATTTGATTTTAAAAAAAAATCAATTATAATCTATATATAATAAAAAAATCTAAAGGCGCATATCAGGTCATTCTATATTAGTTACATTATTTATAATTAAAAAAATAATATGGAAGGGTGGGTAAATTGGAAAAGATTTTTTATGTGGATTCTAAATGTGAAGGTTATCAAAAAATCAAAAAAGAAATGGGAGAAAATGCTCTTATTCTTAGTTTTGAAGAAATTCTAAAAAATGGTGATGAAAATAACAAGTCAGATTGTTTTAGCAGTAAAAAGTATAAAGTTACTGCTTATATTGATGATGGAAAAGAAAACCTAAAAGAAGTTGAAAACAATTCATTTTCAATTAATGAAGACGGTTTAAAGATACAATCACTAGAAAAACAAGTAAATGATTTAAAAAAATATGTTGATTTACTTGCAAAAAATCAAATAAACAATGAATTTGAAGTCAATGAAACTAATCCGATTGATAACATAATTGAAAAATTTTATGCTAAATTTCTTGATAATGATATTAAACCTGATATCGCACTTCTTATTAAACAAAGATTAGATATTGCTAATCCTGATAATTCCACAAAGCTTGCATTATCAGAACTGTTTGAATTAAGTGAATTATCATGTGATGATAAAATACATTTTTTTATTGGTAATCCTGGTTCGGGTAAAACAACCTCAATTATAAAATTAAGTACAACATTTTCTATTGGGCTTAAGAAAAAAATATTAATAATAACAACAGATTGTTACAAAGAATCAGGTTATGATCAGATTTTTGAACAATGTGATTTTTTAGGAATTCATTCGATGAAAGCTCAAAATAGTAAAGAATTAATAAATCTTATATCTAAGAATTTCAATAATTATGATCTTATTTTTATTGATACACCCGGAGTTGATAAAGATTATAAAGCTTTGAACAATATTTTTCCTGAAAATATGTCATATAAAACAACACTTGTTTTAAATGCAAATTCAAGATATAGGGAACAAGTTAAAAAAATATCTTTTTTTAATGAGATTGGATTTGATTTTATTGTTTTTACAAAACTAGATGAAACTTTTTCTTATGGTAATATAATTAATATAATGCATGATAATTCTCAAAAAAAACTTATTTGTCTTACAAATGGTCAGGATACTGCAAAAAACATTATAATTAATAAAGAAAAATGTGTTGAACTTTTAATGCAAGGGATTGCATAATAATTAAAAAGAGAGCTTTTAAAGCTCTCTTTTTTTCTTACTTAAATCAAATATTAAATATTAAAAATTATGTGTTAATGTAATTCTTAAAGTTTTTTGATCAATCGGGTCAAAACCATCACCAAAAATTGCATTTGCAGCAGTTACAGGTTTAGCAAGACTCTCCTGCCCTGTTCCATTGATTTTGACATCTTTAGGTGCTGTAGCCATTTCAGAATTAACCTGAGTGTATTCAACTGAAAAAACACTGCTTTTTATAGCTTTATCAAATTTCAATCCAAATACTAGTCTATCATCAGCAATTTGTCCTGCAGCTAAAGTAGATTCATCTTCAATCATTTCTATATTAAAAGCAAGAGTAGCTGAATTTGAAAGATAATTTTCAAATCTCAAAAAATATGAGCTAAAGCCAGCTGATCTAAAATCAGATATAGCTTCTGCTCCGCTTATTCCACCATAACCTAATTCATCATAATAAGGTAAAGTTAAAGTTGGATCTACATTTAATCTTTTAAAAAAGTCATCATGATGTGTATAAATAAATCTTAAATCAGTTGATTGATTAAGAGTTCTTGTTATACCAAACTGATATGCCATTTGCATTCCTATATTACCACTTCCGCCATTAGTTATAGTGTCTTTTATACTATCAGTATAATCAGAAAAAACAAGTTCATAATAGTATTTCATACCATTCATCTGAGATTTATATGAAGCTCCAAGATAATTTATTGTAGAACATATATCTGCATTTCCTGAAATAATAGAACTTGCATTAGACCATCTAGCTGAAGTTGAGTTTATCCAATATGTATTTAAAACATCTTCATCTATATATTTTAAATAGTTAACAGCATAAGTATTTACAAAATTGTTTGTTGCATTACTTTCTTTAGTTGCCATAAGTATTAAATCACTAGATTCATCAAGTATTTTTGAGTATTTAATACCATTATCTCGATTTGAAAATACAAGAGCATTTGCAATATTAAAATACTGTCTTCCAATAGAAAAATTATACATATTATATTCATAATTAAAATATGTAGTTACAATAGCTTGACTACCAACAGTATTAAAATCTCCACCACCTGCATTTTCATGCTCATGATTAAATTCAGTTCTGTTAATATAAGTTAGACCATTTCCAAAATCTGCATTCCAGTTTATACCAAAAACATGATCGTTTGAAACCTGATCATTAGCAGCAACTGATCCATTATCATTTGAATAATCAAATACTGTTTTTTCATTTCTAAGTCTAAAATCAAAGCTAAAATTATGATTAACTTTTTCAACTTCAATTTTATCGACTTTTTCACGCTTAGATATTTCAATTTGTTGTTTTAAAACATCAATTGTTTTTCTAAGTTTTGCAAGTCTATATCCAAAAAGATTCATTTCATTAGCAAATTCTATAGAAAGTCTATTTATTCTTTCAAAATCTTCATAAGATATATTTTCAATTTTGATTTTCCCAGATTGTATGTTTTCAAACATTCTTGCAATAACTGTTGCAAAGTAATATCTGCTTGCATATTCATCACCGCTAAACTGTTTACCTTTTATAACACCTGAATCATAAAGTTTATTAAGTGATTCATAAGCCCAATGCCCTTGTGGAACATCAATAAATGAAAATGCATTTGTAAAAACCATCATTATTACTAAAATTGATAATACTATTGTTGTTTTTTTCATGTTTTTAAAAATCTCCCTAGTTATACTTAATAATTAAAATAAATTTTTCCATAAAATATATATTTTTTTCCGTTTGTATTTTGAGAATTAACTTCATCTTTATTAACTACATGAATAACATACCAACCTACAGTTTGATTTTGAACTTCAGTAGGTATAAGACTAGTAACATCGACTTCTGCTAAATTATTAAAGCTCAATTTTAAGTGATGTTGCATTGAATCATAAGCTTCAAATGATGCAGTCATTTTATCGTCAATGCTATAAATATTATTTGTATCGAATTCAAATTTGTTGTTTATAAGCAAATTAAAAAAAGCACTATCATTTTTTGCATTATCAAATCCAATAGCATAATCAGTAATATTAGTATTATCAAGAACATTTAAACCATTAGAAGTTGATGTATCTATTGGAATAGTTAATACCCAAGTTCCATGAGTATTAACACCACATACAGCATCAAATCTTGTAAATCCATTTACTTTACTTGTTGAAAAATCAACTAAAGAAACATTACCTTTAGTAAAATTACCATTTCCACCAGAAATACCTGTATTAGTAGCACTACCCATGCTATATTTACTTGTTGAGATTTCTCCATCATAGTTTAAAGAAGTAATATCTGATTCTTTATTTACATAAAGACCTTTTTCAAAAAATAAATGGAATTTTTCATTATAAATATTATCGCCATCTGTTGTGATTATTTCTAATATATAGCTTCCATAACCACTATTTGAAATTTCTGCATCAATATCTCCAGGAACTATTGGTATTTCTATACTTAATTCTCCAGTAGTCTTATTAACAAAAGCGGTTGGAAAAATACCGCCTGATATATCTGTTTTTGATAAATCATCTGCTTTGTATAATTTGTAATCAGTACCTGGAATCATAGAGCTTGTAGAATAAGAAATTGGAGAAAGCATACCTAATGAATCATCATAAACTATTATAAGGTTTTGATTAGTATTATCGGAATTTAAACTTAAATCAATAGTTGCACCTTGTATAGTATTTATTGGACTTGCATTAATTCTAGGGTCTTGCATTTCTCCTGCTAGTCCACCGTGATATTTTATAAAATCAAAATCAAATACACTATTTATAGCAAAAGACAAAAGATTAAGACTAGGTGATTGGTTAGTATTTGAATCTTGTATAAAAATCGTGAAATTATTCCAATCTGTTGCTCCTGTAGCTAATCCATTAATTTTTTCAATTATCTGAAAACCAATATTAAAACCAGATTTTCCAGTAGCATCTGTTGGAATGCTTAGAGTGCTAATATTAGTTATAGTGAAAGTAGCTTGTATATTTGTTCCTGATGGAACTGGTGAAGTAGTAACATTAGATAAAGTTAATAGTCCATTATCAGGTGTTGTTGTCCCTGTTACAAAATTACATGTTGCAATATATTCAAGATCTGACGGTTCACCATCGTATGTAAAATTATAAGTAACAGAAAACGAACTACTGCCTTCATCAACAGTTATCTCTGAAGGATTCATTCTATCAAGAGATAAACTAACAGCAATTTGTGTTGCTGTTGTATAATTACCATTAATAAGAGTTATACTATTTGGTGATGTGGAATTGTTTATAATCCAGTCATATTCGGTAATTGTAACAGAAGATGATTGATTTTCCTGAATACCTATATTTTTCATTGCATAAGTTGATACAAAATCACCATTTTGTATTCCGAACAATATAAGAACATAATCTCCAACACTAATATTTTCAATTTTTGCCCCATCTTTGTTTGTACTATGAGAAGTTACATCAAATGAGTAAAAGTACAATTTATCCTCATATTCTGTTCCTCTTATACTGTTTACAAAATCATCATTAGATACACTTGCTCTATTTGGAGCCATATAATAATGAGAGTCTGGAATGTTGATGTTATCAACAAATGATGAATCAAATATTGTATTTGCAAAATCTTTTTCAATTAAAAAAACTTCAATAGTTGCTAGTCCTAAATATGCCGGAGGAGCTTTTCTAACTGAATTTAATGGATTGTTTGGCCATTCTACCTGTATTGCAAGAGAAGAACCTGAATTAATAATATTTGGTTGAGTATCAACTATTTTGTTACCACAACCATTCATAAACATTATAAGAGTTGTTATAATAAATGTTATAAATAATAAAACACTTAATTTTTTCATTTTCCCTCCTTACCAGGATATATGAACGCTTCCAGTTTTTTTAGTAGTTCCTACGCTTGGTTTTTCTGTAGGTCTTACATTATTCAATTGTTCTTCACTAATATTTCCAAGTAATTCTTCAACAGCATTTTCTATTTTTTCAGATTCTTTTCTTAGAAATTCTTTTATTACTTTGCTTTCTTCTTTTATTATATTAATTGATTTAATTAAAGTTTCTTCAGCTTTAGTAACTTCAAGTTTTTGACCTTTATCTATTAATTTAGAAATTTTCTTATCATTTGAACCATAATGTACTCTTCCTGCAAGAACAGTAAGTATTTCTCTACCGTTTTTCATAACTTCAAGAGTATATCTTGTTCCTCTTATACCGCATATTGCTTTAGGAGTTTGCACATTAAATTCACCATCTATTTTTTTACCATTAACATATATATAACCAAACATTAATTTTAAAGACTGAATTATTCCACCTTGATTCTCAACAACTTCAGGAATTTCTATCATAGAATCAGGTTTAATTTTTATTATTTTTTTACCTGAAATATTAATTTCAGCTTTCGATCTTCTACCGGTTTTTATGCTATCTCCGATATTTAATTTGTCATTAAGTTTTAGACTATTCCATTGTTCTGTTCCAGAAGGTTTGTGTTTAACAATCCCATAAACATAAGTTACTACAGCATTTTCGACTTTTACTTCAGCTTTTACTGTTAAAAAAAGAAAGACTGCAAAAATAATGAAAATAAATTGTTTTTTCATAAAGAAACCCCTTATAATTTTTTATAATTAATAATATCAAATAAAAAGTATTAATACAAAAAAAATAAGTGATTTTAGTATATTGCTGATTTGAGTTTTACATCAGATTTTTTGTTATATACAAGTGAGTTTAAAATTATTTTTCTAATGGTTGAATTTTTTAAAATTGAAACTAATTTAATAGTTCTATCATCTATATTATTTAATTCTATTGTTTTATTTAAGTAAATATTTAATTTTTCAAACAAATCTCTGGATTTTGGATTTTTATCGATAAATTTTTTAATATATTTTGTTTCATCTATTGTGTTTATTATAAGTTCTCCAGTAATTGAAAAATAAATAATACAATTTCTAATACCGGTTTCTGATATACCGGGAAAAGATATATTATTATGTGAAATATTATCATTTGTTATAAAATCCCCAAGTTCTTTAAGATAAGAATATTCTTTTTCAAAAAACATATCATCGCTATAAACAACCATATAGGAAACATTATATTTATTTTCTATATTTTCAATCAATGTATATTCGTTAAAAAAATTAAAATTAGAACCTGAATTTTTGGCAAAAACTCCTGATAAAGTATTTTGTTCATTGGTGTTTCCATGAAAAATCAGTATGTTATCATTGTTTTCCAATGATTTTAATTTTAATTTAATATTATTTTTTTGATAAGGATTTGAAATGTTTATTCTGTCAACTGTTCTAACATGAGATGAAAAACCACGATTTTCTTGGAAAAATTTTTCAGGTAAAATAAAATTAATCAAACCATCTTTGAATAAATTAGATGAAATATTTGTTGAATAAGGTCTGTTTTTAAAATTTAATCTATTATTTAAAAGATTATTAACTATATTTTTAAAATCTGTAGAATTTTCTTTAATAATGTAACAAATACTTAGATTTTCATCTAAAATATCTTTTTTATCTATTGGTTTAATAACAGAATCTTTTGATTTATTAGTATATTCCAATTCAAAAAAATCAGAATTTTCTTTATCAATAACAAGATAAATAAAAAAATGTCCTGTATTGTCTTTTATAAAAACAATATCTATCATTCCATTAACAATTACAAAAGTATTTTGTTTAAATGATGAATTTTTATCTATAGAAACAGTAGATGGTAATATAATACTGTCATTAATAGGAATTTTTATAAAAGAATCTTCTATTGAATTTATATAATCACTTAATTTTTTATATTTTTCAAGATTTTCTGAATAAGAAAATAATTTATTTTTATTTAAAATAAAATTTGTATTAAAAAAACTATCTTCATTAAATGATAATTTATCTTGATAATTTATATCTTTATCAATAACAAAAGATTTTAAACTATTACTATTAAGATTAATCTGACTTTCTGAAATATAATAAAGATTTTTAAGTTCAAAATCATTATCTCTTTTATTAATATTATGTATTATGTTATTTGAAAGAGTTTCCCTATTATTAAAAACAGAAATATCAATATTAGTAAAAAGACTAGTTTGCCTTGAAATTTCTTTCATTTTTGAATAAAAGCTCTCTTCTCTTATTATCTGAGAAAGTGACATAGTATATTCTTTTATCTTTCTTATAGAAATTGCATTACCATCATTTATATTGAGTTCTTTTGTCAAAGATTCAAGTGAAAATATAATATTATTAAATTTTTCTCTATCCCCCTGACTTCTTAATTTATTATATTCTTCTTCAATTCGTTGTTTTTTATATAAATTGCTAATATCACCAAGCATTTCGCCAATACTAAGCGTTAATGATGAAACAAGACTATCAGGAGTAAGTTCAATCATATCTGAATAAGTTGAAACAAATATAAAAGCTAATATAAAAACTAATATGTTACATTTGTTTTTCATAAACTTATCACCTTTTTATTTTTTTGTAAGCATGTCAATTGTTTCTTTAACCCAATTGATTTTTCTATAACCATATATTCTATCAAGTCCATCAAGGTTAGATACTTCATAACCACCATTTGAAAGATCATAGTTATAAATGCCTCCAACAAATTCTTTTTCAATTACAATTTTGTACAATGTTTTATACAGAATTGTATCAATTCTTTTAGCAAGTGAAAAAACAACACCTTTTTCTGAAATAAGAGAAAAATCTCTATCAGTACCAATAATATATTTTTCGTTTTTTAAAGCTGCTTTTAAAACTCCAATTGCACTTCCCCCACAAGGTGCAAATATAACATCAATACCGTTTTTAAATAAATAATCTGCTTCATTATAAGCTTTTTGAGGATTAACAAAACCAACTATTGTTCTACTTATATTAAGTCTTGGAATTTTACCTTTAAACTCTGAATAAGTTAGTCCAGCTTGAAATCCATAATAAAACTTATCAGAAAGGTAGGAATCTTGTGGCCCAATAAAACCAGGATTCCAGTTTTTAAAAAAAGAACCTGTCATAGCACCAGCAAGAAAAGCTGCTTGATAATCATCAAAAACAATAGACATTACATTAGGAAGATCAAGTGAATTATCAATTAATATGTATTTTTTTAGAAGATTTCTTGAAGCTTCGTTTTGTATTGCTTCCCTATACATAAAACCTGCACCAATTATTATATCGCAATCAACTGAAAAATATTTAACATAAGCATTAAAAGATGTATTTTTATCAGGATAAACATATTCAATGTCAATGTTTTTGTAATTATCAGAAAAAGATTGAATTCCAGATCTTACCATATATCCAAAAGTCGGGTCTTCTTTTGCAGCAAATGGCATAAGTACACCGATTTTTAATGAATATGAAAAAATTATAAAAAATAATAATATGTTAAAAAAAAGTATTTTTTTCATAGTTATATAATAATATCAAAAGTAAAAAAAAACAAGTTATAGATTTTTGTTAATCATTAATATATTTTTATTAAATAAAGTTAGTCCATTATTATCAATTGTATTAAATTTTAATAAATTATTATTTTGTAATTTTATATTTTTAAAAACAACTGAAATTTTTTCACCATATTCAGATTTACATGGTATTGATTTTTTAATAGAATAATCATTAAGTATAACTTCTAATTGTCCTCTATTTTCATTTTGAGTACAACAATAAAATTCAATTAAAATATTTGAAGTTTTTTCAACACTTTTAAAATTATATTCGATATATCCATTGAATCTTCCAACTAAATGAGCAATTTCTTCTATTTCATCCCAATAATTTAGCTGAATTGGTTCAAATTCACCTTTTGAATAATCTTTTATATTTATATTTATTTTATCTTCTAAAAAATAACAATCAGTTTGATATTTTTGAGGTTTTATACCAGTATTTTTAAAATAAAAATCAAAAAGTTCTTTATCAGGTATTTTTGAATAATTTTTATCAATTATATTGAATTTATGATTTGAAAAATCAGATTTATCATAACCTATTTCTTCGCTTATTAAAGTTCCTGGAATATTTCTAAAAAATGAAATTCCATAATTAATTTTCTTTTTTTTTAATTTATTTATTAAAATTTGTGTATTTTCAAGATCTTTAATAGTTTCCTCTGGAAATCCACATATAAATAAAATATAAGGTTTTATGCTATTTGATATTAAAATATCTATTTTTTCGGACAATTCAGATAAATCAATATTTTTATTTATATAATCTAAAATCTTTAAACTTCCACTTTCAATACCAATATCAAGTCTAAAACAACCTGTTTTTTTTAATAACCATGCTTTTTCTTCATCAATTTGATCTAATCTTGAATGAGCACGATATTTTATATTTATTTTATTTTTTTCAAATTCTTTATATATATCTTTTAAATTTTCAGCTGAAAAAGTAAAAATATCATCTTCAAAAGAAAAATGATTTATTCCTTTTTTGTTAAAAAAGATAATATCGTCAATAAATGAATTTAAAGCTCTTTTGTGAATTTTATTTTGATAAAAACTTGGATTTATACAAAATCTACAGTTTCCTACACAACCGCGAGTTAAAAACATTAATGCAGTTTTATATCCATCAGGATTTTGTTTATCTGAAAAAGCAGTTTCTTTATAAATACCAAGATTAGGATAATTATAATATGGAAGAGTTTTTAAATTTTCAATATTATATAAATTAGATTCATTGTTTTTTATAACCCAGTTTTTCTTAAATAAAATTATTCCATTTATCATTTCAACAGGTAATTTTTTTACAAATAAATCTTCTATTGCACCAAAGTTATTATTCATAATAATTGCGTCAAATATACCATTTGAATTATAGGCAAAATAATTCCAATATTCATGAAAAAATAATATAAAAATTTTATTTTTACTATTTTTTCTTAAATTTTCACAATATTTAATAACAGAATTTTCTCTTGAAGTTATTATTATTGTTTTTAAATGTTTTGTTTCTGGCATTTTTAAATTAGAATCAATCTCAATTATATTGTGTTCAATAGAGCTTTTTTGCAATATTGAAGAAATTACAAGAAGATTAAGAATTTCATTTCTTCCATAAAGAGATGATGGATTATAATTTATTAAAATCATACTATTCATTTAAGAAAAGGAAATATAACAGTATAATAATCGCCATAAAGTTTTCCTACTATCATTGAAAATATAATTACCATAGCAAGATAACTTGATGCTCTTTTAATTCCCATTATTTTTCTAATTGCAAAAAAAGTCGGAAGACTTACAGCTGGTCCTGCAAGCAATAATGTTAAAGCTGGTCCCTGATGAAGTCCCATTGCAACAAGTCCTGCAACAAATGGCACAGATACACATGAACCAAAATACATTAATGCAGCAGCTAATGATGCTATAAAATTTGCAGTCCATGTATTTCCAGTAACCCAAAATAATATTGTACTTCTATCTGCATTAAAATAAGTTTCTAAAACTCCAATCATAAAAACACCAATTACCATAGGAAGAGCAATTTTTGAAAAGAAATGCCATGTACTTTTAAGCCATTTTTTAATTTCAGTTTTGTTAAGAAACAAATAAGATACAATACATAATAAAATAAAATTAATTAAGTATAAATTCCATTTTAAAGTATTTGATATTTTTGATGCTGGTAAAAAAGTAAATGTAAATAAAAGTGCAAAAACTGAAAAAGTTTGCCACCATTTTCTATTATTATCTTCAATTGGTTTTGGTTCTTTATCTAAAACAGGTTTATTTTTTTCAAAGAAAAGTGAAAATAAAAATCCAATTAAATAAGCACCAATAAAAGTTACTATAATTCTTACAACTCCCATTTTTGCACCTAATAGTAAAAATGTAAGAGTTATTGCTGTTATATTTATTGCAGGCCCTGAAAAAAGAAAAGTTATTGCAGGTCCAAGTCCAGCTCCTGATATGTAAATGCCTGAAAAAAGCGGCACAATACCGCATGCACAAACTGATAGACAAATACCAACAACTGATGCAAAACTATAAGATACAAATTTATTTGATTCAGGTCCCATATATTTTAATATTTTAAATTTATTAACGAGTGAACCAATTGCTCCTGATAATAAAAATGCTGGTATTAGAATAAATATGTGATCAATAAAAAAATTCACTACATTTATTCCACCTGCTTTAATTAAACTTCCTAACATTTTTTCTCCTTTTTATCGAAATCTTTTGATTTATATAAATGTTAATTTTATACAAAAGTTTCAATATGTTATAATTTTTTTATGAATAATCTTTATATTATATTACTTGAAAACAAAAAAAATGTTTCTAAAAATATCGGTAAAAAAGGAATTTTTTTATTTTCACCCGGATACTATATTTATATCGGAAGTGCAAAAAAAAATCCAATGGCAAGAATTGAAAGACATTTAAAAAAAGAAAAAAAACTTTTTTGGCATATTGATTATATAACTAGTTTTATGGAAATCAGAAAAGTATTATTATTTCGCTTTGTTGAATTTACTGAATGTGAACTTGCTCAAAATATTTTTAACGAATTTAAGGTTGAATTTCCAGGTAAAGGTCTTGGTTCTTCAGATTGTAAATGTTATTCGCATTTTGCAAAGATAAATGAAAAAGTATAAAAACGGTATGTGAAGCGGTATATAAAGCGTATAAGAGCGGTATAAAAGATTTTTACCGAATTTATACTCATATACTCGTATACTTTTATACTTTTTTTATTTGGTATAACCAAATAAAAAACTTATTTCTTTTTTTCTCTTTCTCTTAAAAACATTAAATAATCTAGATTTCTTACACCATAATCAATGTCATAATACATTAATATATTTACCATAGATATTGAAATTGTAAAACCTATTCCATAAAATCTAACTGAGGAAAGTGAATAATATGAAATAACTGAATTTAAAACAAAAAATATAAAAGTGTTTTTAGCAATATTTTTATGGGAATCAAGATAATATAATAATAATGTTTGATAAATATATATAGCAAGAGATAAATTTCCAATTGTTAAAATTTTAAAAATATGTGAATATTCCAAAAATCTAAAAAGATATTTTGAATAAAAAATTAATACAAATGTTAAAAGGCCATGATATATTATTATCATTCCATAACCATCTTTTATGCTTAAAATAGTGTTTTCTTTAGCTTTAATAATTTCATTTATGCTTTTTTTTAAAAGTAATGATTTTGTAAATTTATGAAATTTTTCTGCAATGTCAGTTTCTATACTTATAGTTATTATTGCAAGAATTGGTAGTAAAAAAAGAGTAGATACAAAATAATTTATATCATAAATTGGATTATAATAAAAAAAATCTCCAACACTTATACTTTCCTTTGCAAAAAACCAGAATACTATTTTATCAGCCCATAGAGCTATATAATAAAAAAAGCCTGCAAGCCCTAACCATATTTTTTTTGCATATTTCAAAAATTCAAAAGATATTAAATTTTTTGAAGGATATCTTTGATATATCATTATAATAAGCATAATTGAAACAGCAGTATATGAAATATTATAAAATAGTATTATTGATTGAAATCCTAATATTGGATAAAAAATATATATCATTATAAAACTTAAAAATGTTATGCTAAAAAAATACAAAGTTACTTTTTTATAGTTTTTTAAAATTGACATTGTACTAAATAAAGGCCAAAATATTAAATTTACTACACAAAATGAACTAATTAGAATTCTAATTTCTTGACTAAAACTTGGAGAATATATGTAAATTAGTATTGCTGGTAAAATTGATATAATACCACATACAATTACAGCTCCGATTATTGATGGAAATATAATATCAAATCTTTCTTCAAATTCCATGTCAGAACAGAATCTTATAAGAATTGATTGAATAGGACTTGATAATATAAGAGATATTGCAAGTATATAGGTTATTATAATAAATGATACAAGTGATTCTCCTCCAGCCACAAAGTAAAGCAGAGAAAGATTTATCATAGATATAACCCATGGACCGCTTATAAAAACAAAAGCACTAAAAAAACTCTTTAAATAAGAGTAAAAAGTATCTTCTGTTAATATTTTTCTTAATTCAAAACCTATTCCAGCCATTTTTTATAATAACTCCTATATTGTTCTGTAACTTTTTTTAGATTGTAGAATTTATTAACTCTTTCAAAAGCATTATCCTGATATTTTTTATATAGTTTTTTATCTTCTATTAGTTTTATAATATTTAAAGATAATGAATTTATATCCATAACAGGTGATATTTCCCCAGCATTTCCAATATTTATATCGTTTTCAAATTCTGGATTTCCAAGTATTACATCGCTGCATCCACCAACATTTGTACAAATTGCTGGAATTTTTGAAGAAAATCCTTCAAGTATTACAAGAGGTAATCCTTCTGAAATGCTTGTAAGTATAAGAAGATCTATTTCATATAATTTTTTTGAAAGATCAACTCTTCCAGTGAATTGAACTTTATCTTCTATTTTTAATATTTTTACAAAATCTTTGCATATATTGTAATAATCAATATCTTCTTCAAAAGGACCTACTATTTCAAATTTTATATCAGGATGTTTTGATAATACTGAAAACGCTACTTTTATAAAAGTAAGAATATCTTTTACAGGAACGACTCTACCAATTAATGCAATTTTTTTTATGCTATCTCTATTTTTTATGCAAGGAGCGAACTTTTCAATTTCTATTCCGTTTGGAATTATTAATAATTTTTCTATAAGTGCTCCTTCATTTTTTTGAGTAAGCATATTTCCTCTTGTAATACTAAAAATATTTTTTGAATAATTGTAAGCAATCTTACTTAAAATAATAAAAAAACCAATCCAAAGTTTTTTAAAAAAAAACAGCTTTATCTATTTCAAATATACTGTTTACTTTATCAGAAAATATCCACTCACTTTGATTTATATCAATTTTTCTTTCTCTAGTATATATTCCATGTTCTGTAAGAATAAAAGGTTTTTCTCGAATTATTGAAACAACAGAACCTGCAAATCCTGCATAACCTGTCGATACACTGTGGTAAATTTCGCTTTGAGGTATTTTTTTTATAAAACTCATTATTTTTAAAAAAGGTTCACATATAAAACCAACATTCCAATATAAATCCATAAATGAATTATCATCTGCATATTTTTTTGCAAGATCTACAACCATTGAATAAAAATATTTACTATTAAAAATATTTTCATTATTTGGAGATATTTTAATGAAATATTTAAGCCATTCTTCTAGCTTATTATTAAAATTTTCTTTATTTAAAATATTTTCCATTAAATCATGAGTTTTTATAAAAAATTCAAGTGGAATTTTTTTATTATCAGCTTTTAAATTTTTATCAAAAAGAAATAATTCTTTATATTCAATAAGATTTTTAGGAAAATCATAATTTTTATTTAAGCAATCTTCTTTTTTACTCCCAATAAAAAAAACCGAAAAACTAATATCAGGCATATTACTTATAATCTTATGTATCCAGTCGCCAACTCCACCTCGAACATAAGGATAAGAACCTTCACTTATAATACAAACATTACTTTTTATAATTCCCAAAAACCTACCACCTCTTTTAGTTTTTCATTAAGTTCTCTTTCTTTTGAAAGCCAACTTAAAATATCAATCATCTTTTTATACTCTCCTTCATAGAAAAATATTTCTGCAAGATATGAAATAGTATTTGCATTAGGAGTATCGCTGATCATTAATTTACCAAACCACATCTTTGCTTCTCTATACATTCCATCGTTAAGATAAAATTTGCCAAGTAGAAAATAAATTTCATTATACTCATCATCATTTTCTTCCATAAATTCAAGCATTAAAGTACAAGCTTTTCTTGTATAATACTTTCTTAAATTTTCTGTTGCATAACCAAAATAGCAATAATTAAAATAAGAATTACATAATGAAATAAGTTTTTTTACATTTTTTTTTGTTTCATATTCTTTAGAGGTTTTTTTAATGTTTTTTAAAAGCAACTCTTCTTTATGGCTTATTGTTGAAGAAGAAATTATTTGCGATTCTACATTATTACTTCTTCCTAGATTTTTTAAAAAATATAGAGAATGATTTTCTGGAAATAATTTTTCTCTATAAGTATAAAAAATAAGATCATTATCAATTTTTATAGTTTGATTAATGTTTTTTATAATTTTTTCTTCAGGAAGATAGAATGTTTCATATTTTAATTCTTTTAATTTGTCATAATCTTTTTGTAAATAATAAATTAATATCAAAACAAATGGCGAAGAAAATATTATAATACTTCCTGGAAATAAAATAAGTAATAATACTTTTTTATTTTTTGAATAAAAAATTCCAATAAATAATGTAAAAACAATTAGAAAAAAATGAATTTTAAGATAATAATTCATTAAGTTCACCCGGACTTGGTATTTCTGGATTTTTTGTATCATTTGAATATTCCATAAATAATAAATTATAATCTTCACTTGTTAAAAAAATTTCTTCAAGAGCATGTTCAAGCTTAGAATTAAAAACAGTTTTAGAAGATGAATCCATAAGATTTAGACATATTCCAATTAAATGATTTTCATCATCTAATATAGCTATAAAGTCTGAAGAAAATAATATATTTCTTATTTTTAATACAGTTTGATCAAGTAAATCCGCATTATTTATTTTTATAAAAGCAAGTGTAAATATATATCCTGGAAATTTTTGAACATAATTAATATAAGTAAATACTTTTTCGTAAAAATATTTACCTGTATAAATAAGAAGTTCTTTTGAATAGAAATTATCATTATTAGCTAGAGGAAGAAATTCTTTTTCATATATAACATCAGCAATAAGAGTCAAAACTGTATTTATAAGCGATATATTATAATCATTCATTGCTACAAAAGATATTTTCTTTACAATAAGAATTCCTAAAAAATTATTTTTTTTGTAAATTATAGGTATAGCCATGATTATTGAATCAGGTTTAAGTGTTTCACCGGGATTTTTTAATATATCTTTTATAGTTATTATAGTATGTTTTTCAATACAAAGCTTTATTATAGTACAGTTTTTTACATCCAATTCTTTATTATAATCCATATAATTACCAGAAACTGCTTTTAATATAAACTTTTCATCTTTCAACAAATAAATCCCAGCATCAAGAATACTATTATGTCTATTAAAAAAATAAAGTGTTTCAGAATAAAGTGCTTCTATTGAAGTTTGTTTTAACACCTTATAATCATTTAATATTGTGTTTATCTGAGCGTTTATAATTATCATTTTCCTTGTTATATTTTCATAAGCTTTATTTAATAATATATATTTTTTACTTATTTCATTAAGTTTTTCATTAACTTCATTTAAAGCACCTTCTGCTTTCCATTTACTTCGTATATTTTTAGTTGCAATATCTGATGAAAACATTGTCAATAATATCATTAAAAAAATATTAGAATAATCATGGAAATTTAGTTTTTCACTTAATGAGAATTTTATATATAATATCCAAAATGTTGTTGATACTGTAATTACCCATGGAGCAAGTGTTGAACCATATTTAACTCCTATAAGAATTGCCGGAATAAAAAATATAGTAATATAATCTAGTTTAAAACCGTAAAATTCAAATAAAACAGTGTTTACTGTAAATATAATAAATACAGTAAGTATATTCCATAATAATTTCTTTCTTATTTCTTTATTCAAAATTCCTACCTGCCTTTATGTAATAATTTTTTTCTGATTTGTTATTTATACTTATATTAAACTCAAATATAAAATTATTCCATGAATTTAAAATATAATTAATAAGTCCAGAAAACTCTCCTGAATTAATATTTTTATAAAATCCAACACTAACAACTTCTTTGTAATTTAAATTATTTGAATAAAACTTAATACCTAAACCTAAAGAAGTTGATTTATCATTATAATAACTATCAATTACATTATTTAAAGGAATTTTGTTTATAAATATATCAGAAAATTCACTATAATCAATGTTAGATTTAAATAATGATGAATTAAAAGAATAAAATAAAGATGATTTATTATTGATTTTATTTTCATTATATAATGAAAATCCTGAGATTTGTCCTAAACTTTTTAAATTTTGAATATATAAAGTGAAATTCAAAAAAGATTTCTCGTAATTGAAATTTTTGGATATATTTATATAATCATAAGTTAAACTATTTATAAATTGTCTATCTTCTTTAGATAATAAATTTAGACCTAAATTAATATCTATATCTTTATATTTTTTTGAAAAAGAAATACCAGGATTTAACTTATTATCTTTATTGTTTTTTAACTCTAAAAACGAGTTTTTATTAATAATATAATTCAAAACAATCAAATCTCTTTGCATTTTTTGGTATTCAATTGAAGATTTTTGTTTTAAATTCCAAATATTTATGTCAAAACTCCCAATATTTTCTAAAAACAACATTGTTTTACTAATATATTCGCTTTCTTTTGCATAACTCAAAGAATATTTTTTATTTTTAAGTTCTGAAAGCATATAATAATATGAATCTAAATACTGCGGATCTTTCTTTTTTATATATATATGTTTTAAAAACGAATGAGCTTTTTTAATATTTTTACCATTTATAAGCGTTGACATTATTTCATACCAATTATTATTTTCTTTTGATAAAATTCCATATTTATAAATATTTATCAAATCTTTTTTATAAAGATAATATAGATAATAATAATAATTTAAATCATCTTCTAAAATATTATCTTTATAAATATCAACATGGTATTTTAGTTTTTCAATATCGCTCATATATATTGATTCAATAAAAAATAAGATATAATCTTTTTTATTTTCTGATTTTTCAAATAATATTATTAAATCTTTATATTGTTTTTTATTATATAAAACATAAAATAAAGCTTGTTCTGAATTAAAATTTCTTTCAATATAATCAAGAGTTTTATTAAAATTAATATTATCATTATTGTTTTTATAAATATCTAAAGCAGATAAACTTAAATATAAAGATGGATTGTTTATGAGTTTATATTGTTTTAAAAAACTAATGTTTTCTTTTAGCTCAATATATATATTTGCTTTTTGAATTGCTATATCCTCATTTATTGGATTTTCTTCTTTATCGAGTAAATACAAAGCTTTGTCAAAATTCTTAAGATCTATATTTATTAAAGCAGCATTGTAGAATTTTTTAGCTTTTTCAAGATAAAAAGCAGTTTTTTCCATATTTTCCATTTCAGCATAAAAAGAAGCGATAATTTCATTATCTGTAAATATTTCTTCAGGAAGATAATTTTTTCTAATTTCAGGAATTGTGTAAAATATAGCGATTTTTTGTTCTGTATTTAATTTTAAAAACAAAGAATTAAATTTATCCTCAGATATATTTTTATTTGACAATACAAGAAAATTATAAATATGAGATTTATCTTCATGTTCTTTTATATAAATTTCCAGATAATGTAATGCTTTAGCAAAATTGCCCAGTTTTATATTATTAAAATAAATAGCATAAAGAAAATCTCCTCTTTTTTCTGGAAACATATCAAATAATATTTCAAGCAATTGAATATAAGTTTTTTTATTTATAAAGTTAGAAATAGAAAGACATTTTGAAAGAACTTCCCAATTTTTAAGTATAATAGGTTTTTTAACTGCAAAATTAAGAGCATCATCAAATTTCCTAGTATAATAAAAAGAAAAAAATACTTTTTCATAATATTGTGGATATTTTGAAATATTCTTAATACTTAATATATTATTAATATTGTTAATTACAAATGAAAAATTTTTAATTGTAAAATTATAATCAATTAATAACATGTTTTTATTATCAATATCTTTAATTTTATATATGTTTTTTTCAAAAAAATCATAATCAGCATAGTAAATATTTTGTTTTAAGTATTGCAATAACTCATTATCTGTTAAATTATCATAATTAGATATTTTTTTTAAAGCATTATAATTAATCGTTTCATTATAAACAGAAACATTGTAAATATCTTTTAAAAGGTTTAAATCATCAGTTTTTTCTATTATTTCAAGAATAGTATTTGTTTCATTAGTATATGTTTCACCCCATAGTATAGATAAATAAAGAGGTTTTGCATAAACACCACTATATTTTAATAGTTTTTTATAGATTTTTTTTGCATTATTAAATTCTCTTTTATAAATAAAATATTCAGCACATAAAGAATTTAACTCAATATTATCAGGATTTTTATATAATGCTTTTTTTAAATATAAATAGGAAGTATTATAATAAACTGGATTTTGTGTGGAAAAATACAAATTTTTATAGTTTTCAGCAAGTTTTGTATAAAAAACAGGATAAGTAAAAGCTAATTCTTCCATAACCTCAATATCTTTATATGTTTTATCATTAGATATGACAGAAGGAATAAAGCTGTGAACTGCCAGTAAAACAATTAAAAAACTAAACCAAACTACAATATTAGAATATTTCATATTCTCCAGATTTTATTTTTTTAAGATTTCCAATCAAAATGTTATTTTCATAAACTTTATATTTTTCAACTAGATGATTTTCAACTATGCCTAAATCAATGTTAAAAATAGCTTTTATAGGTATATGCGAATATTTTTTAGGAGTTTTTAAAAAAATTGTTTTTTCATTTTCATTTATATTGATATTATCAATAATTTTGTTACATTCTTTAAGTATTACATTATAAATATGTTTTTTTTCATTAAAAACCAATACAGTTTTTTCAGAATTTCCAGTAAAAATATACTCAGTATTATTAATAATATTTTTACCAATTATATTTTGTGATTTTATAAAATCTATTTTTTTATCAGTAAAATTTTTAAATGATCGTACTTTTGAATTTGTAATAATAAATGTATTTTTATCTTTTTTTTCAATTTCAGTATTAAAATATGAATTTATTATATCAAGATAATCAGAAGTAAAAATAAAACATAAATTCATTTTATTAAGTTCTTCAATTATAGTTTGCAGAGCTTTAAGACCTGGTATTTTTTCAACAACATAAAAATGAAAATAAAGATCAACTGGTTTTAATAAAAAAGGACTTCCTGTGTTTTTATAAGTTTCAATAACATTTTTGAAATTATAAAAATTTTCTTCCCAACCATTTGTAAAAATAAATTCATTTTGAGATTGAGCATAAATTTGTTTATATTTTCCGACTTGAGAATATGATGGTTTTAAATATGAATAAGAATTATGTTCAGTATCAAATATAGGATCTCCTCCATTAATAGTATAAATATTATTTTTATAAGCTATATCCAAAAAATATTCAGTAGGAAGACAATCACCAGTCAAAAAATAATTATATACAGTTTTATCAGAAATTTGTTTAAGAGTATTAATAGAACCTAATATTTCTTTTTCAAAATCAATTTTATCATAACCTTCTATATCAATATTATGTCCATGTTCTTTATTTGACCTTCCTTCAAGCATAAAAAACGGATGTGAATACGAATGAGATGCAATTTCAATATTAGAGTCTGAAAGATTTTTAATATAATCTATAAAAAATTCTGCTTTTTTTTCAGTCTTTTTTTCAAGAAAACCAGTAATTATTGAATAAGAAAAATTAATCAAAGGATTTTTTAAAGTGATTTCTTCATGCATTATCTCAAGACATGATTTTTGCGGATAAATAAGACAATCTGAATTAAAACCATCAGCGTCTAAATGAGAAAATCCAATTCTTTTTCCGCTAATTGAAGAAATATCAAGAGCAGGAAAATCAGGTTTTAGAAAATCTTCAAACAAAAGAAATGGATTAATATTCCATAAAAAATCATCTTCTCCAATTTGAGTAATCGGTTCAAAAAGCATAATTAATCTATCTTCTGACATATATCCCAAACTCCCTTCACTAGTAGATACAATATCTTTATAAGGATGTTCTTTTATAGCTCCAGAAACAAAATAATTATCATTTGAAAACTCAAAACCTATATATTCAGATTTTTTAGTTATATTTAATTCTTTATCAATTAAAAAATTATGATATTTAATATTTTTAAGAATATTCTCATCTAAAATATTTTCATTTAAATCGCCAATATAAATAATTTTTTTATTATTAAATCTTTTCAAAATATTGTAAACAAATTTGCTATTATAAATTTCATCGCCTTTATTCCATATAATTAAACCACTATATTTTGTTATATCATCAGGTAATGTATTATCGTTTACATTTAAATAATCTAAAACATAACCAAAATACTCAAAATATATTTGTAAATATTTGTTAACATCATTAAACCAAGCGTTTTTTTGATTATTAAGAACAAGAAATCTATTTTTAATTTTATTATTTAATATCCATGTATGTTCAAGAGATATATCTGAAAAATAAGGTTTAATATCTAAAAAACTGTATTTTGTATAATCAATATCAATAGGATTTTTTAAAGTTTTAGTTTCAAAATATTCAATCAAAAAAATATTAATTAAAGAGTGATTTTTTTTAATATTATTAATAATATTGAGAGTTTGTTTTTCTTCTGGGTTTTTAATTATTTTTTTATTTTTAAAATCATATAGATTATAAAGATTTTCAATTAATATACCATTTATATAAGGAGCAAAATTATCAATACCTTCAAATCCTCTATTAATAATTATTAGTTTTTTTGGAAATTCTTTTTTTATTTTTTCTAATACTATTTTAATATTATCAATAGAACGAGTAAATGGATGTTTTTCAAAAAAGTAATATGAATCAATATTATCAAGAAAAATACCATCAGAATTTTCAAGTTTTTCTTTAATATTTTTTATATGATATTCAATAAGTTTTTCTTTAGAATTATCAATTACAAAACTATTCCATGATTCATTTATAACTTTTTCAGTTATTCCATGAATTTCATTAATGCTTTCACCGATTGAATAATAGCTTAACCATTTTTTATTTCGATTTTTTGGAATTAGATTTTCTTCTGTAATTATAATATCAAAAAAATCCTCATCTGATAAAGATACAGATGAGTAATTAACTAAAAATTTTTTTACATCCTCAGCTTGTATATGAATATTTATTATATATACTAAAAATGCTAAAAAGAATAGTTTCTTCATATTATCAAGATAATATATTTTTTGTAAAAATGTCAATAAATTATTTTAACAGATTTTTTATAGAATCTCTTATTACAATTAGCTCAGGAAGATATTGTGATTTAAAGAATTCTTTTGTATCATAAGTATAAAAATCGATTTTATTCTGAATTATTTTGATGCTTTTCTTTAATATTTCTTTGTTTTCATCATTTAAATTGTTTTTGAAAAACTCAACACCTTTTTCAAGCAAAAAATTATAAGGTCTAAGATCAGATATATTTTCTTCATGAGTTAAATTACTAGTATGAAATTGTTTTTTTGTACTGTTAGTCATTTTTATATCGTCTTTTATTTCTGTAATTATTCTATAACAATAATATCTTTGGCTTATATTTGATGAAAACATATTTTCTAAAGCCATTTCAACACTTTTTTCAGGAAAAGCTGAAATTAAAACATCTAATGTATTATTAGATATTTCAGAATAAAAATTAAAAACATAAATTGATTTAATATTAAAAATATTCTGAGTTCTTAAATTTTCCCAATCATTATTTGAAGAAAGTTTTTTAAAAAAATTAATTGTTTCTTGCATATCATTAGCATTTGAAGGAGTAAAATATAATAAATTTTTAAAATGATAAAGCACTATTAATTTGTTTGACATTCCATGATTTCTAAGTTTAATAAACTGTTTTTTTCTTAATTCATTATCATTTGAAAAATCAAATTCAGTTATTCTATTCAGAGTTTTATCCTCTTTTTTTTGAATATTACTTATAGTTTCAATTTTGTCCGAATAATCAGTGTGTTTTTCTGGAATTTTATTTTCGTCTATTTTAATATTTTCTTTTATTTTTTTAAATTCAAATCCATTCACAGTTTTAAGTAATGTTATTATATCATCATCATTTGGATAATTCTGATAAAGAATATTTGATAATCTTTCGATTTCATCTTTATTATTGATTTTCATATTCATTTTAAGAAGTTCTTTATTTAGAGTTTTTTTGTAATTTCTACCGGCAAACCAAGCATAATCATTTTCTGCTTGAGAAATCAAATCTTCTGCTCTTTTATATTCTCTTGTATTTATTAGAATATTGAATTTCTTTTCAAAAAAAGCTCTATTAGCTTCTATTGTATATTTACTATAAGGATATTCAAAATTTATCTTTTTAACAAGAATAGAAGCATTTTCTATATTATTTTTACTCAAATTTATATTAATATTTTTTAGAATTCTAAAATCAGTTTCTCTATTGAAATATAAATAGCCTGAAATAACAATTCCTAAAAAGACTAATAAAATAAAAATCTGATAAAAGTTTCTTGAAAAAAAATTTGGTTGTTTATAATTGTTATTAACAGGTTTTAATGCTGGTTTCTTTTTAAGATATCCTTCATAATCAATCTTTACAGAGTTTATAAGATTAATAAAATCGATTTTGTCATAATTAAGATTATATCTATATAATCTAATTTCTTCTTCAATACCTTTAAGTTCTTTTTTACCAAGATCTTCAAAAGAAAATCCATTTGAATTGCCAAGATCAGCATGAACAGTTTCAGATAAATAAACAGAATCTTCTTCAGATATTGATTCGATTCTTGAAGCTATATTTACAGTTGTACCAAAAACATCATTTTTTCTAAATTCAACCGGACCAGTATTTAAACCAATTCTAATATTAAATTTTTCTTTTTCTAAAGCATGAACATTATGTTTTTTTACTCCGTCTTGCATGAATATCCCGCATAAAAGAGCATTATAAGAAGATCTAAAAGTAACAAGAAGTGAATCTCCTATAGTTTTAATAATCCTACCATTAAAATGATGTACTATAGGAATTAGTAATTCTTCATGATTTTTCAAAAATACATTTAATTCAGTTCTTGTCATATTAGAGGATTTTGCAGTAAAATCCTTTATATCAGTAAACATTACCGTATATTTATTCATTAAATAACCATTCGTTTTTCTTTTACTATATCACTTTTATAAAAAAAATTCCAGAAAAAATAATATTGATTAATTTTAATTAACTTTTTATGGTTTTTATATAGTTTATCTGTTTTCACGAAGAGTGTTGTATATTTTTTCGCTTTGATTAAAATCATACATTTTAATATGTTCATCAATGTGTATAAGAGTAAAAATTGTTTTTAATTCATTAGAAACATTTAGAAAAATAAATTCTTTTTTTAATCTTTTAATTTCTTTAAAAACAGCAATATAAGCACCTATCATGTTTGAGTTAACATATTCTGTGTAAATAAAATCAAGTCCTATTGTTTTATAAGAAATATAGTCATCAGGAAGTGATTTTCTAATATTCCATAGATAATCATCAATTGAATTATCTTCAGTATGTTCAAGTGTTAATATTAGAGTATCATTATAAATTTTAAATTTGTGTTTTTCAGCTTCCATAAAACCCCGCAATTTATATATATTATTATTTTCGGAAATTTTTGTTGAAAACTGAATAAATAGTATTTAAAAGTTTCGAAGAAGAAAAAGGTTTTGCAATGTATTCATCAAATCCTTTATTTAAAAAATAATTTCTATCATGAGCCATAGCATGAGCAGTCAAAGCAATTATTTTTATATTATTGAATTTTTCATTGCTTTTTATAAATTTCATTAACTCTATTCCATCCATATCTGGCATTTGAATATCAGATAAAATAACATCAATAGAATTTTCTTTTAAAATTTTTATAGCTTCAATTCCATTATAAGAATTAAATATTGTAATGTTTTTATCATAACAAAGAAATTCTCTTATAAGTTCATTGTTTTGCCTATTATCTTCTACAACAAGAATATTTATTTTTTCATTTAAAATAATATTATTATTATCAATATTAGGAATATTTATTGTAAACTCAGTTCCAATACCTTTAAATGATTCAAATTCAATATATCCTCTAAGTAAATCTACTATATTATTTACAATTGAAAGACCAAGACCAAGACCGCTGAATTTTCTCGTTATAGAAGAATCAACTTGTCTAAATTTTTCAAAAATAAATACTTTTTCCTCATCAGAAATTCCAATTCCGCTATCTTTAATTCTGATTTTTAATATATTATTCGAATAAATTGCATTAAATTCAACAAAACCGTTTTCTGTAAATTTAAACGCATTATCAAGGAGATTTATTATTATCTGTTTTATTCTAGAAGAATCAGAGTTAATTATTATTTCTTTATCAATATTATTTGTAAACAAAAACTCTATATTAGGACGATTAATAACATAATTATTATAATAATCTTTTATATTTTCAATAAAATCATAAAGTTTAAATTTTTCATTATTAATATGAAAATCACCAGATTCAATTTTGGAAATATCAAGAATATTGTCCATTATGTTTTTCAAATAATTAGCAGCTCTTTTTATGTTTGACAAAAATCTATTGTTTTCATTAGATGAATTTTTAATAAGCACATCTGAAAAGCCAATTATTGTTGTAAGAGGTGTTTTTACTTCATGAGACATGTTTGCAAGAAAATCGCTTTTAAGTCTATCAGACCTTTCTGCTTTTTCTTTTGCTTCAATTAAAGAAAGATTAGCTGTTTTTTCTTTAGTAATATCTCTTACTACACCAATTATTCGTGTTTTTGATTTTTTCTTAGACTGAGGTTCAAAATAAAACTCTGCAATTTCTTCAATCCAGGTTATTTTATTGTTAACAATTATTCTATAATGAATTTTCCAGTCTTTTTTGGTTTTTTTGCTATGATTAATAATAAAATCAACTTTTTCACGATCATCTATATGAATTTTATTAAGAAATTCATGAAATATATTTTGATTGATATTTTTTTCTAAGCCAAAAATATTGTAATATTCTGGAGAAAAAACATATTCATCAGTTTCAGTATTATATTCCCAATGTGAAACATTCATTATTTTTTGAGCGATTTTATATCGTTTTTCGCTTTTTATTAAATCAGAGTGAGATTTTCTCATTTCCTCAAGAACATTATTTGTTGACAAAAATATATCAACAAATTCGGAATATTCAACAGAATCAGTATTTACAGGAGTTGATTCAATTATAGAATTTCTAATAATAGATAAAAAATTATTAAAATTATATTTCAATTTTTTAAAAAATATATAAATAAATAAATTTCCAACAATAACAAAAGTAATTATTATAAAGAATATTTTTAATATAAAATATTTGAATTTTAATTTTAATGAATTAGTCTTTTCAATAATTGAAAGATTAAGTTTATCATAAAAAATACCTGTTGAAATATACCAATCCCAATCAGGAATTTTTTTAATATATATCATTCTAGGTGTGATTTTATTTGTTAAAAGATTTAATGAAAAATTTTCTTCTGTAAATATACCATTTTGAATATTTTTGGAGTTTTTTAAACTTTCAAAAAAAGCATTACCATTAATCCCATATATATTTAACAATGAAAATCCTTCTATATGAGATTTTTTATGAAGTATAATTTTATTATTCTCATCAAAAATCATAAAATCTTCATCTTCAAGAAGTCTGGTATTTTTGATTCTTGTAATAGTTTCTTCTTTTAATTCTTTAACAATATCTTCATAATAATCTCCACAACATAATATTAAATCTAATTCTTCAATATATTTTGAATAAGTAAATTTTTTACTGTTTTTATTTTGATTAGAGGGATTTTCCCAAATATAAGAAACAATACTTTCATTAGTATTTTCAAGACTATCTAAAATACTTTTAAATACTTTCTTTACATTTATATCTGAAATATTATTGATATTTTTGCCTTCAAACTCAGTATTATTTCTGTTAAATATTATATTACCATTAGTTTCAATACCAAAAACATATCCTTTATTGTCATTAAAGGAATATGATCTTAAAAAAGGTATTATAAAATCCCTTTTTTCATCTAAAGATTTATTTTGAAATTTTTCATCAAGAGTTTTTATAATTGAATTCAAATTATAAATATGACCACGAACTTTTTTTCTTGAAATCTCTTCTTTTTGATTTTTTTTGTAATAAATATAATCAATAATATTTTCAACATTGTTTTTTATATAAACTTTATTATCTGAAATAAAATTTTCTTTTGTTTGATTAATCTCTTTATCAAATCCAATATATTGATTATATGTAAGAAAATACGATAATACAGCAGTTCCAACAATGAATAAAAGAATATTGTATATAAAAAATTTATTTATAAAGCTTTTTTTCTTCATATTTAGAATATAACAGAACTTAGATTATATTAAAAGAGTGGTAGGTCGCACTGGACTTGAACCAGTCACACCCTGCTTAAAAGGCAGGTGCTCTGCCTGATGAGCTAGCGACCCAACATCTTTAATAGTTGAACAATTGCAATACTATACTAATTAAATTATATGTCAAAATTTTTTTTTAAATTATATTAAAATGAAAACTATATTTAATATTTAAAAATATAGTTCAGTTAAAAACAATATATAATGTATAAATTAAGGAATAGTTAATATTAATAAAAAAAAAGACCAATAACCGGAAAATAATTAATAATTTTGCGAAGGAGTGAAATGGTGAATCAAAATGTTCGGTGAACATTTTTGTGTGAAATGGTTAGAGCAAGATAAACTTGCTAATTAAGAATGAATAATTTTAAAAAAAGTTTGAATAAAACAAAAAAACTGCTCTAATACGCATCACATACTTATATACCGTTTCTATACCTCTATTTTGTATTTAAGTTATTATCTTCTAATTTATCAAGTATTATGCTTATTTCTTCAGTAGAAAGATTACCTCTTTGAAGAATCTCTCCTTCCATACCAAAGAAAATCGTGTGTGGAACACCGTAAACTTCAAGTTGTCTACAAATTTCATAATCACTATCAATAATACATTCAATATCAATATTATTTTTATTAAAGTAATAGGCAATATCTTCAGGTCTTTCCCCAGCATTCATAGATATAATCTTTGTGTTTTTATAAAATTTTGCATAATTATTTATAAATGGAAGTTTTTCTTGACAAGTAATACAGTGAAGCTGAAAAACTTGAATCATAATATATTTTTCACCTATATGTTCTTTAAAATTAAATATTTTATTTTCATCATTATAATGCTTTAATGTAAACTGATATTTTTTAATGTTTTTTTCCAATTCAGTAGCATTTTTGTATAAAATACCAAAATCAAATACAAGAGATTTTTCACCCGAAAATTCAATCTGAACTTTATCATTATTTGATATATTATTATTCCATATTATAATTGAAGGCTTGTTATTCACTTCTTTTTTATCAAATTCAATATCATTTATTTTAAGACTCACATAAGAATCGCCACCAAAATCAGTTAATCTCAAATATATTTCATCAATAATTCTATTTTTATCAAAATCTAAATTTATAATATCTTTATCTTCAAACCATAAAGGTAAAGAAAAAGAATTATACATAAATATAACGGTTAAAATCATAATAAAAAATTTTTTCATAAAAAATACTCCTTTTTTAATAGTATATGATTATTATAAATCAGAACATTCGAATATGTCAATAAGTTTTTACTGAAGTGTTTTAATTGATTTTATACCATTACGATTAAGCTTAATTCTATAGTAAATTCTTTTATCAACATTTTGACTCTTCATATAAGTACATAGATTAATATAATAAAATTTTGAAGCATCTTCCCATTCATAACCAGCTTGTTTCATTACAAAAACAGTTGATTTTGGATTATCCATATTATCAAGAAAATCTTTTACATTTAATCTCATTATATCATTTACTCCATTTATATCTTGAGATATTGCATGGATATTTCTTGGAAAAAGCTCAATCTTTTTTTTATAAACAAATATATTTTCTCCAGTTATGTCTCTTTGAAGAGCTTCAAGAGGATTTTTTAAACGGAAGAATGTTATTTCTTTTGGAACTTCTTTTAAATTTAAAAACCTAAATCTCTGCCAACATGTACCAACAAAAGTACCGTGAAATTTATCAGTTATTTTGATTTTATAATCATAATAATATTTTGAAAGAAGTGAAGAAAAAATATTTTGAAATATTGCTTTTATCCTATCCTTAAACATATAAGAAATTATAAGTGCTGTAATTACAGGAAAAGAAAAAGTATCATATCTTTGTTGGAAATAAATTGCTCCCAGAATAGATACAATCATGGCAATACCAGCAGCAATTGCATAAAGAACATGCTCTGCTCTTCTTGGTTCTTTCTGATGATTTATATTAAGAAAAAGAACACTTGATATATATTTTTTTAATACACCTTTTCTAAACAAAAATTCTTCAAGATCTTTTTTACATGAAGGTGTTTTTTGTTTATGTTTTTTTTCCTTTGTTTTATTATTTTTTTCTATAAGTTTAAGAAGAGATAATTCACAATTTAAAAAAACCTCACTTTTTCTATCAAGCTTTTTCCTGGTTAAAAAAATTAGATTATCAGAAAACTCATTTATGAAAACAAGACAAGCTTCTTCCATCCATAAAAACTTTTTAAGCATTTCAGAATCAACACCAGGACTATGAAGTTTTTCCCATATTTTATGAAGTTTTTTGATTATTTCATCACTATATTCACAATAATTATTTATGAATTTTACATATAAATCATCTTCAGTTTTTGAATCTCTAAGAAACATTACATAATCTCTCAAAGCAGCTTTTATAGCCGAACCTGTTCTTTTAAGTTCAATTTCATACTCTGTAAGAGAAGCTAAATCATCAGATGAAGTTACTTTTTCAATAACAGCATCTAGTTTAAGAAATGGATTTTGTCTGCTGTCATATGCAATTTGTTTTAATGTGCATATAGGACTTTTAAATCTAACATAATTCTGAACTCTTTTATAAAAAGTATCTCTTTTAATTGCTTCTTGATTAAAACCAAGATTTTTTGGAACAAAAAAATAATTTTCAACAATATAATTAGTACATGGTTTACCATGCTGAAACAGAAATGAAGTTTTCTGTTCAAGGTTAAAATTATCATGTATTTTTAATGTGGTATCTATATCATTAATAATCATAACAGTTAATATATTTCAATTAATATAATTTGTCAAAATATCTAATATATACTAAATCTATAATTTAAAATAAAGGTTCAAATATAAAAAACCGGGAAAAATCCCGGCTTTATATATAGATTTAATTATTTGATTATTTAACTCTTACATTATTTTCCTTAAGTAATTTATCAAGTAATTGAGGAACATTTTTGAATCTTGTTAAAAGCATCATTGCTGCAATTATAAAAGGTTTATATCCAGCTTCTTTATAAGTTTCAATTCTATATTTTTCAAAAACATCAGAACTAACTTCACCTTCTTTACAGCTAATTCCAGAAATATCAGCTGGAAGACAATGCATATATAAAGCTTCACCGTTTTTTGTAAGTTTCATCTTTTTTTCATCACATTCCCAATCTTTATGTTTAGCATTATTAGTAAGACATTGTTTTTCAAGTGTTTTAAGACCGTCAAAATCTTTTGCATAAAGAAGCTCAGTTCTTTTACCCATTACACTAAATGGAGCCCAACTTTTAGGATAAACTATATCAGCATCTTTAAAAGCTTCTTCCATTGAATTTACAATTTCAAATTTTGAACCGTTTTTTGCAGCTTGTTTTTTGGAAAGTTCAATAACTTCAGGAATAAGTCCATAACCTTCAGGATAAGCAAGTGAAACATCCATTCCCATTCTAGTCATAAGTCCAATAATTCCCTGAGGAACAGAAAGAGGTTTTCCATAACTTGGAGAATAAGCCCATGTCATAGCAATTTTTTTACCTTTAAGGTTTTCAATTCCGCCAAAATAAGTTTCAAGATGACAAAGATCTGCCATTGACTGAGTAGGATGATCAATATCGCATTGAAGATTTATAACTGAAGGTCTCTGAGGAAGAACTCCTTCTTTAAAACCTTCATTTACTGAATCAGAAACTTCTTTTTGATAAGTATGACCTGCACCAAGGTACATATCATCTCTAATACCAATTACCTCAGATAAAAAAGATATCATATTAGCAGTTTCACGAACAGTTTCACCATGTGCAATCTGTGATGCACTTTCATCAAGGTCCTGAACTTCAAGTCCTAAAAGATTTGCAGCAGAAGCAAATGAGAATCTTGTTCTTGTAGAATTATCTCTAAAATTTGATATTGCAAGACCTGAATTAAAAACTTTTGTTGAAATATTATCTTTATGCATTTCTTTAAGAATTTTTGCAATATACATAGTTGCATTGATTTCACTGTCAGTTCTTTCCCAAGTTAGTAAAAAATCACCATTATACATATTAGTTTTTTGATTTTTAATTTTTTGTAATAGATTACTTATGTTATTATTCATTTATATCTCCCCTTATTTTTTTAATTTTTTGTATATTCCTTAAAATAACAGGACAACATTAGTATAACCATAGTATATTTTTTTTTCAATCTTCTAACTTAAATATAATATTTCCTTTATCCATATCAAAATCAAAATCATCAACATTAATATCATTATCATATAAAGTTTGTGAAAGAATATCTTCGCCACCACCATCAACTATCCATGCCATAAGACAATCAAAAGCTTGTTTTTCTTTTTCACCTTTCAAGTCAATAGTAATTTTCATAATCCCTCCTAAGGAAATTTTTGTTGATTTGTATTGAAGCTTAGATTTTTTTTTAATTATTTTGTATTAAAGAATTGTCTTGAATTCCAAGAAATTCAAGCAGAAATTCCTTAAAATTATTTCTATAAAATATATTAAAACTTCTTTCGTCAAGTATTATCCTAGATTTAATTAAAGAATTCATTATTTTCGTATAAGAATCTGAATTGATTTTTTCATAAATAAGACTGTAAATAAACTCTCTTTTTTCATGCCTGTCAGAAAGTATTCGGTTTATTATATAATACATGAAAAAATATCCAGCAGCATAACAATGATGAATATCAGGGTTTTGAATATCTAAATAATCATAAGTACTATCAAAAGGATTTAATAATTTACCTTTTTCTAGATCTTTTTTTAAAATAGATATTTGCCATTGAATATAACTATCACGATCAACAGTTCCAGCAAGAAATATTGATATATGAGCCAAAGCTTCCTGAATTGCTCTATCTTTTGGAATGTCAGGATTTGGATTAGCGTTTTCAAATATGTTTTTAAAATACTGATTCGCAAGAGTTCCATAAGCATCAACAATAGATTGTTTAACATCCATTGTAAGAAAATCTTTTTTATCTTTGAGATTTAATTCAAAAGAGTAATAACCTTGAATTGGCTGAGCTTCAAATTTTGTATTAACATCATAATAGAACCAGTCTCTTATATCGGCTATAAGAATTGAGAATCTTTCATTTTTATCAAGATCAGAAGGTGGACCAAAATAATCTGTGAGTTTAGGATATATTTGTTCAAAAAAAACAAATAATTTGTCAACAAAATCAATATCAGGTACTTTATCATCAGGAAGAGCTCTTTCAAGAAATACATAAGAGTATTTACCTTTTCTAATACACTGAAAATCAGCCATATAATAACCATCAGCAAGCACTTTTTCAGCTTTAAGCACATCAAGCTGCCAAAAAGTTTCAATATCTCCAATATTATAATCTCTTGCTGAACTTATCAATGTAAACATAACAAGAAATGAAACGAAAAGAACAGATTTCAATCTGTAAAGCATAAAATCCCTCACATAATTAATTCTTGTTGTAATTTGACCATTATAAACTACTTATAGATTTAAAGCAAGAGCAGAAGAAAATATAAAAACTAGTTAAAGGGTTGAAGAGTTAAAGGGTTGAAGATAATATCGAAAAAAAGCTTCAAAATGTATTGTCTTTTAACCTTTTATAAAAATCAAAAATTTAGTATAATTATGCAGAGAACTCAATTGTTATTTAATTACATTGATTTTTTATTAAATAAAGGAAATCGATTTTTTATGCCTAAACCTAGAAGATTTAATTGTAATTATTGTAAAAAAACATCAACTTATAATAATGTTCAATGTATGGATATTGTTAAATGTCCTTTTTGTATGAATGAGTTAATTGTTCCTGAAAATGCAGTTGTTGTTTTAAAAAAAGACAAAATAAAAATTTATAAACCCAAAAAACCATGCGAGAAAAGAAGCTAAAGCTATTAGTGAGTTAAAAAATCAAAAACGAAATCCCGGCTCAGAATCATGCCGGGATGACATCTATTGATTTTTGTTTATTTAATCCGAAGACTCAATTTTCAATATGAAAATTATAGCTATCAGTATGAGCATTAATATCAGGCGAATAAACTGATTGTATTGTCGCAGGAGGAGCAAGTAAATTACCTTTTTTAGTTGCATATAATGTATATTTTATTTTTAAAGAACCATGAGGAAGCCAATCAAAGAAAAATCTTGTCGATGAATCTCTAATTTCCCTATAAAACCATAAAGGATTATATTGCCAAGAAGAAAGCAAATCTTTATTTTCAAATCCAGTAGGTTTAGGATCTTTTATATATACAAATTCAAGTTGTGAAGAAGTTTCAATAGTAAGTTCAACTTCAATATCAGTTGAAATATTAACAATATCATTTTCTTTTATTTGATAAAGAACTTCCTTACCATTATTATTCTTCTTTTTAATAAAATATTTTCTTGAAATGTTCACAAGATTATTTGAACTTTCATAAGTTTTACCTTGTGGAATATACATAGTTGTTAGAGAAGCGAAAAGACTTCCTTTACCCTGTTTTTCAATTGAAGCATTCAGAAGATTTAAAGAATTTTTAACACTATTTTTTTCTTTAGAAATTAAAATTTTACTTACTTTAGAAAACGGATCAATAATAAATTCTTCTTTTTCTTCAGCCCAATTTATAAAAAGTTTATCTTCAGATAAAAGATTTGAGTTTAATTTCATACTTTCAAGAATTGCATAAATTGCTTTAACAGAATGATCAGGTGTATCCCAAGAATTACCTTTTCTATTCCATAAAAGCCATGTAACAAGATCTTTTATTCTATTATCATTTGGATTGATTTTATTTAAAGCTCTTATTACCATGCAATGATTGTTTATTGTATCATTATACCATATCCATGAGTATTTTTCAGGAGTCCAGAATATTCCCTGTTCACTTTTTTCTGAATTATCCATAACAGCATCAATAATCTCTTTACCCATAGCTTTTCTGCCAATATTTGTAAGCATTATAGAAAACATTGTTTTGCCTAAAGGTGAAAGTGCATGTTTTCTTTTTTCAATATCTTCGCTCCATTTTTTTAAATATGTAATAAATCTTGAAGCACCTTTATATTCAGCACCATAATACTCAGAAATAACAAATCCAGCATAACATTGATACAAAATATCGTCTTTATTAAGTTTATCTTTTTTATTAAATTCATTTAAAATAAAATTTAAAGCTTTTTCAATTGTTTTTTCAGGTAATTTAATATTATAAGAAATAACCTGTGAAAGATTTTCTAAAATATTCATTGTTGTATAGAGATTAGATTTTCCACCAGGAATCCAAGGAAATCCACCGTCGGAATTTTGAGAATTAACAAGTTTTTCAATAAAATATTCAGTATTTTCTGCAACTTTTTTGCTATCAGTTAAAGAAATAAGATTATCTAATTTATAACCTTCAGAACGGGTTTTCCACGGGGTTTCATCAAAACTTAACATTTGTCTTGGATCTTTTTGTTCCCATGGAAGCAATATACTATGTCTTTCTTCAATAGTTGAGGATAATCTTGCAATTTCAGGATTTTTTTGAAATATATTATTTATTATTGCTAATGGTACAAATCTATAAGCAAAACTATTAGTTGAATAAACAGAATGATTTATTATATAAGGCATAGCACTTAAAAGGTTAATAACTGTATTTGGTTCAATTGATAAAACAGATTTTTCAATAGAAAACTTTTGAGAAGATGGAGTGTTTTTTAAAATTGTCTTAGAATTTCCATCAATAAGTTTAATATCAGATATAAGTAATCTTTCATAAGCTGGTAAAACAGGAAGATAAACTATTTCAGTATCAGAAAGCTGATTTGATTTCACATTAAATATAATTTGCATATTATCAATAATATTATTGGGTTTTAAAGTAAAATTAAAAAACTTTGTTTCATTAGATTTAATAATATCATTTTGATTAGAAGAAGATAAAAGTATATCTTTTGTAATATCAATGTTTTTATTTAATATTTTAATATTTAAATTCGTATTCAAAGAATTTTCAGTATTATTTGCAACCATTGCTTGAATTTGAGCTGTATCATTTTCTCTTAAAAATCTTGGTATATCAGCTCTAATAGAAAGTTTTTTTTGAGCTATTATACTTTTTTGGGAATTAGCAATTCTCATATCTTTAGTATTTGCAAAAAGATGAAGTTTCCATCTAGTAAGCTGGTCTGGAAGTTTTATATTAAAATTAAAATTTCCATTTTTTGATATTATATGAGGTAAAAACAAAGCAGTATCATTAAATTCACTTCTTATATTGTCGGTATTTTCAGAAGAACCCTCTTTTGGCTCGTTTTCAGACATTTCAAAAGAATCACTTTGAATAGATGCTGATTTTGACATTGAAAGTTCCATACTAGCACCTAATGTTGGCATAAATGAATGATAAGAATATCTTGTTCTCCATGTTTTTATTTGAGGAATAGAATAATTAATTTCTTTTTTTCTCATAGCAAGAAGTATACTTTTCATAATACCAGTATCAACAAATATACTTGATACATAAGGATTAAACAAAGAATTATAAGATCTTTGATTTGATCTTATAAACCGCTGTAATGATAAAAAATCAGGAAGAGAATTTTTGCTATAATAATCAAGAGATTCATCATACATCAATGCTAGTATTTCACATATATCTGAATTAGAAATATTAACATTAACAATTTTTTCTTCACCTGGTTCCATTTTATCAGGAATAGATTCTGTATAAATATCAAATAAAATATCTTTATCAATTATATTAATACTACTTTCCTCTTTAATTTGTTTTTTATTTTTGTTGCCAAAAATATTAACTTTAATATTACCTCTATAATCATCAGGTAAAACAAATTTTTGAACATATTGATTTTTATTTTCTTTAATAAACCGATTTTCTACAAAAAAGTTATTTTTAAATATTTCAGTCCAATAAAAATAATTTTGACTAAAATCACCAGTTATAAATTTGATTTCATCACCTTTACTATAATTATCATTTTGAAAAACTATTTTTCTATAATCTGGTAAAAATACATTATCTTCATCAATTACTGTGAATATACTAAAATTTTTTACATTTTGAGAACTCTCTTCAATTAAATAAACTCCCGCATTAGGATTTTCAATTTCTATATAGAGCGTTTTATCATTATGATATAAACTTTTTTTGTATAAAAAAGTTTTGTTACATTGTTCAGCAACTTTGTTTTTAAATTCATTTATATTGGAATTTTCATTAAAAATCTTGGTTAATTCATTATTATTTAATTTATAAACAGAATAATTTGAATTAATCTTTTTGAAATTTTCATTAATATCCATAGCTTGTGAATTTAAAATGATTTTATCATTTTTAAAATAAAAATTTTTATCAAATGAATGAGTAAAGAAAAAATCTTCTTTACCAATTTTATAAGATTTTTCTTTTGTTATTTTTCTACCACCCTTATCCTGAGCTTCAACCCAAATTACATATTCAGTAAAATATGGTATAAAAGATTTTTCTTTATCTTTAGAGTCTGGAATATCAATTATAAATGAAAATTCTCCATTTGAATCAGTTAGAGTATTTCCTGAACTAATTGTTTCAAAGTTTTGTTGTTGATTATAAAAATATCTATAAAAAAACGGAATATATTTACGACTTCTTAATTCATATTTCAAATTAGTTTGTTGAGAAGATTCGCCTGAATAATATTTAACATTTCCAAGAATTTTAATTTTTTCGTTATATTTCCAAATGCCTTCTGTTTTTAAAATATTTACTTCATAAGATGGTTTTTTATATTCTTCAACTTTAAAGTTTTTGGAATTTTGAATATTTCTATTATTTACACTTGTAGAAACAATTATACTATAATTACCAAGCTGTTTTCCTTTTGGAATTTTAAAATCAAAAGAATAACTACCCATATTATTTAATTTACTTTTTTCAGTGTGAATTGTTTTATAATTAGGATCTTTTACATCAATTTGAACATTATTACCATTAAGAACATAATAACCAGAAGAAGTTTTCTTTACAGCTAATACCTTAATAAAAACATTATCACCTGGTCTATAAATTGCTCTATCCTGAAAAATAAAAACTTGTCCAGCTTCAGGATTATAGTAAGAAAAATATGAAGGAGAATTAGCATAAGCATAATTACCTTTACTTTCAGATATAGAACTTAAATTAAATGTACTATTATAATGTTTAAAACCTGTTTCAATATTTTCTGATATTTCATAATAACCATTATTATCGGAATACATATTTAATTTTTTTTCTGTATTTTGAGTTCCGCTTTCAGTAATTATAAAATTAGTATTACTATATTGAGGAAGACCAGTAATATTGTTTAAAGTATATAATCTAAATATACTATCATTTACAACTTGTTTTTTATTAGTATCTAAATATGTTTTTGTATTATTTTCTGTTTTTAAAGTACATGCAGAAGTTATATATGAATATAAATCAGTTTTATTATAAAAACAAATAGATGAAAGAGAATTTCCAGGATCAAAACTGTCTTTTTCAGATATTGCAAAAATATAAAGTCCATTTGAATCTATTTTATCTTTAAATGATAAATTATAAGGATAAAATCTTTTATAATCATTTACTTTTTCTTTCCATGTAAAATCAGGATTTATAGATACAAGTATTTTTTTTACCCATTCTTTATCAGGAGATTGAAGAAGATTTTCCCAAGAATTAAAATGAAAATTATCTTTATTAAATTTTTCAATTTCATAATAGTATTTTTCAGGAGTTATTTTCCAAGCATAAAAGTAATAATCAGTTATATTTTTAGAGTAAACATTTATTTTTCCATTATCAATATTCATATTAAGAGCAGGTAATTTAAGATTATTAATAGCTTTAGAAGCTTTAATTGCAAAATTACCAGTAAAATTTGATTCAACATAAGTAAATAATGAATAAGCTTTTTCTAAATCATTAATCTGTTGATAAATAGCTGAAGCTTCATACAAAGCATGAGATTTTGAGTTTTTCTCAGTAAAACTTTGAGCTATTTTTTCAAGCTCAATAGCTATTTTTAATATAAATTTATTGTAATCAGTCTTTCCATTAAAAAAAGAATTTTTCCTTTCAAGTAAATTATAAACTTTCCATCTTTCACTAGCATTTTCACGATTTTTTATAAAATTTGTAGAAGCATATTTAGTAAGTTGAAGTATTAAAATATTTTTATCTTCTTCAAAATCAACATTTCCCTCATCAAAAAAAATATTATCAATATCATTTGTTTTAGGAGATTTTTTTACTAAATATAAATTATTATTATTTTTTAAAAATTCTGTAAATCTGTAAATATAAAGATCAAAAAGTGAAGAAAATCTATCTTTCTCAAAAAGATCAGTTGTAAAAAAATATGAAAGTTCATTAATATCCATTTTTGAAGTTGTGTTCGAAATAACAAAAAGATCTTTAAAACAATGTAATATTTTATCATTTATTTGATCTTTTGAAAGTTCCCAAGGAGAATTTTTTATTTCTTCATATTCAACAGTTTCTATAATTGAATTATATTGCATTTGGAAATTTTGAAGCATTTCAATTTTTAAAAATAAAAAAATAGCAAGATTTCTAGTGTTTAAAGGATATGAAACTTTTAATATTTCTTTAGTTGCTTCTCCATATTTAAATAAATGACCTAGACTTTCAATATATCTAAAAAATGTTTTTAATTTAATAAATTCATCATTATTATTAGTATAAATATTGTAATAAATATCCTTAGCATTATTATACTGACCTTTTTCAAACAATTTATCAGCATCTTCTATTGTATCTGCAAAAGTAGATATACAAACAAAAATCATAATTAAAAATAAGTATTTTTTTATAATATTAAGCATAAATATAACTCCTTAAAGCTATGTTTGATTATTAAATCATTTTGATAATAATAACAGAAATAAATGCTAAAATAAAATGAAAGAAAATGATTAAATTAATTATCTTGACTAATATAGATAATGCCTGTGAAATAGCGAAAGGGTTAAGTAGTGAGATAGAAAAATCAAGAACAAAAAAGGTAGAGAGAAAAAAGGTTTTGTAAAAAAAAAGCGGGAAATATATTCCCGCTTTTTTTATAAAAATCACACTCTGAGTTTATTCAGCTGAAGCAGTTTCAACAGTTTCAACAGGATCAGGTTCAATATCAAAAGAACTATCAGGAAGAACTTCCATAGTCTTAATATAAGTGTCAAAAAGAGTATTTATTTCTTTACCCATTTCTGAAGTTGCAAAATCAAGACCATTTACATAATAAGTATATTCTCTAAAAGATCTTCTGTGAATATTACCATCTTTTTTAACTCTGTAATAATATGGCATATAAATTGCTACACCATTAACACCGTTTTTCCATGCTTCATCACCCATAGCAACATTTTTAACAATTGTTCTATTTATTTTAGATATAGCATTATCAATTTTTTCAGCAGTAACTATAGCTAATAGTTTTTCATTATCTTTTATCTTTTTAAGAAAATCAATAAGATCTATAAATGTATCATCTGAAAAATACACAGCATTAAATAAAGCACTATGATATTCAATCATAAGGTCAATATTTTTTGACATATCTTCAGCATCGGTTTTTGCGTTTATTGCTTTAAAAACTTCAGCTATAGCTTCATTAACACCTTCTGATTTAAGAGTTTCAAGTTCTATAGAAGATAAACAAGCTTTAGCTTTACCATTATAAGCTTCATAATAAGAATCAATCATTTTTTCTGAGTAACCCTTACCTTTTTCCGCAACACCAGCTTCCTGCATTGATTTGTCTTTTAAATACTGTAAAATATCATTATAAGTAAAACCATGACCTGGTATAACTTCTTCAGAAGAAACAATATAACCAATATTTTTACCAGCAAAATCATGATTTATTTCGTACATTCCCATAAGACATGCGTCAAATGATATTATATTAAGTTTAATTTCATCTTTTGCATTTTCAGCAATTTGATTTACAACTCTAGCAAATACTAAACCTAAAGTATCTCTAAGTTCTTTTATTTTCATCATACTGTGTTCGCCAACAACACCTGCATTATCATCAACAATAACACCTTTTACACCAGCACCATGAGTACCAATATCAAGATGATAGTTTTCAGCAGGATAATTTTTTATAACACCTTTAATGAATTTTTCAAGATTTTTTGGTTTACCTGAATCAAATATACCAGCTTCAAAACCAAGATCTTTTGTAATATCTTTAGATACTAAAGTTCTATTAACTCCAGCTTCATCTTTTGTGATATAATAAATTTTCATACCACTGTTTTCAGCATTAGTTTTTGTAATGCCTTCTTGTCCATAAACCCATTCTCCAGTCCATCTGTCAAAAAGAACTATTACATTAAATACACCTTCTTCTGACCCAACTGCTTCCATTTCATTGATATCCTGAAGAAGTGCACTGTCAAGATTGTTATCACCAGCGATATATACCATAACAGTCCATTTTGCTTTACTAGCTTCAGAGTATGAAATCAGGCAGAGAGTAAGAATCATAATCATCAATAAAAGTTTTTTGTTCATAATGTCTCCCCCTTTTTATTAATCCTAATTTAATTATAGTCGTTATTTGCAAATGTCGCAATAAGTTTTTTTATTCAGAAGCACCAGAAGAAGGAATTACCTCAGCTTTTGCTTTAAAAACGATAACTCTTTCATCTTCAGTAAAAAATATGATTTTTTCACCATGAACTTTATCACCAGTTTTTCTTTCTATTGAAGCATTACCAACAATTTCTATTCTATTTTCACCTTCAAAAAAAATAAGTCTATCTCCATAAGCTGTAGAATCGACTCTTTCAATTCTAACATTACCAATTGCAAGAGCTTTTCCAGTGTTATTGTAATAAGTTAAATTATCGCAAAAAAGATTATAATCAAGTTCTTGTTTTCCATCGACAAACTTGAATCTTTCTATTTTAACATTATCATCAACAACAACTCTATCTTCTTTAATATAGTTTACAACTCTTTTACCAGTAATTTTGGATTTACCAATAACAGTTTCTTTAGTATCTTTAATAGTTTCGTTGATTATAGGTTCGCCAGTTGCAACTGCTTTTTCTTCATCCATATAATAAATCATTTTATTACATTCAAGTGTATATTTTTCTTGAACAAGTTTTACATTAATATAAGCTTCCATTAAATTTTTTTCTTCATCAACTTTCCCTTGTCCTGCGGTTAAAGTATAACTAGGATTTATAACTTTAAAATCACCTCGAATATAGCGAATACTTCCTAAAAATTCCATAACCTTGCCAGTTATTTCAGAATTTTTCATAAAATCATCAGCACTAAATACATTAATACTGTATATTAAAAATATAAAAATAAAACCTTTTAATCGAATTTTCATAACTTAGCCTCATTTTTTAGTAACAATTTTTACATTATTTAAAATTCTTGCTCTTTTTAATTTCAAATTTGATTCAAGCCCTTTACCTGTTGTTATCTTATCTTTTTCGTCAATTGTAATTTCTTGATGAGTATATATTCTTTCTTTTTTTATATTATAAAACAATTCTGATGTAAAAAGCGATGTATCAGGTTCATTTGTTACAATTACATTGCCTGAAAAGACAACATTTGTTCCTGTTCCATCAAGCGATGCAGTATTTGATGTAATCTGTGCAGTAGTTTTGTCTGATGAAAAAATTTCACCAGTGCAATCATACAATGTTACAGCATTATTCAATACATCTCTGTGTAAACTTTTTCCTCTAAGCTCTGCTGCTTTTTCATTAGTTTCTTCATTAAAAGCATGGATTACACATTGTTGTATATTAGTTCTTGGAGCATTATCAATATTAAGCATTCCTTCATCCATATAATAAAGTGTAACAAAAATAAAAACAAGAAAATATGGAAAAGCTGTCTTGGCTATTTTATATAATAATTTCAAAGTAAACCCCACCTATTATGAAACCACGCCCATTGTTCGGGATAAAGACTGATTATTTGTGTATAATTTTCATTTATATTTTCTAAAATTACATTTGTCTTATATTTAATTTTTCCGTTTTTTGGAATATTTATATTTTCAAATTTTATATTAAAAAATGGTTTTTTCTTTCTAATTGCAAATGCAGAAATAATTGAAGCTTTTGATTTTAAGGCAAATATTGCCGGTCCTTTTGGTGTTTTTGCAGGTCTTCCGAGAAAATCAATATCTATTCCGTCATTTCCTGGATTTTGATCTGCAAGTATTATAAGAATCTCATTTCTTTTTAAAGCATTTATTGAACCATGATATGCATTGCTATTATCAATAAGTTTAACTTTATTCATTTTTCTTAGTCTTTTTATTACTTTATCGTATTTTTCAGATGATGGTTTTCTGTATATAGCATTTACTTTATAATTGTTTTTACCAAGATAAGTACCAAGAAGTTCCCAATTGCCAATATGACCAGTAATAATTATTAAACCATTACCTTTTTTTAAACTTTCATCAATTAATTCAGCATTTTGAGTTTTAATATAATAATTTGCATCTTCTTTTTTCATCATTGCAAATTTTATAAACTCAACAAATGTGAAACACATATTTTGAATTACTTTTGAAAATAATTTTTCAGCATCTTTTTTTATTGCAGTAAATGAAACATTAGCAACAGTTATAAGTTTTTCTTTTTCAATAAAAGGAATAAAAAGTTTTGAAACCAATCCTGCAATTTTATATGAAGTTGAAAAATTAGCTCTTTTAAATATATCAATAAGACTAAGAGCAAATCCATATACAATATATCTTTTTAAATTATTCAATCTATGCTTCATAGTGTTTTAATGCCTTTTCATACAAATTATTTAATTTTAATATATGGTCAATACATTCTCTAACTGCACCATTACCACCATTTTTAATTGATATAAATTCACATACTTTTTTTACTTCATCAACAGAATCAGCTGTTGTCATAGGAAGTTTTACATATTTCATACATGATAAATCATTAATATCGTCTCCAATATAAGCAATTTCATCTTTATCTATTTTATATTTAATACAAAGATTTTTCAATATATCAAGCTTTTTATTAGAACCCTGATAAACATCAGTAATACCAAGTTCTATAGCTCTTTTTTGTACAATTTCAGAAGTTCTTCCAGTTATTATAACAAATTTAATACCTAATCTATTTGCAAGAGTAATTCCCATTCCATCTTTAACATTAAACTGTTTAATTTCTTCACCAGCAGATGTATAATAAATATTCCCATCTGTTAAAGTTCCATCTACATCAAGAACAATCATCTTTATCATAAAATAACTCCTTTATAAATTCAGAATTAACGACTATGAAATAAAATGTTCACTAAACATTTTTTTGTCTAATTAACACAACTAAAGTTGTAATTAATGTGATTTCGTCGCAATGTGACCTCATCACTAATTAAATGCAAAGCATCGCTAATCATTAATTATTTATATATACTGATTTTTTCTATTTCTTCAGTATCAGTTCCATAATCTATATCCTGACTATTTATATTATCTGTATTCCAGCTTCCATGTATAGAACAAGTTACATTACCATTAATTATAGAATAAAATCCACCTTCTGAACATATTGGAAATGTATTTTTATTAAGATATTTTGAAATACTATCCTTATACATGCCAAGATACTGAACTTCTCCAGGAATTATAGGAAGTTCTCCAGACATTCTATGATTTTCAATAGCAATATCCAAAGTACTCATATTTTGAATACAAATTGTTTTTTGAGAATTTTTTTTTGCTTTTATATAATGCTGACTTGAAATTGTTACTACAATAGCAATTATAACCAAAACTATTGAAATTTCGATAAATGAAAAAGCTTTTTTCATCTCTTTTTAAAACCCATAAAAAGCCCAATAAGAAAAGAACTTCCAAATGGAAGATTAGTAGTAAGTATATTAAGCAAGTTTTTTGTAATTTTTGACATACCAGAACTTGTAAATATATCAGTACTTTGTGATATAGCATTCCAGTCAACGCTTATCCAACCATTAAATGCAAACAATTGAATTGATATAAAAATAACTCCCAATATAACAGCAAAAATTCTAGCTATTTTTTTTAAAGCAAAACCAGTTACAAACCCACATAATCCACCAAAACCAAGCATTGTGATTAGTTTGGCAATAAAAGAATTAGATATAGCACTTTCAATCTCAGCTGTATCAATTTTTTGTGTTGTATCAAACTTTATATCTGAATCTGGTATTTCTATATTTTTTGCATTGATAATTAAAACAAAGCTAGTTAATAAAATTAATAAAATAATAAACTTTTTCATATTATCCCCTTATTTTGAAGATAATATTTTTAAGCTTTTTAAAATATTATCAACAGAATCCATATCTGTAAGAAAATAACATCTAAGTTTACCTTTTTCTTGATAATCAATAATTCCAGCATTTTTTAAAATACTAAGATGTTGAGACACATTTGCCTGTTTTTTTTGAAGAATCTCCTCTATTTTAGAAACACAAGTTGGTTCACCTTTTAATAATTCTTGTAGTATGCTCAATCTAGTAGGATGGGCAAGAGCTTTTGCAGTTTCAGCGATTTTTCTCATTTTTCCCCCGAAATTTCATATTCGAATATTGAATGAATTATAAATTAAAACAATTCAATAATCAACACATATTTTTCCTAATTGAATACTCTGAATAATTATACTAAATTTTTGATTGTTTTATGAAAAAATTTTTGATTTTTATAAAAGATAAAAAAATATGTCTGTCAGCAATTACGAGAACTCGTTAGAAGTTTTTCAATTAATGGATTCAATATTTTAAATAATTATACAATTCAAAACAATTGATATCTTGGTAACAGTTGAAAATTTACATAGTATAAATTTTCTCCTTACATGTTCAGCTTTAAATTATCTCCATGTAATTTCCTTAAGATTTTCTAATGTATGTTAGTTATTTATAATTTTATTCTTTTTAACTTTGAATTTCTTTTTTGTATACTTATTGAAAATCTTAAGACAGCTTCCATAATTACGCTCGATATCAATTTTTTGAATCTATATGTAAAATCTAATTCAAAAAAAAATCAAAAACAGATCCCGGCTCAGAATAGTACCGGGATGACAAAAATTCAGAAGCATACCGGGATGACAGATTTTTAATGTCCAATGTCGAATTAAAAGAAAAAACTGTGAAGCTGTAACAGATAAAGCGTGACATGTCACTTTGTGACATTAGTAACAAAAACAAAGTCATGCCGGAATGACATTTTTTTATATGAAATTTCCTTTGGCATGAAATTATATTGATTTTTATTTATTTAATCAGAGGACTTAATTCAAAATTCACATTATAACTAAGCTAATCCTAAACTAATATATTTATCTCCAGAATCAGGAAGTATTACAACTATATTAGCATTTGAATTATATTTTTTACTTAATTTGATTCCTGCACACAAAGCAGCACCAGAAGAAATACCAGCAAATATACCTTCTTTTAATGCAAGAAGTCGCATATATTCAAAAGCTTCATCATTTTTAACTTTTATAATTTCATCAATAATTTTAACATTAAGATTATCAGGAATAAAACCAGCACCAATTCCCTGTATTTTATGAGGACCAGGTTTTTCGCCAGAAATAACAGCAGAATCAAAAGGTTCAACCCCGATTATCTTGATATTAGGATTCTTTTCCTTTAAAAACTTACCACAACCGGATATTGTACCACCTGTACCAATACCACAAATTAAAAAATCAATTTTACCATTCATCTGTTCCCATATTTCAGGACCAGTTGATTTATAATGAGCATTAGGATTATGTTTATTTGAAAACTGACATGGCATAAAAGAATTTTTGTTTTTACTAATTATATTTTCAGCTTCAGAAATAGCACCTTTCATACCCAAATTTCCCGGAGTAAGAATTATTTCAGCACCTAAAAACTGTAAAATGCTTTTTCTTTCAACACTCATTGTATCAGGCATTGTAAGAATAAGATTAAGACTTTTCTGAGCACATATCATAGCAAGCCCAATTCCAGTATTACCAGAAGTAGGTTCAACAATAAGAGTATTATCAGTAATCTTTCCTTCTAATATTGCATTTTCAATCATTTCAACAGCAATTCTGTCTTTTATACTCGAACAAGGATTAAAACTCTCAAGTTTTACAAATAAATTGCAATTCCCAGAATTAATATTGTTAATTTTTACAATTGGAGTATTTCCCACAGTAAGACTAATGTTTTCAAATATCATTTTATTTACCCCGTTGTTTTTTTATGTTTTCTGAATGAGAAGAAAACACAAGAGTATTTGGTGAAACAGATTCAGTTATCCATACATTACCGCCTATTACTGAGTTTTTACCAATAATTGTATCTCCACCAAGTATTGTAGCATTTGAATAAACAATAACATTATCCTCAAGAACAGGATGTCTTCGTGGAATTTCTTTAGAATTTGTAATATCTTTTTTTCTAATACTCAAAGCTCCAAGAGTTACTCCCTGATAAATTCTAACATTTTTACCTATAACTGTAGTTTCTCCAATAACAACACCAGTTCCATGATCAATAAAAAAACTATCTTTTATATCAGCACCTGGATGAATGTCAATTCCTGTAACACTATGGGCATATTCAGTCATTATTCTTGGAATAAGAGGAATTTTTTGTTTATGAAGTTGATTTGCAACTCTATAAACCATTATTGCAAAAAAACCAGGATAAGAAAAAATAACTTCATCAGAACTTTTAGCAGCTGGATCTCCATCCAAGGCAGCTTTTACATCTTTTGCAAGAAATTCCCTTATTTTTGGAATGTTTTCAAGAAATACAATAGTTTCTTCAAAACCTCTTTTAGAACAGTTTGTACATTTTTTATTATTTTTAAGGCATTCATGCCTTATAGAACGAGTTATTTGAGTTGAAAGCATTCTAAAAAGACCATTAACTTCATCTCCAATATGATAAATAAGACTTGAATCTGTAATTTCTTGATTACCAAAATATCCAGGAAAAAGAATATCTTTAATCAATTCAATAATATCAATTATATTTTCTTTAGAAGGAATTGCAGCATTATTAACATTGTCAAAACACTGATTCTGTGAACAGCTTCCAGCAATATTTTTTATAATATCTGGAAGTTTTGCAATATATTCTTCTTTATCTGATATTGCTTTAATGCATTTATTTCTATTATTCATACTTTTCCTTTTAACGCTATAATATTTTCAAAAATCGTAATAAAATCAAATACTTTACGAGTTATTGTATTTTTTATAACATAATTATTTTCAATAAGATGTTTTTCAATAGCATCAAGATGTAAAGCTCCCCATGGAACTATAATATGGTTGTATTCTTTGGAATATTTATCGATAGCATCAATGATTTTATCATTTCTCTTATCAATTATATCTTTTTTTATATAAAACATACCATTGTACTCTCTCATAACTTCATTTGAATAAACAAGATTCTGATTAACTTCAGCTCTACTTTTTGATTCTAAAACTTTAAGTATAGAATTAATAATTGTAATTGTTTTTTCATCAAATTCAGATGTATCAATATCAACATTTTTAATATCAATCGAGTCTTTTTCAATTTTAAAATTTTCAGCCTGAGTATTTAGCCCAATTGATTTTGAAAGATTTTTATAATCAGGCTTTATTTTGAGAAGATCATTTTTATCAGAAATACCTTCAGGAAGAAGAAGTTTTTTATTTCCAACAATGTTTTTGCTAAGTTTTTCATAGAATTCTTTATCACCAATATGAATCATACCAAGAAGAGAAATATCAGTATTATTTTTTGAGTAAATTTTTTCAACTGAATAAAAACTAGTTGAATCTGCCTTTAAAAAACCATTTGTAAGATTATTAACAAAAGAAGTAATATTAAGCATAAAATATGGTCCCGCAAAAACTGAGAAAATAACAATTAATGATAAAATTGAAACAACTGGTCTTTTAAAATTAAAAACAGCTTTTTTGTTATAAATTATTTTATCATTATTAAGTTTTAAATAAAATGCAAAAAAAAGCTGAGTTAAAGTGAAAAGTACAAGAATAGCACCATACCATTTGGCATAATTAAGAATATTATAATAATCATAAGAAAATTTCTGTTCAAAATCAAGACCTCTTGTTGTATAAAAACTCAATGGAAAAATTACAATACCTTTAAATATAAAAATAATTAAAGGAGGAAGAAAAAATTTCAAAGGTAAAACAGAAGTAAAAATAAGAAAAACAGCAAGAAAAAATGAGTTTATAAATACAAGAGCATTAGCTGTTAATCTAATATCACTTAAAAAACTCTTTCCAGACATTATACCATTAAGATCATCACAAATAGCGATAATTGAATATACAATAAGTATAATAATAAAAATTTTTGAAAACCTAACAATAAAATCATTCATAAAAAGTCCTTTTTAACTATTTTTTTATATAAATCCATAATCCAGTATAATCATCAGGAGTAAAAGTGAAATTTTCAATCCCAGCTTTTTTCAATATAAGAACTAATTCTTCACGAGTAGGATAAGGAACAGAACCTTCTTTTCCATTATTTTTACCCAAAGCATTAGCTATATTAATTCTAGCCTGTTTTATCCTTGACTTTTGAACATTATTACCAAAACCACCACCAATTAATGCAATACCATCTTTTTTTAATGAATTAATTACATTTTTAAATCCAATAAGTTTATTATCCCAAAATCTATAAGAACCTCGGCTGAATATAAAATTAAAATGTTCTTTATATTGAGTTAATTCTTCGATTTTATAAGGAAAAAAAGAAATATCATTGTAATATGAATCTATAAATTCAATTATATCTTTTTCAGGAGAAATACCAATTAACTCTGAGTATTTATAATTTTGTTTAAACATATTTGTAAGAATACCATAACCACAGCCAATATCAAGAAAATTACCATTTTTAGGGAAATTGTATAATTCATCTAATTCCTCAAGCATATCAACCCATAATGGAGTAAAATTTTCAGAAAATACATTCATTTTATTTTCAATATAATTATCCATAACCTATCCTTTGCAACAAAATTTTACTTGAAAATTCAATAAAGATATTAATATTTTTTAATATAAAAATTAATCTTCTGATAAATATTACAAATGAAATAATATAATGTCAATTGAATATTCTGAATAAATACACTAAATTTTTGATTATTTTGTGAAAAGTTTTTTGCTTTTTGTTTTTTAAACAAGAAGATTTTGATTATATAAGTAAATCAAAGAAAAATCTGTTTTTGAAGCTTTTTACTAAAAAGAAAATTGATAATATATTGCTTTTTATTTATTTATTTGAAAAACTAAATTTGTTGTATTGTTTCAAGAAATTTAACTCTTTCAATTGGTTTTGAAATATAAAGGTCAAAACCTTTTTCTTGCATTGAATCAATATTACTATCCCATGAATAAGCAGTAACTGCAATTATTGTTGATTTTGGTAAATTGTTAAGTTTTTCCCACTCTCTAATCTTTTTGGCAACTTCATAACCATCCATTTCAGGCATGTGTATATCAAGAAGAACAAGGTTAAATGAATTTTCTTTAAATAATTCAAGACCTTTTTTCCCACAATCTGCTTCAACAACATCAAGATTAATTTTTTTAAGAAAACTTCTTATTAGAAATCTGTTATCTGCTACATCATCAATTAATAAAATTGATATACTATTATTCTTCATACTTCAACCCCTACAACACTTTTTATTATTTATAATTATATATTAATTAAATTCGCTAAGAATGTCAATAAAAACTTATATGAATAATAAAAAATTTGTTTTTTGCCGATAAATTTATAAGGACCTAAATTATACAAATAAAAAATAAAAAAAAGGTTCAAATAACCAAACGAGAGGGAATTATGAATAATTTTTCAATTGATTCTATTACAACACAAAATTTCAATGAATTATCTGAGACTTCTCTTCAAAAAAGAGCAACTTATATGAAAAACCAAGAAAGACTTAATATTCTTTCTAGAAAAGTCCGTACTTTAAAAACAATTTCTAATAATAAAAATAATAATTCAGATGGAATTATTGATCAAGAAATAAAAAGACAACAGAATGCTATGGAAAAGCTTGTAAAAGATTTTAGAATAGAAGCTTCAAAAAATAGCAGTTCTATTAATATTCTTGCTTAAAAGTATATTAATGTTTTTTATATTTGAATAGTCTAAATATGTAAAATTTAAATTATTAAATACTATTTTATTAATATTAACGATTCTCTTTAGTGAATTTAATATAAAACAAGAGTCAAAATATCCAATAGTATTAACTGGAATAGAAGTGATTTTTAATTTTATTTTTTGATAATCAACTATATTGATTATTTTTTGTCTTGTTATTCCATTAAATAATCCCTGTTTTATTGAAGGTGTATATAAAACATTGTTTTTTGCAAAGAAAATATTTGAAGTAAGACATTCTGAAATATTATTTTTATCATTTAACAAAATTAAATCCTGAAAATTGTCAATTTGAGAGTTATCAACTATAAAACTATTAAAAATATCATTATATTTGTCAAAAATTTTTCTATAATCACTATCTTTATAATATATATCACCATATTTTCTTATTTTATCATTTAATACAATAAGATTTTTTGATTTGTTAATAATATAGGGAGCTAATTTAAATTCAATAGTATTATCTTTATATAAAATAATATTAAACTTATAAACTCTGTTTTTTTCATATAATTCATTTTTTAAAAAATCAAGGGAATTAGTGAATAAATCTTTTATATCATAAGAAATGCCAAATTTATAAAAAGCGGATTTTAATAATCTATTTAAATGAATTTCAAAATCCTCAATTATAGAATTTTCAATTCTAATACTTTCAAATACATAATTCATAATTGAATCCTCTAAATAATTATACTAAATTTTTGATTATTTTGTGAAAAGTTTTTTTATTATTATTTTTTGAATTTTTTTTTTTTTTATATATTACATACTTTTGGATATTACCATTCCATTTTTGTCCTTTTTAGGCATAATTCACCTGCATATTATACATTCTTTTAAAATTATAGCTCATTACAACTGGTCTGACAGCAATTCCGAGAACTTGATAGAAGTTTTTCTAATTAATGGATTCAATATTTTAAATAATTATACAATTCAAAACAATTGATATCTTGGTAACAGTTGAAAATTTACATAGTATAAATTTTCTCCTTACATGTTCAGCTTTAAATTACCTCC
>JALOAD010000120.1 GCA_023228995.1 Candidatus Muiribacterium halophilum
ATACAAATAACAATCAGGAAGTTTCAAATGAGATAAACGGGATTTTTTCGATAAAACCACCAGGTATGAATTTTGTGCTTCCACCATATAATGTATGGTCACCACATGAATTGTATGAGGATTTTGATGGTGTATTTGAACTTAAATGGGTAAAATCTATACCAGATTATGATTATCAACCATCAGGACAGTTTAAATTACATATGACAGATGATGTTCCTATATATGGTAATATGTTAGTTTTTAATCCACCTAAAAATATTGGTACAACTACATTTAATACAATAGATTTTACTCGGTATTATGTTCCTGGCTATCATACTTATAAACTTTGGGTAAGAGGATTTGATGTTGATAGTGATATTGCAGAATTAAGAGTTAATGTACTTAAAACTCCGAAATTAAGTGAACATAACAGCAGTGGTGGAGTTCTTTTTATAAATGAATACGATAAATTAAAGTTTAAAGTGAGTGATTTTATATCAACTCAGACTTTATTAAATCATGAAAAAATTATAATGCGATTATATATAAAAAAAGCATTATCAGGTGCAGCTCCAAGCAAAACTATAGATTTTAATTACAATAGTTCAGGAATATATGAACTAGATTATAATCAATTACCGTCGTTTACAAAAAATCCATATATATTCTCTTGTCAGTTTTTTAAAGTAAATAAAAACAATCCATCAACAGAATACGACAGATCAAATCAATCAAATTCAATTACAATAGATTTTAAAGAATATATAAAGATTGATGCTGGTGTTTACGCTAAAGACCTTGGCAGTAAAGGTAAAGATGATTACGGTAATTGCACACCTTATTTTGTTTTTTATAATCCTTCAAAAAATCTATCTTTTAAATATAATGCAAAAACAAATAGCTTATATCCTTTTAAAGAAGAAACAAAAACTGGGCAAGAAATCAGAAACAGTCCTATGAATAATCAATCTCCTTATAAAGATTATTTTAACAAACCAGGTGGTTTGTTGAGAGGTTTTTCTACATCAGAAAAAGAAAAGGAAGATCAAAAACTTAAATGGGATATTAATATAATTATAAAAGATAGCGGAGGAAATGAAGTTAAAAGCTATAATATTAACGAAACTAAAAAAGTTAAACATGGATTTGAAAAAAATTATTATTATGAATTTTAAAAAATTAATATGGGTTCTTTTATCTGTATTTTTAATAATTTTTTCTCTACCATCTGAAAATCAAATTATATTATTTGCTTTTTTAGGGTATATGCCATTTTTTTTAATATCTAAGGGTGAAAAAAATGGATTTTTATATTGTGGCTTAATTGGTTTAATAACAGGTTTATATATATATTTTGGATTTACAAATTTTGCTTGGGAAATATATATTTATTGTACTTTTTTATTATTTATACAATTCTTAGGACTTGGTTTTTTTATTTCTAGATATGGAATAATTACCTGTGTTTTATTCAATATAATATTTGAATATTCAAGACAATATTTTTTATATGGTTTTTCTTCAAATATAGGGTTAAGTTTATATAAATTTCCAATAATGCTTGGTTTTGCTTCAGTTGGTGGAATATATTTAATTTCGAGTTTTTTACTTATTATAAATTATCTTTTATACCTTTATTATAAAAAACATAAATTAAAATACCTTATATTTATTTTATTTTTAGTAACTGTAAACTACTTGTTTTTTATAAACAATGAAATAGAGTATAATAGTTATAAAAATATTTCTATTATTCAAAGTGGAGTTAAATTAGAACATGAAAGTACAGAAAAGATTTATTCGCAGCTAGCACAAAAAGCACTTAAACAAAATACAAATATTCTTGTTTTTCCCGAAACCACTCTTAATAATTATAGTATAAATTCATTGAGTTTTTATAAAAATATTTATATTTATGATATTTTAAAAAACGATAAAATTATAATTTCTGGAATTAAGTTTGATGTTTTAGATAATTCTTATAATTCATTAATATATTTAGATAAGGATTATGAAAAAAGATATGACAAAGTGAGACTTGTCGGAAAAATCGAAGATAAATATACAAAAGGAAAAATATCTCCAGTAATTAATACAAAAAATTTTAACTTTTTTTCATCTATTTGCTATGAATCAATTTTTGAGAAAAATTTCCTTAAAAATAATAAAAAATACAACTTTTCAGTAATAATTTCCAGCGATATTGAGTATAAAAGTACATTTATTAACTATCTCCATGGAGCATACGCAGTATTTCGTGCTATAGAAACAGGTAAATATGTATGCAGAGCAGCTCATGGAGGACCAAGTTATTTAATAGACGGTAAAGGTAGAATAGTTAAAGAAATAGAAGCTTATAAAACAGGATTTATTCAAGGAGAAATAGGAATTTCAGATAATACAACATTTTATTCGAGAAATTATAGTCAAATAATAATTTTTTATTATATATTGTTTGTTATATCTGTAATACCAAGTTTTTTCAAAAGAAAAAAATCTTAAAGAAAAAAAACTGAAAGTTCTATATTTGTTCTTGAACTCTATAATCTTTTAACTTTTTTTGTTATCTGTTATAATAATATTATGAAAAAATTACCTATTGGAATATCAAATTTAGAAAAGATAATTACTGGCAATTTTGTTTATATTGATAAAACAAAAATCGCTTTGGACTTAATTGAAAGAGGTGGTGGTTATTATTTTTTATCTCGTCCAAGAAGATTTGGTAAATCCCTGTTTCTTGATACATTAAAAGAGATTTTTCTGGGTAATAAAGAATTGTTTAAAAATCTATATATTTATGATAAATATGCATGGCAAAGTTATAATGTAATCTATCTTAATTTTAATGAAATATCTTATAGTAATCCAGAAGAGTTTAATAATTCTTTAATTGCATTTCTAAATGCTGAAGCTTATAAATATAGCATTGAATTTAAAACAGAATATGTTAAAGATATGTTTGCTGAATTAATAAAAAAAGTTGGTTGTAATAAAAAAATTGTTATCTTAATAGACGAGTATGATAAACCAATTCTTGATAATATTGAAAATAAAGAAGTAGCTAAAAAAAATAGAGATATTTTAAAATCATTCTACAGTGTTATTAAAGATAATGATGAATATCTTAAATTTGTTTTTCTTACTGGAGTATCTAAATTCAGTAAAGTAAGTCTTTTTAGCGGTCTTAATAATCTTAATGATATTACAATTGATAAAAACTATTCAACTATTTGTGGTTATACACAAAGTGATATTGAAAATAAATTCAAAGAGCATTTAAAAGATCAAGACTTTGATAAGATAAAAGAATGGTATAATGGTTATAAATGGCTTGGTGAAAGTGTTTATAACCCGTTTGATATACTTCTTTTTATTCAAAAAGGATTTGTTTTTGATAATTATTGGTTTACAACTGGAACACCGGCATTTCTTATGAAACTTATTGAAAAAAATGATTATTTTTTACCAAATCTTGAAAATTTAATTGTAAATAAGACAATGCTTGATAGTTTTGACATTGATGATATAAAACTTGAAATATTGTTATGGCAGACTGGATATTTAACAATTGATGAACAATTTGATTTTTTTGATGAAGTCAGATATAGACTCAAAATACCAAATAAAGAGGTGAAAATATCTCTAATGAGTAGTGTGGTAGAATTTCTTACAAAAAATTCATCTATTGAGTATAAAGATAATATAAAATTAGCTTTATTTAATGAAAATACTGATGAACTTTTTAATAGTATTAAAACACTTTATGCAGCAATTCCATATAATCTTTTCACTAAAAATAAAATGTATAAGTATGAAGGCTATTATGTAAGTGTTTTTTATTCATATTTGAAAGCTCTAGGTCTTGAAATTATCGGTGAAGATGTTACAAATAAAGGAAGAATAGATATTACTGTTATTTTACCAAAAATAATTTATATAATTGAGTTTAAAACTGATGGCAAAAATTCAATAGAACAAATCAAAGAAAAGAAATATCACGAAAAATATATTGATAGAAACAAAAAAATAATATTGCTTGGTATTGAATTTGAAAAAAAACAAAGAAATGTTGTTAATATTAAATCAGAAGAAATTGTTAAATAACATAGCATAACCAATAAATTTGACTCTTCTTAAAAAAAATGGGGGTCAGGTCTTCGGAATTCGATTTTTTT
>JALOAD010000114.1 GCA_023228995.1 Candidatus Muiribacterium halophilum
TTGAAAAAAAACAAAGAAATGTTGTTAATATTAAATCAGAAGAAATTGTTAAATAACATAGCATAACCAATAAATTTGACTCTTCTTAAAAAAAATGGGGGTCAGGTCTTCGGAATTCGATTTTTTTATTCGAAAGTGTTAATGTGAATGAAAATATCATGCTATATAAAATAAATTAAATATTACACTTTTATTTCAAAATAAGCTGTTTTATGTGAAATTTCAATAGGGTAAAGGTTTTTAATAATTCAAAACCCGAATTCCGAAGACCTGACCCCGAAAAGTTCTATTTTTGTTCTTGAACTCTATAATCTTTTAACTTTTTTTGTTATCTGTTATAATAATATTATGAAAAAATTACCTATTGGAATATCAAATCTAAAAGAAATAATTGAACAAAGATATGTTTATGTTGATAAAACTGAAATTGCTTTTAACCTTATTAATTCTGGCAAATATTATTTTTTATCTCGTCCAAGAAGATTTGGCAAATCTCTGTTTCTTGATACATTAGATGAGATTTTCCAAGGTAATAAAGAATTGTTTGAAAATTTATATATTTATGATATGTATGAATTTACTAAATATCCGATTATTAGATTTAGTTTTAATGATGGAAGGATGAATAGCAAAGATGATCTTCATAGATATATATTTGAATTACTTGATAAAAATCAGAGGGATTTAGATGTAAAATGCCCTGAAAACTTTACTTTATCTGGTTGTTTTAAAAGACTTATAGAAGAAGCTTTTAAGAAATATAATAAAAGAGTTGTTATTTTAATTGATGAGTATGATAAACCAATTCTTGATAATATTGAAAATAAAGAGATTGCAAGAGAACTTAGAGAAGAATTAAAGGGATTTTATTCAGTTATTAAAGGTTCTGATGAATATCTTAAATTTGTTTTTCTTACTGGAGTATCTAAATTCAGTAAAGTAAGTCTTTTTAGCGGTCTTAATAATCTTAATGATATTACAATTGATAAAAACTATTCAACTATTTGTGGTTATACACAAAGTGATATTGAAAATAAATTCAAAGAGCATTTAAAAGATCAAGACTTTGATAAGATAAAAGAATGGTATAATGGTTATAAATGGCTTGGTGAAAGTGTTTATAACCCGTTTGATATACTTCTTTTTATTCAAAAAGGATTTGTTTTTGATAATTATTGGTTTACAACTGGAACACCGGCATTTCTTATGAAACTTATTGAAAAAAATGATTATTTTTTACCAAATCTTGAAAATTTAATTGTAAATAAGACAATGCTTGATAGTTTTGACATTGATGATATAAAACTTGAAATATTGTTATGGCAGACTGGATATTTAACAATTGATGAACAATTTGATTTTTTTGATGAAGTCAGATATAGACTCAAAATACCAAATAAAGAGGTGAAAATATCTCTAATGAGTAGTGTGGTAGAATTTCTTACAAAAAATTCATCTATTGAGTATAAAGATAATATAAAATTAGCTTTATTTAATGAAAATACTGATGAACTTTTTAATAGTATTAAAACACTTTATGCAGCAATTCCATATAATCTTTTCACTAAAAATAAAATGTATAAGTATGAAGGCTATTATGTAAGTGTTTTTTATTCATATTTGAAAGCTCTAGGTCTTGAAATTATCGGTGAAGATGTTACAAATAAAGGAAGAATAGATATTACTGTTATTTTACCAAAAATAATTTATATAATTGAGTTTAAAACTGATGGCAAAAATTCAATAGAACAAATCAAAGAAAAGAAATATCACGAAAAATATATTGATAGAAACAAAAAAATAATATTGCTTGGTATTGAATTTGAAAAAAAACAAAGAAATGTTGTTAATATTAAATCAGAAGAAATTGTTAAATAACATAGCATAACCAATAAATTTGACTCTTCTTAAAAAAAATGGGGGTCAGGTCTTCGGAATTCGATTTTTTTTATTCGAAAGTGTTAATGTGAATGAAAATACCATTAAATATAAAATAAACTAAATGTTGTGGTTTTATTTCAAAATAAGCTGTTTTATGTGAAATTTCAATAGGGTAAAGGTTTTTAATAATTCAAAACCCGAATTCCGAAGACCTGACCCCGAAGTTTTTAAATTATATAATACAAATAACTAAAATATACAAAAATATGAAATACCATTGTTCTTGTGAGCCATTTATATATTTTATCATGTGACTTTTGATTTATTGCGATGAAAAAAATTGATACTAAAGGGAATGATATAAAAAAACATTTGGTAAAAATGTCAGAAAACGCCAATACAGAATATATCATTATTAATGAAAGTGATATTATTACCGCTATACTTAACCGTTTTCCTGAGATAAATGTCATAAAATTACCGGTTTTATGGGAAATATCTCCTTCTAAATCTTCAATATCTTTAAATGGTATTATTGAAGTTAAATAAAAGAATAATGCAATTAGAAATTCTTTATTAGGTGTTATATTGGTGTTGTTTGCATATCCTGCGTAAACGGATAAAAAAAGTCCTGTACTTGTTATAAAAGATGCTATTATAGGATTTTTTTTGAGATATATTCTTCTGAATGAATAAACAAATCCAAGAAATGTAAATGAGTAAAATACAATTAATGCTTCTGTTGTTCTTGAAATAAATACTGGATAAATTATTGATAGTATAAAAAGTATTGCAGAGTATATAAGTGCTGTTTTTGGAGTAACTTTACCTGATGGAATTACTCTGTTTGGTTTGTTTATTTTATCAATTTTCCAGTCTGAATACTGATTAAAAGAATAAATGAAATTAAAGGAAATTCCTGACATTAAAAAAGCTTCAAAAAAATGTGTATAGTGTAATCTGTTTCCTGAAAGTAGTATTCCAATGAGATAATTGAAATATGTACCAATTGCTACATCTGATCTGAATAATAATAATAGATTAAAAATTTTCATTAGAGCATAATATCAGATAAAAGGTATAAAGGTCAAAAATAGAAAATCATGCTATTATAAATTCAATAACTTTTTAAACTCTTTAACCCTCAACTCTATAATTCCTTCTATTTTATGTGTAAATAAATTCATTTTATGGTATAATAATCAAATATAAATTTTTGATTTAATTGTTTTATTTAACTTTAATCAGATTTCTCTAAGAATGATTAAAAAATAAAAGAAAAGTTAGAAAACAATAAATATAAAGTTATTAGGGGGAGTTATATGAAAGCTGTGATTATGGCTGGAGGATTTGGAACAAGATTAAGACCAGTTACAAACAGGATTCCTAAACCTATGACACCAATTGCTAATATTCCAATGATGGAACATATTGTCAATTCTTTAAAAGAAATGGGAATTACAGAAATTGTATCTGTTTTGTACCATCAACCTGATATTATTACAAATCATTTTAAAGATGGTAAAGATTTTGGTGTTAAGATGGAATATGTTACTACTGCTGATAATTATGGTACAGCAGGTTCAGTTAGAATGGCTAAAAGTATTTTGGGAGAAAGATTTATTCTTTTATCTGGAGATGTTTTGACTGATTTTGACTTAAAAAAAGCTATTGCTTGGCATGAACAAAAAAACTCTAAAGCTACTATTCTTCTTACTCGTGTTGATAATCCACTTGCTTTCGGAATTGTTATTACTAATGAAGAAGGTAAGATTGTTAGATTTTTAGAAAAACCTTCATGGGGTCAAGTTTTTAGTGATACTATCAATACTGGTATTTATATATTTGAACCTGAAGTTTTTGATTATATCCCTGAAAAACAGGATTTTGATTTTTCAAAAGATCTTTTCCCAAAACTTCTTGAAGATAATGTTGGTCTTTTTGGATATGTTGCAAAAGGTTTTTGGAAAGATGTTGGCGATATTCCAGCTTATAGAATTGCAAATCTCGATGCTATAAGCGGCAGAGTTGCTCTTTCTATACCTGGTAATAGAATTGATGTTGTTGGTAGAGATATTTGGCTTGGCGAAGGCACTCAACTTCCTGAAGATTATAAATTTGAAGGTGGAGTTCTTCTTGGTAAAAATTGTAAAATTGGTAAGAATGTTTTTATATATAATTCTATAATTGGTGATAATTGTGTTATTGGTGATAATACCAGAATTGTAGAAACTCTTATGTGGGAAAATTGTAAAGTTGGAGAACATACTGTTCTTGATAAAAATATTATATGTAATGATGTAACTATTGGGAATAATTCATATATTGGTGAAAATGCTGTTATTGCTGAAAGATGTAAAATAGGTAAGGGAACTACTGTAAAGCCAGAAGTCAAAATGTGGCCTGGAAAAACTCTTGAAGATGGAGCTATTCTTGGTGCTTCTCTTGTTTGGGGAGATAAATGGAGTAAAGAATTATTTAATACTCATGGTATTGTTGGAATTGCAAATCATGAAATAACTCCTGAATTTGCAGCAAAAGTTGGTGCTGCTATGGGTTCTGCTTTTGGTAAAGGTACTACAGTTGCTACAGGTAGAGATGGACATAATGTATCGAGATTAATAAATAGAGCGTTTATATCTGGTCTTCTTTCTGTTGGTGTTAATGTACAGGATTTGAGAAATGTTCCGGTTTCTGTAATGAGATATCAGATAAGAGAGAGAAATATCCTTGGTGGTTTACATTGCCATCGTTCTCCATATGATTCAAGACTTCTTGATGTGAAATTTGTTGATGGTGAAGGTATGGATTTTACTGTTGCAAAACAAAAAGCTGTTGAAAGAAATTTTTTTAGGGAAGATTTTCCTAGAGCTGAGATAGAAGATGCTGGAAATTTATCTTTTCCTCATAGAGTTCTTGAATATTACAAAGATGGACTTGTTAATTTTGTTGATTCTGAAAAAATATCAAAAGCTAAATTAAAAGTTGTTCTTGATTATTCTTTTGGAAGTGCTTCAAATTTTT
>JALOAD010000026.1 GCA_023228995.1 Candidatus Muiribacterium halophilum
CAACATCTTGCTTTTCTTTGTTTAACTTATATTGACTTCAAGCAGAAGCTCTATCGCTTCTATGTCAGCCCCCAGCTTCTTTAGCTGTGGCTTTTGACGATGTTGTCTGGCATTCTAAAATCTATAGATATGCCATCAGGATTGTCTATAAAGTCGAGATGCACCATGCGAGGCTCATCTATATTGTATTTTTTAGACAAGTAAACCACTATTGATTGCGTACCAAAATCTGTAAGCTCAACCACTTTTTGTATATCATCTGTGTTGATGTTGTGTCTTTGGACAAGATAGTCAATGATGTTATCTATATCATCTCGGCTAAAACTCGCCTCTCTTTTATGCTCACCTTTAAGTTCGTATAGTATGTTGTGTCTCATTTTTTACCTTTTCTAAGATTTTTATATTATAGTATTGTATATATCTTAAAAATATACAATATATTTATATTGGCTTTGAATATTTTAAATATCTTTGATGATAATAATATTTGATTCAACATCAGGTAAAATTGCACTAACAGTTAAATACAGATCGCCCTTTTTAAAAGTTTTAGTATTGTTAGCACCATAACTTTCTATTCTAATCATTTGATTATTTTTTATATTTTTTGGTATTTCAAGAGTTATATCTTCATCAAAATATTTTATTTGTACATCCCCACCAAAAAAAGCCGTTTTTAGTGGTATGTTTATAGTTGTATATAGATCATCACCTTTTCTCTCATATTCATTTGATCTTGCAACTTCTACTTTTATAAATAAATTGCCAATTTGATTTTTGAAAGATTTACCTTTTTCTTTTACTCTTAATATTTCACCGTTTTTTATTCCAGCCGGTATCTTTACATCAAAACTAGAATCATCAATAAATACTATATGTGTACCCCCTAGGATAGAAACTGAGAACGGAATTATTATTTTAGTTTGCAAGTCTAAATCAAGCGGTTCAACACTCACTTTGCTATAATATTTATCAATGGAAGAACCTAATTTTATAAATATTATAATTGTAATTATTATTAAAATTAAAGGTAGTATTGATTGAAAATTTTCCATTTTTTATATCCTTGATTTTTTTGTGATCTTGCTGTATTCTTTAAATCTTATAGTAGCATCAGCATACATTTTTTCTTGTGTATTTTTTTCAAATGTATTACTAATCCATTGCAAATAGTTATCATCCAGTTGCGCCCATATTGTATCTTTGAATTTACCAAAAGCAATAGATGATTTTTCCGGATCAAAGTTAAAAAAGGGATTTTCTGCTCTTCTTTTAATTTCTGCATAGACAAGATTATGATACTGAGTACCTTCAAGTGTTTCGTCCAATGCCCAGTGCAAATAATTTTGTGGTATATCTTCCCAACTGTACCCTGAATATTTACCAAACAAACATTTTTGTTTATATAATGGTAATTGTACAAATTCACTATCACTTACAAAATATATTTCTAAATTTTGTTCTTTCGTGTACATTTCTAATTTTTCTTTAGTCCAATATGATGAGAGAGTAAAACTGTTTTTGCTTAATAGAAATTTGCCATCAAGGCTTTTTATTAATGTAAAAAAATTATTATATGTATTGGCTGTAAGCTCATCAGCATTAAGAAATTCATAATTATTTTGGTTATCTAGTTCTTGGTGATATAATTTAATAATACCCATGCTATTAAACCTTTTGTTTAAATACTGTAATATGTGATTTTAGGAGATTTTAGTTTAATTTACTTTAAAGGGGTGTCGGACTTGTTAAGTTTTTAGATATTTATCACATATTACGAATAAATTATAGCATATTTTCTTTAAAAAGTATATATTATTTCAAAGAAAATATAATTTTTTTACATTGCATGATTTTTTCTGTTTTTATTCCCTCCGGTGAGTTCTTGCTCTACTTCGTTCAATCTTTGCTTTACTGCTAACAATTCATTTTCTTTATTAAACCCTTTTTTTAGTTCTTCTTCTACAAATTTATTTTCTGCTATAGCATTTTGATATTTTTCTTCTACATGGATTATCTCATGCGATAAGAAGTTCAATTCTCTATGCAATCTATTTGGAGTAGCAATATTCGATAAACTGCTTGCATCAGTTTGTATCTCTTTAGTATCTCCGTTCGGAATTTTTATAAAAAGTGAAACATTCGCTTCTTTAAATAGATTTGAATTGTAGTGTTTCAAGTCTTCTGCTGTAATATCAGTTTTGCCGTTAAACTCGATTTCTAATTTCATATTCCCAAAGTATCCGACTACCATGTCTTTTTTAATTTTTGACAAAATTGAAAAATAATGGTTCATCTCCCCGCGTGTAGTCAAATACATATTGTCATCTTCTAAATTTTTCAATATTTCACTATATTTTTCTAGTGAATTTTTACTTAATTTATCATTTTTGTTATTAAATAAATTATTTTCAAATAGATTAATATTGTGTTTTAAATGTTCTATGACATCATCATCTTTTTGTACTTTGAAATAAAAGATCTTGTTTGAAATTTCAGTGATGTTCTTTTCATTTTCGGCAATGCTTTTTTGATTTGCTTCAACCAAATTATCATAAATTTCATATTGTATTTTATGATTTTTTGCAATTTCATATTTTTGATCATAATTGTCAATAATATTAAGATTTTTATGTAAAGTATCTTCTAGTCTTATAAGATTGTTAAAATAAGATTTTTTTAGATTATCCAATTCTTTTAGTTTTTCATTTAGTTTTAATTGCTCTAAAAAGAGAGGATTACCGCTTGAAAGTGCTTTCATTTTAGCACTACTCATACTTTCTAATTCATTATCATCTTCAATTTCTCTTTCACTGCAAGACAATTTTATTTGCTCAATAAATTCGGCTTTTTTCTTAATAATATCCCACAAGTTTTCATCAAGAGTGTCTTTTATAGCATATCTAAAAATTTCAATTTCAAAATTTTTGTTTTCTCTATGATGTTCTATAAAATTATCAATATTAATATTGAGATTTTCTACAGTTTGCGCAAACTCTCTTGTTTTTTCTTTTTTTAGTTCCGGATCAGTTTCTTGCAAAGAATCATTGAATTGATTGAACATTGTTGCAATTAAGTTACCTTGTCTGATTATTCTGCCTTCCCTTTGCTCCAAATCTGACGGCTTCCAAGGGATATCAAGATGATGTAATGCAACAAGCCTATTTTGTACATTAACGCCTGCTCCAAGCTTAGGAGTAGAACCAAGCAAAAATCTTATCTTACCGTCATTAACATCTCTAAAAAGTTCTAACTGTTTTATTTGTGTATCATAGTCGTGTATAAATGCTATTTGATTTTCAGGAATACCTTTATTTATCAAATTTGCTTTAATATTGTTATATATATCAAAATTAATTTCAAAACTTCTTGTATCCATCTTTTCGATCTCTTCGTAAGCTTTTTCTACCATTTCCTCCGTTGATTGTAAATCTTCGGTAATTGCTAATAATTCAAGATATTTTATTCTTTCTTTTTCATTTGATTTTTTAGGCGTACCAATATCGCTAAATATTAATTGAGTACCTTTAAAATAATCAAATTCATAATATTTTGTTATAGCTTTATTTATCAATTGATTGATTTTGTTATCTTCACTATCAGGTAATTCTGAATTAATTAATCTCATGTCAATAGATGCTTTTTTTGCATCAGTTGTAATGGATAGCATATTATCATCGCCTTTTTTCAAAGGATATGTAATATTTTCGCTTCTTCCAATAAGAGAATGTTTAGGATATTTCCCATATTCATCAGGTTCGCCTAAAAATTGTTTTTGTTGATCATTTTTGTCATTGATAACAAAAGTATGCGCATTATTTTTGAGTTTTGGGATATTCAATTCTTTGCCGACAAGTTTCATATCACTGATCATTTGTTGTCTTGTAATAATGTCCGCCGTTGATTTATACATATTCATCAGTTCAGGCAAATTTTTATATCTTGATAATCTGTTTACTAGCTTGTGTTTTCCGGTTGGTGACAATTCCCATGTTTTTTCAACTTTTGCAAATTGTCTGATCCAGTTATCTAAATGCAATATGCCTTTTTTTTCCAAATCTTTATAATTAATATATTTACCTATTGTATATAGCTCAACTAATGAATTTGATATAGGAGTACCGCTCAAAAGAGCAATGTTTTTACCATCAAAATTTCTATTAAAATATTGTGTTTTAATATAAAAATCCCATGCTTTATTTGAACCCTTTGGATTACCCATACCGCGAACATTATTTAATTTACTAATAAATTGTAAATTTTTATAGAGATGCGCTTCGTCAATTGTAATAAAATCAATTCCAATTTTATCGATGTATATCTCATCATCTTTTGGAATGGCATTAACCAACTTATCCAATTTTACCAATAAGTCTTTTTTTTGTTTTTCCAATTGTTTAATAGTCTGTTTTTTTACATTGTATTGCATTTCACCATCGTCATTGATAGTAACGATTTGTTCGTCTAGTAGTTCAACTGTTTCGTTTATCATGTCTTGCTCTAAATTTTGTGGGTTATTGATTTTATTGAGTTGAGAGTGTCCTATAATAATTGCGTCATAATTATCAACTGACATTTTCATAAAAAGTTTTTTTCTGTTTTCCTTGGTAAAATCATTTTCATTTGCTACAAGTATTTTTGCATTTGGGTATAGTTTCATAAAATCTTTACCAAATTGTTCAACAACGGTTTTAGGAGTTGCGATCAGTGCTTTATTAATAATACCAAGTCTTTTCATTTCCATTATGCCAGCAATAGCAGTAAAGGTTTTACCAGTTCCGACCGTATGATCTAAATATACTTTTCTATCTTGAACCATTCTATATACCGCATTTTTTTGGTGTGGTCTTAATTCAATGATATCATCATCAACTTTGCCTTGAAAGGTTAAATGCCCACCATCGTATTTTCTTATAACTTCGCGATTAAAAAGATTATTATATATAGTTTCTAGCTCATTGCGAGCTTCTCTGTCACCAAGAATAAATGTTTCAAATTCTTGTTTAATTTGTGTTAGTTTATTATTAGCATTTGATGTTTCGATTTCATTAAATACTTCTTTGTCGTCAATTTTGTCATAAACTTTAAGTTCGCTCATATTGAACCCTGCCATGACTATGCTTTTTAAATTTTTTCTTTTTGTAGCATAAGTTAATTCAGCGTAGTCTTTTGCTCTAAAATAAGCATTAAAAGAAGATGAAAATTTATCATAATGGACACTTGTATCATTATCACCGGTAATTTTAGTTAAAAATTTTTCATAGTATTTATTTGGTATCCAGTTAGAACCAAATTCAAAAGCAATATCGGTAATCTGCACGTCTTTTGGCAAAATATTGAATAGATCTTTTTTGTAATTTAAATTTATTTCATTTTCATGTTTTGTTTTGACATCACCGCTTAAAAACTCTTCTTTTGTAATCCAAATATCATTATACTTATAAAGTAATTTTTTATCTTCTGCTTCTTTAATAATTATATCTTTACTGCTATCACGAAGTTCAGATATCAAATTCAAATCAACTTTGCCTTTAATATTGAGTGATATATTGATTGCATCTTCTAAATTATCTGCTTTGTCAGGCATTAAAAAAGGATATTGTGTTCTTGTCATAAAGATAGGTGCTTTTTTAGCACTTTCTTTTTTTATACTTCTTGTTTTGTTGGTTGAACTTTGTTCTATTGTTTCGTTTTTATAATCTTCTTCCAACACCAAAAGAGATATAGATCTGCTATCATTAGAAAAAAGTCTTTTGTTCGTTGATTTGTTTAAATACCCAAAATCTTTTACATATTTGTCATAAAGTTTATTTAGTTTAGTTCTCTCTTTTTCTATTTCTGTGTTATCGTTTTTGTCTAATTGCAATTGCAGGTTTTTAAGATTTTCAAGACAATCGGCGATATCTAATTGGCTTTGATAATTTAAAGCCGAGCTATCTCGCAAATTATTATTAACAACTAAATATCTTTTTTCTTCATTGACATCATCTACTCTCATAATAATTTTATTATCAATTAAAGCTGTATGTCCGACTTTAATATTTACATCAAAACCTTGTTTTTTGTCTTGATTTAATTGTTCATTATCAAGATCTAAATAATCAAATATTTTTCTGTTAAGATGTGTATCGTTGATTTTTGTAAAAGCTCTATCAACTTCTTTTTTTATATCTTTAGTATCATCAAATTCAACTGTACCTTTAATGCCAAACTGAGAAGTTGTATCTTGCCATTGCCCTATGATCATATCTTGGTTATTTACAAAATATTCATTAAATTCTGTTTCAACTTTTTTTATTCCTGCATTGTTAATAAAGTTTTTATCATCATCTATAAGCTTGATTTCATTTCTAAATCGTTTTCTGAAAAAAATAACATCTGTGATAACTTCTGTTTTTGCATTATCTTTAAAGGCGGTACTCGGTAATCGTACTGCTCCGAGAAGATCTGCGCTTTTGCTAATGTCTATTTTAGTATCGATGTTCTTACTATCCAAAAAAGAATTAGTAATTACAATTCCCATAATTCCGCCTTCTTTTAGCGAATCAAGAGATTTTTTAATAAAATAATTATGTATCGTCAATCCATCAATCTTCGATGAACCGTAAGGCGGATTTGATATAACTAGATCATATTCTTTTTCTATTTCAAATTTTTCAAAAGGTAGATTATACACATTTGCCTTTGGTGCAAGATGTTTTGAGATAATGCAACAATTTTTATCTATATCGACACAATCTATTGAACTGCTGTCATAAAGCTTTTGGGGCATAGTCTGCAAGAATATTCCACTACCAACCGAAGGTTCAAGTATTCTACCGCCTGCAAAGCCCATATTTTCTATTTTATCCCATATGCCTTGTGCTACATAAGCAGGAGTATAAAAACTGTCTAAAACTGTGCTTCTAGCTATTGCATATTCATCTCCGATTAAGAGTTGTGGCAAATTTTCTTTTAATTCGCCGAACTTGCCGTTTTCTCTTATTCTATCATTTGACAAGTTTGAATAAAAAGCATTTTGGATACCACCCCATCCGGTGAAATTTGATAATTTTTTTAGTTCTTCATTGCTTAATGAAGTTGCTTGTTTATAATCAAGATCAAGTGATTTGATCAGCGATAACGCATTGATGTTATTTTCGAGTTTTTCTATATTAGTATATTTGACATCAAGATAATCAATTTCTTTGTCAAAATTATATTTTTGTGGTTTTTCTTTTTTAAGTTGAACTTCATCTACTATATCTTTTTTTATTATAGGAATAGTAGTTTTAACCAAATCAATTGTCTTGATCGTGTTTTCTTCTATTTTTCTTTGTTGTAATTCTTGTGAGTATTGTGTTGATAGATTATATAAAGCTTCTAAATTTGAAGTGATTTTATTATTCGCCGAGTAATGTTTATACCAATCACTATAATTATTTAAAAGTATTACTTTTAAATGCTCATTAATATAATCATTTTCATAGTTATTTAGTTCTTGTTCAAATAAGATTTTTTTGTTGTAATATATTATCCCAGTTTGACCGAATAGATCATGGTTAATTGCAAATTCTAAATCATCAATATTCATATAAGTAACCTCTATATTTTATTTTTATAATTATAACCTAAAAAAACAAGTTACTAAAATAATATATACTTTTGATAAAAAAACTATATTAATTATCTTCTTTTGACAATTTTTTTAATATCGTTTTTTTCGGATTGATGTAGTTCTTCTTTGTTTTCTAACACCGACCATCCCATTTTGTTAATATAAGCTAGTGCATCATGATCATTTTTATAATCATCTTTGATTTTTGCAATACCCTTATCAACCAATGCAACTGTTTTATAATCGCCGTTCTCTAAAGTTTTTTTATCCCAAACAACGGCATCAACTCCGCCCATATGCCCACATCCAAATCTATTTTCAGTATCTTTTTCTATTCCTGCTTGTTTATCGTTATTGAATAATTTAGGTTGGATACCGTCAAAAAATTGAATTGCATTAATTGGATATCCGGTGCATAACCCACCATCATATTCTTGAAAATCTATATCTTCTTCAAATTCATGATTTTCAACATCCAGCCCTTTGATTTTATTTAGATCACATTCATATTCCCATATGTCCATCATATAATTAAAGTATTCTTCACCCCTTATATTATCCTCACCTTGATCTGTTTCCCAAATATGATAAAGTAATTTTTCTGAATCATCATAAAAACACACTTTGCCATTGTCCTCTAAAATTTTTGCTAAATTTTCATCACTATATGATTCTCTATCATAATTAAACATCTGTTAGCTCCTTTTTATATTGATAATTTATTTTGTATTGCGTAAGAATTTTCAAGTTTTTTATTTATGACATTACTATTAAATTTAAGTTTGATGATTCTTTTTAAATTTAATTTTTCTTCTTCTAATTTTGAAATAATATCATTGTTTTTTTTATTAATTTTTTCAATTTCATCAATAGCTTTTGCATATGATACATCTATTAAGACAACCGAAAATAATACAAAATATAAGAATTTCATCTCTTCTTCTTTATAATTTTATGTAAAATATTCATCACCGGCAATCTGTTTTTGTCAAAATATCGATATGTTGAATATTTAAAAACCGGAAACATTAAAAATGTAGCTACACCCAATCCTTTGACATTAAATCCAAAATATAAAAAACAAAGAGCCGTTAATATAAAACCTGCTTTTGTGAAAAACATCATAAACAAACCCAATTTAATTTTATATTGATCTTCATAGATAATATCTCTAAGATTATTTTTTAAGTTATCATTATTTGTCATTTGATTAACTTATCCAAGTCTGCAATAACTTTTTTTTCATTCACTTCATTGGTGCTTGTTCTTGCTTTGCTGATAATCAATTGTGCTTGTTCTTTTAGTCGTTCGCCTTCTTGTTTATATTTATCGATTATTTGAGCTTTCCAAGCTTTCTGCTTCTCTATTGCAAAAACTACTTTCGCGCGATCGCCATCTCTAAACTTATCAACATATTCTTTTGTTGGATTAACAACCGCAGGTTCATATTCTAATAATAGTTTTTGTTTGATTTGAAAATCGACATACCTGTCTACCATTTTGCCATACTCATTATTTAAAGAATCACTGACCGCTTTTTTGCGATCCTCTCTTTTAGTTGTTTCTTGATCTGAACCACTCAAATACGGATATGTCTGATTAACTTTTGTAAATTCTTTTATCGCGTGTTTTTTAAGTCTATCGGAAGATATTGCTACTCTAAGTTCGGAAAGCATATCAACTCTTTCATTTAATGATTTTTCATAGTCATCAACGGTAGAATATGCTACATTTATTTTGTCGTTTCTAATTGCTTTTGGATCTTGTGATGTTGAAGAGTTTAGAATATTTTTGTAAACTTCTACAGTCGCGTAATCATTTTCACTGACTGCTGTCCCAAAAACCGTATTTTTATTAGCTTCTTCATAATTATATTGCTTTTCATTATTATATGTTTCTTGCATTTTGAGATGTGAATTACTATCAAAATTATTTGTAGTTGCACCGATATCTAATTTTTTATAATCACCAAATGTATTGGCGCAGTATTTTTTTACATCAATCACATTCGTTCTTTTTGAAAATCCAAATGCAGATAGGTCGGGCAATTTGGAGCATGGATCAGGTATATCCATTTTGCCCAGGGCTTGACAAGCATTGAGCGAAACTTCAGTCAAACTACCGGTATTTGATGTTGGAGTTTGAACATAACAAAAATCTAATGCCGGAGCATATTGTGAGCCGAGTTGATTTAAAGCTAATGTTTGTAGTTGCTCTTGATATTGCGACGGTGCTACACCTCCTATAGTCAAATAGTTACCTAAAAAACCCAAAACATCATCAAACAAAGAAGCTTTTGACACTCCTAATCCGGCAATAAAAATTAAAAATCCAATTGCTATATTTTTTTTACCTATTTTCATCTTTTTCCCCTTTTTTTACTTTAAATTTTCAGTATTAACATATACAATATTTGCAACACGAAAATTTGCATGAGTAACATAATCCATCGGCAATTTATTTTCAACATTTTTTAATGTCTTTAATTTTGTATTTTTAAGAGCCAAATAATTAACACTTTCAAAATCATTATTATATACCGCGTAATGCAATAAATTATTGTTTTTAGTATCAACTATTTTTTTTAAAGAAAAATCTTTTTCAATCAAATCAACATAATCATATTTTTGATTTGACAATAAACAAGTAACATCGTTAAAATCGATATTTTTGCTAGTATATAGAATATACTTAAAAGTTTTATCATCGTTAATCATAGCCAATTTGCATAGCTCATTATTGTTATGTTGCATATATTCTACCAAGTCCGATCTATCAAGAAAATTATTTTGTGACAATCTTTCCGCGTCATACAATGAAAGTTTTTGAATATTTATGTGTTTGCTAATCTCATAATATGAATGACCGCACCCAATGAATATCGAGCTAGCTAAGCTAGCCGTCAATAATACTAAATATTTTCTCATTTTTTTACTCCATGTTTCTTGTTTATATTTGTTGTAATATTGATTGTTTTTTCAAGCAATAGATCATGTTCTATATCAGAATCATTTTTTTCAATATCGTCTGAAAACTCTTCATCATCAATCAAAGTATTTATTTCTTGCTTGATTTTTTTATTTTGATTTTTATGATTTAACATTCCTATAAACATTGCAGTTCCTTTTTTTAAATTATACTATATTTTTTATGTAATATATATAACATTTTAGTTATTTTACTATTTTAGCTATATCTTCAATATCAATAAAACATCTTTCTTTCTTATTATTTATAGTAGTATCAAAATAAAACACTTTACTAGCATTGTCGATATCTCCATCAAGTGTCGTTTTTTTATTGTATTTTTGTTCAAATTTGCTTTTTGAACAAAAAACAGTAAATTCTTTTTTTGTCATTATTGTTTTATTTTTTTCTATCTTTCCTACATTTATTTTTTCTGCATCAGGATTATTTTTAAATATAAAAGTAAATACTATTAAAGATAAAATAACTCCTGCTATATAAATAAAATTTTTATTTTCTTTATATAGTTTTGAAACTTTAGTCATAGTGTTGTTTTGCTTTGGTTTAGCCGTATTTGTTTTTTTGACATTGGTATTGTTATTCATAGAAGTTACTTCATGGAGTAATTGATTATAGTCAATAGACGATAAAGAAACCAAATCGCTTTCACTTTCAAGTTTTCGATACAAATCTTCTATTTTGTTTTTTATCTTATCAACTTCTTTTACTTTTTCAAGAAGGTTGTTAAAATTATTTTCAAGAGTTTTGTTGTAATTACTTAGAGTTTTTATTTTATTCATCAAATAAATATTTGATATTTTTGTTTCATCAAAGCTATCTATTTTTTTAGATAAATAGTCATCAATTATTTCTTTATACATATCTGTATCTACTTGTATAAATTCTTTTTGATGCTCTTTTTCTTTTGTCACTACCAATTCTTCGTTTGTATCTTTAGCTTCTTGTAATTCAATGATATCGTTTGTAAATTGTTCGCCTTCATTTGGTTCATTGCTTGAGTATTCTTTATCTATTATATCGGCTTGAATATCGTCTTTGTTTGTATCATAAAATTCATCACAATATTCCAAAATACAATCAATATTCTTTTTGTTGAATACTGGAGTATCAAGTTCAATATTCTTAGATATTTGTTCCCATTCGTTCTGATATTCAACCGTTTTTGAAATTATTCCTTCAATAGTCATCATTGTTATTGCTTTTGAATTTTATGTTTTTGTTGTTTCAAAACCGTGATTTTTTCTTCGTTTTTTTCTTGCGCCACATCTTGAGCCATATCGTTTTTATCATTATTCAAAGTTTCATCTTCAACTTCAACTACAATTTTTTTAGAAATGTTTTCATCGTATTTTTTGTTTAACATATCAATGAAAGAAGTAACTTTTGCATTATCAATTTTTTCTTCGTTTTTATATTCTTGAAACTTATAAACTAATTCATCGGCAACAACCGTATTTTCGGCAAAAAGGATGTTGATCTTTTCTGTAATTTCTTTTTCAAGTTCTACACTTCTTTGTTTAACATAAGCTAAAAACTTATCATCACTCATTAACGCTTTCAAAGAATCCGGATTGATATTATTCATATTCGTATTTTGACTATTTTGAACTTTTTTTTCCTCATCTTGGGCAAGTAATAATATTTTCAATAATTCAAAAAATTTCGCAATATTTTGTTCAAGCTCTTTTAACATATTTGCAAAGTGTTTAGTCATATTGTCACTTTCCAAACTAACAAATTTTCTTTGTTGCGCTAATTGATCTTCTTTTATTTTTGTCGCTTCTTTTGAAATTTTATCAATATCACTGCCAATGCTTTTTGCATCATCAACGATCTCTTTCTTTTTGTCGATTTTTTGAGAGATCTCATCATCTCTTTCTAAAATATCATCTATGTTCATTTTTTATCCTTTGATTTAATTGTCATTTTCTATTTGGTTAATAAATCTTTCCAATATGTTCTAATCATTTCAAAAATTGTGCCTTCTCCGCCTTGGTAGTAAAGAGAGTTGTTTATAATTTCCAAATATGTATAGATTAATAGCATACCGATAAAGGTGAAAACAAATGATCTAAATATATTTTTGAATGTATCCTCTCCTTCGATATAACCATTTTTTGTTTTGCTGATTTTAAAAAATGAAACAAAAAACAATATGAATGGCATCAGAAAAACACTATATGCTAAAAAAGATTGAAACACTGGCATAATTAAGCATTGATAAGCATACATTGCTTTTATGCTTTCTTCCGTAGCACCATCCATCCCTGCTTTGCAATCGCCCCAAAAAATATCAAATGCTTTGCCTGAACCAACTAATTTGTATGTTTCTTTTTTAGCTAATATATCCCAAAATGTTACAAAGACCATAAATATAAAAGCAATGACAACTTGCACGATATATATTTTGATGATTGCTTCCGCCAATGAATAATTTTTTTTCTCATCAACATCATTATAGATACTTATCACCCCAAACATGAAAGGCAAAACTGATATTAATATCGCGATAGTGCCAAAAATATTGGCAATGATAAGCTGTTCTTTTGTCATATCTTAGAGCCTTCCGGCATAATTATTTTAAGCGTGTTAAAGTGCAAACCTAGCTTGTTATAGCCTTTAAACGGTGAATTATCGCTCAAAATTGTACGCGTGCGCAAATCAAAATATCCGGTAGCAATAATATTATATTTGCCAATTTTTGTTTCATATTTATTTTTATTCAGATCATCTTTTCCAACCCAAGTTTGCAAAGTAACATCAATTGTCATATCAATTTTAAAAGTATTATCTTTTTCTTCGAATGAATTAATTTTGCTACTATTGATCGAAATAAAATGAGGTAATGTATTTGCTTGAGTTTTGATTTTCAATGCTTCTAAATAAGCGTTCAAAAATCCCATGCCGTTGTTGGATATAGTTAGTGCGTCAGTTTCTTCGTACTTGCCACTATCGTTTTTCATAGTTACAACTATGCTTTTGCCTTTTTGTTTATCTTGCAACATCACATACTCAAAAAACTCTTGCAAATTTTCTGAATTTTCCAAAACTGATATTGGAGTTTTAAACTCTGAAATAGAAAATCCTTTGGTGATTTCACTTCTTGATACAATCAACAATTTCAAAGCCCTAGCAACTGTGTTTCTTTCTTGCTCTACGATCATTTTTTGTTTTTCGATTTCAACGACCGTGCCATTGTCGGTTAATCCAATGACCTTAGATGTATTTTCATTCAAGATCTTTTTCATATCTTCTAATTTGCTGTTTTGTGACATGATACTAAAAATGACAAAAACAAATACCAATAAAGAACCTCCTGCTACAAGCAGAAAGTTTTTTATTACAAATCTTTGAGTAATTTCAAGATAATCTTTATTGCTTATTTTCATTTGCAGATCCCAGTTTCTTTACAAAACCAACTTTTTTCTTGTTCATTGTTAAAACTACAATTATAGCCATTTGAATTTTCTGTGCAATTTAATCCAAATTTATCTATATTGTCTTTTGTTTGTTGATTTTTTGACAATGACAAAATAGAAGATGATTGATTGTTTGCCAATACTTGTGTTGCTATTGGTCTATTAGAAGTGTTTGAAGTTGCTTCAATAACGCTAATAGGAGAATTTTGTGGTGCTGTGTAAGCATTGGTATATATATTTTGTAAAGTTGGTGCATTATCGTTGCTAGAGTAGCTTAAATTTGAAACATCATCTTGTGTTGGTAACAAATTTATATTTGCTCCATAAAAGTGAAAAATATCGTCTATATTCATACTTTTTCTAATATCACATCCGAGTGATTTGATGCTCATTGCTCCGCCATCCATATTGGCAACAAGCTTAGGATAAGTTACAAACTTATTTTTAAGTGCATATTTGCCTGCTTCATATGCTAAAATTTCGCTAGAATATTTTTTAACGATATTTAATGCTCTTTCATATCCTTGATTAAACCATTTTTCTCTTTCGGCTTTAATCGCATCATTATAGCCCTTTTGGTAATCCATTTCATTTTTAAATTTCATATTGCTTGATGTTGGTTCAGGATTAATTTGTGTTGTACCGCACCCAACGAACATTAAGCTAGCCAGTGAAACTATTAAATATTTTTTCATCTTATTCTCCTATTCTTATCTGTTATTTTTAATGTTAAATTGTGTTTGTTGTTGTTGCTGTGTGGTTAAACTGTTTGGTGTCAAGTAAACATTTAACACACTACCTTTTTTGATGTAATATAACCAAGGCAAATCGTTTTGTGTCAAATTGTCGGCAACCTTTGATATTCCCTGCACCACACCGCTTGCAAGTCCAATAATTCCATAATCTCGATAATCATCGCTTGTCGGTCTTCTTGTATTTGTATCTTGTACAATCGCTATACCGTCACCGCCTGAAATGATAGTAGATTCTTGCGTAGTCATTGATTGTCTTAATTGGTCAATTGCTAAATTAGAAGCTTTTCCCAATCCTCCGGCAACGCCACTACCAAAAGAATTAACATTTTTTCGCAATTGCTGTGTATTTATATAAGTTGCTATATTGTTACTGCTACCGGAATGATTTGTTATATATGACATTTTTGGATCTATTTGTACAAAATTATCAGAAGAATCAATATAATGCTGTGGAATTGCCGTTAAAGAAAATCCTTGATTATTCGGAATCAAATTCATCACTAGATCAATAAAATTTCCTTTGCTTGTTTTACATAATACTTTCATCATCTGTGAATTATCCGCTACCATAACATCATCGCTTACAATACAAGTTGCTTTTATTGCACTGGCAACTCTTTGATTGTAGTACCGTTGTGTTTGTTGATTTTGGTTATATGCAATCATTTGGTTATTTTTTGCTGTGATCAAAGATGTCGGAACAAATGAACTATTTTTAGATTGCTCAACATAGAATTTTGTTTTTACATTATTCATATTCATATTTTGTTTATACACAAATATTTTTTCATTTGTGTAAGATTTGTTTGGTGCATAGATAACTTTTTTTTGATTGGGATCTACAAATTCCGCCGGTTGTGTAGAACTGCTATCTATTACATTATTTGCGCTATTTGCCTGAGAATTAATTACATTATTTGCAATGTTATTTGGCTCTTGCGTAATTTCTTGTTGTATTTGTTCGGTAGATTTTGCTTGTGTTTGTGTTGGTATAGGTAATTGATTTTGCGCGTAAGAACCTATGCTCAACAATACAATCAAAGGTATAAAAATCTTACTTTTATTCATCGTAAAATCCTTGTCTTTTTATGATATTTTCTTGTGTGACAAATAAATTACTGTTATTGCGTACTGTATCGGTATTCAATTGTAATTTTTTCACTTTTCTTATTTTATTCAATTCGATATTCAATTTTTTTTCAAATTCTCTATCGGCTTGACACATAATTTTTTCATTTATCCCATTTGCTTGCAGATTTAAAAACCCCGCAAAGAAAAATAAATATATTATTTTTTTCTTCATGCTATACTCACTTTGTGTTTGGTAGAACTACTGTTTCTCTATCCATACTCTTATAGTGATTTGTCGGAACGAAATTTTTATCAACAATATAAACTTTGGCATCTATATTTTTTTTAATTTCAGTAAAAATATTGTTATATACATAATCATATTTTTTATATCTTCCTCTGAAATTTGTAACAATTTTAACTTTAAATTTTTTGCCGTTAAAATATTTCTCATTTAACATATCTTGAATATATTTTGCATCAGCATGTCTATTTGTATCTGTAAAATACACATAGCCGTTATCAACAGTTACCGGCATAAATCCTTCCATAAAACCGTAATTTTTGATAATAAGGATCTGCTCTTTACTTAATTTATCAATATCAACGCCAACGAGATATTTGCCCTCATAAGTTACATAATCGCCATTCAGATGTTGAACACTAAATTCTCTGTGAATAGAATTCACCGCATTAAAAAACCCTTTTTCATAAGAGCTTGGTGAAAATGTATCTTTGTTATCACAACTATAGCCGGTATATTCGCTTGCATTTAGAATCGTTAATGATGATATCATCAAACCTAGAGTTACTATTTTTTTTGAAATTGCCATTTTATTTTTCTCCTTCTTGTTTTGGTAATGTTATATTTATGTGTTCGGTGTTTTCATCTTTATATTTCACAACCGGAACTTCATTATTATTGTTTTTAAAAACACCGCTATTTGCATTCTCTTTGCCGTAAAAATTTATATTTTGTTCTCTATTGCCTATTAATACAAAGAACATCACGACCAAAATAACCAAAATGATAAATCTAGTATTTTTATTTACAAAAGATTTTACTTTTTGCTTAAAACTCATTTGCTATCGACTTTCATGATAAAATTTGTTTCACCAATTTTAATATTTCCATTGATATTGTCTTTGAAAAAAGTATAGATCGTATTGTTTATATTGATCATGCTTCTATGTGTAGGCATTTTTTTATATGCTTCATAATATCTTTGTATGACATCATTTGTATTCAATATTGCAGGATAAGAATACGCTATAATCGGATATATTATAGAGTGCCTATTGTTTGGTGTTTTTGTGATTAAAAAAGTAGATGATTTAATTTGATCACCTTCTAAATATGTAACAACTAGGTTACTTCTTAGCAACGCATTGTTGGGTATCACATCAATTCTATTGTATTGAAAATTCGGTTGAACTGTCGGCGGATAAGCATACGCATTGGTGATTGTCGCACTTTTTGGCAATAAAATAGTTTGTGGGTAAGACGGGTGCATTAAGATCTCATTTATATCGTTCATCTTTAATTGCTTTGTAAAATTTGCGATTTTAAGATTTTTAATTTCATTAAATGTTTCTTGTATTTCTCTGTCTTTGTTAATTACCGAATTAATCTTTTTTCTATTATTATAGAATTTAAGATAATCCTCTGCAAGAAGATATTCCTCATCAACTTCAACATTTTCTTGCATTACAACTACATTGCTATTTTGAGGATCTTGTGACGGTGAGCCTACGGTATTTCCGCTGTATTGCGGATAAGCTTGCTGTTGTTCTTGTGGTAATTGATTTTCTTGCGGAATTTGATACTCCGCATAAAGCCCAAGAGATGATAAAAAAAGTAGTAAATTTATTTTTTTAGTCATTAGCTTCCTTCTATTGTTAAGATTAACAATTTTAGCACTTTAAAACTTAAAAAAAATAAAATAATGTATATATTTTAATAAAAATACTATATTTTTTAAAAAAATATGAGAAATTCATCTCTCAAATGAAGAGAGATGATAAAAGTTATTTTTGTTTTCTAACTTTTGTATTTGCAGTTTCAGGAGTTTGTTCTTGTGCCGGAACATTTGACGCTTGATTTTCTTTGTATTCTTTTCTAGCGATTTCTGCTTTTTCTTGTGCTTTGTCTGCAATTTGTGTCATGAGTTTTGTATCTCCAAGATTTTGCAAATTTTCTGCTAATGCTTTTTTAGCTTCGAAAGATTTAAAATTTACAAAATTTTTATCATTCTCTTTTGTAAATCCAAGTTCTGTCAATACTTTACTGGCTACCAAAGACGCACTTAAATGATTATGAAGTCCGATATCTATTGCTCTATTATCTTCGCTTGGATAATCTTTTTGCAAATTGTCTTGTATTTTTTTGATCTTATCTTGCAAGAGTTGTGTATTGGTATATTCGTTGTAAATTAAAATCGCACTTCCATATTTTAAAAGTGTAGATTCATTTGGATTTTTTTGATACTCTTTTTTAGATTGATCCATAACATCATGCTCAATCACTTTATTTGCTAACTGCCCATAAAGTTTTCTAACATTTTGTTCTCTGCCATCGACCAACCATTCATTGCTTTTTTCATTCCAAACTCCATCAAGTTTGTTTTTAATAAAGCCTTTGATTTTATAGGTATCTTCACCGCTTATGCTTATCATGTGCGGTTGTTCTTTTAATCTGCCAACTTCTAGTTTTCTTTCTTCTTTTTGTTCCATAATTAATTCCTTTATTTTTTCTTGCTCATTATGAGATTTGATTATCTGTCTAGCACTTTCCATAGACACATTTTGATTTTTTAGTTCAGATGGTGAAATGATTTTTTTATCAATCATTTCAAAGAGTCTGACCATATATGTCTTTGAAATTGCACCTAGTTGTTTTTGTTCTATCACTTCAGATAGTTGTGATCCTTTTTCATATTCAGCTAAGAGTTCAAAAAAAGTATCATTAAAACTTTTCTTTTTTTGCATCATAAAATTGAATCCTTTTAATTGTATCATATTTTTTACTAAAATAATATATATTTTTTACTAAATAAGTAGAAAATTATTTAATATTATACAATAATAATACGAAATACGGAATTTTTGTAAAAATATCTATTGTATATTTCCTTGCAATAGGTATATTGTTTTACATATTATCTTTTATATTTTCTTGAAGATGAAGGTTTATTTAAATTTTTCTCAATTTGCTTTATAATGTAGTCTTTTATTTCTTGGTAGTTTGTTGGAATAGTTTTTGTTGCATTTATTATTGGTTCTCCATGAGTATCTACAATATCTTCTGCTCTAGATTTAATAAGACTTATTATGTCTTTATCTTGATAGGTTATTCTATAATTTTTAATTGTATCTATAATATCACCACCCTTAAAATAATCATTTTGTATAAGATAACAAATATCATATAAATCTCTTAGTTTATTTCTATCTATTAGAAGTAATGATTTTAATTTAAATATACTTTCCACAGATGCTATGTCAATGTTATTGAATTTTGTTCCATTGTCTTTTTTTAAAATTTCATTTTCATATATATTTGAACCTACATTGGTTACAAAATCTACTTTAACTGAATTTATAATAAACCTTCTATGATACTCGTAAACATTTCCCCCATCATTTATAAATTCATCTACTGTACTCTTATTAAATTCTATCTCTTGAGCAAAATATTTATTCAAAAAGTCAAGATTTGGCAATTTTGGATTGTTATAAAAACATATATCTAAATCAAAACTTTCCCTATGATTTAAATGATAAGCTAATGCTGTCCCTCCAATCAATTTTGCTTTATTTGTAATAAACATATCTTCTTGTGACAATGTTCTTAAAAGCTCTAGTGTTTCATTGTTTATTGTTTTCATTTAAAGTCTTTGTTAGGTTATTATAAAAATGTTCCGATAATCTATCTCTATATTTATTCAAACTATCTATTATTTTTTGCTTACCAAAATAGTCTATGAATTTATCGAGAATGCGATTATTATAGCCATTTGTAAGTCCGACTATAATCAAAATATCATCTTCTGTTTTTACATCCAAACTTGTTCTACAAAAACAAGCTCTTGGTATTCCAAAATCAATCAGATCTTGTATCTTTGTCATCTGCTCTCCTTTTTATTTATTATACTAAATTTTTTAGTATTTATTTAAAAACAAAAAATCTCTTGACTTAGTAATTTTCATTCCAAAGAAGTTTGTAATTTTTCAAAAATTCTTGATAAAAATAATAATTAGATTTGTGTTTATAATTTTTAGCAAGCGTAGTATAATCATATTGCGGATATGAACCGGTAGAGCTGTCTTTATCTGCTGTATATACTGTTTTCATACCATAGTAATTGTTTACTTCATCATTAACCTCAATGCTTTTTTCTTCAGGTAGCATTATATTTTTATCATTATAATCAATATAAATATTATCAAAAACGGCTTGAATACTATTTGCTTTCATGTTATCAGTTTGTGCATACGCGTACATATAAGATTTTAGATCTTCTATCAAATTTACATATTGTTGCTTGATGCCAAAATCATTTGCAATATTATTTGAACCGCTATTAGTAAATAAAGCAATCCCCCCTCTTACGCTAGTGTTATTATTAAATCGATCAGCTAATTTTTTAAACAATTGCTTGTTGCCTTGCTCAATATCAAGAATTACATATCTAGCATCAGAAGGTAAATTATATATTTTATATTGGATATTATTAGAATTTAGATAATTTATTATTTGATTATTTTTCCCTTTTGAAATAACTTTGATTAGGTTCGGATTGTTTTTAGATAATGTATATGACAAAGCATATAACATTTTTTGAGTAATTTGCGCTTGCGCGAACTGTTTGCCTTTTGGCAAAGGTATTGAAGAAATATTGACTTTAGAAAATGTTACTGTATTATTTGAAATAACTGTTTTATTGGGTACGGTCTTAGATAAATATTTAATCTGACTAACCATAGCTTGATCTATGCAAATTGGATTACCATTACATTTAATAAGACTGTTATTTATCCAAGCTTTTTGATTTGCTTTTATTGCAGTTGGATTACCGCTATAATTCATAGCATATCTATAGGCATTGAGTAGTGCTATATCCATTTTGTCAAGATGAGGATTCGAACATATAGCTTTTTCTGTTGGTGTACTGGCTTTATTGCAATCAAACGATGCACTCATAGCAAAGCTTATAAATAATGTTGCAACTGTTAAAAATTTCATACTATTTCCTTTTTATTTTAGTTGTTTTGATTTGTTGTATTTCTTCTGCTTTTTGCTGTTTAGATTCTCCACAACTACACAATAAATTTCTTTCATCTCCTATGAAATAAGTTGTTACACTATAATCATTATTTTCTATACTTTCAAAAGAATTTTCATCATATTCCATTTGAATAGAGATGTTTCCTTCTTCATCAGTCTTGTATCTTGCTATCCAATATTCTCTATGCTCTCCATATGTATTTCCTACCCAATATGCAAGTTTACTTATATCGTTATTATCAAACCAAGTCGGCATTTCATAAAGGCGAGTAGTCACATCGCCATCATTTATTGATATTAATTTCCCACTTTCACTTTTATTTTTAGACGATTCGGTTTTATTAAATTGTCCATTCTTAAATTTATCAATGTAATAAATCCCAAGATCAAAATCTTTCATAATTGCCCTTTCGTTTATTGTTATTTTTTATAGCCGTTATGTTCTCTCATTGCCATAAGATTTTTATAAAAGATATCAGGATTAGCTTCAGTACCCAAATTGGATAATAATTTTTTCGCTTCATCATCAGTTACATCTTTGATATTATATATATCTTTCAATCTCTTTTTAATAATTGCAATCCCTCCTTTTTTAGCTAATTTAAAACTAATTACCACAAAAGCTATAACAAAAATTAATACTAAAAAACCATTCATTTCAAATCCTTTTTATATAAAATATTTAATATATTTTAACATGATATATCTTAAATATATATAAAAGATATATCAAATATATTAAATTGGTTTAGAATATTTAGACATATCCCCTGCAACTTGACTACCAATTCCTTCTTGGACATCAATTCCTCTTTCTTTGAAGCCAAAAAGTGACATAAACATATCTTGTCCATTAAAAATAATATAAAATGTTGCTATAACCGCAAAAATGGAAGTAAGCATATTCAATACTGCTCCTAAAACGCCGACATACAATGAGTTCATATCATCAATACCATTACTAACATCATTCAAAGTAAGCCACATAAATAATCCATCTACTTCTTTTTCAACATTGAAAATTGCATCAAACATATGAAACATTGGTTGTATCATTGTTGAATTTATACCGTCAAAAATATTTATCACTAACATTGATACAACAATTGTAATTACAAATATCACCGGCTTTATAGCCAATGCAAAAAATCGCATTAATAAATTTACAATCACTTGTGGTTGATTTGCCGTAAAGGCGTAAGCTACTAAAAAAGGAGTGATTAGATAAAATATCTCTACAGATATATAATAAAAAGATATTGTAAGCATAGACGCTACCATCAAAGCCATCAACGGTAAATATTTAACTATCGTTACCATAACTGAAATTGCAATAATTGTTGCTATCAATGCGGTTGCTGATTCACCGGCAAATTTGTATAAAGGAACTTTTGATACAAAAGGAATAGCTTCTATTATACTTTCTCCCATTGAATAAATTGAACCTCTAATTGCATCTGCCCCCGGCAACATAAGATAAACAGAATTATTAAGTATCCATTGAAACATACCTTTATCGTCATTACTATCAACGGCTTTACCATCAACTGTTTTATATTGTTGTGAATTGTCTTGGTTCATATCATTTTTTAGTTCATTTGTATCACTTACGACTGTTTCACTGGCATCAAAAAATATTTTTGAGCCTGCTATTAAAGGAGCAGATAAAAATCCATTATCGGCGACATTTTTATAAACTGTTTCACTTGTAATTAAAACTCTTGATTTGAGTTGATTATCTTGCGAAGCTTTTTCAAAATTTTGTAATTTTAAGTCGGTATAGATAATATCCTTTTCGAGAATATTCACTTTTCTCAATGAACTTGCACAAGCGTTCATTGTTGGAATATTTGTATAATTATTTCTATCATTTTTATAGCTGTCTTTCACATAAGAAAAATCATCTGTGATCCCAGTAGGAAATTCGTTTCCTGCACCCTGCTTATCACTTTCACTTTTAATTTTATCTGCATCATAATAAGTTCTGCAATTATTTACAATCCCTCTATATGCGTTTACTTGATTTTCTTTATTTGCTTTATCATATCGTATGCTTTTTATCTGCGTTTGGGAATACAATCCGACATCTTTCATCACAAAAGTTACATAACTGTCTGCTAATTTTCTAGTCATACTATCTGCCCAGTCCACGCCTTGATATAAAAACCATCGAGAAAAATTATTAAAATAGTTTTGGTCAATGTTTTTCTTGTCGTTTATGTTATATGTTGTTGATGAAAAATAGAATATAAATAAGACAACAACGCCCAAAAAACCTCTCTCATAAAAATCTTCTTGTGAGTGTAGTTTTGAAAATTTTCTTGTAAGTTTATTTTGAAAAGCAAAAATTGAAGTAAAAGCCAAAGGAAGGATCAGGGCAAAAAAGTTTAGTTCTTGATAATCTTCATTTATTCCTGCGTAAAAATCCATAACCATAACCATTATATTGCCGATAAGATCTTTGCTTGATGATTCTGCAATAGAATTTTTAGCTTCAACCATTCTTCTCGCTTGCGTTTCAGTAGGATTTTCTACGAAAGCTTGTATTTGGTCAAAAAATGAATTCCAAATACCATCTTGCTTAAGTATTTCGCCGTTGATATTTGGATAGATGGTAAAACCATTATTTAATGTGATTTCATTCGCTTCAATTGATTGTTTTATGTTTATAATCTCACCGTCAATTGTCAGCCCTGCAAGTAAATACTTTGAAGCAGTAAGATATTGTTCTCCGCTTGGATTACTATAATCACCTAGCCATTTGTCTTTTATTTTTTGTAGATCCGGACTATTTTTGAGTTCACTGTCAAGATTTTGAAATTGCTCTTTAACTGATTGATCAATAGCATTTTTATTTGGCGGTATTGAATATCTAAGCTTTGTTTGTGGATTGGTATTAACTACTTGATCCAATGGCTTTGTAATATCAATTATGCCGGTCTGTGAGTCTATCTTATATACATTACAAGTCGTTGTGCCTTGCTCATAGTTGATTATATCTATTCTTGTTACATAACCCTCTTTGACTTTAGGACATTCCATAGTGTAATTTCCTGCATTATAGGTCGGTTGAGTATCTGCTTTATACTCTATTATGTTTGGATCTGTACTGCTTGCTCCAAAAGCAATATTTATGCCTATTGATACAAAAATTAAAAATTTATTGATTATTTTCATCGTTTAATTCCTCGATATAATTTGGTAATATATAAAAATAGTGTCCGCCAATATTGTAATTGAATGATATGTTAAATCCCATATTCCTATTCAATAAGTGTTTTTGTGTAAATGGTATTCGTAAAGCTTTTTTATTAGCTTTTTTAGAAACATCAACTTTGCCTTTGTTTTTGATATCAATTAATTTATAATATTTTCCTATATTTTTTTTCTTGTAATCATAATAGATATAGCCTGCTAGGTAAAACAACATGAAGTATTGCATTGTAGAATTTAATACTCTTGCATTTACCAATCCTGCCAAAAAGAAAACAATAATTGCTATAAAAATAAAAACACCATAGATATTAAAATATTCTTTCTTTTTTTTCCAAACAAGTAAAAAGCCGGCAAGGACAAATAATGCAATTAAAATTGCAAATAGATCTTGTATTGAAGATGGAAGTCTTATTGCAAAAAACAATACAAACAAAAAGAGATATTTAATTAAAAATATTTCTTTTGTATCAACTTTTGCATAATAAGATTTTTTATTGCCAATCACATAACTTTCATCTTGGTTTATATCAACATTTGTTTTATAATTTAGCCATAGAAAAAATGGATATTTATTTACTTCTATTGTCTTTTTTTCAATCATTTTTATATCCTTTTATATTTTATGGTAATAAATCTAACTCTAATTCTTCGAGTGTCATCGTATTTTCCTTTATATTTATGGTAGCCAAGGCTTGAATGGATTTGAATGTTTATACGCATCATTTGTATAAACTGCCTTGTTGTAATTTTGATCTGATTTTTTTTCTTCTGCTTCTACTGTATCATTTGCATTTGTAGGTACTGGAATAGGTATATTTTTGATATCATCACCTCCTCCGCTATAAGGAACTGGGAGATTGCTAACTCCTTTATCAAGATAATTATAGTATCCCAAAACCAATTCACCATAACGAACGATCATACGATTATTAATTACACATCCTTTGGATAATCCATTATAAGCAGATGCACCGATTTTAAATGCTTCTATATCAATCGGTGAAGTTGGATACCATCCATTAGGAGTATTTCTTTGTGTATAAGCATAGTTCATCATTTTTTTAACATTTTCAGATTTTTTGTAATTTGTAATTTTGTGCATAAACCATGACATACCTAGAACTAAATGATGTGTTGGATTTTGTAAAGCGGAGTTATATGTAATTGTATTAGCCACACCCCTATAAGGTGAATGTTTTTTAAGCCAAACTATCTCTTGATTGATCTCTTTATAACTTAATTGCATATGCCCCTGCCCTCTTCCGTCACCTGAACGCAAAGCAAGCCCTTTGTTACTCAATCCGGTTTCCTGATAAACAAACGCTTTAAAAAGCTTCCAACTTATTCCAGTTTCTTTTTGCGCCGTCATGAATTGACCATCAAATTTATTTCTTTGCTTTAAAAAACTAAGAGAATTGCCTTTGTCAGAAGGCATATGACAAGTTGTTTTTCCCTTGTCACCCCACACAAAACAGTTTCCTTCCGGTCTTTGTGTTTTTGTTTCAAATTTAACTGCTACTTGCGTAGATAAACTCCAAGGTATCCGACACTCTTTTATACCGTAGCTATACGCTAAATTCACTAAAACCAAAAAGAAAAATAGTATTTTAAAATTCATTGTTGCTCATTGGTAATTTATATCTTGCAACATCATTAAATGTTAATGTGTTTGCACGAGTTTGTTTTATTGTATTATCAGCATATGCAAAATTAGAATTTTGCATATTTGAGATATATTTAAAATAATACATTACGATGTTGCCATAGCCGGTAAGTTTTTTACCGTGTACACTTTTACAAACATCAGCCATTCCATTGTATTTGCTCGTGTAATAAAATGGATCTGAAGGAATATAAGCCATGCTATGTTTGTTTTGTAGAATATGTTTTACTTCGTTTTGGTTCATTACCGAAAAAATCCATACCGCGCAAAGCTTTGATGCTTCCGTCGGATCAGAAAATATTTTTGTTTTATCAACATAGATTCCTATACTTTTGCCATAATTTATTTTGCCATTGATTTGTGATTTAGTAAATTGAAATAGTCCTTTCGCATTTCCTTTATCGCCGATAACAGTCATTGCATTGGGTGCTAATCTTGTTTCTTGGTATGCAATAGCTTTAAGATATCTCCAGTCTATTCCAGTTTCTTTTTGAGCTTGTATAAATCCAAAATCATATTTTTTATTTTGAAGATCATATTTATATGTAGTTGTTGTTGCTTCGCTTGGATAATGACAAATTCCTATTTTCCCATTATCTCCTTTAACTATGCAATTTCCTTTGGTGCTTGACGGCTTGGAGAATATTTTTGAATATTGTGGTTTGTTTTGTAGCCATGGAAGAGTACATTTTTTATCATCGTTTATGCTTTTTGCATATAAGCTATTTGCCATGACAACAAACAACAAAAAAATAATTTTACTTATCATCACTGCATATCACTTTATAAGTGATTTCATCACTATCATATATATATTCTAAGAAAAAATTTTTTGATAAAAATTCTACATCAATATCTATAATATACCAAGGATATAATATTTCAATCACTCCGGTAACTTCATCTACATATTCTATGCTGTGTTTATTTTCACAAGTACATTGTGGGCAATATAATGACTTTATAATTGCTTCTCTTTTTGCATTGCTTGTTATATCTTCCATTACTTTTTCTCCCAAATTGTTGAAATAAAATATTTATTATCTAAATCAAGATAAACCTTATTTTTTGTTCCGTAAGGATTGTTTTTGTTAGTTTGTAAAATATTTTCTAAATCTTGCAAATTAATGATTTTTCCCAAAGTTCTAGTCATATCTTTAAAGAGCCCAAATGGACAACCGGATACTTTGCCATTTTCATATTTTTGATTTTCACATTTATAAACTTTGTCCGTTTCAATAAGTTTACTCTTGCAAATCGGGCAATTGGCACTTACTACACTTGGTTCTATAGTTTTATCAAGAATATTTTTCATAAAATATTTATTTGTGAGATCTAAATATACTTTATCCATAAAAGGAGTGGTGAAAGAAGAATACAAAAATTCTTTCATTGTATCATCTTCAAAAGTGATACCAAGAGTTTTATTTTCTCTCCAAATACCAAAAGCACATCCTTTAATTGTTTTGGTTTTAAAATCATATTCTTGCTTTTCACATTTATAAACTTTATCTGTTTTAATTAAATGCGATTTGCATATTGGACAAATTAAATCTGTTTCGGTATTTATTGAAGCTGTTACATTTATTTTTTTATCACTTATAGACGGTACAATGCTTTTTATAACATCATTAACATATTTGTTAATCATATCATCGAAGGTAGGTGCATACTCTTTATCTTTGTGAATTTTTTGCATTTCCTTTTCAAAATAAGCAGTCATTTTGAGTTCGATAGCATTGCCCACAACATTGAGCAATTTTTTTCCATCTTCGGTTGTTTCAAGACGATCCTTGGCATTAAACTTAATATATTTATATGTTTTAAGCAGTGATTCTATAATCTGCGCTCTTGTTGCAGGAGTACCAAGCGAAAACTTTTCTGCATAATAATCTTCTTCATCTGTAGAAACTTGTTTAGAATATAGTTTATTAACATTTTCCAATATCTCCAAAAGATCCGATTCACTAAGCAAAGCAGGCGGTTTTGTCATATCTTTTTTAATAGCATGATCAAGAAGAGTTACATTTTGATTTACTTCGACTTTAGGTAAAATAACATCTTTATTGTCGGTTTTATTTGTTATGTATTGATAATTTTTAAAACCTTTTTCTTTTTCCGTTTTGCCGGTCGCCTTAAATGTAAAATTATCATCTTTAAGTGTAATGCTTGATGAATAGTATTCATAAGGCTTCATGCAAGCCATTAAAAATTTAGCGACTACATAATCATAAACCTTGCGTTCTAAATCATCTAGCGAATTAATCTCACTTTGTGTTTTTGGCATCCAAGGAACAACCGCGAAGTGTTCTTCGACTTCTTTATCGTTAAATATTTTTTTATTATTTGCATCAAATGATATAATTGAGCCGTTGATATCTTTTTCATAAGTTTTTAATAGCATATTATATGCGTCGCTGATTTTATTAAAAAGTGCAGTTGGTAAAAATCTAATTTCTGTTCTTGGGTATGATATAAATTGTTTTTCATACAGTGTTTGCATTGCATCAGTTATTTTTTTAGATTTTTCTTTGTGTAGTTTGCTAATATTTTTTAAAATATCATTTTGATTAGGGAGAAGATCAGGATAAATCTTTTTAGCTTCTTCTTTTACATCGACAACTTTATAAGTTGTGTTATTAAAAATTTTGTCCTTCACTGAGCTAATATAATATTCTTCTGATAGGCGCGATGAATTATCCTCGCCTGCTATCATATCGGCAATTATATTTTCACTGAAATTGGCTTTAATATTATAGAACGGAGCAGGTATAAAATTTTCTATTTCATGCTCTCTGTGTCTTACGATTTGCATAATGGCGGTTCTTACACGCCCAACGCTAGCTTTTAAATTACCCTTTAATGAAAAAAGTCTTGAAAAGTTAAATCCTACGCGTACATCCGCTAAGGCTCTGCTTCTAGCGGATTCCACATAAGACAAATCTTTTTGAATATCATAACGGCTATTGTACGCATTTTTAAGAGTATCGCCGTCCAATGCTTGTATCCACATCCTAGTAATTGTTTTTTTGCCTATTACTTTTGCATATTCAAGTATTTCATAGACAAGCAAAGAACCTTCTTGATCTGCATCTCCTGCGCTAACTATTTCGGTAATATCGGCTCTTTTAATCTCTTCTAAAACACTTTTTGCTCTAGCTTTAATATAACTATCTCCGCTCTTAATAACCATTGTCGGTTTATCGAGATTGACGAGCGGTAAATTTTCAACTGTATAAGGCGGTAAATCGTATTTTGCTTCCAAAAGGTGTCCGCTAAGAGGAGCAACGACTATATTGTTATTTTCATGGTGTCCTAATTTATTTTTTTGAGTTATACCTAAAGCATCCGCTATATCCCTGCCCAAACTCGGCTTTTCGGCTAAAATTAAAATTTTGGACATATTCATTATTCCTTTTCAAAATATTATATATATTCTATTAAAAATATACTATATTTTATCTTAAATAAGAATTTATTTAATTTTATTTGTTTCATTTGCTTGTTTGTACAGTTCTATAGATTTATAGTAATCAAGTTTTATTTCAATCTCTAATTGTTTTATGATTTCTTTTTCTTGTTCTATTTGTTTTTTTGTGAGTTGATTTGTAGTTTTCAATTTGCTAATCATAGGATCAATATTTTGTTCAAAAATTACATTTTCAATTTTCTCAAAAGAACTATCAATGTTGCTTTTACATCTACAAAGTCCACTGCCAACAAAGTATAATACTCCATTATATTTTATAAAATTATTGTTGTTCAGTTTAATATTTTCTGCATATGCTAAATTCAAAGATATTATAAAAGCTATTAAAATTTTAATGTTATTGTGCTTGCCCATATAATTCAACCTCTTCTTTTGAAATATCTAGTTTAAAGCTAGAACTGCTGTGTTCATTTACCAATACAACGCCAAACTCCGGAGTATTGTTCATAAGCTCAACGGTTTGATTATCAAGCTGTAAAACATCTTTTATTCCGTCAATTAGATGTTTTCGTTGGTTTTTACTTGGAAATAAAAAGAACTTATTTGCAACTTGTTTAATTATGTTCGGCGGTATATGTTCAATAAGCTGAGTAATAAAGCCTATCTTTATGCGATAACTTCTAGCTTCATTTATAAATTTTGCAAGTAATGGTTCGAAAGATTGCTGTGAAGTAACATTATATGCTTCTTCCATGATGTAAGTAATATATGGTCTATTGTTTTTATCGTTGCTTTGCTCTTGTATGAATTTGTCAAAACGATACATTCTCATAAACAAACTAAGAAAAACCGGCACATACTCATCGAGATCTTTTATTGGATCAAAATCAATATGTATAAAATTCGCATCTTCAAAATTGAATTTGTCGTGTCCGTTAAAAATACCAATCGATTCTATAAGCTCTAGTTTAGTCAATAAGCCATAGGCGATAGATGATTGATTTTCATTCTGTTTATTTTGTGTAATCGCTTTGACATTTTTAACCGCTGTATTTAAAGTTGGAACTTTTAAAAAATCATAATCTTTTTCTTTCACATTTTTAAGATTGTCTAGTTTGGAATAACCCAAGTTTATTAGTTCTTTAAAAATTTTTGGATTTTGTTTTTCTAGTGCTTCTATATAATCACAATCATATAGATTATTATTATATATTAAAACGATAATATTTTTAAGCATTGCTTGTTCGCTTGCATTTAGCCCTGCTTTGCCATCTTTATTTTTACTCTCTAAAATAATACTTAACAATAAAATGTTCATTGTAAGTTCATTTTCATCTATTACTTCCAAGCCATCGTCATTAATATATTTTCGTATGTTTACCGGATTAAAAGAAAAATCAGAAATCGAAGTATTCATAAATTTTATAGTTGCCGGAGCTTTTTCAGATAACAAATTTGCTAATAATAATCCGGATTTTTTGATATCAAAATATCTGATTTTATTTTTATAATAAGCATCGCCAAAATTACCAAGTTTAAATTCTTTTTCTTTATCAAAAGATAGATTTAAAACTTGTGATAACATTGCATTTACAAATGTGGTTTTACCGCTACCTTTTGTACCTAATACCCAAAAGTCACTACTTTTATTATAATGGTCGTTTGTTGTTTTGTCAAATCTGTAATTCCAAAAAGCACCATTAATATCAGTTCCATAAAAATCAGCATTATCAACATTTTTTTTATGTGCCGAACCAATAAAACCATAAAGAAAATCTTTATCAATGATCATATCAAAATAGTTATCTCTTGCAATCAACGGAGTAAATTTTAAATATTTTTCTTTATCAATAAATTTTTCAAAATAATCTATGCCTAGAATAGAACCAATTTCTATAGAACTGTTTAGATCACCTTTTGAAAAAAAGATCACACTGTTTAAAACTGCTAATTCAATATTATTATTATCATAATTATAAAGCAATTCTTTAAAAGGTTTTTCTTTTCCATCGATAAAAGCCTGATTTTTTCTAATTGTTATTAGATTCTTGACTACTTCTTTATTTATTTCTATTGTATTAAATATAACGCCTTCCCAGTCTAATCTGAAAAGCCGTGATAATTGAATATTATTACTTCTCTTTCTTGCTTTGTATCCTTGAAATATATTAATTTTGCTAAAATTGTTATAGATACTATCTTTAACGGCTACATTAAAACTTCGCGATAAAACCTCATAGTTAAGATTTTCACTTAAATTGAAATTTGAATGGATCTGTTTTTTTTCGACAAAAAAACTATTATTGAGAAACAACTGATAAATCGTATCAATCATTTCATCATATTCTAAAAATTCTGCTTCTAATTTTTTAGCAATAACACTAAGTAAGTCTTTATTGGAAGAAAACAATAGATTTTTTTGTGATAAGGATTGTTTATAGAATACTTGAGTTAATCTCGAATTTTCCGCATAATTATATGCTTCAAAAATTTTATTAATTGTTGTGTGATCTACAAAATTTTCAAGATTGCCTGCTGATGCTAACTGGATACAATACAATACTTTACTTTTGCTGTTTATATATAGTGCATATGGATCATTAACATCAAGCTTATCAACTGTTAGCGTGTCATCAATTTCTATATAATTTTTAAAATTTAGTAAATAATTAATTCCTTTGCTAACAATATTTTCTATATTTTCCTTGATACTCATTTATTCTAATCCTTTGAAAAAATAATATATACATTTTAGTAAAAATATACTTTATTTTATCTTAGGTAGTTAAAATTTTATTAAAATGCTCATTTATATTAGATTTGAATATGTCATTGTTTTTAAAGTTCATATAATAGCCATAAATTTTGTTATATTTTAAAGAAAAATATCCAAAATTTGTAGAAAATGTATTATTGTTGATAACTAGATTTTTGATGACATTGAATACTTTTGTAATAAAACAATAATAAAATTTTATTTTTTCGGAATACTGTAAAGTTTTAGCTTTTTCAAAAAAAGTTCCAAAAAATTCTACATCATATTCATGGCAATAAGAATCAAGTTGTCCAAAGCTTATAATATTGTGGTTATCCTCTTCGATCGTTGTATCTTTGATAAGTTTTTTAAAAGTTTTAGACACATTGCAATCAATATAAAATTGTCCGTTGTATCCTTTTCGTTTTTTAATTTCCAAAGAAAAGAAATTGTGAATTGTTATACTATTTGTTAAAATATTATTTTCTATTTGTGTAAATATAAAATTAATTAAATCTTGTATCTCCGTTACTTCATTTTCGTCTGCAAATAAAATCATTTTATCTGCAATATCTCTAATAGTTGTTGTTATTTTTTTTGCCATTAACGCTCCTCTACATTTCTAAAAAACTATTTTGTTTAGCATCTTGCAACAACTTATGTATTGCTATGTGTGTAGTCTTTTGAAGTGGCTCAACACTTTTGATCATGCCGTCCAAACAAAAATCATCTATACTGTCATATAAGCTCATTTTTTCGTATAAATATGCAATTTCACTATTTGCATACACGCTTCTTGTTTCATTAATATTATACTCTTTATAGATTTGATTTGCTTTAACATAAATCAGTTCAATTAAACCATTATTAATATAACTAATATTATATTTATCTCTATATAATTTCATTACATTAAGAGCTTCTTCTTTTTGTGGATAATTTACAAAAAACTTTTCACTCCATCGCCCATGTCTAAAAAATTGAGGTTTTTCCAGTGCAATTTTTGTAATATTATTACTTGTCGCAAAAATCATACCATTGAATTTAAAACCTTGATCCGTATTGAGATCATTAAATATTGTCAAAAGTGCGCCGGTCATAGTTTCATTTTCAAGCATTTGTTCAATCTCATCAATGAGTAAAACACATTCTTGCCCATTTTGTTCAAAGTATTCAAAAACCTTATTTAATGTCCGTATCGGTTCAGCTGTTTCCGCAATAGCACTTAAGTTTAGTTGCATTAACGGCAAACCAAATTCTCCTGCAAAACAAGCAACACTATAACTTTTCCCAACCCCCGGAACGCCGATCATAATCACCGGCTTTATACTCAAGCCATATTGTTTCATTTTTAAATAACTATATTTCGTCCAATTTTTGAAACTATCTGCTCCTGCAAGGTTGATAAAAGATAATTTAGTATGAACGGTTTTTAAACCCAATTTGACTTCAATGCTTGTAGCAATATCTATCTTATTTTCTTTTTCTTGTGTAGTCAAAATGCCGAATTTATTTTCTAAATATTTAATAACAAAAATATTGAGAAATTCTTTTGGCGGATAATGATTTGAAATAAAAGCTACTTGTTCTTTAGCAAATAATTTTCTAATCTCATCTGTGCTTGGTAATTGAATTACTTCATTATATTGTGAAAAAATATCTTTTTTATTTTGAGCATTTTTATAATATTCAACATCTTCTGCAACATACCAAATACTCATTTATGCTAATCCCAGCGTTCCTGCCCAATAATCTTGCATTATTTGTGAAGCTAACACGAAATCACCTTCTAGCCAAAAACTTATCAGTAAGCCCATTCCTGCACCAAGGAACACAATATTTACAAAAAACGCCATAACCCATAATAAAATGCCTTTTCTTTTACTATTTATGTTTTGTAGTTTGTGATACCTATATAATGCAAAAGTTGGAACGAGTAATGCTATCATCGGTGTCCATGCAATAAGCAATTTGATCCACGAATCACCAAGTTCACTTGCCACAAAAGAAAAAGCACCCAAAAGTACCAATAAAACTAACCATTTACTTTTAAAAATCTTCATATCACTACTCCATTGCTTTGTTGTTATTGATACTTTTTTCAATATTTTCTATTTTTTTTAATAACAATAATTCTTCATTTTGTAATTTCAATATTTTTTTCCTATTTTCTTCTTTTACTTTTTCAAGTTCTAGTATATTTTTTTCATAATATTGCTGTAAATTATTTATATAATTATATTCGATTTCCATCTTGGAATTTATTTTATTATTGACACTATTTTTTATAGTATTATAATAAGAGGTACTCCAAACCGAAGCAAATGAAAAAATTGATAAAACCAAAATAGCAAATATAACTCTCATGTTAATCCTCTATATACTATTTTTTAAAACTATTTCACGATTGTTTAAAATCTTTTTTAGTTCTTTGATATTATTTGTTTTTAGCTTTAGTAATTTTTTTTGTAAAACAATTTCTTTATCAAGAGTAGTTTTATACTCTTGATAATTTTTATATAGTTCTTCTCTTTGAATTTTAACATTATTAAATTTTAGATCTGCCTTTGCATTGAAAGCATTAATTTTCATAGTTACAACGGGACTGCAATCAATATAGTAACAAAAAGCGTTAGCACTATTCGTGCTAACTAAAATTGCAATAAATATCAAAATTCTTTTTTTCATTATTTTAGAAGTCCTGCCCAATAATCTTGCATTATTTGTGAAGCTAGCGCAAAATCGCCTGCCAAGAAACTTGTTAGCAAGCCCATTCCTGCACCCAATAAAACAGTTATAACAAAAACAGCAGCAGCCCAGATAAAGAAGATTTTTATTTTTGAATCTTCTTGCTCTTGCTTTGCCTTTTTTGTTTCATAACTATAAACCGCAAAAGTTGCTACAAAAACTGCTATCATCGGTGTCCATGCAATAAGCAATTTGATCCACGAAGCACCAAGCTCGCCTGCTGCTTTCGTGGCTTCTTCATTTTGTGTGATTATATCTTCATAATCTCCTGCACCGAAAGAGAAAGCACTCAAAAGTACCAACAAAATTAACCAATTACCTTTTAAAATTTTCATCATTTTTTTACTCCAACCTTTTTTTAAAATTTAATTTGATAACAATTTTGTATCAAATAAACCGCTTGCGCCATTTGTTTGCCAAAGTTCAGCATTAATGGTTATCTCTTTACCTACTTCAGCCAAAATGAAAGTATCTTCATGAACCGAAATATCATCAATTTCCAAAATTGTATTTTGTTTGCCCTCCTTGTCTTGATACTCTTTTCTTTTCAGAAATTGCAATTTAAATTGAGTTTTAAACTCTGAATTGGGATTATCAAAATCCAACTTTTTTCTCTTTTTATATTTGCCGGCAACTATTCCGCTATATGTGATCATGTTTTTTCCTTTCTTAATTAAATTTGTAATTCATTGAATTATACTATATTTTTAACAAAAAATATATAATAATTTGCTTAGTTATCTCAAATAAAACAAATTATCGTCAAAAAAATGATAATTTTTCATTAAATCTTTGACTAGCATTTTTTTTGGGTATGATTTTGTCAAAACAAAATTTACAACCGGATTTAATTTTTGATAAGTTAAATTAAAATCTGTTTGAGCTTGAGCAACACATTTATAATAATCTCCTCCAATAAATAACATCATTTCACCATCTTTTAGTTTTGAAAAATTTGAACTTCTAAAAGCTTGGCGTTTATCTATTTGATAATTGATTTTATCTTGATCATGGTCTTTTTTTCTGCTCTCTAATGATATTCTGTCTAAAGTCCTGCTTGCAAAATGTTCCAAGGTAACTTCTTCAGGAACTTTTTTCGATAATCTTTCAGCAAGTTCTTCATCTTCATTTTTCATTACGATCAATGTATTACACATATCTAAGATTTCTTTCTTTTCTAAACCCTTTCCGTCATCAATAAAATCAAGTTGTGCTTCTGACTGAAAATATAACCAAGTTGCCATGCCAAGCGATCTAGCTTTTGACATAAATCTTCCAAAGCCGACAACTCCAAATGAACCAAATTCATCGAGCAAAAATAAAAATGGTATTTTAGGCTCAAAACTTCTTTTGATTTTCTTGTCGGCAACGGTTTTAATTAATCCTAGTATTAACTTACCTATCTTTCTTGCTGTTGCATCACTTTCCATTGTGGGCAATACTATCCACAATAGCTTATTTGATTGTACCACTTCAAATAGATCAATATCCGCATCAACTGAATTGAAAATTTTGCCATAGTTGCTTCCCAATGTTGTGAATATTTCATTCCACCTATTTGTGCCGGTAGAAAAATTATAAACACCTTGGATACCTTCACTGTTTGTTGAATTTTTGATTAACATTGCATCTACATCTTCTACCGGTTTATGATCCTCGTCTAATTGACCATCATAATAATTAACAAATTTGTCATAATCAATAGCGCAAGATATACAAATGTATTTCACAAAATCGTCAATATCTTTATATTGATTCTTACCCTCTTGAGTTTTGATTAAGTGTTTATATGCCTTTGCTTCTTCTGCTAACTTTGTTAGATTTAAATAAGAATTTAGATCTCTAAAAGTTAAATTAAATCCTTCATAATCTCTTTTATAGACTAAAAGTTTTAATATATTCGTAACAACATTTATCGCAACACCATCCCAAAACGGATCTGATCTATCAATTAATTCACTTAACATTTCTTTTAACATCAAAACATTACCCTTGTTAAGAATATTAAGAGAATGAGAATTATTTGGATTTGCAAAATTTAAAATATAAAATTCTTTCAATCTTCCATATTTTCCAACCATCGCATATACATTCTTTAATTCGTCAAGCGTACCTTTCGCATCAACACAACAAGCACCACCGCCTAAACTAATTTGTTGTTCTAATAAACCTTTGAGTTGTACAGTTTTACCCGATCCAGTAGTTCCTATGACCGCACCCATTCTTTTTATTATCTCAGGATCTAGCAGTACATATCTTCCGGTAAGATTATGTTCTTTAAGTGATTTTATACCACTTCCTAAAAATTGTTTAACTTCTTTTCCGAATGATAGGTGATATTTGTTTGTGGGTAAATTTTCTTGAATGACTGTAAATTTTTGTAGAGAGTTATTGACTGATAATATATACAAAATACCCATTGTAATAATAATCAAGCATGATAAAACGAAACTTCTTGCAGTTAGATCTGATATATTATTAAAAAATACGATATTGATATATGACAACATTCCAATGATAGATGATAGTAAAACTATTAAAACAACAAAACTCCTATTTGATTCTAGTGTTTCTTTATAAGAGGAGTGTTTTACTTTGTATATTTTTTCATTTGATTTAACAATTGCCATATTTATACACTCCTAAATTTATATTTTTTGAAATTCAAATAATGAGAATACAACATTAAACCTTCTTTTAAAACATTGCTGTTTTTTATCGCATCAATAGCATATATTAATGCGATATCTTTATCATCTATTGCTACGGTTTCCAATGTTCCTACACCAATTATTTCATCAAAACAAATTTTTTCCCAACAATCCAACAATAAAAATTCTACACAATATTTGTTGTTGGACAATGCGTTTTGATAATTTATATGACTCTCATTGTCGTGAGCTACTTTTTTGATCATATCAAAAATTTTATTATACACGATAGATAGATTTGTAATTTCATCTATTGAATTAATAAAAGTAAAATTATTATAATGCTTGATAGAGAGCAGATTAATTGGTAGTATTTTTTTTTTGCCGTCTTTTTCGTCATAAAAATATACTTCTTTTTGTTCAACAAGCTCATTGCGGTTATTTTTTTTAACTACTTGGTTTTTATTTTTTACTAAAATATTTTCTACCGGAATATCCCAAAATGTTACCTGCTGTGCAACTATTTCCATTTTCTTTTTTTGATATAAAAGAAAAAATATTGAGATCAAACTCAATATTAATAATATATTCATAATTGTTAATGATATAGATTTTAATGGATACACAAGCATTATAAACAAAATCATGAGCATTACCCATAATAGTTCTTTTTTTACTTCTTTAAAATAATATTCGATCTCACTATAATAAAAATGAAAAAAAAGAATAAAAAAGACAAATGTAATAAAATAATACATCTATAAAGTCCTTAGTGAATCATTTTGACTATTTATACTATTCAAATTTTTGTATTCTTCTAAATTTTCTAGTTTTAATTGTTTTGTGTGCTTAATATACAACTCATTGATATTGATATTTTTTTGATGAGAATTGTTTATATGAGTGAGTAATTGTGAATATTTACTACTTAATTTATTATCTTTTTGATAGTAGTTTTGTATGATTTGTTGTGTAGCAACTTGCAATTGAGGTGCATCTACGCAAGGCGGAGGGCAAGCAAGTAAAAAATTTGTTAAAATTAATATTGCTATAACTGCTTTTTTTATCATTTATCTAACCTTTCTAATTTTTGTATTAGTTTCTTGAGTATCTTGCACGGTTGTGATTTTATTTTGTTTTTCTAGATACTCTTTTTGTTTGTTAAATGTATCTATTGTTAGATCTAAGAATGTATGTAAGTTTTCTTTGTTATCCCATGCTCGAAAATTAAAATCATCTTTTATTTCACATTGACTATTTTCGTCAAAATAATTTAGAAATATTTTATGTTTTCCATCTCCTAAATAGTGTCTAGCAATTTTTACAGAAGTATCCCCAAAATCAGTTTTATGCAAATAATTTTTAATGTCATTGAGTAAGGTTGGATTTTCTTCGTAATCGTCTAAATAGTTTTGTGACATAGAAGATATAATATCTTGTGTTTTGCTTAACCAATAATTATTTTTTGAGATAAAATCTCTAACTTTGTTATCTTCTTTAGAAGTTATATCAAAAGCAACAATACTACCACTATTACTTAAATCATCATCTTTTGTTACTTCAAAGTCTATACCAATTTCTTTATCAATAAATTTAGTAACTTGTTTGATATCACTTACAATATATTCTTCGGTTGTTGTCATCTTATTTTCCTTTTGAGTTTATTGTCGCCGGTTTTTTCTATAGTTGATTTTATCTCTTCGTCATCAACTATGCTTTTGCCAGTCAAAAATCTATCAAGTTTTTCTTCTGATTCAAAATCTGCAAATACCTTAATGTTTTTGCTACCAATAGTAGCAAAATCCAACGCATCATTGTAACTATTAAAAACCCTATAATGAGTTCCTTCGTGGTTATAGTATGCCATTCCGTTTGGAAGTTCGTGAATTGAACGAGAAGGTGTTATATATTTTTCTTTTATCATTATCATCTCCAACTTATCTTTGTCTATTTAAAAATTTTTGTCTTTGCATTTTCATCTGTTCGAATGATTCAATAAGTTTGTCATCGCCGGTTTTTTCTATAGTTGATTTTATCTCTTCGTCATCAACTATGCTTTTGCCGGTCAAAAATCTATCAATTGATTTTTCTAATTCTTCTTTTGATTTTTTATACTCATCACTTTGTTCATTTAATAAAAACATTAAATACTCCTTCAATTGTTGTTCTTCATCGCTTCTTCCGCTTCTAGCATATCCATGGCTTTCTCTCTGCCGTCGCAAATCTCTATCGGATTGGCTTTCAACTCTTCCTCTGCCGAATCCCATGTTATTTCTCTCATCAGTTGGCAATAACAAAATATATTTTTTACTCGTTTTATCCAAGTCGCGCTTGGACAACTTTGGCAAATCGTCAATCTTGGATATTTCGGATATTGTAGTTGATTTAGTTCGGGATCTTTCACCATCTGCAATGTTGTCGAATAATGGAATTTGTTTTCTTCTATCTCTTTCTTTATCAAAAGTTGCATTTTCATTTTGTTCATGTTCGTTGTTTCTGTCAATTTTATCTCCTTGAATTGGGATTGAATTTAATTTTTTAAAGATTTCAGATTTTAGTTCTACAATATTTTCGTTCGTTAAGTTAGTTTCGTGTAATTTTTCTTTCACAGAAATATTTGATAATCTTTCATATTCATCAACTTCAATTTGTATATTTTCTTTCATTGCTTTGATAAATACATCTTCATTGTTGCTGTAACCATTGTGAACTAAAAAATTACCAAAATTACGAGAAATATCTGTATCTTCAGTATTAATCCATAAATGAACATGATCACTATTTTGTGTTTGATCCGCAGGGTGATATTCAACAATTCCTGCCACGCCAAGATTTTCAAGATGATTTTTACAATCTATGAGCATATTTTTAATGTCATCATGATTTGCATATCTTAAATTCATCACATTAAAGATCATGCGATATTGAATTCCGTTTTTTCGTGCAACTTCTAGTATATTTTTTTTAGTTCTTATGAGTTTATTGTCGTCTGTCGTTGCCAATAAACTACCTAAAAGATTTAAATCTCCAATAAAATTACCATCTTGATCATAGCTAATTTCTGAATATTCTGTATATTCATAATTTCTCAGAAAAGAACCACTGTTTATACCGATTGTTGCCATTTTTTATTACATCTTTTTTAGAGTATTACTTATTTGGTTTAAACCTTTGAGCTTTTCGATTTCGTCTGTTAATTTTTTGTTCTGTGGTTCAATTTCATCAACTTTGTTTTTGAATTGTTGATTAGTTTGTTCCAAATTAATGTTTTTATCCTGAAGTTTTATAATTGTTTCATTTAATGATTTAATTTGGCTCATAAAATCATTAAAATTATTTGTGGCATCTTGTTGCAATTGATATATATATGCGTCTTTTTCTTTTGCAGTATTATCTAGTCGCGTAATAGTAATATTTGCATTATCAAGTTTATCGACCGTTTTTACATATGTATTGGTTAATTCCTCGAATGTTTCTTCAAGTTTTATAGTATATTCACTCAAATCTTTGAGTTCGTCAATCTTAATGTTGCTTTCTTGGATCACTAAATCCAATCGCTCTTTAAATTCCTCTAAATCTTTTGCATGATTATCTTTGATGTGTTCAATATCCAAAACCAAGTTTGTTTTTTCAATTTCAAGCTTAGCTATCTCATTATCTTTTTCTTTTATTACATTATCAAGATAATTAACTTTTTTATCGTACCTATTCAAAATTTCTTCGTTTGATGAGATATCTTCTATTTTGTTTGAAATTGCAGTCATTATAATCCCTTCGATATAAGGATTTTTGAGATATCTCTGATTTAAAAGTTCCATGGACGATTTAAAACTATTTGTTTTTGCGAGCAGATCAAAAAATTCTTTTTCGTATTTTGGTGCATTCAAATATGCTTCTTCTAATTCTTGTTTTCCTCGGTCAAGCCATGCTAGTTGTTTTTTGTTTTTTTTATCTTCAATAACTTTTTTAAGATATTCAATATCGTCTATATTTTCAAGTTTAGCAATCTCTTTGTTTTTTTCTTGATCTGAACTGCTTTTTTTATCTTCAATAGCTTTTTCAAACTCTTCTCCGAAATCAACATCATCAGTCAAAAGTTTTATTTTTTCAAAAATTTTATCCGAATATTCATCAATAAATTCTCTTTTGAGTTGATACTCTTTGAACGGTTGTGTTTCATCGATGTTTGAATAATAGAGATAATCTAAATCTATGTCTATTGTATTACTTCCATAAATTCTGATTGAAGTTATCTTATCATCGCTAACGGTTATATTTACTTTTGGCGACTGCTCTAAAAAATCTAAAGAAAAATCTTCATAAATTTGCAATTGAGGTGCATCTTGTTTTGTTTTAGCAGGTGTTTCGATTCTATTTTTAACAACATCATTAATTTTTGCAGGAGATATACTTTCTCTTCGTTGACTAGTCATTTCTTTGGATATATTATTACTATCTTGGTTTAATGCAATTAGATATAATTCTTGCTTCGTATTTGGTTTTCCAAAAACATCACTCTCATAAAAATTTCTATCCCATTCTCCATATTTATATACCGGTTGAAAGCTGTTTTCATCAAGTTGAATTGTTTGTCTGATAATTTTAGTGAGTAGCCGTAGTTCCGTATTCATGTTGAAATTGTATGCCTTGAAGGATTCTACATTGGCATTCAGTCCGCTAGTTAATGAACCTTTTCCTCGGTAGCCGATTGAACTCATAATATCTTTTGCATCAGTTTTCGATTTTAATTCATTTTCGGTTGGTTTGTATAATGTTTTGTGACTTTCTATTACAGATATTTTTCGATTGTTTTCATCTATATTTACAAATGCAAAAATTGAATTAGTATCAAATTCTTTTTTGAAATTTTGAGAAATTTTGCTAAATTCGGTGTCAGAAAAATCGCTTAGATCATATTTATGTTCCATTAAAATATCTGCATTGTTGATAAATTTTTTAGCATTTATAGTTGTAATGCTGTTATCAAAATTTGTTGTCATTCTTGCATGAGCTAAAAGTCTATTAACCGAAGATAAAGCACTTTCGATAAATTGTTGTTTTGTTGTATAATTGGTTTCCACATCAAAATTATACTTTTTTGTTAATTCGTCAAAATCTGTTTTTCCAACATAAAATTTTTTAAACAAATCTTTTGGCGAAAATGCTAGATCTTTAAGCTGAAACTTGTCAAATAGTTCCGACTTGGGAGTTTCCTCTCTGCTTCCGCTCACATGAATTTTCTTAACCAACATATTTTCAAAATTTTCATTCATCGTAAAATCCTTTATAAATTACATCATAATACCATATTTTTTATAAAATATATATATTATTTTAGTAAAAATTGACTTAAATTAAATCTAAATTCTTACAACTCTCCTCAAGACTTTTAGCAACTATATTAGAATACCAATTTATATAATTAAGATCTTGGAGTTTTTTTTCCTCATCTTGGTTAACAATTACGCCGACTTCAAGTAAAACCGCCGGAATTTTATTATTTTTCAAAACTACTAGATTATCATATAAAAATACTCCACTGTTATCTAACAAAACTTTGTTTTCTCCTTCGTCATTAAGCATATGATGTATTGAAGGCGTAAGTTGTGTAGATTTTAACTTTTTAGCGATTGTTCGTGCCAACAATAGGCTTTTAAAATAATTTTCATTTTTTTTAGAAACGAATAAAGAATAGCCTTTGTATTTGTTTGAATACATAGTATTTAATTTTGTATTTTTCGCTAGGTATTTTTTGTTTACGCTGTCGTGATGTATTGAAAGAAAAAAAGTTGCCTTTGTAGCATTTGCTATCCTAGACCTATCAAGTAATGAAAGTTCTTCTTCTCTAGGATTAACAAAAACAACCCCAATGTGTTTATTTTGAAGATGTTTATATAAATTTATGGCAAATACTTTGTTGAAATTGTACTCACCTATGCCAGTAGCACTATACGCACCTTGTGATTTCGGTGAGTGTCCTATGTCAATAGCAATATTGCATTTGGATATGCTTTTGGCATCCGCTATATTCAATAAAAGAAACGCAAGTGTGACTATTCTTTTTAAAAACATTATTATAAAAGACCGTCACGCTCTAGCTTTTCTCTAAGGGCTTGATATATGTATGTATTAAAAGGCATTGTTTTGCCAAATTTTTCACGAATAAGATCTTCCCAAACTACCGGAACGGTAATGAGTTTTTTCTTGGTATCTTCTAAATTTAGTTTGGTTCTCTCTTTTTTTATATCCTTGCCATTAACAGTATTGGAAGCAACGCTTCCAACTGTTTCACTCATTCCTAAAATGTCACCGATATTTTTTTTTGCCATAATGTTTTCTCCTTTATTATGTTCTTCAAAATTATATCACATATATTTTAAATATATATATAAGATATATGTGATGTTATAAATTCAATAATTTTCTAATTTCATCTCTTACTCTTAAAAAGGAATTTTTAGCAGGATTTGTGATGCTGTTAGTGTTGAGTTCTACAACACTTTTGCCTTCTGCTTCTGCATTGTCAAATCCAACTGTATTAACTATCCAGTTTTGGATTATTACTATATTTATGTAATTATAAGATGATTGCAAGCTTTCAAAAAAACTTTTGATATGTTCGATATTTTTTTTGCTTGATTCAATGTTGTTGAACAATATATGAACTGTTTTTTTATCATAAGTATTGGCTTTTTGATTTGCCTTTTCAGAGATTTTATCAACCGTCGCTAAAAACTGCTTAGTTACTTTAATATCAGCAAGCTTTTCCGAAGTAGGACAAATTAAAAAATCGCTAAGATATACGCTCATAGCATTAATATCATTATCAATACCGCCACTGTCAATAAAGACAAGATCTTCGGCTTTATAATTATTATAAAAATCTATCAAATCAGTTTTTGTGGATATATTATCCACTAATTTATAATTGCAACTAAGTTGATTTTTCTCTCTCACATTTGAGAGCATTTGAAAACTTTTTCTTTCGTTATCGATGTCAATAACCTTGATATTACTTTTTATCTCTTTAGAAAATTCTACTATTAAATTCCATAGAATGGAAGTTTTACCAACTCCACCCTTTTGATTTGCAAAAAGGACTATCATTTAATATCCTTTATGTCAAATTTCATGTATTGTTTTTCAGAGATAATCAGAAAGTTTCCTATCTCAAAATTTTTTGTGTAGCTTAATGCTTCTAGCAATTCAAGAACATTACAACTATAAATGTTCAAATCAAGTTTGACTTCATCAGGCTTATGCTTAACAATCAAATCAATAATTTCTTTACTTTCAAGTGCTATTGCTTCGAATTCTAAATTTATATATTCATTGTCCACATCATAATTTTCTTCTGTCAAGAAATTATCATCCTCAAGTTGCAAAAGCAACACCAATTTTGAAAAATCATTTTGTTTCATAAAACACTCCTTAAAATAGTTATTCCAAATTATACTATAAATATCTTAAATATATCTTAAATATATCTATGATATATATATAATATATACTATTTTATAAATAATTGCCTATTTTATTGAAATGCCGGTCTTTTAGTCCGTCTATACTCCCATGGTGCTACTGGATTAGATAATTGCCATAAGCCAATATTTTTCCTCCGTGCTATACTCTCTGCCTGCATAAGCGATTGATTATTAGAATATTGTCTATATACCCAAGCCATGCCAAGAGATACTTGATTGAAATTAACATCTTTATTACCACAAAACACTCTAGCTATACTTCTACCATATCGATCTATGTTTGCCACATATGCGACTGCATTTTTTTTATAGCACATATCAGATAAACTTTTTTTACTTGCTTGACCAAAATCTTGTGATTTTTCGGGAGCGTCAATTTCAGCTAGTCGGATCTTGTATAATTTTTTTGAGTAATCTAATATTTTGAGAGTATCACCGTCAGATACACCAACTACAACGCCTTGTATCATACTTTGCGAAAATACAAAAGTTGATGTTAATATAAGTATTGTAATAATCTTTTTAATAATATTTTTCATTAATCTTCCAAAGAAGTAATTTTTAAAAAACTATAGTTTTTTTCTGAATTTATGATCCAATTTATTTCACAATTTTTATTGTTATTAAAAAAGCTTTCTATCTCATTATTGGTAATATCAATATCATATAGATTAAAATCAAAATAAAAATATAATTCATCTTGAGTGTTGTCAAATATAAGCTCTTTTTCTTTATCGAATTCAGCAATATCATTTATAAAAGTTGTACATACTAAATTAGATAGTTCTATATCATTCTCATTGAGCCTTTCCGAACACATATTTTTATATGTTAAAAAATCTTTGTTATCAATATTTGAATTAAGTATGATATACAGATCGTAATAGTTTTTCATTTCATTTTCCTTCTATCTCTTTCTTATTTAATTTTTTTATTATATTATAATGACATATTTTATTTAAAATATATATTATTTTAGTAATTATTTACTATAGTTTTTTCATTTTAAATATATCTCTTCTTTATTTTTTGGAATTTTGAGATTATCTTCAAGTGTAACTATAAATTTACCTCGTCCAAACTCCCAAATATTTTGACCATTATAAACTTCTGAATAAATTTTTTTAAATTCCTTATGAAATCGTTTTGTTTCATTCTCTCTTTTTGTTTGGAGCTGGAGCGTTTTGATACACTCAGCTTTACCGCAAGTTTTGTTTGTTGTTTTTGTTTTTATACGACAAACACTACAAACATATCTATATCTTTTTTTCGTTTTTCGTTTTGGTTTGTTGTTTATCTTTTCATAACATTTCTCACATAATCCACTTTTTTGTTTATATGTTTTTTCAAAAAGTGAAACAAATTCAGGTTGTCTAAAACCACACTTTCTACAAGTATAATGCATAACATCATCTACACCTTCTAATTCACTTCTTAATATAACTTTTGTCATTTTTATAAATTCCTAAATAAGCCCAAGTTCGCGAGCTTTCATTTTTGCGACAAGTTCTTCAGTAGAAACTTTTTTTAATTCAATCTCTGCTCTTTTTAATTCAATCTCCAACTCCAATGTTCTATTTTTTTCTCTTAATATTTCAGATTCAGGATCGAAAGCAGGATTAAATTGTTTTATTTGTTTTGGCTCATCATTTAAAAATTTATTTATATTTTCTTTTTTATTTTTAGGTTGAACTTCTACTAATATTTCAGCATCAATCGTATTGGTTAATTCATCTTTCTTCATTTTATGTTCTATAATTTTAAGATCTTTATTTTCTAAATCATCTAATTCGTCATCTCGATATTCTGCAATTCTAGTTGATTTACTTGAAGCTTTAAGTTGCTGAAAATCAAATTCGACACTTAAATTATATCTCAGCTTTTTAATGTCATCCCATTTTCCTTTTCCAAAAATATAGGGATTTAGATACCATGCACCTTTAATTTCATCTCCGGCAACGCCATCAACATCATCAACTAATATTTTCTTTGTTTTTAATAAGCTAATTGCTGTATATATACTACTTCTTGAATACCCAAGTGTTGCTTTAAGATGATCTATCATAACACGACTTATATCAACTCTATTTTTTCTTAACACCCATTTTTCCAATATTTTGCTTAAAACAAGTTCTGAGCTTGTGGTAAGATTAGCATCTCTCAAAAGAGGTGCTCCCGCAGTAAATAACATAAGAAAATCAGGTGTTTTATTTTTTTTCACTACTTTTGCTGTTGATTTACTCTTAATTTCACCAGTTTCCATGTCTGTATTCGAAATTTCGATCTCAAATAAAGATGTTGTTTGTCCATCTGCTGACACATTATCTCCTTCAAAAAATTGACTTAGTCCAAAAAAATAAAATAAAAATATCACAAAAAAATAAATCTGCTTACTTTTTTTGGATTATTTAAAAATTATAGTCCATTAAAAATAAACATATACTTAAAATATATATTATTTCAGTAAAAAAATAAATTAGTACAATTTTATTGGACTAGATGTTGAGAAACGAGAACAAATTATTCTGATTTTAGTAATATAATATTCTGATTTTTTAGTATTTAAATTTAGTTAAAAACTTGACTTAAATAAAAAATAAAATTTCTAAAAACGCGGTGTACTCGGAATTAGATAGATTACAGAAAAAAAGTAAAATAGTCCAAAATAATTGGATTCAATCTCTGCTCTATAGTATATTAATAGGGATTTATTTTTTTGTTTTATAGTATTAAATATTTTGAGAAAAATTATATTAAAATTTATGAATAAAATATCTTTTGTATATATTAAAGATATTTGAAAGATATGTTATAGCATCTGACGCGCTAACGCTTGTCGTGAACATTTTTTTTCATAAATTCAAAAAAATCGTCCTTTATTATAAACTTCAACAATTTCACCATTTAAGCCACTTCAATACA
>JALOAD010000084.1 GCA_023228995.1 Candidatus Muiribacterium halophilum
CAATGTTCTGTAGATTTTGATTATAAGAAATATATACCTGAACCTAATCATGAAGAACTTAACCTTTTATTAAATAGACACGATTTTGGTTCTGATGAATATTTCAAAAAATTAAATAATGATCAAAAATTGAGAGTTTGTAGTAAAAGGAATTTTGATTATGAAAAATACTGGGAAGAATTAACAACATCAATGAAATTAGAAGTAGTTAAAAATAACCTCAAATTCAATCCACATAAATATTTCTCCGAATTAAATGAAACTATTACAGAAGAATATTCACTAACTAATAAAGAGAAAAACAAAACAATGTTAGATTTCTATTGTGAAAGACAATATACCGACTATGATAAGATTTGGGATAAATTAGATACTCAACAAAAGCTAAATGTTATAGTGAAATCTCATAACTTTGATGTAGGTGATAGAATAGATGAAGTGTTTGATTTACTTAAAAATTATCCTTTCAAATTATATGATTTTATCTCATCAAGAATTTTCAACACCAGTGAATATTTTTTCAATAAGAAAGAAATCATATTAGAAGAACTTGATATAAAATACAAGGAACTTGTTATTAACCTTTTCAAGTCTTTCAAATTATTCACATATGAAGATATAATGGAATTAAGAGAAGAAATGAAAACAGGTAAATATACTGGTGTTGTGATGCACCCACTATTGTATAAAAATGTTCCTTTCAGTGTTATTAAAAATAAAAAAAATCAAACTAAATTTCTAGGTATACCAGGCATACAAGATGAATTTTTTGAAAAAGGATTTTATCTATATGATATACAAAAAAATACATACTCAAAAATAAAAGATTATAATTATATTTTGAGAGAAAATAAATTAAATAGATTATTAAACAATGAAACAAAATAACAATATAAAAAAGAAAATAGTTATGAAGAATAAAGAGATTGAACGAAAATTTCTTATAGATCCAAACAAAATTCCTTTTGATTTAGATAAAATGCCCTATAGAGACATTACTCAAGGTTATGTAACATCTATTGATAGAGATTTGACTTTTAGATTAAGACATGTATTATATCGTGATAAATATAGTGAACCATTGGGTGAAGATTGGTTTCAGACTATAAAAGGAAAAGGTTCCAAAGTTAGAGATGAGTATGAATTCAGATTACTCAGAGAACAATTTAAGAAAATGTGGAAATTATGTGAAAAATTATGTTTACATAAATGGCGATATGATCCTCCTTGTGAAGAAGGAACAATGCATCTGGACCAATATAAGAGTGAATTGAAAGGTCTTTGGACAGTCGAAGTAGAATTTGATACCATTGAAGAATGTGATGCTTATACACCACCAAATTGGTTTGGTGAAGAAGTCACAGAAGATATGAGATATACGAATTTAAGCCTGACTATAAACGGCATTCCTGAAGGAACAAAAATATATAAAGATTAAATGAATCATAAAGAAAAAGAAGAAAGAGCAGAAAGTATTCTAACTTATCCAACACCTATAAAATATAGAGGATTTGAACAAGTTGAAGAAAAACACATTAAACACAAAGATGTAGAAACAATTACACCAACAAAAGGTAGTAAAAATTCAGCAGGATATGACTTATACTCAAAAGAAGATATTACAATATTACCAGGTGAAAAACACGTATTTTGGACTGATATTAAAGCATATATGATGCCTGATGAAGTATTAAAAATATATGTTAGAAGTTCAGTAGGTATCAAAAGAGATTTAGTTTTAGCAAATGGTACAGGAATTATTGATTGTGTACCTGCTGGGACAATGATAAAAACTAATGATGGTGAGATTGAAGTTGAAAAATTAATGGATGTTGAAAAAGTAATAATGTCATATAATGAAATAGATGGTGAAATAGAGGAAGACAAATTGGAAGATATATGGTGTGTTGATTATGATGAATTGATAGAAATTGAAACTGATAGTGAAAAAATCAGAATACCAGAAAATAAACAAGTATATACTAAAAGAGGTTGGATTAAAGCAAAAGAATTGAATATATATGATGAAATTTTCCATTATTAAAGTTTAATATATAATACTAAACAAATTGATTCAATGATGGAAAAATCATGTTTAATGTGTAATGAAAAATTTAATGTATCTAATTGGAATAAAAATAAAAAATATTGTTCACAAGAATGTTATTGGAAAGATAAAAATAAAAGTGAAAAATCGTGTTCTATATGTGGTAAAAAAACAAACAATGATAAATATTGCTCAAAAAAATGTTATGGAGAATCAAAATATTTAGAAAATGTAAAAAAATGTGATAATTGTGGCAAGGAGTATCACAACACTAATAAAAACTCAAGATTTTGTTCTAAAGAATGTTATTGGGAATATAGAAATAAAAATAAAAATGAAATTTTCCAATCAAATCAAAGAAAAAATCTAATAAATAAAGAGTGTGAAAAATGTGGAAAAGTATATAGTGTTCATAAATATAGAGAATATACAAGTAAATTTTGTTCAAAGAAATGTTTTTATGATTTTCACAATGTGAAGAAAGTGTGTCCAACATGCAAAAAGGAGTTCATTACACCAATAAATGAATCGGATAAAATATACTGTTCAAATAGTTGTGTTTTAATTACTAGGTATTCTAAAATTGAAAGAGATATTAAGGAGATATTGTCGGAAAATTATGAAATAAAAAATATAAAAATAAAAGCAAAAAACAGAACATTATTTCCAGATATTGTGATAGGTGATACCATCATTGAGATATATGGTGATTATTGGCATTGTAATCCTGAAATATACGATGAAAATTATTATCACAAACAAATAAATAAATTATCAAAAGATGTTTGGGAGCACGATAAAGAAAGAATAAATATACTAAAAACATATGGATATAATGTGTTGATTATTTGGGAAAAAGAATGGAAAGAAAATAAAGATAAAACTATTAAAAAAATAATTGAAAATATATGAAATACGAAAAAATAAAATCAATAAAAAGAGTTAAAGGTGAAAAAATATATCATCTTACAATAAAAAATAATCATAACTTTTTTGGTAACAATTTACTATTACACAATTGCGATTATTATTCAAATCCAGACAATGATGGTAATATCGGTGTTTGTTTAAGAAACGAATCAAACGAAGAAAGAGTAATAGAAAAAGGTGAAAGTATAGCACAAGGCGTTTTCTTGAAATATTTACTTGCTGATGATATAGTTTCAGACCAAGAAAGAAAAGGTGGTATCGGCTCAACTGACAAAAACTAAGTTCTATGAATGAAACCAGACAAGAAAAAAAATTGTCGAAAAATGGAAACCTATAATTGATAATTTAGGTGTTGATTCTGAAGACAAAAAAGAATGGATTAGTCAATATGCAGAAATCACCAATCGAGTGAAAATCTAATGTCTTCTGGTAATACCGTTTCTGGTAATACCGTTTCTGAAGATTTCCAATTATTACCAATATCTATAAAAGTAGCTTCTAAAACGATTGGCTTAGACGTGGTTGCAGTACAACCAATGTCAGCACCTATTGGCACATTACTATTTGACCAAGAAACAGAAGAACAAAAAGCAGAAAGAATAAGAAAAGAAAGAGAGAAAAAATTAAAGAGAATTCTGGGAGATGACTACGAAGGAGATATATAGAGAGAAAATTGATAAAGTCATTCAAGATACCATATTTGATTCTTTCTTTGGTAGAATGAAGTCACATAAAGATTTTATTGATTTAATTGATTTAGGTAAATCTATAATACCATATGTGATTGAAGATTTAGAAGAAGATCCAGGCTGGGTACAAGTTGTTTTACTGTATGAAATGAATGAAAAAGGTATAATATCTATTGATAAAATTGATAGAAAAGTTCGTGCTGGTGTGTTTCAAGATAATGTAGAATTTTGGATTGATTGGTGGAAACGTCAAAATAGAGAAAACAAATTAAATAGAATACTAAAAGACACTTAAACGGTGTCTTTTTTCGTTTTAAAGAATTAATATATAATACAAAATACATCTAATAAAATATGACAATGTTAAGAAATTCAACATTAAATCAATTGAAAAGAATTAATGATGAAATAAAAGCACAAGGTGGGACAACAGATAGAAGAAGTGATTCAGAGAAAAATTTTTCTAATTCTATGTGGACACACGATCCTGTTGATGCTCATAAATCAGGTAAAAGAAAAATTGCAACCTACGATGAATTATTTAGTATTGATATTCCAGATGCACCAGTAGAGGTAAAAATGAAAAAAGAAAATATGAAACACATTTTAAGTTTTGACAAAATGAATGAGAATGGTCCTAATGACACTCCTCAGGAAATAATGAAAAACATGAAAACAATAAAGAATTGGTTTAGCCAAGACACACCTAAAAAAGAACACACTATTGGTCTTATAGGCAAATTTATTGATAATGGTAATGTTAAAGGTTATGTTAATAGAATTGAAGGCACAAAAGTATTTATTGAAACTATTGATAATAATGGTATTGTTGAAATTAAACTTAAAGATGCTGTTAAAGGATATAAACCTGAAAAAGAAAAAACAGAAGCAAATATTGCTATCGAAGGACCTAATAATAAATCTGTTGGTACTCCTCCAAAAGGTGGTGGTGGATATTCACCAAAAATTGATGCAAAAGGTGAAAAAGCACCAGATCAAAAAATTACTAATAAGATAAATAAAGAAAAATCTATTAAAAAATTTTCTGACATGTCTATTGATTTTGATAGTAATAAAGCTAAAACAACTAAGAAAGATGTTGCACCTAAGATAGATAAAAAAGGCGAAGAAACAAAAGATTCTAAGACCAATAAGAAAAATTATGGTCTAAAAGATATTAAGAAATTCTCTGATTTGTCAAACCCTATGAAAGAAGGAAAACCTACAAAATCAGAAAACAAACCTGGTGCAAGTATTGATAAAAAATCAGAAAAAGCAAAAGACAATAAAATAACTAAGAAAAACACTAAAGTTAAAAAGTTTAGTGATATGAATTCTAATGTTCAGACAGGACCAAATAAAAAGAAATAATATATGAAATACTTAAAAAAATTCGAAAATAATGCTGAAGTTGTCGAAGATTTCTTCAAAAACTTACCTGACAATAGAGAAAAAGCGGAAATCGGTGATGTAGTGATGGGTGTTTGGTTCCCAAATAATGAATGGCACACTTTTACTGTTGAAGAATTAGAAGATGGTAAATTAGGTGGTGTTGATGATTCGTCTGCATACTTTTTAGAAGATGCTTATCACGTAATCGTATTGAAATAAATGAAAACATTTTACAATTACATAAAAGAAAATAATGAAGTCAAAATATTAGAGTTATCATATTTTGACTTCATTAATATATGTGATATTTATGATACAATAAAACATAAAGATAAATATGGAAATACTATATGTGATATTGTAAACCAAGTTAAAGAACAACCAGAATTTTCCAAACAATCAAATAAATATAGATTTTTAGTAGCAATACAAGATAAAAAGATACAGGGAGTTTTCTATAAACAATTGGGTGGAAACACTAACATATATGATATGGGGTATATTATATCAAAAGGTGTTGGTAAAATGTTATTTGATGAAATGAGAAAATTAGGTTCTTATACTACATTCTCAAACATTGGAAACATACCAAGTCTTAAATCTCAACTTTCTATGGGAGCACAAATAATCTGTATATGTGATAATGCACCAGATAAAACTAATGGTTCTTATAACCAAAACTTCTCAGATGAAAATCTTAAACAACTAATGATAGATGAAAAGATATATTATAGAGATGCCGATGAAGAATTTTACTTTTTTGATGAAAAAGGTAACTTAAATATCAAAGGTTTCACAGACTTTTTGTTATCACATGATAGAATAGAATTAGTTGTTCCAAAGCCTGATATGGCTTCACAAATCAAGGTATATTTCCTATTCAATAAATTATAAACTTATTCTGGATTCTCTTATATAACATGAAGAAAAAAGAATCCAAACAATTTAATGCTTGTAGATTATGAATATAAATCGGGCAATTTAGTATGCTCTTACATCGACAAAACAGGAAATATTAAACTCAAATATTTTCCTTGGTCTCCAACAAAATTTATTACTACATCTATGGACGATCCTGAAAGACACGGCAAATTCGTGACTTGGGATGGTAGACCTGTAAAAGAAATTTACACAAAATATCCTAATAAATATTCTGTTTATGATTATCTTGATACATTACCACAAGACGACCAAGATTTACTATTTGATTATAATGAACCGAACATTTATTTTATTGATATTGAGAATGAGATTTTAGATAAAAAACCTCAACCACATCTCGCTGAAAGTAAAATACTTTCAATATCTATTATATGTAATAATAAAGCATTAGTTATTGGTATAGATCCATTAGATAAAAAAGAACAAAGAGCAATTCAGAATGATATTAATAATGAATATGGCTCAATGTTTGAGAGAGAATGGGAATTCAAGTATGTTCAATATAAATCAGAATATGATATGCTTTTGAATTTCTTTAAGAAATTTGTACCTAAAATGCCTGTTATGACAGGTTGGAATTTCAAACACTATGACTGGGTATTCTTAGTGAATAGAGCAAAATTATTAGGTATAGATCCAGCCGTTTCATCATTTACACATAAACTAACAGAAGAAAATCAAAATGATCCAAGAAATTATTGTGAATTACCTGCACATAGAATAATAATTGACTATATGGAGATTTTTGATAAGTGGGACACATCTATTAAAGTAAAAGAATCACTTTCACTAGATTTTGTCTCTGAAAAAGTACTGAAAGTTAAAAAAGTAAATTATGAAGGTAACTTGAAAGTACTGTATGAAAATGATTTTAAGAAGTTTATCTACTACAATGCTGTGGATAGTATCTTGGTACAAATGATACACGAAAAATCAAAACTCGCTGATATACTTTATGGTATTGCTACTTTGAGTAGAACAACTGTAACAAAGGCACTTTCAACATTATCAATTACTGAAGGTATTCTAAGGAAGAAACTTAGAGACCAGAAAAATATAGTTCTGGTTAAGAATGAAGATACTGGAAATGCTGGTTCTTCTGTAAAAGGTGGTTGGGTTAAAGAACCAATTAGAGGTATGGCGACTTGGACATGTTGTTATGATTTTGCGAGCCTCTATCCTACGACAATGAGGCAATTTAATATTTCAGCGGATTCATATAAAGGACAGAAAATTAAAGATCAACATGCCGCATTATTTAATGGTCATCAAGTAGAGTTAGATGAAGATGATATTATCACTAAAAATGGTTCTGTATTTCGTAATGAACAAGGAGTAGTGACACAAGTAATGACTGAAATTTATGCTAATAGAAAATCATATAAAAAGAAAATGATAGAAAAAAATATTGAATTAGACGAATTAATAAAAGAACTTAAAGAATTAGAAAACAGTTTAATCTAATATAAACCTTAAATTACCACTATCATATATTCTATATAATCTTCTTTCTAGCATAATTTGCCTAGCACTTTTATTTTTGTCAAACCCCATTTTTATTAATTTGTTTTTCCTATAATTAAAACGGTGTTTTTTAATACCATCAATAATATAATAAAAGTTTGGTTTTGTTATACCATCAAGTTTAAAACCTAATTTCTTATATAAACCACCATTAGATATTGACTTATCAGCAAATGTGATTAATTTATTATCTTTATAATTAATAATAAAATATTTTAATAATTTACTAGCAGAACCTACAACATTTGTATTTAATATATTACAAAATCGTAATAATTCCCATTCTTTTGTTTTATTTGTACTTCTTCTTGAATAACCAAATAACATTATTGATACTAATTCATCATCATAAAATAATCCTAGTTTAATTTTTGATGTAATGTATCCTTGAATATGATTATTATCTAAAAAAAATTTAATAAATTTATTATCTGTTATTTCTTTTATTTTACATTTCCTAGCATATATCTTATTTTGAGTTTTTCCTAACTTATTTAATATCATAGATTTAACGATATTTTGTTTATATTTCCAATCATCCTCCCATATATGTATCAATTGAATACCTTTTTCTAAACAAGTTTCTGTTTTATTTAAATGATAATTGTCTGGTTTATATAATTCTGAATGACAAAATAAACCATTATATTCAAATGCTAAATTTAATTTAGGTAAATAAATATCTAATTCTTTACCATTTAATATATTTCTATCCTTCTCAATAATTTCACCATCATAATTTTCTTTTATAAATTCTATAATAAATCTTTCATTTGGGCTTTCATTACTATTATATGGATTACAATTTGTACATATTTCCGTTTTTATCCTTCTTCTATTAAAATACAATGAATGTGTTATATCATATTCTGAATTACACTTATCACAATAAAAAGTAAAAATCTGATTTTCATATTTTATCACCTTATATTTATTCTTAATATTATTATTTTTTGTATTGATCATTTGTTCTGAATTATTAAAATGTTTATCATTATATTTAATTTCTTTAGTTTTTAATGATTTATTAAATATATTTTTTGACTGTTGTGGATATTCTACACCATAATTATTAAGACACGAATTTTTTTTCTTCTCTTTTATGTTTTTTAATTTTGATATATTATCCACACCATATTTTTCATTTATGGTATTTTTATTTTTTATTTCGGAACATTTTCTACTACAAGCATATTTTTTTTACCATCTAATGTATTAATATTGTATCTATTTAATGTAATTTCCTTTTCAATTCCACAAATATCACATTTCACCATTATTTTTTGACCACTATTTTTTGGTAAATCTTCAATTCTTATTTTCTTTATTTCATTACCTCCTTTAACATTATATCCTTTTTCTTTATAATATTTAATTTGATTATTTGATATTTTTATTTCAAGTTCTTTTGTCAAAATCATAACAACAAGTTATTTTTT
>JALOAD010000085.1 GCA_023228995.1 Candidatus Muiribacterium halophilum
AAGTAGAAGAAAAAAAGTATTTAACATATGATGACCTAAATTTTATAAATAATGAAGTAATACAAAAATATGTTTATGTGTTTTTGATTTCTGAAACTTTTTTAGAATCCTATTATTTTGATAAAAACCTACATTTTTATTTGTTATATCAAAATATGAGTTCTGATAATCTTCAAGAAGAAATATATAGTTATTTAAAATCTAAAAATAAATTTTTTATTACTCATAAAGAATTAAGAAACATCGTAGAAACAAAAGACGAGTTTTTATATAAAAAATACATTGCGCATTATAAAACAGCAAATATTTTAGAAGAAATTGGAACTAATTATATTTTCACGCCTTTAAAATTTATGTTTGAAGAAACAATTTCAAAATGTCTTTCTTCCTTAAAAGAAGACCAATACAATACTTTAAAACTAAGGATAGTTGACAATTTGACACTTTCTGATGTTGGTCAAGTTTTAGGAAAAACAAAAGAAAGAATTCGCCAAATCGAAGATAGATCTTCACAACTTTTGTCATTTTCACTACCAAAAGAATTTGTTATGTTTATCAAAGAACTAATAAATACAATTGGCATATTAAATACCAATGAAATTCCTTTAAAAGATGAAATAACAAAAAAAATCATAATACACATGCTAAAAACAAAATTGAATTTTACATTAGATATTACTTTAAACGCATTTGTTTTAGAAGATAAGTTCAAATATATTAATCTATTAAGATATTTAAAACTCAATATTAATGACGAAGTATTTTCAAAAGAGATTTTACTGAAGTCTCTAAAAAATTTGTCAACGCGATTAAATTTTAACAGTATCATAGAGGTTATGATTACTCAAGAAGATTTAGCAGTAGTAGACGAAAAATATTTTTTTAAGTCTGAATACAAACGAAAAAGAGACAAAGTAGAACTTATGTATTTGTTAACCAAAGATGGATTTGATACGAATACATTTGATAAGCTTTATTTACTTCTTGAAAAATATTTTCCTGGAGATTTTTTAAATGAAAATATAAGAAATATACTAAGTGTTGGGCAATTTACAGGAAATATAATCTTGTGGGACTGGGGCAGAAGATATATACATGTAAAACACATTCAATTTATATTAGATGAATTTGACTTTACGGATTTACTAAACTATCTAAATAAAGCACTTGAAACAACGGAACAAATAGATTTACAATATTATTATGAAGACAATAAAGAAGCATTAATAGAATACGGTATCATAAGCAAATATGCACTTCATTCGTTATTGAAAATTAAATATCCTGATGAATTTTCTTACCATGATTCACCTTGGGTCGCACAAGAAGGTACTGAACGACGAATTATTGGCGATGCAATAATAAATTTAATGGATGAAAAAAGAGTTTATGCACTTGATGAATTATCACAAAGATTACAAACTACAAAAACAAGAGTTCAGCAAATAGTTGATAAAAACAATGATATTTTGATTGTTGATACTTTTATGTATATGAAAAAAATTGATATTAATTTTTCAGATGCATTATTAAAAAATATTATAGATTTTATAAATAAAATTATTAAAGATATGCAATTTATATATATTAATATGATTGTAGAACAATTTAGAGAAGAGCTCAATTGCATCAATGCTTATAATAGAGAAACTTTAATACTTGATTTATTGAAAAAAAATAGATTTCAAAAAGAGTTTCAAGTTAGTAATACAAGAATTGTACATAAAGACTATCCAATTACAAGACAAAGTTTAAATTTCCACTATCTCATTGAATCATCATTATTGCAAGATAATTCATCTGTATTAAGTAAAAATCATTTATTTAACTTCTTTACCAAAAGAGGATTATCTAAAAATAATGTAATGTTATATTATTTATATTCTCCATATAAATCTATTGTTAGAAAAAATGCTGAAGAATTTATTAGACTAAGTGCATTAAATATCTCTTCAACAGAGTTAGAAAAAATCAACTTACAAATATTAGAAATATTAGATGAAGAAACAAAAATGGATGATTTATTGTTTATGATTTCAGATAACTTGCCTAAAATACAATTTGAATGGAATCATTATCTTCTAGCAGATTTATTAAATAATAGCTTATTTGAATTTTTTCCAAATCGTGTAGAACCATTATACATTAAAATAAAACAAGGAGAAAAAGAAGAAAGTTTATAGTTTTGTTTAGATAAAATTATCTGTTTTTTAAATATAAGATATCATTGGATATGTAATAGTTTGTTAGTAATTTATTGAGAAAATTTGAACTTTTCTCTGAATCACTTATAGTGAATTTCATATTTATTGGCTTGTAATAGTTTATAGTCCGTAAAGCTTTTGTAAAAGATATGTATTCAAAATTGCCATCAACATATTCTATATAAATATCAAACGGCATTATATCGATGTATTTTATATTTATCATAATGGAAATATTTTACCTTTTTTTAAAATTATAGTAAATTATTCCTTCTTTGTCAATACAAATGGAAGTAAAAATGAAAATAAGTAAAAAAGAACTAGCAGAAAGAATAAATGTTGATCCAAAAACTATTACAAACTGGGAGACTACGAAACCAGAATTGATTAAACTTATATATTTAGGTTTGGCTACAGAAGAACATATTAAAGAGACAAAAAAGTATTTAGAAAATATCAAAGGTTTAGGAAATGCAAACAATTCATGATGTTGTAGTTGATACTTTAAATTATTTTGGTAAACCAACTGATATTTCTTTAATCTATGAACATATTACCAAAAATGAACTATATTCATTTGGTGCCAAAAAAGAAGACCCTCAACATATAGTTAAAAATTTAATTGAAAGAAAATGTATAAATTCTAATGCTTCTTATAAAACTAAGCAACTTTTATTTTACAAGGAAGGTACTAGAAAATACGGATTACTCGAATGGCTAGAAGAGTCAGATAAAGTTGATATTTTAGAGAGTTTTCATAAAGCCCAATTTCAAAATATAGAATCTAAACTTGATGAAGTAGAATCTAAACTCGGTGTTGAAAAAATAAATGAGTTAGTTAACCAAAATATTTTAAAAATCGATGAACATGCTAAGAAACAATCTGAACTACTGAAAGAACAATTAACAAATAATTTTCATAACAATACTTTGAAAATCGAAAACCTTATAGCTTCATTCCGTTTGGAAACTGAAAAGATAAAAAAAGATTTTGATGTTGAAACCTTGAACAAAGAAAATGAAATTGATAAAAAAATTAATGATATAAGCAAAAAATTTGAAGAAGAAATATTTTCTTTAAAAAAGAAAGTAAATGACAATTTATCTGAAGAGTATTCAAAGATTAAAGAACTCCGAGAAGAATTAGAAAAAAATATTTACATGAAAGAAGTTCATGATATGTCAGAACACTTTTCAAATAAAGCTGATACTATGAAAAAAGAGAAAGATAAGTACTATAAAAAATTTGAGAGAGGAATCATAGCAACTTTTATCATTAGTATATCTGTTGTATCGTTGGAGTATATCCCATACTTAAATGAATTACACAACTCTGGCAATATCTTTGTAACTAAACTCACTTTACTATTACCTATATTACTGTTTGTAACTTTTATGTGGAGAAATTATCTTCACAGTAAAAAGCTTTTTGAAGAGTACTCATACAAATCAATTTTAGCAAAACATATACCGATAAACAGAAGAATCCTGAAAAATGATGCAGGGTTGGATGATAAAGAGATAGCACAATACTCAACACTAAAATCTGTAGAAAAAATACTTGCTAATCCAAATGAAAAGCAGATAAAAGAAGATACTACAGGGATAGATAAGTTGATGAACAAAGTGCAAGAATTATTACAAAATCAAAAGCAGGAATCATAAAAAATGCTTCAATTTTTAGGATTTTCAATTTTATTTGGGCTATTTGTACTAATAATATTCTTACAATTAAAAGTTTTATATAAAAAAAATATCGTTAAAAAAGTATGTTTAAGAGTGAATGATATTAGGATAATGTTCTATGTATCAGCTACTTGGATATTATTGATTGTAATTTATGCACTATACTCTTGGACTAATCAAAATGATACTAGTCATATAAAACTTAATGAATGGGGAGATTTTTTAGCTGGTTTTTTTGCCCCTTTATTATTTGCATGGTTGGTTTATGGAGTATTTATACAAAAAAAAGAATTTGCAAAAGTTTCAGAGTCTGCTATGTCACAAATTAAGGAAATGAAAGATCAAGTAACACAAACTGAAATACAGCAATTAAATACTTGGTTTAATAGAAACATTAATACAATTAATATGATAAAAAACAATTTATTTAAAAATATAAAAGTCAATAATGTTGATTCAATAGCTTTAATTTATCATCAATTGAAACAAGATTTTAAACAAGAAGAGAATTATTTTAATATATTTGATGAGTTAAAAAGCATTTTGGATATTTTTCTATATATAGAAGAAACGATAAACAATTTACAAAATACAAAAAAATCAAATGAAGTTTATACCAAGTCTTTAAAAGAAATAAAAAACGAATTCAACACTCTATTTGACTCAGAGATAAACGATATTAAGGGAATAATGACCATAGTTTATTTTTTAATAGGTGCACATCATTTAGATAGAGAATCTTTAGCTTATAAAAAATATTCAATTTATCACAAATGGCTAACGGAGTATGATGATATTTCTAATTGTATAATTAATTCAAAAAAAGATAATATTGAAAATACTTTAAAAGAAATTTTTACCAAAATTGATTCTATTACAATAAATTTTAAAACAGGACAAATAGATGGAAGCATTTAAAACCGATACTTATACTATACGAAAATTATTAAAAAATGAAGCAGATGAACAAGATAGAGGCAAAAATTATTATATCCCTCGTTACCAAAGAAAATATGATTGGGATAAAGAAGAAGTTGAAAAATTAGTTGATGATATTTTTGAACAAACAAACAAAAAAACTGACAATGGCTATAAACCTTATTTTATAGGTGGCATTGTTCTTTCTCAGCAATCCATAGAAGGAGAAGCAAGAAGTAAACAATCACTTGAAGTTATAGATGGACAACAAAGACTTACTACAATTGTTTTAATTTTAGCCTCAATTGTTCAACTCTTGAAGTTTCAAGATAGACAATTTGAAAATAAAAAAGATGTTTCCGAACATCTAATTAATGATATATCTAAAATATTAAAAATAAAAACTTTAAATTTAAGCACTATGAATGTTGAAGAGAAATATATTCTAGAACGCTCAGACGATTTATCAACAGATTTTCAAAAAACAATAAGTTTTTTAATTGAAACAAAAATAACAGATAAGGTAGATCTTAAAAAAATCATAACAAATAATGAAGATTCAGAAAAGTTAATTAATCTCGTCTTTATCATCAAGGAGAAAATAGAAATCTTTGACGACAATGAATTAACAGATTTTACATTACAACTTTTAAATAACACTTGGTTAGTAGTAACAAAAACTATTTCTATAGAAACAGGTTTTTTTATTTTTGAAAAACTTAATGATAGTGGAATTGCTTTAGAGCCACAGGACTTATTAAAAAATTATTTTTTTAGAACGACAACTGAAAGTGAATATGATCAACTAACTGAAAAATGGAAATTATTTCTAACAACAGTAACTAATATCAATAGCTCAAAAGCAAAAATTCTTCCAAGAGATTTTTTAGAGCAATATTTAACCATTATTGGAGATGCAAAGGATACGAAAACACATTCTGTTAATGGAAGAATTTTCAAACAATTTAAATCAATCCAGCAAAGTGATTTTACTAAATCTATTGAGTTATTAGATCATTTAATAAAAATAGCAACCGAATATGGAAAACTTAAACGAAATGATTCAATTGCTCAATATTTAACCTTAATGAATTTTAAATTGGGATATTTGATAGTTTTGTCATTTTATAAAAGATTTGATACCGAATATTTAGATTATAAAAATGACATATTGTTAATAGTAGTTAAATTGGGCTTAGTTTATTTGGTTACAGGACAAAGTAAGGAATTGAGTGTAGTAATTCCTAATTTATGTTATGAAATTATAAATAAAGGCAAAGATATACAAGATACTTTAGTTATTGTAAATAGTTATATTAATGGGCTTATTTCAAAGAAAAAAGACACTTTTGATGAAGTTGTTTCAAGCACTAACTTATGGAGAAAAAAACCATTAACAAGACTCTTATTTAGCATATTAGAATTTCATGTGAGCGGTAGTAAATTACCTAATTATTTTGGTTTATTTCAAATCATGCCTCAAGACTATTCAACAAAATTTCAATTTGAAGAAATAGATGAAGATAATTGTAATAAATATGCCAATTATATTGGCAATATCCTAATAGATAAAGACAATAAATACTCAGATATTGATGGCATTAATTTTGAAGAAAGATACAAAAATGATAGCGATGTTATCTTAAATGATTTATACAAGAAAATAGTAATTAAGGACAAGGAAATAGATCTTTTAACCGAAACAAACAATTTGTCTTGGGGCAAAAATGAGATTATTGAAAGAAGTCAAACTTTAGCAGAATTAGCAAAACATGTTATTATAAATGATAATTTTAACAAAGATTTTTTTGAATAGTAAAAATTAATTGAAAAAAACTAAAAATCCTGCCCTAAAAACTCAAAAATATTACTATCATGCTTAAGTGATGTTTTTAAAATAGTATAACCTCTAGCAATATGTCGCTGGAGGTTTTCTTCTAGTTTCTTTTTTGAACTAATTGTAATATTATCGAAAACTTCTATCATTTCCCAGTAAAGTTTGGTATAGTCATCTACTCCTTTACCTTCACCTGTAATTTGTTCTAATCTATACTCTTTTCCATCATATATGTCAATAACAACATCTTCAAAATCTTTTGTTAAAGACAAAGAGATGTTTATCATAAATCTTAAAAGTACCCATTTAGGTTCGTTTTCCATATTTAACATTTTTGAAAGAGGAAAAATATAATTTTCAATTTCTTGAGTTGTTTTTATCATAAGTTTTCCTCCAAGAATGAACCATTGTCATTTCTTAATATATTGTATTTTTTATATTTTAGCGATTGAGATTTGATAAATTCATACTCACTATCTGTCAGTAATAAAACTAAATTCTCAAAATTTAAATAGCAAGTATTGAGTAAAAGCTCTTTATTTTTATTTGATAATCTTCCAAAAGGTGTATCAACCACTACAAATGATGTAAAATCTTTGAAATCAAGAATTGTTTTGATAATAAGAAAGTTTAAAATCTGTTTTTGACCAGCAGACAGAAGATTTGTACTCAACTGTGAATTTTCATCTGATATCACTATTTCAAGATTCTTATTCACAACTATATTTTTGATATGTTTGTATTGGGCTAAAAATTTAGCTGTATTTTGCTCTAATTTTTTATTAAATATTTTAAGGTTATCAAGTAATTTCTTCTCATAAAGCTGAGCACTTACTTTTGATATTGCTTGTAATTCTTCATAACCTTTAATTACAGCATATTGAGACTGATTTTCTCTAAAAGATTGAGTGATTGTTTTATTTATGTCTTTTAATTCTAAAGAGTCATCTTCTATTTTATTTTTTAGTTCTAAAATCTTTTCTTCTAAATGTTCTACCATTTTTTCAATATTTTCTCTTTGAGAGAATAAAATTTGTACTACTTCTTGTCTAAGAGATGATTCCTCTTCTAATTTTATTTCATTTTCTATTTGTGTGAATTCTAATTTTAAATCTTTTAATTCATTGATCAATTCTCTAAAGTCTTTTGAAGAAATAGATAAGTTTATATTTTCATTGTTATTTATCATTAAAGATTTAAAGATTTCAAAAATTTTATCTTCTTCAATAGGAGAATTGATTTCTTTTGCAAAATGTGAGAATTTTTTTGTAAATAAATTCTCATCTTCAATTTTTATAATACTTTTTGATCTTTTTTTAATTTCTTTAAATAGGTTTGAATTAAAAAGCAATGGCATTTGCCATAAAATAGTATCTTTGAACTTAGTAGTTTTTTCATCCAATACTGTTTTGATATTTTCTTTTTGAATATTTAAATCTTTTAACTTTTTGTTTTTATTTCTTATTTGGGTATTGATTTTTTGTAAATTTAATTTTTCTATTTTAAGTGTGATTTCGCTACTTTTTAAATTCTCTTTATCTTTATTAATAGTTTCTATTAGGATTGTTCTTTTTTCTTCAAGCTTTAAAACTTCAGAAAAACCACTGGTTTGATTTTTTTCTAGTAATCTTTTTGAAACTTCATAAGCATCTTTCTGTGTATTTACCAATAAGTCTAAATCAAATACATAATCAAATATTGATTTTAATTTAGAGTTAGATAGTACCAGTAAATTATTACCTATTTCACCATCGTAAAATAAAAAATCTACTAAAAATTCTGGTATTTTATTTTGAATGAAATGTTCAGCTTCTGCATCTTCTAAAATGCTATTATCTTTAAAAGTAACAACAAGTTTTTCTTCAATTTTATTTGAAAAAAACCAATTTCTACAAATGTTAAACTCATCAAAATCTAGCTTTACCCAACAATTATAATTCTCTGCATTATTATTTAAAATAGATTTTACATCAATTTTAAGATAGTTCAAACATAGTTTAATTGCATTTAAAATAGATGTTTTACCAAATCCATTTGTACCTATTACACAAGTGATATTATCTATTGATATTTTATTTTCACCATAATATGAGAATAAATTAGATATTTCTATATTAGTTAGTTTCACGATACTCACCTTTATAGAAATCTAAAACTTTTGACTCAATTTCATTCAAAATAGAGTATCTATTGGAAATATTTTTTCTGTATGTTTCAACTTCAAATATTCTTTCAAATAAATCAATATTAAAATCATCATTTTCAATCGATTCTAAATCTTTTCTAAGTTCGGTTTGAATTGATTGAT
>JALOAD010000087.1 GCA_023228995.1 Candidatus Muiribacterium halophilum
CTTTTGCTTTAAATTCAGATCTGAATTCTCTTCTTCCTTTTTTACTCATAATCTTTTCCTCCATATATTTTATTATACATGGATTTATAAATTAAGACTATGGTCCTATTTCTTCAGCCATTATAAATTGATAATATAAAAAAATCAAAAACAGATCCCGGCTCAGAATCATACCGGGATGACAGAGCTAATGAAGCAATTAAAAATTAATAATTAATAATTAATAATTAATAATTAAAAATTGATAATATAAAGTAAGGAGAAATTTTTTGAATAATGAAATCAAAGAAAATTAATTAAGAGGAACTATGGAGACTGTTACGAAGTATGCAATATACGGATGTATTGCAAAGGCGAACATCGTAAGAGGGAATTTTACATGGAAGTTAAATTTCATGTGGTCCGATAAATTAATATTTCTTTGATGAAATAATAGATAATTATAAAGCTAAAGAAGATCCCGGCTCAGAATCATACCGGGATGACAAAAATTCAGAATCATACCGGGATGACAGTTTTTTATATGAAAATTCCTTTAGCATGACATTATATTGATTTTTGTTTATTTATTCAGAGTATTCAATTCACTTTAAAAAAGATTTTTTATGTTTTCTAAAAATTGTTGTACTACTGTATAAGTAAATGGATTTAAAAAATCAAATGCCAGCACTATCTCTATAACAAAAAGAAGTATAATCCAAAATTCAAGCTTTGCACTTCTAACAACATCACCTTCTTCTCTAAGAAGAGCATTAAACTTTTCAATTTCTTCCAATTTAATATTAATATTTTCATACCATTGATTAAATTTTACTTTTTCAATCACTTTGCTATAAAAATAACTATAATAAACGTCTTCTGTAACTTTTAATGCATTTGAAATATCCCTTATAAGATCAACAATATCAACTCTTAATTCTAAAAGAGAAACTGCATTTTTAATAAGTCTTGTATATTTTTTAGAAAAAATACTTGGGGCTATTAATGAATTTTTGAATTTATAATTTTCAACCTCATTATATAAAGTCTCAATAAAATTATCTAGAAGATAATCATAGACTTTCAATTCATAAACTTGAGTATAACCAAGTTCAACAAGTGATAAAATAACATCAACCTCTGATTTATTATATCTAATATAAGCGTTTTTAGGAGTAACAACAACTTTTTCACCTTCTAAATATCCAAGATCTGGGAAAAAAATAGCGTTTTCAAGATCTTTATTAGTACATTTTTTAATATCATTCATAAGCAATGACATAACATCTTCATTATCCATATCATTATCATCAACAATAATTCTATATTCATCAATAAATTCAGGACTTTTATAATCAATTTTAATATCATTTTTAAGTTTTTCTAAAATATAATCAAATTTACACTTAAAATATTCCCGTAATTCACAAGTATTTGATTCAAGACAAATATCTTTCATCCAAAAAATATTAAAAAGTTCTTCAAAAGAATTTAACTCAACATCTATTTCAGCAGATATTATAATAGCACCATAAGGAAAAATCTTAGCATAAATATTAGCTTCAAATTCTTTATTTTCAAATTTAATTTTAATATTTTCAATACTTACTTTATAAGGGTAAAGCTTGAGTTTTATAAAATATTCAGAATAAAATTTTTCAATAGGTTCTCTAGAAAAACCACCAAGATTCTTAATAGATTCCTGAAACCCTTGCTCGAATTCTCCACCACCATCAAAAATATTTCCAATTATGATTTTTTTACTCATATCAATGCTCCTGTAAATAATATAAATTAACTTTATACTAAAAAACTTTAAATTAAAAGCTTTTAATAATTGAACCTTCTTAGGCTGTTGAAAAATGCTGTTTTCTTTTTTTAACTTAATTTTAAAAACAAACAGCATGGTCAAGCCGACCTATGTAAGCTAAATTTAGAGTTCGGCACAGACCCTATTTTGTATTAATGTTTGTTCTTTTTAGTTTTCAACAGCCTCTTCTGATTCAATAAAAAAAAGCGTGTATTTTTTATCAATACACGCTTTATGATTTTTATCATTTAGTTAAAAATTAATTATTCAAGAACCACCGAAACATTGCCCCAAACACTTAATTTATCTTTATTAATAACAAGATTAGTTATAACAAGATCTTCAAGGATATCAACTGGAGATTTAGTGAAATTTATATCAACACCAAAATCTTCATCACTTTTTGTATTTAATTTAAATATTCTAATATTTATACATTTTGCAAGAAAAGGATTAGTAATTATTGAATCTCTAACAGCCTCAGCAATCATCATTCTCGACATAGGTAAAAATCCAAGAACTTTAAATTTTGTAATAAAAAGCCTAAATTTATTAGGTGAAACAGTATCAAGTGTCATTTTTATCTTAACAGGAATTCTCAACATTCCATAATTTAATTCAATTTCCATATTTCTTTCACCAACAAGAAATACCTCAAAATTATGCAACCCACTATCAACCAAAGCTTCTTTTTGACTATCTATAAAACCATTAATATATTTTTCCGACATCTCAAATTTATAATCATAAGCTGATGATGCAATTGTAAATAAAAGAGTCAGAATTATAAGTGAAATTAATTTTTTCATAAACTCTCCTTTTATTTACCTTTAATTATGATTTCCTCGTTTGCAGTAGAAACTCCTGAAATACCTATATCTGGTAATGAAGGAAGCATTTCTTTTAATTTTGGAGCAAGTTTAATTCTGCCAAAATTTTCATATCTATTAGCAACTGTTTCGTAACTTAATGTAAGATAATCATTTAAAGTTCTATTATTATTAAGATATTTAACAACTTTGGAAAGAATTTTATCAGTTGGAAGACTACCTTCACTCCAAACTTTCATTTCTTTAACATCAAGACTAATAACATTTTTAGCAGGAACTGTTACTTTGCCAGTTACAGTAAAAGGAATATCAAGTTCAAGCATTTCAAAATAAATAATACCATCAATAACGTATTTATCCTGCCTAAAATAAAGTTTAATATCTTTAATAAATTCATCAGAAACTTTTTGTTTTAAAATTGTATTAATGAAAATCTCACTAAAAGTAACAGCAAATCCTTCATTTGAAGTAAGACCAGCTCTTGTCCCAATATCATCTCTTGTAATAGATCTTGAATTAGCAGCAGGTTCACTTAAAAGCTGTTCAAGATATATAGTTCTATCCATTGAACTAGCAAAAGAACTTATCATTGCAAAACCAATAACACTCATAATTAAAAATTTTTTCATATATCCTCCACAAATCTTCGTTATATATATTATAAATTAAAATAAAATTATTCGCCACAGTTATTTTTTAAAAAAAAATTTAAGTTTAGTTGAATATCAATGTTAAATTTATTTCAAATTGAAATAAATCCAAAACTAATAACATAAAAAGATATTACACAAATAAATATCCAAAGCAACACAGAATGAACAAGAGGTTTTATACCAATTTTTTTTATCTCAGAAAAAGAAATACCAGAACCAATAAAAAACAATGTAGCAATCATAAGTTTTTTACCTGAAAAATAAAAAACACTCCATAATTCAGAGAACCCACTAAAATAACATGAAATCAAAGAAGCTAATAAAAAATAAACAAGAAACCACTGAAATTTACCCTTTGCATCTTTTTTATAAAAATAAGACATTAAAAAAGTAACTGGAAATATCCATAAAGCTCTTGTGAGTTTAACAGTTGTTCCGATTTCAAGAGCTTTTGCTCCATAAGTTTGACATGCACCAATAACACTCGAAGTATCATGAATAGCAATCGCAGCCCATAAACCAAAAGATTCCTGACTCAATTCAAAAAAATGACCAATAATTGGAAAAATTATAAGACCAATTGAATTAAGTAAAAATACAATTGCAAGAGCTAGACCTGTATTGAATGAACTCGCATTAATAGCAGGAGAAACAGCAGCAATTGCACTTCCACCGCAAATAGCAGTTCCACTACTTATAAGAGTAGTGAGTTCTTTATCAGTTTTAAATAATCTTCCAAGGAAAAAACCTAAAATCAAAGTAATTGAAATAGTAAAAAAAGTAATACCAATAGAATTCTTGCCAACTTCAATAACATTTCCAATATCAAGACCAAATCCAGTCAATACAACAGCAAATTGTAAAGAAAATTTCCCAACTTTACTTATAAATTTCCTGAAATTATCATCTTTTATAAAAAAAGCAGCAATAATTCCAGAAATCATTGAATAAACAGGAACTTTAAAAACAATTGAAGACAATAAAGCAATAACAATAAATAGAATTTTTTTCATATAAAAAGCCCTTTTCAGGACTTTTTATTCAATTTTAGATCTAATATCTGCCATATCAATTGTTTCAAGAATATCTTTAAGATCAATAAATTCTTCAAAAGTCATAGTAATACCCTTACTCATTTTAGCATGATTTTCATCCCAATCTCTAATATCAATTTTAGGAGTTCTTTCATTCCATGAAACAAGATTAATTTCTCTTTTCCAACCCTTATTACCTTCGCTTAAAACACCAATATGATGAACAATATCAAATTTTAATTCAGCCATAATACTCTCCAATTTTTAATTTATATATAATATGAATAACGAAAAAACAAAAATAAATCAAAAATTTTTTTTAATCCAGTAACCAAAAGAAAATAATATATATTTTACAGTAAAACCTTGAAAAATAACTAAAATTTTCCGATATATTCAATACATAAAAAAGCTAGGAGATAATAATGGCTAAACATTCCTATTTAAAAGAAAAACTCAATGAATCGCTTGAAAGATTAAAAAATAAAATAATAGAAAACAATATTAGCCCGGAGAAAATACATACAAACTTAAAAATATGAGAGATTTTTATCATAGAAACCTTATAAATCAAATAAAAAGAGCATTCAGTGGGAAAAACCCTGAAATTCTCCAATTAAGATATGGTAGTGGAATTTACTCAAAATTATTAAAAACCAGCTATCCAGACGGAAAAATAACATTACTCGAAAAAACCAATGAAAATGAAGATAAAATAGATTTATCCCTTTTCAAAAATGTAATATTTGAAGATTATTCAGATCATATAATATTAAAACTAGAAGAAAAATTTGATATAGTAACATTAGGAAGCAAGCAGAATTTCAATCTATTTTCAACCAAATTCAACATAAATACCGAAGAAGAATTCATAAGTTTAATAAAATACATAGATTACTATTTAAAACCAAGTGGAGAAATAATAATATTAACAAGATCAGATAAATTTGATAACAAATCACAAAAAAATTTCATAAAAGCATTATATTTCAAACAATCTTATGACAATACAACAAGAACCAATAAAAAAATATTAAACGAACAACAAATGGTAAAAACATTTAAAACAACATTATCGCAACTAGGAAATTATTATTTCAAAACCGAACACATCAAAAAAAATCCATTATTACAAGAAAATCTAAAATGTATAGAATATCTAAATAAACATAATTACAATCCATTACCCGAAATAAAAGAAAAAGCCTTAAAAATCGACATAGAATCCAAAAAATACGGACAAGAAAACGGATATTTACTATTCCTCAGAGCAAAAAAACAAAGATAAATTATGTTATTCCGTATACTGTACAAATGTTATTGTAAAAATACCCAAAATGGTGCATTTAAAATTCCTCAGTTTTTAATCCATTTATCCAATAAAACCCGATAAACTTTAAAAACCACTCATATTTGGATTTTAAAAATAAAAACATCTCAATAAAAAAATTCTTAGCAAAAATGACTATACCCACATAGTGGGTGGTCTATCCTCAATTCAAATAGAATATGGTTTATAACTGAAAGATTTCCATTAGATTATTCTTAAATTGTATTATTTAATGAGGCTGTTGAAAAACTAAAAAGAAGAAACATTGATACAAAATAGGGTCTGTGCCGATCTCAAATTTTAGCTTAAATAGGTCGGCCTGACCATGCTGTTTGTTTTTAAAGTTAAGTTTTAAAAAAAGAAAACATGATTTTTTCAACAGCCTGACGGTTTGACCCATCGCTCCTTAGCAGATTCATGTGAAATTGAGTATGTGAAAAAAAATGGTGAGATAATAAATGATTTTGATAATGATGGAGAAACACAGGAAAAAGAAAGACTGCATTTTCCAGTATGGCAGGGACCAGATTACGAAGATGAAGAGCGATGGGTCAGGCTGAACTCTGCAAGTGTAAAAGAAGGCTCAGCACAGACCCAGAATTATTATATATCTAATATGGTATATAATAAGGAAGATGTAAAGTCCCTTGATCAGACACAGTTTATTCCAGAAAATGCAAAAATCTTTGTTAAAGTTTTAAAAACTACTGATAGACAAAACAGGGCTGAAGTTGAGGCTGAGATTGACGGGAAGATTGAAAAGTTATTTGCAGAAAATAGTATAGGTAATTATCTACAGACTCAAGCTTTCTATATTGCAAAATTACGAGATTATCAGAGTGATATTTATGAAGGAAACGATGGAAATAAATATATAAGATTAGGAGATACAGAATATAGAGTTATTGCAACAGAAAAAAATATTGTTGATGATTCAAAAGAGTATTTAAAGATTAGATATAACAAACAAATTCTTGATAAAGAATTAAATGAACCTGCATATTGTATTTTTTCGAATTATTATGATAGTTATTTTTTAAAAAATAGAGTTCCTCAGTGGCTGATAGGAAATTTTTATGCAGTTTGTGAACAGATAAAGAAAATGGATTTTAGTGTAATAACAGATATATCTCCGACAAAGAACAAGTTAGAAACTTTTTTTGAAAAACATAAGAGAGTCAAGATATTTTACTATTCAGGTCATGGAGATGTAGAAAATAATACTCCGTATATAAAAATATTCAATTCGCCTAATTCAACTGAAATAGATTCAAAAATTACAGATACAGATTTAAGGAATATGAATGCAAATGCAGAATTAGTATATTTTAATGCGTGTCAGATAGGAAATGAGTTAAACAAAATGAAGAGTGCTTTTAATGCAAAAGCAGCATTGGGATGGGATTATAATGTAACATCGGTTCCTGTGAGTGTATATGATATTTTTGTATTTAAAAATCTAAAGACTATGAATTTTGGAAATTCAACAAATGAAAAAAATACTAAAATACCAATGTATGATTTTATTATGAAGAATTTTGTAATAAAAGATGAAAAAAACAATATTTATAAGGAAACTGTTTTTCACTCATATGAAGAAATAGATAAAAGATATAGTTTTTTTAAAGTAAAACCAATAATTATTAATTCAGATTATTTTATAAACGATTTAAGAGTTGATGAATGAAGAAAACTTATTTAATATTTGTTGCTCTTTCAATATTTGTTTGTATTAATGCAGAAGATATTTATAAAAAAGAATTAATTGCAAAAGCAAGAAATTTTTTAACTGAGAAATATAATATAAAATCATGGCAATTTAGGCTAAACTCTGTTAGTGAAAATGAGATTAGATTTAATTTTTATCTTAAGAATTATATAAATTATTGGTTTGATATAGACATTATATTTTCAGATGAATATGAAGATAATATGAAACTTTTCAGTGGCTAAAGTTATTTAAAAAACTATCAGAAACTGAACAATGAGTTTAAAGTAAGTATACAATTATCTCGTGAACAGGCAAGAATCACAATAATAGAATTGTTAACACAAGTTTACAGGCAATATAAAAAGTCAGAACTACCATTTTATGTTCCAACAGCAGAAGAGATATTAAATAGAAAACCACAATTGATATACGATTGTGGGAAGTTATGGGTTGCGGATATTAAAAGACCAGTTATTGATGTTGTTACTGATAATTATATTCTGGATAATATTTACTATAAATGTGATTTGGAAACTAAGGCTGTATTTGAAAAATATGTAAATATGGATTATAAGAAAATTCCTTTATATACAATAAGATTATGTTGGTTTATCCCGTTGAATTTATCTGATAAAGTATATCGTAGAAGATGGGCTGTAATTGATTGTGAAACTGGAGCAATAGTAAGGTTAGATACTGGTACTGCTAGGGAATTAATGTTAGAAGTCATGAAAATATATGGTGGGACATATTGATAACTTTTGTTATATTAGTTGAGTATAACAGGAAATCCTGAGGATTCTTATGCAATAGAACCCGTGAGAAACAACTTCACACAGGCAGACTTCACATTATACAAAGGCAATTTCATGGATATAATAATCACAGCAAAGGTAGATTTTGCAGTAACAGAAAGAAGCGGAAGCAGAACCGTATCCAGAGAATGCTTAATTGAAGGAGACAATTAGGTACCAATTATGATAGTCAATGAAGATGACAGAAGAATAAAAAACATACCAATGATAAATCCACATAATCTGGAAGGTGTCGGAATGGGAGAAAGCCTTCCAAGGAGAAATTAAAAATTAATAATGAAAAATGAAAAATTGGAAAAAATAAAAGATTTTGCTTTGAATTGTTCATTGTTAATTTTTAATTATTCATTATGATTTATCATAAGCCGTATCCACAGATAATAGAAAAGGGTCAAATCCGTAATTCTATAGACCAGGCTGTTGAAAAAGTCTACTAAATAGAAAAAAACAATAATATTCAAATTTCGATAAAAAATAGAAATTATTACTAACGTTCAAAAAATCACATCCATATAATTTTTTTCACAAATATAATGTTCACTGAACATTAATATACTCCTAGTTTGAAGTACATC
>JALOAD010000088.1 GCA_023228995.1 Candidatus Muiribacterium halophilum
ATTCTATATTTATTTTGACACAAACAAAGCAGAACTAATCATGGTTTTGCTTTGTTTTTTTATATAAAATAAAGTTCTGTATAAAATAATCAGAGAATTTATGTTAAAATAATTTTAGAATTAACAAATACAGATCCCGGCTCAGAACAGTACCGGGATGACAAAAATAAAAAAAGTTAGATAGGTTAAGGGGTTGAGGTTTAAAAACCTGTGAATAGTTAAAGATCTTTTAGTATATTTCATTTAATTATCAATAAAAAAAAATTCTTAGCAAAGATGACTATACCCATATAGTGGGTATATTCACAGCGAGCTAATTTAGCCCTTGGTAATACTAACAAAAAAACTGAGGAATCTTAACTGCACTTTTTTGAGGAAGTTTAAGTTGACATTTATAATATGCAATGGTAAGAATCATTAAGCATTTGAACCGAAGAAGTCAACGAGCCTATAAATTTCCAGAGGGTACAACAAAATATAAACATATTTTGAAATTAGGATTTGTACAATTATAAAACGAAATTTATGTGTAGTGAATGCTTTAGTCAAGAAATTGCAGGAAAGCCGGATTCGGGAAATCTGCATGTCCGGTTTGATGAGGGGAAGCAGTTATAATCTTTTTTTTAGATTTAACTGTTTTCTACTCTATTGGTAAAAAAGCTATTAAAGATTTTTTCAATTGCTTCGAGAGAGGTAAATTTTGAGCTCAGCACAGATCCTATTTTGTATCAATCTTCTTTCTTTTAATTCAGCATTCGCCATTAGCAAAATGTTCATATAGATTTTGTTTTTTGTCACTAATGTCATAAAATGACATGTCACGCTCTATCTGTCACAGCTTTTTGTATTTAGCTTTTCCCACTTCACTAATAACTCTTTAAACCTTTCATACAAATATTGATATTAAAAAATTCAGATTTACTCACTTTCCTTCTTTTCAGGAATAAAATCAAATAATCCATAGAACTTCAGTCCAATCTCCATTTTTAATTTTGAATTCACTCAACCTGATCAACTTTTTTGGAAAAATTTAGACATCGACATTTAACTTGACTCATTAACAAATCCCGAAAGATTACTTTAAAATATTGTTGAATAGATAATTTTTCAAACTTTATTATAAAAATATGTAGTTATAATATTTTCTGTTGACATAACAATTGTCATTATATATAATTACATTATAATTTAAACAAAAATTTATATATATATAAAGTTGGTGGGAGATATTATGGCAATATTTATCAATTCCTTAGAAACCGAGATTTTGCCTACAGTTATTGCCAATATATTAATTTACAATCAATATTTAATAAAAAAATGTAAAAATCAAACTATAACTGATAAAAATATGAAATTATTCACAGCAAATATTAAAATTAATGTAAACTACCTAAATTATTTATTGTCAGAAAATATATTAACCGAAAAAACTTTAAAAAGAGTAATAAATATTTTTGAAAGAGAAATTCATAGTTGTTTTGAATTAACACCATTCATAAATAAATTATCTGATTATCTTATTAATATAAAAAATAAAAATCTAAAAAATGATCTTTTAGATTTCATTGAAAAATACAAAAACACATATAATAAATATGATACATTAAAAACTGAAAGAGTTGGTTCATTAATAGTAATTGGTGCAATTATAGTTGTTGGATCATTATTAGAAGGTTGCGATAGTCCTGACGATAAACCATCAGATTCTTCAATAGAATTGGAAGGACCAATCGGAGATCACATTGACACTTTAGAAGAAGTAAATAAATATGTAGAAGACTCATTAAAAGATGATTAATAAACTATTCCAAATAAATATAAAAAAATATTTTAGTTTTATCAAATTTTATGTATTATATTTAATGTTTTTTTTAGGGTTAATTTTATTGTTCTCAGGTCAAAAATTTTTTTTAAATAAAACTGTATATAATGAAAAAAAAATACAACTAGACAAATTAAATATATCAATTAATACTATGGATATTTTAAAGGAAATATCTATTTCTATTATCACATTTAAAAATGTAAAAAAAATTCACAAATTTGCAAGAATAATCGCAATTAATACTTATGGAGTTTTTTTATTTTACTATTTTCCAATACTGTTAATGTATTTTATTCTAAAATATATAAAAATTAATAAAAAGTTAGTATTATATTTCATACAATTTTATGTATTATTATATATAACATTATGTGCGCAAAAGTTAAGTTATTCGTTTATAAAATATTATTTAGTTTCTTATTTAGATTTTTGGAATACATTCATTCAATATATTTCATTTATGTTTTTTCATGGACCAATTGAACTTTTAGTTCATGTTATTGCAATCTATATTTTATATAATAATATTGTTATTAATCATAAAAATACAGAAATCCAAACTCTTATATACTTAACCTTAAATAAACTATGTAAATTAAAATTTATATTATTTGGTTTAATCGTCTTGGCTGCATTTATTGAATATAATACTTCTTTTGATATTAAAAAAATAATCTTTTAAGGCTTTATCAAAATTAACGCAACTAAAGTTGCAATTAGTATGACTTCGTCAGAATTAGCGATGCTTCGCATCTAATTGAATCCTCTGAATAATTATACTAAATTTTTGATTATTTTGTGAAAAGTTTTTTTATTATTATTTTTTGAAATCTTTTGCCCTTTTTGTCTATTTTTTTGAAGTTTTTTTTGTTTTTTTATATATATTACATACTTTTGGATATTACCATTCCATTTTTTGCCTTTTTAGGCATAATTCACCTTTATCTCAAAACTGTCATAAGCCGGGGTCTGTGCTGAGCCTTCCTTTACTCCCGCAGAGTTCAGCCTGACCCATCGCTTTTTGTCGTCCTGGTTTACTTCTGGTATTTCGGTTGCAAAGATTCTTGTATCATTACCTGTTTCTTTTAATACTACATGATGTGAGAGACTGTAATGAGGATCTAATATCATTGCTTCTATCTCATCCGATTTATTGTCTGTATATTCAGATAAGAATTTCAATGAAAGATGTAAAGGATCTCCTGCATAAAGGCTTTCTCCCATTCCAACACCTTCCAGATTATGCGGGTTTATCATTGGTATGTTTTTTATTCTTCTGTCATCTTCATTGACTATCATTATTGGTACCTGATTATCTCCTTCAATTGAGAATTCTCTTGATACTGTTCTACTTCCGCTTCTTTCAGCGACTGAAAAGTCCACTTTTGCTGTAACGATTATATCCATAAAATCACCTTTGTATAATGTGAAATCTGCCTGTGTGGAGTTGTTTCTCACGGGTTCTATTGCATAAGAATCCTCAGGATTTCCTGTTATACTCAACTAATATAACAAAAGTTATCAATATGTCCCACCATATATTTTCATGACTTCTAACATTAATTCCCTAGCAGTACCAGTATCTAACCTTACTATTGCTCCAGTTTCACAATCAATTACAGCCCATCTTCTACGATATACTTTATCAGATAAATTCAACGGGATAAACCAACATAATCTTATTGTATATAAAGGAATTTTCTTATAATCCATATTTACATATTTTTCAAATACAGCCTTAGTTTCCAAATCACATTTATAGTAAATATTATCCAGAATATAATTATCAGTAACAACATCAATAACTGGTCTTTTAATATCCGCAACCCATAACTTCCCACAATCGTATATCAATTGTGGTTTTCTATTTAATATCTCTTCTGCTGTTGGAACATAAAATGGTAGTTCTGACTTTTTATATTGCCTGTAAACTTGTGTTAACAATTCTATTATTGTGATTCTTGCCTGTTCACGAGATAATTGTATACTTACTTTAAACTCATTGTTCAGTTTCTGATAGTTTTTTAAATAACTTTAGCCACTGAAAAGTTTCATATTATCTTCATATTCATCTGAAAATATAATGTCTATATCAAACCAATAATTTATATAATTCTTAAGATAAAAATTAAATCTAATCTCATTTTCACTAACAGAGTTTAGCCTAAATTGCCATGATTTTATATTATATTTCTCAGTTAAAAAATTTCTTGCTTTTGCAATTAATTCTTTTTTATAAATATCTTCTGCATTAATACAAACAAATATTGAAAGAGCAACAAATATTAAATAAGTTTTCTTCATTCATCAACTCTTAAATCGTTTATAAAATAATCTGAATTAATAATTATTGGTTTTACTTTAAAAAAACTATATCTAATATCTATTTCTTCATAAGAGTGAAAAACAGTTTCCTTATAAATATTATTTTTTTCATCTTTTATTACAAAATTCTTCATAATAAAATCATACATTGGTATTCTTGTATTATCTTTAATTGTAGAACTCCCAAGATTCATAGTCTTCAGATTTTTAAACACAAAAATATCATAAGCACTTACTGGAACAGCCCAAACATTATTTGTCCATCCTAACGCTGCTTTTGCATTAAAAGCACTCTTCATCTTAACTAATTCCTTCCCTATCTGACACGCATTAAAATATACTAATTCTGCATTTGCATTCATATTTCTTAAATCTGTATCTGTAATTTTTGAATCTATTTCAGATGAATTAGGAGAGTTAAATATTTTTAAATATGGAACATTATTTTCTATATCTCCATGACCTGAATAGTAAAATATCTTGACTCTTTTATGTTTTTTAAAAAAAGTCTCTAACTTGCTTCTTGTCGGAGATATATCTGTTATTACACTGAAATCCATTTTCTTTATCTGTTCACATACTGCATAAAAATTCCCTATTAGCCACTGAGGAACTCTTTTTTTTAAAAAGCTACTATCGTAATAATCAGAAAAAATACAATAAGCAGGTTCATTTAAAGATTTATCCAGAAATTGTTTGTTATACTTGATCTTTAAATACTCTTTTGAGTCATCAACAATATTTTTTTCTGTTGCAATGACTCTATATTCTGTATCTCCTAATCTTATATATTTATTTCCATCACTTCCTTCATAGATATCACTCTGATAATCTCTCAATTTTGCAATATAAAAAGCCTGAGTCTGTAAATAATTTCCTATACTGTTATCAGCATACAATTTTTCAGTTTTACCATCAATCTCAGCCTCAATCTCAGCTCTATCTTGTCTATCATTGTTTTTTAAAATTTTCACAAATATCTTTGCATTTTCTGAAATAAACTGTGTCTGGTCAAGTGGTTTACATTCATTTTCATTAAATACCATATTAGATATATAATAATTCCGGGTCTGTGCTGCTGTGCCTTCCTTTGCTCCCGCAGAGTTCAGCCTGACCCATCGCTCTTCATCTTCGTAATCTGGTCCCTGCCATACTGGAAAATGTAATCTTTCTTTTTCCTGTATTTCTCCATCATTATCAAAATCATTTATTATCTCACCATTTTTTTTCACATATTCTATCTCACAAGAATCTGCTAAGGAGCGATGGGTCAAACCGTCTATAGAATTACGGATTTGACCCTTTTCTATTATCTGCGAATATGGCTTATGATAAATCATAATGAATAATTAAAAATTAACAATGAACAATTCAAAGCAAAATCTTTTATTTTTTCCAATTTTTCATTTTTCATTATTAATTTTTAATTTCTCCTTGGAAGGCTTTCTCCCATTCCAACACCTTCCAGATTATGCGGGTTTATCATTGGTATGTTTTTTATTCTTCTGTCATCTTCATTGACTATCATTATTGGTACCTGATTATCTCCTTCAATTGAGAATTCTCTTGATACTACCCGGGTCTGTGCTGAGCCTTCCTTTACTCCCGCAGAGTTCAGCCTGACCCATCGCTTTTCAGCGACTGAGAAGTCCACTTTTGATGAGATTATTATATCCATGAAATTGCCTTTATATAAAGTGAAGTCAGATTTTTCTATCTTTACTGGAAAGTTTGCTTAAAGAACATCTAATTACAAAGCAAATATCATTATTTATTACACTCCCCCTATTATCTCACCGGTTTCTGCATCTACATAAAATACTGCAAAACCCCTCTGAATTACGATAACTGGATGATCTATGTAAATCATATATCCTAATCTTGAGAAATTTGAATATCTTCCCTTATAATTAAAATCTTTTTCTGTATATCCATATTTTTCCAGATTTGTTGAATCCACTTGGACTTTTCCATTCTTATCTTTGAAATATTTCAATTTATATTTTCCAACTTTCGTGTTTGCATGCAAAAAAATAGGCTTACCATGATCCATATAATTCAAAGCAGAATGAAGCCACATTTTATAAGATTCTTCCGGTTCAATAAATTTGAATTTTTCGTATACATCTCCATAATAACTATGATTTCTATAATTTCCCTTAATAAACTCTTTCACTTTCTTTCTTGCTTCTTCATAGCTTATTATCTTTTCAGGGATTTTATAATCTAAAGGATTATCTATTCCTAAATATTTTATTAATCCTGTTTTTAAAAAAGTCATATTTATTGTCTCAGTGGTCTGAAAACCTTTGTAGTATATTCTGAATATTAAGATAAAAGATTCTTTATAGTCTTTTATTAAAACAACTTTATAAAAATAATCATCTAAATCAGGTCTATATTTTTTTATAAATTCTCTTGTCTTTTTTATTCCTTCTTTAAAGCTTAAATTTGTTTTTAAATTTTCCTGATTCCATTCACTTTGTTGAATAATTGTAACTTTCAAATCAGAAAATTCAATATGATAAATATTAAGTTTAGGTTGTTTTAAGTCTTTTTCTCTAACTTCCTGTACTGTAAGATTACTTTCTGCATCATAAACCATAGATATGCCATCAAGACCACCTTTGATATTTGACCTGAAATAATCTATGTCATAAGTCTTTTCTATAAATGACGTATCATCTATTCCATCAAAAATAAATCTCATAATATCTTTGCTCTGTCTTATAATATTCTCTCTGACCTCTTCACTAACTTTTGCATATATATTAAATGAAAATACAAAACATATGATTATTGTTAAAAACCTTTTAATCATTTAATTACTCCCTGAAAAAATCTGCATAAGTAAATTTATCATTTATTATTCTTATTGGACAGTCTGATGACAAATCTGTTGGATTATATTCTTCATCATATTTTTCTTTATAAAATTCCCATATAACATCGGATATTTTTTTATACTCACCTTTCTCTTCATCTGGTTTATCAAATTCTTTAAAGAAACCTTCAGATATTGAAGTAATATCATCATACAATACAGTTCTTTTATATCCTACCGCACATTCTGCATTAAAATATTTTTTGAACCATTCTAATTCTTTTCCTACTTCACAACAGTCAAAATATATAAGATCAACTGAAGAAGAGTTCCATTTTCCGATTGATACTGGATTTTTAGAAATTTTCTGTTCATAATCGAGTTTATCTTCAGTAAGAAACATATCTATCACTGGAAGTTTTACTTTATTATTTCTTTTTTGAGTTTTAAGATATCCAGGAATAGAATCTTCAGGATATTCTGTTATACCTCCATGACCATTATAATAGAATATACCTATATTTTTTTTGCTATTTCTAAATTTGTCAAACTTTGTCGGAGTAAGACTATAATCAGGTTCTGGTTGAAACCCTAAATCCGATATTTTGTCTATAACACTATTAAAAATATTTTTAAATGGTTCAAAATCTTCTATATCATTCACATATTCATATTTTCCAGTTACCTTATTATATACGACATTATAATACATTGAAAAAACACAATATGCTGTTTTATTATTCAATGCCTGTTTCAAATTTTTTTCTGTTTCAATATAGAAAGAATACGGAGAAATTCCTTGAATATACGATATATCTATTAACTCATATTTCTTATTTTCTAAAGGTAAATACATTCTCCCGTTCTCATAAATAACCTCATCTTTATCTATACTTGAAGCAATTATTATGTAATCTGACATATAAAGATTATTTTTCTCTTTTTTTAGTATAAAAGAATATTCAAAACTTTCTCCTAATCTAAGTTTTGCGTTTATTACTGGCTGATTTGTATTATCTTTTGAAATCAGTCTTACTCTAAATTTTGAATTATTCGGAATAAGTTGTCTAATATCATTATCCGGAAAATCACTCTTGTTAAATACAACATTTGAGATATGATATTTTCCTTCATTATCAGTTTTGTTATAATAAAGAAGCTTTAATTTTTCAGAATCCATCAGAATGTTTCCATTTCGGTTGATATATTCAATTTCACAAGAATCTGCTAAGGAACGATGGGTCAAACCGTCTATAGAATTACGGATTTGACCCTTTTCTATTATCTGTGGATATGGCTTATGATAAATCATAATGAATAATTAAAAATTAACAATGAACAATTCAAAGCAAAATCTTTTATTTTTTCCAATTTTTCATTTTTCATTATTAATTTTTAATTTCTCCTTGGAAGGCTTTCTCCCATTCCAACACCTTCCAGATTATGTGGGTTTATCATTGGTATATTTTTTATTCTTCTGTCATCTTCATTTACTATCATTATTGGTACCTGATTGTCTCCTTCAATTGAAAATTCTCTTGATACGGTCCTGAATCTTCTTAAAAAATTTGATTAGAATTTGTCAGGAAAATTGTCCACCTATAACTTCTCCTGTTTTGGTGTCAATATATATTATAAAATTACCTGTTGGTATACCATGTTTTTTCTGCTTTACACCTAAAACCCAGGCTAAAGCAATATTTTCCCTATCTCCCCATATCTCTGAAGGACTTTTTACAGTATAGT
>JALOAD010000089.1 GCA_023228995.1 Candidatus Muiribacterium halophilum
CTTTATTATCAGAATTGTTATTTGTTTCATGCTTTTTATCTTCATCATCAATAGGAGATTCCACATCAATAATAAGTTCAGAATAACCATTATCATCCTTTTCCCAAGGATTTATATTTTTTTTATCATTATTTTTATCTTTCATAAACAAAATTTCCCATAAATATATTTTTGTTTTAACATTACATCAAAGAAATATTAACATATTTTTCTGTAACAATATCATAAACTGATTTGCCCAAAATATCTTTATCATCATTATCAAGAAAATTTGAATGCAATATCAATCTTGTAAAACTAACATTATTAAGGCTATTTATTATATCGGTCACTGTCAATAAACCATTACAGCTTATATTTCCACCAAAAGACATATTTTTAACAACATGAACTTTATCAAAGCCAAATTTTTTAATAAAAAAATCTGCTGATAATTCTGAAACACATAAACATGAATTAACATCACAAAGAGCATCTTTAATTTCATAGAATTTTTTATAACTTAAATCCATATAAAGAAGCAAACCTGAACATTCATTTTCATTCTTTAATATTATTTTATTAAGAATTTCTTTATTTCTACGAATAGTAATTTCAGGATTTTTAAATTTTTTAATTATTTCAAATGAATGTTGAGAGCTAACAGGTTCAATACCATTTACACTTAATATTTCATCTTTAAATTTCAAATCAGCTTTTAAAGCAGGACTATTAAGCAATATACCCTGAATAATAATTTTTGAATTTAAATTTGCAGGTTCAATAAGAACAGGGATTTTTTCTCTAATAGAATCAAGCGAATATGTCAATTTATTAGTATTTACACAAAGAATATCTTTTTTATTTTTATTAGAATATCCAGGCACAAAAACTCTAATAAATTGAGCATTATTTTCATGAAGAAATTCAATTGTTTTTTTTAGATCTATAAAATCATCTTTAAACTCCAAAGCCACAATAGAGCCATTATATTTAATATTTTTTTTACCAAGACTAATTACAGCATTTATAGCATTAGAGCTTTTATTATCATTCATTATAAAATTTCTAATTTCAGGATTGCTAGAATTAAGCGATATATTCATCTCAATATTAGGTAAAAAACTTAAAAATTCAATAGTTTTTTCGTTTAAATAAGCTCCACTTGTAGTAATAATAATTTTATTTTTATTATTTGAAAGAATATTTATTATATCTTCAATACCTTTATAAATAAAAGGTTCACCTTCGTTAATTCTTGTCGCAGATTCACCAATTATAACTTCAGAATTAAAAATTTTTTGAGCTTTACTTATGCATTCAGAATAATCAAAAGTTTTTTTATATACAAGAATATCATCCCCATTCCCATTATGAGAACAAAAAACGCATTTATGCGGACAGCTTGAAGTCAGAGGAAACACTACTGTCTTCAGTTTTTTACCTCTAATCTATAAATAATTGTTACAAGAATAGTACTTTTTAAAGATTCATCATTTAATTTAAGAGGAATAAAAACCCATTTTCTGACACTTTCAGCAGTATGAGCTATTAATTCAGATGGAATATTAGCCTGATATTTAACAATAGACTCAACTATACCGTTTTTATTAAGATCAAGTTTAAACTTTACATAACCCTCAAAACCAGAATCAATTGCCCATGAAGGATATTCAGGAGTAACAAAACTTAATAATTTAGGAATTTCCTTATTATCATTGTTAAAACTTTCAATTTCAAAATTAATATTTTCTGGAGCTTGTTCAATATCTTCCATAAATTTTTCATCTTGTATATCAATATCAAAAAAATCTTTGGAATTATCACTCAAAATATCTATTTTTTCTTTTTTAATAAGAAGTTCAGGAGGAATAATATTTTTTTTAATATTAGTATCTTTGGAATCAATAAGAGCAATTTCTTTTTGAGGATTAATAACATCACTCTGAACAGTCTTTTTTTCAAAAACAGGTTCTGGAAGATTAAATTTTTCTTTTTCAATATTAACGATTTTATCTAAAGCACGCTTTTCAATATTAACTTTTTGAGGATTAATCTGTTTTTTTTCAATAACTTTTTTTTCAATAATTACTTTTTCTTCTTTTTTTTCAGGAATATCTCTAAGTTTTTTCTTAATATTTGCAACATCAGCCATAACATTATCTTTTTGAATTTCATGATTAAGCATTACAGGCTGAATAAAAACATATTGAGGTTTTTTTTCTTTAAGTCTTATATCTAAAGAAATAATATCATCAATAACAAGAAACAGCATAAGATGTATCATAATTGAGCTTAAAAGAGGAAGTATTTTCTCTTTATTATCAAAATTAAATCTCTTCAATTTGACTCTCCTCTTCAGGATTTGTAGCGATTGCTATTGATTTAGCACCAAGTTTAAGTACACTACTCATTATATGAACAATATCACCATGTACTGTATTTTTATCACCACTAATTATAACTGTTTTAGTTGTACTTTCTTCAATTGCAACTGATATTACTTTGTCAAAATTTTCATTTATCATTCTACCATGATAAAAAATATCACCATTTTTAGTTATCTTAAGCTTTAATTCTTCTTGAACATCAAGGTTTTTTATACCACCTTGAGGAAGATCAATCTTAATTCCAGCATCAAGAGTAACAAAAGTAGTACTTAACATAAAAAATATTAGAAGCAGAAAAACAACATCTGTCATAGCAACGCTTTCAATACTAAGCGAAATATTCCTTCTTCTCTTTTTTAATCTATCCATTAATAATTACTCCCTATCCAAAATACTTATAATTTCCATACTTCGTTTTTCAATTTCAATAAGAAATCTATCTATTCTGTTTATAAGATAATTATATACAACAAAAGTAGGTATAGCTATAAACAAACCAGAAGCCGTAGTAATAAGAGCTTCTGCAATACCACCAGCAAGAGCAGTAGGATTATTTCCAAGACCTTGAGATGCAACAACAGCAAAAGATTTAATCATACCAGTAACTGTGCCAAGAAATCCAAGAAGTGGAGCAATTTGTGCAACAGTACCAAGAGCCATGACATTTTTTTCAAGTGCTGGTAATTCTTCAAGTGAAGCCTGTTCAATAGAACTTTTTATAGTATCTTTACTTTTACTAAAATTCTGAATTCCAGCAAGAAGTATTCTTGAAAGAGGTGTATCAGCTCTTTTACAAGTATGAATTGCAAGATCAACTTTACCAGTTTCCATTACTTCACGAATTCTAGCCATAAGTGATTCACTGTCAATTTTTATTTTTTTAAGAAACATTAATCTCTCTATAAATATAGTAACCGCTATAATAGAACAAATAACCAACGGCACCATCATAAATCCGCCTTTTAATAAAATATCCATTTATTTCCTCCGTTTATTGTTTATTACTTTTTTAATTCAAATAATGTTACAAAGTAAAACTTTAAAGATTAAAAGAAAAAGCAAGATTAATTCTTCTTTCTTCTTCAGAATAACCAGGAATCATAAAATAATCCTTATCCATTAAATTAAGAATATCAATTCTAAAATTCATTTTTTCATCAATTTTATTATCCATTGATAAGTTTACAAGAACATACCCATCATTTTCAACACCTAAACCATCTTTATATTTACCGGTGAACACAGCTTCAGCTAAAAACACTGTATCATTATTATAATTGTGTCTATATAACACTTTCCAGTCATTTTCATTAACAAAAGGAATATTACCATCCCAGTTATTATGATTATAAAAGAGTTTTAAAGTCCTGTCACCTCTGAGTTTTGTTTCAGTTGAGAAATTAATAAAAAAATTATCAACCGAACCTGTATAAGCTGGTAAAAGTGCTCGGTCATTAGGAGTAATTTTTGAATAATAAAGTTTATTATCAACTGATTCATTACCAATTTTTATATTAAAATCTAAATCTTTATAATCAAAATCATGTGCAATACTTATAAAATCACTTGTTTCACCAATAAGTTTTCTTGTAACAGGTAATCTTACAATATATTTTTGATTTTCAGCAAAAAAAACATCTTCATAACTAAGAGGAGTATATTTTTTACCAAATTCATATTTAGTAATTTTATCATTTTTTTGATATTTTGAATAAGTAACACTAAGAGAAGCTTCATCATCGTCATCAGAATTATAAACTCCGAGATTTGTTAATACAGAATAATCTTTTCTAATAATATTAAGATTAAATTCCATGTCAAATCTATCATTATCAATTTTTCCGCCAATATAATCAAGTGAATCTGTTTTTAATCCAAGCATTATATCGACAAAAGAACTTTCTGAAAGATCAATCTGAGTATAAGCTTTTCCTTCAAATATAGAATTTTTAAATAAATCATTATAACCACCCAAAAAAGTTGAATCTATATCTTTTTTTATATTAGCAATTCTGCCAAAAAAATTCCATTCTCTAAAAGGTGCAAAAAATACATTTGCTTTAAGATCAAAACCTTTTTCTTCAACATAATAAGAATTATTTAAAACAGCATCAGAACCAGCCAGTTTTTCTTCTTTATCATAAAAAGAACTTTCAGTTGAAAAAGAAATATTATCCCATATATCATCATATTCAAATTCAAACATCTTTGATTTTTTCTTTCCATTAATCTTTTCAACATCATCTGAAAGAAATTCTATTTTACCGCTCCATAAATAATTAATATTTTTTTCTGAATAATTAACAAAAAAATCGTTTTTTGAATCATCACCTATAACAACACTTGCAAAAGCAGATCTTTCTATAACATCAGGAGCAAGCACTTGTGATATTTTTTGTTTACTATCTAAATTTGCACCTTTGTAATCAATATCAATACCTTCTTTTTCTCCAATCTGAGTTTTGCTTTTATTTTCAAGCATACTCGAATTTATACTTCCGCTAACATCAGTTACTTCAATAGAACCAAGATCAAATTCTTCTCCAAAAGAATTAAGGATAAATAAAAATACAGCAAATAATACAACAACTTTTTTCATTTACTTTCCTCCACTAGATTTATAAAAAATTTATTATTACCAAAACCACCTGGTTTTATTATTATTTCTCTATCATCAATATTAATAAGAGGAATACCAGTATCAACAATATTTGAAATCTTAAAAAAATACTTATCAATCCCTCTAATGCATGAATATGCAGTACTTCCACCTGAAAGAACTATTCTAGGACTTAGACTATAAGTTCTTTTAAACAATTCAACAATTTTTTGGTCAAGCTCATGTTTAATATTTTCATTTAAAAGTCTTTCTGTAAAAACAGCAATATTTTTTCCAAACAAAAGTTTTTTAATAATTTCATGAATTTTTAGCTCAAAATAAGAATTATCCTCAATAAATCTAATATTATCGATTATAATCTTATCAATATTAATATTTTTAATAAGTTTTTCATTTATCGAATTAAGACTACCACATATAAAATATGTCTGCAAAGAAATAAGTGGAGAAAAATCAGTTTTCTCCCTATAACCAGCTTGTTTCAAAATAAAATATGAAAGTGCAGCTGAAGCTGCAATGGTAATATCTGTAGTTTTAACTTTTTTTAAAATTACATTTGCAATACGAATAAGGTCATGATTATCTTTGCACTCAAATCCAAAAAAACAATTTTGCATATTTTCAGGAAATTCAAAATCAGCATTATTAACATAAAAATAATTATATCCCTCAGGACAATAATTTTCAATATTATCACTAATAGGAATATTTTTAGAAATATTAACATACTCAGTTTCACAAAGAGCTATATCATTTACTTTAAGAATTCCATTCTCAATTTTTCTATTCATTTCAGGAAATGCAGGAACAAAAAAAACAGGTGCATTATTTCTTTTTTGACAAACTATTTCAAGTTCAACTAAAACATTACCTCTTAAGGTAGAATCTATTTTTTTATAAACAATTTTTTTGCTTTTAAATGCTTCCGAAAAATTCTCAAGTACTTCATTCAATTTATCTTTATCCATATCTCTTGATTCTGTATCAAAAATAACAGGCATATTATCCTTAAGATTTCTTACACTTGTTGAAATATAGACATCATCAAAAAATTTTCTTATTTGAACACCAGTATCACCAGCTCCTGTAAGGTCATCAGCAATAAAAATAAAATCCTTAATAAAATCCATAAAACCCTCTCGTTTTACTTGTAAAACTTGCTAATAGCGAAATAGATTTAAAGCTTTTCCTATTTCACCATTTCACTACTTAACGCTTTACTTATCTTTTTTTTCAGTTTTTTTTGCTGTTACTTTTTTCAACCCGCCACTTTTTTCAATACAAGCTTTAACAAAACCTTTAAAAAGCGGATGAGGTCTTGTAGGTCTTGATAAAAACTCAGGATGAAACTGAACTCCTATAAAAAACGGATGATTAGAAAGCTCTATTATCTCAACAAGTCTTTTATCAGGAGAAGTACCACTTATAACAAGACCTTTTTCAACAAGTTCAGCTCTAAAATCATTATTAAATTCATATCTATGTCTATGTCTTTCAAAAACAAGTTCTTTATCATATAATTTATGAGCAATCGTACCTGTTTCAATAGAACAAGGATAACTACCTAATCTCATTGTTCCACCAAAATCCTCAACTTCTTTTTGTTCAGGTAAAATATCAATAATTGTATTTTTACAATCTTTTTTAAATTCAAAAGAATGAGCATCTTTAAGACCAGCTACATTTCTAGCAAATTCAATAGCAGCACATTGCATACCAAGACATAATCCAAAAAAAGGAAGATTATTTTCTCTAGCATATTTTATAGCTTCTATTTTACCCTCAATCCCTCTTTCTCCAAAACCGCCAGGAATAAGAAGACCATCTACATCTTTCAAGCTTTCTGATATATCTTTCATTTCTTCAGAATTAATAACTTTAAATTCAATTTCCGAATCATTTGCAACAGTAGCATGATAAAGCGATTCATATATACTAATATAAGCATCTCTTAATTCAACATATTTGCCAACAAATGCAATTTTAACTTTATTTTTTTTCTTTTCTTTAATTTTATTAACTAATTCTTCCCAATCACTAATGTCTGATTTTTCAACTTTTAAACCTAATTTTTCAATAACAAGAGAAGTAAAACCCTGTTTATCAAGAATAAGAGGAATTTCATAAAGATTACTACAATCCTTAGCTTCTATAACAGCTTTAAGCTCAACATTACAAAAAAGTGCTATCTTTTTTTTCATATCTTCAGGAAGATCTTTTTCACATCTAGTAACAATAATATCAGGTTGAATACCAATGCTTCTCAATTCCTTAACAGAATGTTGTGTAGGTTTTGTCTTCATTTCTTTAGCAGCTTTTAAATAAGGAACTAATGTTACATGAACATAAATAACATTTTCAGGACCTATATCGAGTCTAAACTGTCTTATAGCTTCAAGAAATGGAAGACTTTCAATATCTCCAACAGTTCCTCCAATTTCAACAATAGCAACATCAGCCTGTTGTTCAGCAGCAGCAGCTTTTATCTTACTTTTAATTTTATCAGTAATATGAGGAATAACCTGAACCGTAGCACCAAGATAATCGCCTTTTCTTTCTTTTTTTATAACTTCAGAATAAACTTGTCCACTTGTAATATTATTTCTTTTAGAAAGATTTTCATCAATAAATCTTTCATAATGACCAAGATCCAGATCTGTTTCTGTACCATCTTCTGTAACAAAAACTTCTCCATGTTGATATGGTGACATAGTACCAGGATCTACATTAATATAAGGATCTAGTTTTAAAATAGTTACCTTAAGACCATGAGATTTCAACATTCGTCCAAGAGAAGCTGCTGTTATACCCTTGCCAAGAGAAGAAACAACGCCCCCAGTTACAAATACAAATTTAGTCATATAACACCTCTTTTTTTAATCTTTATTAAAATTTTCACCTAAATTAAGCATTGTATTTTTAAATTTTTCTTTGTATTGCTCAATATCATCATGTTCATTTACTTCTATAATATCAGAAAAACAAATAATTATCTTAGAAAATGGAATAGGAAATTGATATTTATCCCATGCTTTTTTTAACATATATGCATTTTTATACTCAACTCTAACAGGTAAAATAGGTATAGAAGTTTTTTTTGCAAGATATAAAAAACCATCTTTAGGTTCATAAATTGGACCTTTTGGACCATCAACCGCCATTGCAACAGGTGCATAATCCTCATTTTTTATTATTTTTATAAGTTGTAAAATAGCTTTCATACCACCTTTTGAGCTTGAACCTCTTACGCATTTATAACCAAGTCCCGAAAGGATTTTAGTTTGAGTTTCACCATCTCTAGACATTGATGTAAGAATATATAAACCAAAATTTTTCATAAATCTTGTTAATGCAAATTGTTCACCATGCCAGAATGATAAAATAAAGCTTTTTTTATTTTTTAACAATTCTGTAAGAATACTATGATTTTTAATTTCAACTCTCAAAGTAATCCAAATCAAAAAAGAAACAATTCTAAATAAATTCGCAAGAAAAAAATCTCTCATTATGTTTTGACTCCTTCCTCTAAAAAGTAAAATTGTGCATTATA
>JALOAD010000027.1 GCA_023228995.1 Candidatus Muiribacterium halophilum
TGATCTTTAAGATCAATTCCTGATCAGACTTTTTCATCTTCCTCATATTCCATTTTTATTTTAACATATCTCCTTAAGTATTTATTCTATTTTTCCTCTATTTCTATTATACAATTCCTGACCAGTTGAGGAATCCAGCTTTAGACTATTAATTCTTAATTTTTAATTATTTCACTAATTTGTTATCTCGATACGATTCTGAACCTAGATCTCGCTCTTGTTTTGAGTTTTTCATTCCATTGAACACGGGAATCTATCAATAAATAAAAAAATCATAATTTTTCTACATCAAAAAGTTTCCAAAAGTCGTAATCACTTTAAAAATTATTATTATTATTGTATAGTAATTTAAATGAAAACAATAAGACAAGATATATATAATAAATTTGTTCATAGTAAAATAATACTTACTTCTAAACGAGGTCAGAATTATCTAAAAAACAAAGAAATACTTGATTTCATAGCATCACAAACAAAATTACTATTATCATCAAATATAGTTGAAATAGGAACCGGACCAGGAATATTAACCGAACCACTCGCATTAACTGGAAAAAATATAATATCATTTGAACTTGATAAAGGAGTTTATGAAATTGTCAATATATTACAAAAAGATTACAAAAATTTAACAATAATAAATAAAGATTTTCTTAAAACAGATATGGTTTTAGAAGATTTTGCAGTAGTTGCAAATATACCATATAATATAACTTCAGACATAATTAAAAAAATATTCACAGAATATAACCCCGAATGTGCAATTTTAATGGTGCAAAAAGAATTCGCACAAAAAATAATAACTGGAAATCCTGTAAATTCACAAACAGTTTTTATGAAAAATTGCTTTGAAATTGAATCATTAAAACAAGTATCCAAAAACGATTTTTTTCCACCACCAAAAGTAAACTCAACCTTAATAAAAATAACACCTTTATATGAAAAAACATTTTTGCAACCATTTTATACTTTTTTGAAAGATATATTTTCCTTTAGAAACAAGAATCTATCAGCTTTTTACAAAAAAAACAATCTAAATTCAAAATACAACGACTTAATGAAAAAAAAGATACAAAATTTAGAGTATAGGGAATTTTTATCACTATTCAAAGAAAAAGGGGTCAAACCTGTGCATAACTCATAACTTGTTTGGAATAATCTTGCAAAAAAACTTATGCCGATAAAATCAATTCACTGCATTGCAGTTAAGAATTCAATTTAAAAATGCCAGTTATTATGCAATGTCTTGCGGAGAGATAAAAAGATATATATTCAAAAAATATTGCTGAATTTAACATAAAAAAAATTTTTTTATAAAAAAACAACAAATTATTTACTAAGAAAACAAACAAGAATAAAAAAAGAAAAATATCGCTTGGTTATTTGACATAAGAGAGAATTCAGTTTCTGGTATTGCAAAAAGATTGGCAGAGAAGATAAACAAAAATTTGAGTCTAAGAGATTCTTTAAAGAGATTATTGCGTTATGCACAGGTTTGACCCCTCCTTCCTTTTAAATCTATTAGAAAATCTTTTATTTTATTTGCTGTTTTTTTCCATGAATATTGGCTTAAATCTAATTCTTCTGTTTCTTTTGCTAATTTTACGCAATACTCTCTATCTTCGTACATTTTTCTCATTTTTTTCATTAGGTCTTTTATTTCTGGGGTTTTTATTTCAATTGTCTTTTTTTTATCTGAATATAATATTCCATTCATCTTTTTTATTTTTGAGTTTATGAAAAGTCCGCCTTTACCTTTAAAAAATTCTTTATGCCCTCCTGTTTCTCCTACAATTACTGGAACATTTGATTTTAAAGAATCTAATATTGATAATCCAAATCCTTCGCTATAACTTGGTTGTATATAAACATGTGCATTTTTTATAAAGTTTTCAATTTCTTTTTCGCTGTATATTTTATCTATAAATTCTATATTGTTATTTGCACTTTTTATCATGTTTTGTATATTGATATCCCATTCACTTTTTTGAATATTATATGGTATTTTGATTTGCAACTTAGCGTTTTCTGTTTTAGTAAATTCTTTTTTAAAAGCTTCAACTAATTCCCTTATTCCTTTTCGTTTTTGTGGCATCATTATAACTCTAAACAAAAATACATTCTGTATATACTTTTTTGCATAATCTATTTTTTGTTTTTTTATATTACTTCCGTAAGGTGAGACTAATATCGGGACTGTTATATTATTTTCAATAAGTATGTTTTTGTTATACTCGTTTGGAACCCATATTCCGTCCATATTTTGGAGCCCATTTATCCACTCTTGTGATAATTCTTTGTACTCATATATAAAATGACATATTGAAATATCTGCTTGTCTCTTTTTTAATAAATTATCTGGGTGATCTATTAAAAGTTCAAAATCATTTTTTTCACAATGTTCGTTTTCATACTTTTTAAATAAATCTTTTTTATATAAAAAACCTTTTTGTTCACAGTAATTAAAATCAAATAACTTTTCCAGTTCCACACTTATTTCTCTTGCTATTTTTGCCCAACTTGCTGGTGAATTGAATAAAGATACTAATCTCATTTTCATGAAATTGCCTGTTTTTTTCTCAAAATTTCTTTTTGCTTTATTTTTTTTGATAAAAATAATTTTTTAAATACAGATTTTACGAGATTTAAATTATCGGTTTTAACTTCAATTTTATTTTTTTCTCTTAGTTCGGGATATAAAGTCCCTCCATAATGTCCACCTTCTGCTAGAAAATCATTTACTATAATTTTTAATTTTTCGTTACATTTTAAATTTTCTTTTTCTAAAAAATGCAATTTTAAATAATCTTCTTTTAAGGATTTTTTAATCACTTTCTCAACTTCTTCACAAGTTAAAAACATTATGAAAAATTTTGTTCTGTAATTAAAAAAACCAAGGAGATCTTCTGATGTGATATTTCCTTTATAAAAAAAAGTTTTAAAAAGCGATGAATTTATCAATACAGCATCAGCTTCATAATTATTTAACAACTCGTTTAAAAAACCTTCTATAATAATATTGTCTTTGTATTTTTCATAAAATAAATTATCAATTAAATGAAAATGTTTTTCCTTACCTTGTCGAATTTCTTCAAATCTCTTGTACATATTTGCGTTTATTTCATACTCTTTTGACAAAATTAACTTGTTAGAAAAATTTGTGATTTTACCTTTTTTTATAATTAATTCCATCTTCCCGGCAAATTTTCCAAATCCTCCTGCTTGGGCTATAATAGTTTGATTAACTACAAATGTACTTTTTATTTCAGTATGGGTATGTCCTCCAAATATAATGTCAATTTCATCTGTATTTCTCGCAATTCTAATATCTTCATTAATTCCTAAATGTGAAATCAGTATTACAAAATCTACTTGATGATTATATTTTCCAATTATATCCGCATAAACAATCCCCATATCCTTACAAATAAATTTTTCTGATATAATTTCAGACGATAATCCAAAAAATAAAAATTTATATCCTTTGATATCAATAATAATATAATCTTTTATTTTATTTTCTTTATCTTTTATATTAGAACTTAAAACTAATGGTCTTTCTTTATTTATTATATTAAAAACATTTTTTGGGAATGATATAAAATCATGATTTCCTGGAACCCATATGTCTACAATGTCTGCGATACAATTCTCTATAAGTTTTCCTTTATAATCATGAGAAAAAGTATCTCCTGCATCTATAACAACTGTATTTTCTTTTTTAGCATTTTCCATAATACTTTCTACAGCATTTAAAGAGTGTATATTTCCATGTATATCATTTGTATATAAAAAAGTTAATTTTATTTTTTTATTCAAATTTATAACCATATATTTCTCTGAATTTATAAAAAGGTAAAAATTTTATCGGACTTATATTTTTACCATAGCTATCTTTATATATTAAAAATTTGAAATCCAAGTATGTGAAAAAACCTATAATCATAACTGAATGAGATGATACTCGAAAATCCTTTCCAAACTTCTCGAGAGCGATTCCTCCTATAAGAGGTTTTTTTTGCTTTAACCAACTTACAACATCTTCAAAACAATAAAAATCATCCTTAACTAATTTAAATTCATAGAAATTCAAGTAATCTTTTTTTCGAAATATTTTATCTGTATATTGATCTTTTATTGTATTAGGCACTTTATTAAAATCATCAAATACAAGCATTACATCTTTGAGTGACATTGAAATGCTTTCTCCAGTAACTGGATCTTTTGCAAACATTGTTGGAGTTAAAGGAAATTTGTTTTCTTTTGAATTTCTATATCTATATAATAACTCTATAATTCTAGGATCAATTCCTTTATTTTTTTTACCATTGAGAAATTCTCTATAATTTCTTTTTATAGGTTTTTTCATTTTTCTTTCATAATAATCAAGAATATGAGCTACTGAGTAAAAATAACATTTATAAGAAACTTCATAAGTGTCATCAGGAAAAATAAAATTATCACTTTTATTTTTTCTATTAAGATAATCTATTTGAGTTTTTGAAGTTTGCTGTTCTTTTACTGTATCAATTAATATTTCTAAAGAATCAATAATAAATAAATCTTCTGTATATTGTTTTTTTAAATTATCAAAATTATAACCTATTGCAAAAAGTGTATTTCCATCAGCATAAGCTTTTAATACTACAGGTTGTAATTGTTTTGCAAAAATTGTTTTTTCTCTAAATAAAAAATCTGGTATATTATTTTTGGAATTTAATTTTTCGGGATTTAAAATAGAATATTCCCACTCAAGTAATTCTTTGCCTGTTGAATTAATTAATATAGGATTTTCAAAACCTTCTATTGTTATTCTATAATTATTATTTTCAATTTTCACTTGTTTGAATTCAGGTTTTATGGGAAGCTTTTTATATTCATAAATTACATCTGAAAGTTTATTACTTTCAATTATCGAATTTATTATTGTCTTATATATATTTTGAGTTATTTCTTCCGAATTAATTTCACTTATTGATGTTATACATAAAAAAGTAATAAAAATGAATATAGAATATAACGCTCTCATAGATATTTGTTAATTATTCCAGATATTTTCTTTATAGATCCCATATTATTATTAATCATAGTTCTCGCTTTATGATCGATTTCTTGATAAAGTTCCGCATCATTATAAAGTTCGATTATTTTTTCAGATAATTTATCAGAGTTATTTACTTCAAAACCACATTCATATTTTAAAGTCTGCTCCGCAATATATTCAAAATTATACATAGATTTTCCAAAAAATACAGGTATGCCAAATCTTGTTGCTTCAAGAGTATTATGACCACCTCTATCTATAATGCTTCCGCCTATAAAAGCTATATCTGAAATTCCATAAGCGTATTGTAATTCGCCTATAGTATCGAGTATAATAGTATCATATAAATTTTTTTTATCTTTTTCAATTTGGGTTTTTAAAGTAAAACTCAATCTATATCTATCAAGAATTTTATAAATTTTTTCACATTCTTTAATATGTCTAGGTGCAATTATCAAGCAAATATCATTTAATTTTTCTTTTATTTTTACAAAAGAATTAATAATAAACTCATATTCTCCATCGTGAACAGAACCTGCGATTATAACTTTTCTGTTTTCAGGTATTGCAAATTCGTATGAAATTTTTGCAAATTTGTTTTTATCGATTTCTTTGAGCATTGAATCAAATTTAAGATTTCCCATAACAAAAACCTTTTCTTTTTTAGCTCCGATTTCTATAATCCTTTCAGAATCATTTTGAGATTGTACAGCTATTACATCAAAATAATTAATAAAGACTCTAAAAAATCTTCTAAAATAATAATAATTTTTATAAGATGATGGTGAAATTCTTCCATTAAAAAGTATTGCAGGGATACACCTTTTTTTGAGCTCATTCATAAAATTAGGCCATATTTCTGTTTCAGCAATAAGAACAATATGAGGTTTTATTATTCTTATGAATTCTTTACAGGTATCTTTAAAATCTAACGGAAAAAAAACATGATTAACTTTTTCACCAAAAGTTTTTTCTACCATTTCTTTTCCAGTTGTTGTTACAGTTGAAATAACTATATTGTAATTATTGCTATATTCAGATAAAAGATATTCTATTAAAGGTGTTGAAGCAACAACTTCCCCAACTGATACTGCATGTACAAGAATATTTTTTTTTGAATTATTTTCTGTATTATTATCAAAATAATTAAATTTCATTCTTTCTTTAAGGTGCATATATCTTTTTTTATCAGCAAAAAAAAGATATAACATTACAATTTTAAACAATGTATATCTTAGTAAAAATATTAAAACATTATACATTAAAATCCTTCTCTTTTAAGCATTAAAGCTGATAAACCTGGTAAAGTTATGTAATTTTTCATATTTTTACTTGAATTACTATAAAGTCCATTTAATAAAACCTTGTAATTGCCTTTATGATTAATAGTAGTTCCTGTTTCAGATACATTGAAAAACAGTAGTATATCGCAATCTATATATTCAATACCAATAATATGGGTAGGTGTATCCAATATTTTCATATTTGTTAAAATTTCTTTTTTGTCTTTATATTTAAAACAATTTAGCTCTTTTCTAAGTTTTATTATTTCTTGATAATAAGTAAATACTTTAAAATATTTTTCTTTATCTTCCCATTTTATAGCATTAACTTTATCACCTGCATTATAAGAATTATGGTTTAAATCTTTTGATCTTAAAATTTCAACTCCAGAATGAATAAATGGAATTCCCTGAGCAAACATTACAAAAGTATTTGCAAGTGTTGCTCTTTTAGATATTTCTTCTAAAGTTGCATTAGGATATATTTTTTTAATTTTATCAGTTAATGTCAGGTTATCATGGCAAGTTACATAGTTTATTGTTTCAGATGGATACTGAGCAAATTCGTTTATTGCTCCAAAAAGTCCATTTATAACATCATTTTTTTTACTATAATCTCCTGTAATATAACCTTTTCCCATACCATCTGTATCGCCTTTAATTGCATTTCTAAAACTATCGTTAAAAACAGATATCTTTCTTCCTCTTTGTTTTCCTTTATAAAATTTAAGATTTTCTGAAAGCAATGATGGTCCACCATTCCAAGGTTCACCATAAATAATTACTTCAGGAAATACTTTATTAAGTTTTTCTTCAATTTCATACATAGTATGTACATCATGAAGAGCCATAAGATCAAATCTAAAACCATCAATTTTATATTCTTGAACAAAGAAAATCATAGAATCTATGATATGCTTTTTAAACATAAAATGTTCGGAAGCTGTTTCATTTCCACAACCTGAACCATTACCAAATTCCATTTTGTCTGAGATTCTATAATAATAATACGGAACTGTTTTTGAAAGACTAGAATCTAATCCTGAAAAAGTATGATTATAAACTACATCAAGAATAACACCAATACCTTTTTCATGTATGGAACTTATCATTTGTTTAAATTCACTTACTCTGGAATTGGGGTCTTCTGGAAATTCTGAATATGAACCTTCTAAAGCAAAATATGATGAAGGATCATAACCCCAGTTATATCCACCTTTTGTTTCATCAACACTTGCAAAATCCATAACAGGTAAAATATGTATATGTGTAATTCCCAACTCTTTTATATGCGATAAAGCGGTCTTTATATTTTTATTATCAGGTAAAAATGTATCTTTTTGTCCAAAACCTAAAAACATTCCTTTTTTTGTAACACCTGAGTTTTTTGATACTGTAAGATCTCTTATATGAGCTTCATATAATATTATATTTTGAATATTTTTGTTATAAGAAGGTCTTTTATTATTTAAAAATTCATCTGTATCAGTACTTTTTAAATCTCCCACAAAACTTTTTTCACCATTTATACCTGAAAAATAACACCATGGATCAGCTGTTATAACTTCTTTTTCATACTGCAACATTTTATACTGATAAAATTTGCCTTTAAGATCTTTTTTTATAATAAGTTCAAATATATTATCTTTTTTTATCATTTCAATATCTTTGAAATTTGATTTATCTTCAAACAATCTTACAAATGCTTTTTTTGAAACCGGAGACCATAATCTAAAAATAGTTTTTTCTTTATCGACTCTATAACCAAGCCAATCATCGAATTTATAATTATCAAGCATTGAATAAGGTATTGCAGTCTTTTGAACTAATCCAGTTATATTAACACTATATTTTATTTCAGGCTTTAATTTTTTTAAAGTTTTTATAAAAAATATGTTTGATAATTCATTTTGCTTTTTTAAAACTATGTTATTATCTGGAAACCATCTTTCATCAACTCCGTCTGAAACAAAAAATTTGAATTCAGTATTAGTGGCTATTTGTTTTTTAGATATTCCCATTTCTCTTTCTAATACAAAAACTTTGTTTTTTCTTATAAATTTAAGCTCTTTATCTTCTTTTTTCCATGAATTTATTGAAGATACAAGAAATACTTCAAGTTTTTTGCTGTCTGTAATTCCAAAATCTGCTGGATTAAATTCTATTATCACTTTATTATTTTCAAATTTAAAATATCTATCATTAGGATCATTACTTGTAAATACATCTTTTACAGGTATTGTTATATCATTATCATTTATAAAAATTTCATCTTTAATTTTTTTTATATCAACAGGTATTGTTGTAGATATTTTTATTAAATCATCATCTATTATAAGTGCACCATTTATCCTATTGCTTTTATCCACCATTTCCTCCTTGAAATAAATAGTATTATCTCCTGAAACTAAATATAAATTTTCTACTTTATTATTTATATCGATATATCTGTCTGAATCAATATCTTTTTTTTCCCATTCACCTTTTCTTATTATAAATCCAACTCTTTTAGTTTGATCTGAAATATTAATACTAGCTAGATTTCCATAAGATGTATTTTTATTGAATTCAAAAGAATTTCCAGGATTTCCTTCTTCCCATAACCATACATTCCAATCTTTGTAATCATTATCAAATCTAAAATAATTAAAATTAATAGTAGTTGAATTGACAATTACAGCTGAAAAAAAGAAAAATAAAAGGAATTTTTTTATAAACATTTTGTCCTCTAAAAAATTATATAAACTGTTTAAAAACTAACTTAAATTCATAGAAAAGTCAATTGAGACAGAAGATGGTTTATTGGGTTTGTTAGGTTTAAAATACATTGAACAATTAGAGGTTAGTATGACTTTGTTAATATTAGCGAAATAGATTTAAAGCTTTTCCCCTCTCACTATTTCACTACTTACAACTTCACAGATTTTTATACTTCTCGATTTGCTTCAAAAAACTGGTACTCCCAACTGGAGTCGAACCAGTGACCTTCGGATTAGGAATCCGACGCTCTATCCTTCTGAGCTATGGGAGCACAAAATTTTTAATTCTTATATAATGGAGATAACATCCTAAGTTTTTCTATAACTTCTTTAATTTTTGGCTTTGCATATTCGATTTCTTCCCAAGTGTTTTGAATACCTAATGAAAATCTAACACTCGAATGTGCAAGTTCTATTCTTTTACCTAGAGCAATAAGAACATGAGATGGGTCGAGTGAATCAGAATTACATGCTGAACCAGTAGAAACATATATACCATAATAATTAAGTCTTAATAATATAGCTTCACCTTCTACAAAATCAAATGAAATATTCGATGTATTATCTAATCTACTATCAATATTTCCATTAACATAAGTATGTGGAATGTTTTTTAAAATATATTCTTCAAGTGAATCTCTCATTTTTTTTATTTCTTTCCATCTTCCAATGTTTTGTATGTGATGATTTAAAGCAGCACCCATAGATATTATTCCAACACTGTTTTCAGTTCCAGCTCTAAGCATACCTTCTTGATGACCGCCATGAATAAGAGGACATACAGTTCCTTTTTTTCTCATATAAAGACCACCAGTACCTTTCAAAGCATTAAACTTATGACCTGAAAAAGTTAAAAAATCTATATTAAGTTCATCAACATCTATGAATTCTTTGCCAAAAACCTGAACTGAATCTGTGTGAAATGGAATGTTTTTATCTTTTGCAATTTGACCTATTTCTTTTATTTTTTGTATTGTACCAATCTCGTTATTTGCAAATAAAATTGATATAAGTCTTGTTTCCGGTCTTATACTTTTTTTTAATTCTTCTAAATCTATCATGCCTTTTTCATCAACTTTTAAATAAGTTACTTTTGCTCCATTTCCTTCAACACACTTACATGTATTAAGAACAGAAGGGTGTTCTATGGCTGTAGTTATTATATGAGGTTGATTACCTGTATTGCATGAAGTACACATAGCTCCGCATGTAGTTGTGCTTTTTATTATAAGATTATTAGCTTCTGAAGCTCCACTTGTAAAATAAATTTGTCCTGGTTCTGCCTTTATATAATTTGCAATAAGACTTCTTGTCCCTTCAATCTGATTTCTAACTGTTTTTCCATAATCATGTTTTGAAGAAGCATTACCATAATATTCAAGAGAATTGATAACCTGTTCTTTTACTTCAGGTATCAATGGAGTTGTAGCATTATTATCAAAATACACTTTCATAGAAAACACTCCTTTTATTTTTCTGAATATTTATCCAGTATTTTCTGTATGTTTGCAATACATCTTTCTCCGCCACATGCACCTGTTGCTGCCCCAGTTTTTTCTTTAACATCTTCTAAAGTAAAAGCTCCATGAGATACAGCATGTTCTATAGTCTTTCTATCAATTCCCATACAATGACAAATTATTTCATTTTCTTCTTTTCTTTCTATTCCAAGATAATCATCTAATGCTGCATTGATTGCATCAGCCGCAAGTACTGAGCAATGTAATTTTTGCTTAGGCAGTCCTCCTAATGCATCTACTATTGCTTTATTTGTAATTTCTCTTGCTTCATCTATATGTTTTCCTATTATAAGATCAGTTGCAATTGAAGAAGTAGCTATAGCTGCTCCACATCCGAAAGTTTTAAATTTTGCATCTTTTATAATACCGTTTTCATCAATATCTAGAAATATCTTCATCATATCGCCACATGCTGCATTTCCAACTTCTCCAGTTCCAGAAGGTTTATCAATTTCTCCAACATGTCTTGGATTCATAAAGTGATCCATTACTTTTTCGTTATAATCTCCGTTATTCATAAAACCTCCTAAATTTTTTCTGGTATTCTTATAATAATACCATTTTAGATTTTGTTCAATAAATTAAATTTTCAATATATTATCAACATGTTATATTTATATCCTACCATTTTAGTAGCGTTTTATCAAAATATTTTAAATTTATTTTTTTAATAGCATATATAAAAAGAATGTAGCACCTAAAAGAGAAGTTACAATACCAACCGGTATCTGATTTGTTGAAAAAAGACTTCTTGATAAAGCATCACAAAAAACTAAAAAAGCTCCTCCTCCAATTATTGATGCAATTCCTAATATATTATGTTTATAACCAAATACTAATCTTAATATATGAGGGACCATAAGACCTATAAAACCTATTGGTCCACATATTGACACAACAGCTCCAACAGCAATTGATATAAGTATAAAAAATCTGTTTTCTATTTTTGCAACATCAACACCTTTGGTATGTGCTAATTCATTTCCATATAACATTATATCTAACTCTCTTGAATATGAAAAAACAACATATATAACAATAATAAAAAATGGAAACATTTTAAGCACTGGTTCCATATCAAGAAGATCTAAAGAACCCATTGTCCATCTTGCAAGTTTAAATGAATGTGTTATATCTCCTATATACTGAAGTACCATAATCATACTTGTACAAATAAAATTAAATGCTATCCCTGCGAGCAATATTGTAAACCTTGAATCTGATCTTTTAATTGCAAAGACACTTTTAATAAATATCAAAGATAATAATGCTCCTGAAAATGCCCCTACAAATTCCCATGAAAAATATGGAATTCTAAATGCTGGTTGAAATTTTATAAAAAATGCAGCTCCTAAAGAAGCTCCTGATGCTATTCCTAATGTATAAGGAGAAGCTAATTCATTTTGAAATATTGTTTGAAATGATAATCCACCAAGTGCAAGTATTGTTCCTGCAAAAAATCCTAGTAAAACTCTTGATAATCTAAAATTAAAAAATACAGCAATATCATTTTCATTTGAAAAATCCAGCTTATCTCCTGCAAAAAGTCCAAAATATATTGAAAAGCCCAGAAATAACAATAATAAAAAGAATTTTTTATTTAAATTGACGGAATACATATAAATTTATCCTGCCTTTTTTCAATTAAAAAATCAATATTATATACTTCTTTAAGAATATTTTTATCTAAAAAAGTAGCAACTTCTGATTTTTTAATAATAGTCCCTTTACTCATGGCAATTATATTATCACAATTATTAAGAATATGATTAAGATCATGGCTTATAAGAACTATAGTAATATTATTATTAGAACATATTTCTTTTAAAGTCTTATAAAATTCAACTGAACTTCCAGGATCAAGTGCTGATGCTGGTTCATCAAGAAGCCATATAGAACTTCCCTGCACTATAGCGGAAGCAAGCATTATTTTTTGAAATTCGCCACCTGATAATATCTTTAGATTTTTATTGACATAGTTTTGCATATTGATTTTTTCAAGAGCATTATTGATTATATTATTACAATTTTTAATATTTTCATTATATGAATATCTTGAAAAAAACAGAAAATCACGAACTGATATATCATAATTAATAAATGTTTTTTGCGGAATATAACATAATATAGTAGCAAGTTCTCGAAAAGATAAATTTTTAAGATTTTTACCTTTTATAAATATTTCACCTGAATAATTTTTGTTTATACCTGAAATACATTTTACAAGAGTTGATTTTCCAGCTCCATTAGCTCCTATCAAACCAATAATTCCACTTTCAATTTTTACATTAATATTATTTAAAATTTCTTTATAATTTAAATCTGTAATTTCAATCATTAATATTTAAACCTTCTGATTATCGGATATTATCTTTAAAAAAGCATTAATGTATCACATTCAGGAATTTCATCCATACATCCTTTTTCTTTAAGAAGAGACATGACATTTTTATTTAAACTACATCTTTGTGCAAGATCTTCCTGAGTTCTAAACGGTTTTTTTAATCTTTCTTCCACAATTTTCATTGCTGCTTTTTCTCCAAGACCATCAAGAGCAATCAGAGGGCATCTTAACATATTTTCTCCTTCACGATTAAATCTTGAATAATCTGATTTATTAAGATCAATATCAATGAATTTTATACCTTTATCAATAGCTTCAAGTGCTACTTCAAGATAAGAAACTGTGCTTTTTTCTGTATGAGTAAGCTCTTTCATAGATGTCATAGTTGCAATTTTATCTTCTATATAACTTTTTCCTCTTACTAAATCAGTTGAATTCACTCCATTAAATGCTCTTACCCCAAAATAAGCTGAGTAAAATTCTCTTGGATAATTAACTTTAAACCATGCAATTCTATAAGCCATGACAACATAAGCAACAGCATGAGCTTTAGGAAACATATATTTTATTTTTTTGCATGAACCAATATACCATTCAGGAACTTTATGCTTTTTCATATCTTGTTCCATCTCAGGTTTAAGACCTTTCCCTTTTCTTACATGCTCCATAATATCAAAAGAAGCTTTTTTTTCTAATCCTTTGTTTATAAGATAATTCATAATATCATCTCTAACTGAGATAACACTTGAAAGATCACATGTATTCTGTCTTATTAGTTCTTGAGCATTATTAGTCCAAACATCTGTTCCATGAGAAAGTCCTGAAATTCTTATAAGCTCGGTGAATTTTGTAGGATTTGTATCTTCAAGCATTCTTTTAACAAAACTTGTACCAAACTCAGGTATTGCAGTTGATTTTATATCTGTAAACAAACTCATTGTTTCTTTATCATCAAGAGGAATATCAAATATATTAACATTAGTCATTTCTACAAGATGTTTGATTATTGTAGGATCATCATGCCCAAGCATATCAAGTTTAACTAACTGAGCATCCATTACATGATAATCAAAATGAGTTGTTACAACTCCTGAATTTTTTTTATTAGCTGGAAAATTTATAGGAGAAAAATCAAATATTTCTTTATTTGTAGGAACTACAATAACACCACCTGGATGCTGTCCTGTTGTTTTTTTAACACCTTCAATACCTTTAAGCATTCTGTATTCTTCGGATTTTTTAATACCTTTATAACCTGTATTGCTATTATCATCCGATAGACTTTCCATATATTTATTAAGATACATACCACATTGCCCAGCTTTAAGAACTGATATAGTTCCAGCTTTAAAACACTGTGTTTCACCAAATAATTCTTCAACATATTTATGTATTTTAGATTGATATTCACCTGAAAAGTTAAGATCAATATCTGGAACTTTATCTCCAAAAAATCCCATGAAAACCTGAAAAGGTATATTAAAACCATCTTTTATAAGTTTTTCACCACATTGAGGACAGTTTTTATCTTCTAAATCCACGCCTACTATATCTATATCTTCAAAAAACTCAGAAAATTTACATTTTTTACAAATATAATGTGCTGGAAGAGGATTTACCTCTGTAACATTTGAAAATCTTGCTACAACAGAAGAGCCTACCGAACCTCTTGAACCAACAATATAACCATCATCAAGAGATTTTTTGACAATTAAATGTGCAAGATAAAAAAGAGTAGAAAACTGATATTTAATAATTGAATCAAGTTCAAGTTTTAATCTAGCTTCAATAACTTCTGGGAGTTTTTCACCATATCTTTCTTTTGCATTAAAATAAACCATCTCAACAAGCATTTCTTCAGCATTATCAATTGAAGGTGGATAAAAACCATCTGGAATAGGTTTAAATTCTTCTATTTCATCAACTATTTTATTAGGATTATCAATACATACTTCTTCAGCTTTTTCTTTTCCAAGATAAGCAAATTCTTCTATCATTTCATTAGTTGTCCTAAAATAAAGCTCAGGTTGAAACATAAAATCTTTAAAACCTTTATTTGCAAGTAAAATTTTTCTATACTCACCATCTTGAGGTTCAATAAAATGTGAATCACAAGTTGCAACAACAGGTTTACCCAATTCTTCACCAAGATCTACAATTTTTTGGTTAATATCAATAAGAGTTTGTTTTGAAGGAACTTTTCCATCTCTTACAAGAAACATATTGTTTGTAATTGGCTGTATTTCAAGAAAATCGTATTTTAAAGCAATGTTTTTAATAATTTCATCTTCTTTTTTGTTAAGAATTGCAGTAAAAAGTTCTCCAGCTTCACAAGCTGAACCAAGAATAAGACCTTCTCTATACTTTGCAAGTTCAGATTCAAGTATAAGAGGTTTATAATAAAAATTATTTATATGAGAATAAGAAACAAGTTTATACAAGTTTTTTCTTCCAATATCATTTTTTACAAGTATTATTATATGATGGGTTTTTTCTCTTGCACCTTTTTGATTAAATTTTTCCTCATCGCCAACATAAAGATAACCTTCCATTCCAAACACTGGTTTTATATTATTTGCTTTACAAGCTTTATAAAAAACAGGAAATCCCTGAACAACACCATGATCTGTAATTGCAAGTGCTTTATGTCCCCAAAAAGCAGCAAGCTCAACCATTTCAGTAATGTCAGCAACTGCATCATCCATGCTCATTTTTGTATGACAATGAAGTTCTACTCTTTTTTTAGAATAATTATCAACTCGTCTTTCTGGCTCTGTTTTTTCAACAGAATCAAGCCATAAAACCTGTTCTTTTATATAATCATCATATTTAATCTGTCCTTTTACAATACTCCACTCACCTTCATCTATAACTTTTTTATCACTTTTACTAAAAGATTTTATTATAAGAGCACCTGTATTGTCTTTAATAACAAGTGTATGTATAAATTTACCACTTTTAGTATTTCTAATATCATCATAAAAAATAATTTTACCTTTAAGCTGTACAAAATCTCCTTCAGATGCCTTGCATATATTTTTTTCCTGATAATTTTTTTTAAAATTTTTTTTACCAGTACTCCATGTTTTAGGTTTTGATGAATTTTGTGAATAACTATTATTTTTATTATTATAATCTGTTTTATTTACAGTTTTATCTTCCTTAATAACTTCAGGTTCATTTCTTTTTGCATCCATTTTATTAAATATTTCTGAATCATCAAAAGGTTCAAAAACTATTTTCCAATTATCAAAACCAGTTTGTTTATAAAGAACATCTTTAACTCTTTTTTTAATTTTTTCTGAATATGGATTTATTGTATTAAAATATTTTTTACCAATATTAATTATAATATCATTTGAAAGAATATTGACATCTCTACAGAAATCTCTAAACAACAAAGTTCTTCCATTAATACCAGAAATAACATCAAATATATTTTTTTTTAAATCTTCTTGATTTATTTTTTTGTAATCAGATATAAGATTTATATTAATATCAACTTCTTCTGATTTAACAGGAAAAACTTTAAGAAAATTATGTTGAATTATATTAAGATCAAAAGTTTCACGATTTTTCTCATCTGAAAAAATATTAAATTTTATATGTCCATCTTTTGAATTTAATATTATCTCGTGTTTATAAATTCTAGAAAAAAGTTTTCCTGTAATTTCTTTTAAATGATCATCTTCAAGTTCAATTCTAAAACTACCCAAATCAATCCCTCTCTCATAAAATACTATTTTTTATTAGCAACTTTAAAATCACAACAAAAGTTTTTTAATATATCTCAAAAAACTTATCAAGTTTTGTGAGTTTAAATAATTTCAGAATTTTTGCCGGAGTATGAACTATTCTAAGATTACTATTATAAGAATAAATTTCTTTGAGTTTAGCTACAAGTCCACCCATTCCAGCCGAATCAATATATGTAACATTTTCAAAATCAAGTATATAATCAATATTTTCTGCAATATTTTCATTAATCATAGCAGAAATCTGATCAAAATTATTTATTGTTATTTCTCCATCAATTTTTATAATAATATCTTCTTCTTTTTTTTCTAAAACAAGATTCATATAAATTCCTCTTTAATTTTTATCAACAATACAATACTACATCATTAACAATACAATTTCTAAGATTTTCAATTTCAAGAGAAAACACATCACCATCAAAATCTCTTGTTGCAACTTTTTCAACTTGTTTTTCTGTTATCTTTTTTTCTTTTTTGTTAAAAAGCGGTAATACCATAGTTTTTTTAATATGACTTGCAGGAAAATAAAAAAATGGAGTTGCTGGTGTAAGCTGTGATCTTTTTATTATTTCAAGTTCTTCAAAACTTGCAAGCACATTTGCAAAATTAATAAGTTCATCATAATCACTTCTTACAGTATTAATATTCCATGCACTTCTATTTCCAGGATCCATTATACTTGTTTTACCATAAGAAATCTTGTTATGATCAACATTTACATAAATTCTATGAGAATGCCATTCTTCTTCTTCTTTTTTATCTTTATCACCAAACATTATTAATGTTAAAAGCTTAGTTCCAAATTTTTTATTAGGTGCAATATAATAAGGATAATCTCTAAACATATTAAGTTCTTCAAACACCTTGAGACTTCTTTCTTCAGTCTCAATTATTTCAAAAACTTTATCAATTGAATCTTGAGAAAAATTAAATTTATCATTTTTTACCTCAAAATCAACCATAGGAATACCAAATCTGTATGAATAAAGATGCTGAAAAAAAACCGCTTCTCCTTCATCACAGCTTATATCAAGTATCCAATATTTATCATCATAATTTAAATTATGTTTATTAAGTCCTCTAATATCTGTTTCAAGTCCAATTCTCCAGCCTTTTTCTTGTCTATAAATCATTACAATATAATAAGTATTTACAGAAGTATCAAACTTTGAAAAACAAATATGTTTCTGAGGAAGTGTAATATGTTTTTTGCTATCAATATTAATTTTTACACAATTACCAGAATATTTCTGTTTTTTTATTTTTCTAATCTTAGATATGGCTGTATTTCCCCAACCTGCCGCACAAATGATTTTGTCATTTTCTTTCAAATCCTCAACAGGAAGATACCCGTTTTCGGTCAGAACATCATTTCCGGCTGGAATTCCTTCAAAAATCTCTGACATATAGCCTCCAAAATTTGATTCTAACAATTAAACTCTCTAAATTACATATTTAATCAGAGTGTTTTATTCTAACAGTTTAACTTATTTTTTTCAATAAAAAAACCGATAACATTAATAAATGTGTACTCAATTGAAACTAAAGGAAAAAAGAGGTTTTAAAATGATAGTAAATATTGATATATCACAAAAAGAAAATGTCCTTATTTTAAAAATGCCTGATGAAATTGTCGGAGATGTTGTACAGGAAATATTTGCAATTTTTGAGAAAATAATTAAAGAAAAAAACAATAATATAATATTAGATCTTTCAGAAACTCTAATGTTGGATTCCGCTGGTATAGGTATAATTATAAAACTTGAAAAAGAAATAAGTTTGCAAAATAGAAAAATGGTAGTAGCAAATGCTTCTAAATCAGTTGAAAAAATTATGTATATGTGTAGACTCAATACTATTTTAAAAATGACTTCTTCAATAGAAAAAGCAATGGAAATAATAGAATGAAAAAATTAATTAGAAAATTAAATCTAACTTTAAATACTATTAAAGAAACAGATGAATATTCTGATAAACTAAATTATTCTACATTGCTACTTGATGAAGTTGAATCAAAAAATCTTTTGAAATTATTAAATACATATAAAGAAGATTTTTTAATTATTGAAAGTATTTTAATAATACTCAAAAAAAGAACAGACAAGGATAATGTTTTTTTATTTATAGAAAATCTATTCCATTACTCAAGAAATATAAGATTTTTATGCTTTACATATCTTTTTGAAAAAAATATATTTTTTAAATTTACTTCATTGTTAAATAAGTATATGGATTTTGAAAAAGATATAGAAATAAAAGGTTTTATCGAAAGTATATTCAAAGATGATAGAAACAAAGATAATGAAAAAAACATAGTAGATAATCATACATTAATTGAAGCAATTATTGAGAAGTTATTTTCCTTAGATAAAAACACAGTTATGACAGCAGCTTTTAGAATTAAAAACTTGAATTTCCCAGGTAAAAAACAAAATATTATAAAAGCTTTGATTAATTCAAACGATCTTCACACTGTGCAAAATCTTTTATATGCATTAAATACAGAAAATATTCAAGAAGAAGACTCTATTCAATTAAAAAATATATTATCACAAAAGCCTTTTTATAAAGCTCTTGATTATGATATGAATATGCTTAAATTAAACGATTTTTCTCTAAAAAAAGATATTGCATGGACAAAAAAAATCGCATCACTTCTTGTCGCAATAACAAGATAGAAACGGCAAATTAACAAATGACTTTTGCCAAACATACATTTGCCGCATTAATCAATCTGAATAAAATTCTTTTAATTTTTTACTTCTACTTGGATGTCTAAGTTTTCTTAAAGCTTTTGCTTCAATCTGTCTTATTCTTTCTCTTGTAACCCCGAATATCTGACCGACTTCCTCAAGAGTTCTTGGACAACCATCATTTAAACCAAATCTATATTTAATAACTTTCCCTTCTCTTTCTGTAAGAGTTTCAAGAACACCTTCTATTTGTTCTTTAAGAAGAGTCTTGAACGCTGCAAAATCAGGTGATATAGCATTTTTATCAGATACAAAATCCCCAAGATGAGAATCATCCTCTTCACCAACTGGAGTTTCAAGGGACACCGGTTCCATTGAAATTTTAAGTATATTCTTAACCTTGTCAACAGGAATCCTAGCAGCTTCTGATAATTCATCAACGGTTGGTTCTCTTCCAAGATCTTGTGTAAGATTTTTAGATATTTTACGAATTCTATTAATTATTTCAACCATATGAACCGGAATCCTAACAGTTCTCGCTTGATCTGCAATACTTCTTGTAATCGCCTGTCTTATCCACCATATTGCATAAGTTGAGAATTTAAACCCTTTTTTATACTTAAACTTTTTTACAGCTCTTATAAGACCTTGATTACCTTCTTGAATAAGATCAAGAAATAACAATCCTCTTTTTGTATATCTTTTTGCAACACTTACAACAAGCCTAAGATTTGCTTCAATAAGCTGTTTTTCTGCTTGTTTGTCAGCTTTTTCTATTCGTTTAGCAAGTTCTACTTCTTCTTCCGCAGTCAAAAGAGGTGCTTGACCAATTCCTTTAAGATACATTTTTACAGCATCAAGGCTTCTAATATCAATTTCACTTGATGTAGTTTCTTTTTTCTTACGAACAGGTATTTCGGCAGTGAAAGGTTCATCAATAATGTTTTTATCAATACTATCATCACCTTCAACATCATCTATTGACATATCAACATCGTCAATATCAAGATCAAGGTCTTCATCTTCGACTTCAACCTCATCTGCATAATCATCATCAATAAGAAGGTCTTCATCTTCCTCAATATTTTCTATAATATCTTCAGATATTTCAGATATATCGATTTTAGCTTTTTTCTTCACAGCCTTTTTTTTACTTTTAGACTGTCCCTTTCCCTTATCAATATACTTTTTTAAAAGTTCAAAGTTAATATTTGACACAGAAAACACTCCTTATTCTATATTATTCAATTCTTTAATCAAATCAATATATTTTTCCTGATACTCTTTGTATTTATCAACTGTTTCAGGATTATTTATAACTTTTTTACATTTTTCAATTTCATTAAGAATCTTTTCTCTTCTCATAAGTCCAAAAATATGTACTACTTCAGCTTCAGGATCACTTAATAAAAGCTTTTTTTCTGGCAAAAACTCATATTGCAGCAACATTTTTTTATACACATCAGGAATTTCAAGACATAACATTTCCGCAGGTGTTTTTCCAATGTGCAGATTTAATATTATATTCTTAAAATTTAAATCGTCAATATTTTTATAATACTTTTTAAAAATAATATCAAGTACTTTATCATAAGTAACTGAAAGATTAAGAAGATCTTTCAAATATTTTGATACTTCTTCTGTTTTATCTTTCTTTATATTATCGGCTTTATCGCCGTTATAATCTTGTTTTTTTTCAATTTTAACTTTCATACTAAAAAACTTTTCAACTTTTTCAGAATATTTATTTCTAATAAAATAATTTGACACAGAATTTATAAAATCACTGCAAATTTTAAAATTTTCAGCTTTTTTATAAACATCATCTGTATGTTTCATATAAATATTAATAAAATAATCAACATAAAAATCAGCATTCTTAAGAATTTCCATAACCTTCGACATGCCATGCTCTTTTATAAAACTATCAGGATCTGTATTTTGCGGCAAAGAACATATTCTCATATTTATATCAATTTCAGCAGCTTTTCTACAAAGTTCAACAGAAGCTTCAATTCCAGCCGTATCTGAATCAAACATTATAAATATATTTTTTGAAATTCTCTTTAGCTCTTTAAGTTGCCATACAGACATATTTGTACCAAGAACACTTACTGAATTTTCAATTCCAGCCTCATAAAGCCTCATACAATCAAAAACTCCTTCACACACAATTGAGAAATCTTTTTCCCTTATAGAATTCCTGCAAATGTCAAAACCAAAAAGAAGTTTTGCTTTATCATATATTTCACTATTCTGTGAATTAATATATTTATACCGGTTCCCTGTTATTGTCCTTGCAACATATCCTTTTATCTTTCCATACTTGTCTTTTAAAGGAATTGTTATTCTATCTTTAAAATTTTCACGAGAATTATCATCAATGGAATTTATTATTCCAGTTTTAAATAAAAGTTCTCTTGACAGATTTTTTTTATCCGCAATATCAACAATATCTCCTTTTGAAAAACCTACACCAAACTTTTCAAGAACATTTTTTGAAATACTTCTTTCTTTTAAATATTTTAAAGCCTGCTGATTTGTCCACAAATTCGAAACATATATACTGTTTACAACAGAAAGTAAATCATAATATTCTCTATAATTATCTATTTTACCTTTAGAATTTTCGTATTCCATAGGAATGTTAAATTTTTCAGAAAGATACTCTAAAGCTTCTACAAATCCTAAAGCTTCTGATTCCTGAACAAACTGTATAAGATTACCACCTTTTTTGCAACCAAAACAATGAAATAGTTTTTTTTCCTCATCAACATAAAATGATGGAGTGTTTTCTTCATGAAATGGGCAAAGACCCGAAAAGTTCTTACCAGATCTTTTCAGTTCAGTGTAATTTGATATTAATTCAATAATGCTTATTTTTTCAAGAATTTCCTGAATACTTTTCTTAGATATCATATTATTACTTTTTTAAGTAAAAGCCCCTTTTACAAGGGGCTTTATTGAGATTATATAAAAAGTTTTGCAAATACTAAAGCTACTATACTCATAAGTTTCATAAGTATATTTAAAGAAGGTCCAGATGTATCTTTAAAAGGATCTCCTACTGTATCACCAACAACTGATGCTTTATGTGCATCAGAACCTTTTCCGCCAAAATTGCCTTCTTCAATATATTTTTTGGCATTATCCCATGAACCACCTGAATTCGCCATAAATATTGCAAGAAGAAAACTAGATATCATAGTACCAGCAAGTAATCCACCTAATGCAGCAGCATCCCACAATCCAACAAGAATTGGAATTACCACAGCTAAAATACCTGGTATTATCATTTCTTTTAATGCAGTTTTTGTAGCAATATCAACACATTTACCATATTCAGGTTGAGCTTTATCTTCCATTAAACCAACAATTTCTCTAAACTGTCTTCTAACTTCTATAATAATAGCTTCAGCAGTTTTACCAACAGATTTCATAGTCATAGCACAAAATACATAAGGAATCATAGCTCCTGCAAACAAACCAATAAGAACTTCAGGCTGAATAACATTAAGAACAGTTAAATTAACTTTTTGAGTATATGAAGTAAATAATGCAAGTGCAGTTACTGCTGCCGAACTTATAGCAAAACCCTTTCCAATAGCAGCTGTTGTATTTCCAACTGAATCAAGTTTATCTGTTATAACCCTAACTTCTTTTGGAAGACCAGCCATTTCAGCTATTCCACCAGCATTATCAGCAACAGGTCCATAAGCATCTACTGAAACTGTCATTGCAGTTGTAGCAAGCATTCCAACAGCTGAAATTGCTATTCCGTATATTCCAGCAAAATGATAAGATATAAATATTACAAGACATACAATTATTACTGGTAATGCACAAGAATACATACCATTTGCCAAACCACTTATAATATTTGTTGCAGCACCTGTTTCAGATGATTTTGCAACTTTTTGTGTAGGGCTATAATGAGAATCTGTATAATATTCTGTAATCTTACCTATTGCAAAACCTGCAACAAGACCAGATACAACCGCCCAGAACAATCGCATAGCAACACCTTGTTCAAACATTTTTCCTAATATAAAATAAAAAGAAATTATTGAAATTATTGAAGATATAAGAAGAGCATTTGACAAAGTAGTATGAACTTTTTTAGGATCTGATGTTTTGACAAAAAAAGTCGCAATAAAAGAAGAGACCAAACCTGCTGCTGCAATCATCAAAGGAAGCATTGCTGCACTCATAACAGCAGACGCAGTCTTAAAAAGATCAGGAGAAAAAAAGGCAAGAGTCATAGTTGCTACCATAGAACCAACATAAGATTCATATAAATCAGCTCCCATACCAGCAATATCACCTACATTATCACCTACATTATCAGCTATCACCGCAGGATTTCTAGGATCATCCTCAGGAATTCCCTTTTCTATTTTACCCACAAGATCTGCTCCAACATCAGCACCTTTAGTGTAAATACCACCACCAACTCTACCAAAAAGTGCAATAGAACTTGCTCCCATTGCAAAACCACTTATTATTTCAACAGAAATTTCTGATATACCTAATATATAAATCATTGTTGAAATACCAAGAAGTCCTAAACCTGCAACAGTAAAACCCATTACACTTCCACTTGAAAACGCAACAGTTAGAGCTTTTGTAAGACTTGTTCTTGCAGCATTCGCTGTCCTTACATTTGCTTTTACTGATATTTTCATTCCAACAAAACCAGCTATACCTGAAAGAAGTGCTCCTGCAATAAATGCAAATGCGCTTTCTTTTTGAATAAAAATCGCAATCAAGGAAGCTACAACAATTACAAAAACAATCAAAACAGTATATTGCCTTTTCAAAAATGCCATTGCTCCATCTGAAATTGCCAGAGCAATTTTTTTCATCTTATCAGTTCCTTCTTCTTGTTTTACAATAAATCTTGCTTTAAAAAAAGCAAAAATCAATGCAAGGATACTGATTACAACACTCCCTAATATCATGTTATTATTTACCATGATCTTATCCTCCAACATTTTTTATTATATTTTGACTCTTTTATCATTATATATTTTATTCTATATCGGAATTTTCCTTAAAATATTCATACATTCTGTAAGCTATCATAAAAAGGACCATAAGACTAGTAAATATACCCAGCACATTAAAAAACTTTTTCATATTATTGCCTCCCAGAATAAAAAAGCAGGAATGATATACTCACCCCTGCTTTTAAAAAATTTCATCATTGTTATTTTGAATTACTTCTTTTTTGCCATAAGCTTTCTCATTTTTCTCTTAGCTTCAGCTAATTTCTTTTTCTTTGTTTCACTAGGCTTTTCGTATCTTTCTCTCTTTTTATACTCAGAAAGCACTCCTGACTGTTCACAAACTTTTCTAAATCTTTTAAGTGCTTTTTCTAGAGGTTCATTATCGCCTATTTCAATAACTGGCATGTTTTTCACCACCTCTTATTTTGATTTTATATAATCTTACTTAACTAAATTTGATATGTCAATTTTTTTGGTAAAAAAATTATAAATTCAGAAGAATTTTTATTATTCAAAACATGAATTCCACAATTTTTCATATTTAAAATTTTTTTAACCTCATTTAAACCAATACCAAAATTTTTTCCTTTTCCTGTAGAAAAAAAAGGTTCAAATATTTTATGCATATAATTTAAAGGGATTTTCATATCAATTGCTATTATTTTAAGCATAAAAAAATCATCTTCTTCTAGTTTTATATTAAAAAAATATTTTTTCTTTTCATTATTATCAATATAATTTAAAAAAATATTAAATAAAACTTTTTCAAACATTTCATAATTAAATATAATGTTTTTATCTTTAATTTCAGAAATATCAATCTCAATATATTTTCCTGTTATTTTTTCAAAAGAAGAAATAAAAACTTTAAACATATTATACAAATCTATTTTTTCATTTTCTTTTTCAATAATTACTACAAACTCTGATGTCTTTTTAATAAGACTGTTCATAATATTAAACTGTTCAGATATTTTTTTATAATATTTTTCGGATTTTTCAATATTATTTAATTTATCACCAAGAAGTTGTATATATCCATACATTGTGGAAAGTGGGTTTTTAAATTTATGAAAAAGAAGGCTGTAAAACTTCTCAGAATATTCTGTAAAAAAATTTAAACATATTTTATATAATCTATCGAGAATAAATTCATTATTTTTAATATCTATAATTAAGACATTATCAGGCATTATACCACATAATACATCAGTAATTATAATATCTTTTGAAAATATATTATTATAATTATGAAATACAGTGATTTTATTTAAGCCGTAAAACTCAAGCAATGCTATTATTGCCAATGTATCTATTTTATCTTTAAAAAAAACACCAATTGTCATATTAGAAAAATCGTTAAAATCAATGTCTAAAGACTTACTATTTTTCTTTAAATTCTGAGAATTTTCATTAAAAACAACTTTATTAGAATTTAAAAAATCAAATATATATTGCTCAACCTTATCTTTATCAATAACAACAATGTTTTCAAATCTATCATAATATAAATCTAACATTAAAACTCCTAAATGTTCTAATTGATTCTTCTTTTTTTTATTATACTAAATTTTTAATTATTTTGTGAAAAAATTTTTTTAGGCAATTCTGAAGTGCAGTATTGCTTTTCATTTATTTAACAAGAAGATTTTGATTTTTATAAAAGATTAAAAAAATATATCTTGCAACAATTACGAGAACTCGTTAGAAATTTTTCTAATTAATGGATTCGATATTTTAAATAATTATACAATTCAAAACAATTGATATCTTGGTACCAGTTGAAAATTTACATAGTATAAATTTTCTCCTTACATGTTCAGCTTTAAATTACCTCCATGTAATTTCCTTAAGATTTTCTAATGTATGTTAGTTATTTATAATTTTATTCTTTTTAACTTTGAATTTCTTTTTTGTATACTTATTGAAAATCTTAAGACAGCTTCCATAATTACGCTCGATATCAATTTTTTGAATCTATATGTAAAATCTAATTCAAAAAAAAATCTACTCGGTAACTTGAGTGAACGTTGCGAAGCATATAATATACGGATGTATTATAAGTGAACGAAGGTAAAGAGATATTTTATATGGATGTAAAATATCGAATGGTACCGAATGATTGTTTTTTTGCGTTATTGTAATGATAAAAATATCAAAAGCGAGATCCCGGCTCAAAATCATACCGGGATGACATTTTTCTCAGAATAGTACCGGGATGGCAGATTTTTAATGTCCAATGTCGAATGTTGAATGTCGAATTTTTAGAGGCGTTAGAAAATTTTCAATTAAAATAAAGTATGAAGGATTTTCTATAAACAAAAGCAAAAAAACCCCTTTTCAGGGGTTTTTTCAAATTATCACAATAATAAGACAGGAAATTTTATTCTTATTCTCCCAACTTATCTTCTCTTCTCAACTCATGTATCTTCATTTCAAGTAACTGAACATTTATTATTCTTAAAGGAATTCTGAAAATAACTTCATTACATTCATTTTCAAATTCATTTGTTACAACACCAGCATTATCTCTAACTCTAACATACATGTATTCAAATATATCAGGGTTATTTTCGTCTTCCCTTGTTGATTCCCTGAAAATAAAGTAGTCTATAACCTTATCATTTTCAGTTGAATTCACTGAACTCCAATCAAGATTAGGAGTATAATCATCAGTTATCCATACAGCAGAGTTTACATCAGGAGACATATAACCAACCATGCCGTTTTCAAACACACCGCCAAGTGACATATTAAGAGAAGCCTCGGTACCAGTTTTAAAACTATTGTTTACATTATCAACAGCAGCAAGTTCAATCTTAATTCTCATATCTTCTTCAACCTGAAGAACATCAAGATTATTTGAATCTCTAAAATCATAAGTCATAGCTTTAAATGAAGCTTCATCCTTAATTGCACCTTCAAAACCGCCTCCTGCAACATAACCTTTACCATACCATGGGAATAAAGCTTCATCCATATCTCCAACTTCAATAGGATATCCTTCTATAAGCTCTCTTGTCTGAGGATCAAGATAAATATCATGATCTCCACCACCAACAGCTATAAGATATTTACCTCTATCATTTTCATCTGACAATGCTAAAAGACCTGGTATATCTTCATCATATCTAGTATTATCTCTAAACGGATATGATTCCAAAACTAAATCACCATCATCACCATCAGCATTATTTTTATCAAAAATATAATACCCTATTGTTATATTTCTCTTAGGATTAGTAATTCTTAAATACAATTCAGGAGGGTCATTATCTTCAATTCCTATTTCACCTTCCTGCATACCATAAAATCCATCTTCTGGTGCTCCTTCAGCCTGTTTAAATACAAAATCCTCACCTTCATCATCAGAAAAATAGGAATTTGCAGCATACATATCTGGATGAATTGTATTAAGTTCCATTCTCTGAATATAAGATTCGTTATTCTGAAGCATTCCAGGTTCACCTATTTTTTTTGGAACACCGGTTGAATTATCGTTTATAAAAGCATTATCCTCATTAAAATGAATAACGTTTTTCATCTGTTTTTCAGCATTAGCATCTCCTGGATATGTAAACGAAGTTGCTGACGCTGAACCACCTACATTAACCGGTATATTATTTCTAAATGTCTTGTAATAATTACTCATACCATCTTCAGCAATAACCATATACTTAAAATGTCCGTAATTCTCATTTGAAACAACATCATAAGGCATTATCATTTTGAGTTTTTCTTCATTAGGTATTAGTCTAACCTCATAAGAACATCTTTGAATACCCGGAGCATCATAAGCTGTTAAAGCATTTGTAACAGTAAGATAAGCATAAGTGTCATTAGCTTCAATTGAAGGTCTTTTCCATTTCCAACCTTCAGGATTTTCAGGTTTTTCTTCATCAGTTTGCCAATTTTCTTCAAAATTGAAAACATCAGCAGGTCTTCTGTTAACATCAAGTCTTTTTGGATAAACTATATGAGCCTTACTTCCTAAAGGTATATAATTATCCTTATCAAGATTTGCAATCACCTGATTGTATTCAAGTTCTGTCATACCATCAAAAGGATTGTTATCAGATACATAAGCAATTATTTCTCTTGGGAAAGGATCGCCTGTTGTACCTCCGTTCATTTCCTTTTCTCTTAAAGTAACTTTTGGAAGAGTATTATCTTTTACATAAACATCTACATAAAACTCTGATTTTTCAATAGTTTCATGACAATCATAACCAATTACTCTACCTGTTTCATCAGTAAGAGGATACGCAAACTCACCATTTTCATTAAAATAATCAATTCTTGTATACCACATAGTAAAAGTAATTCTGTAATGAAGAGGAATTATTGGTGTATTAAAATTAGTATTAAGAGTAGATGATCTTCTCTGTCCATCCTGACCAAGAATAGTATCTTCCAAACCTTTTTCTTGTACTCTTGATTCCCATGGCTGATAGTTGTTTTTGATATAAGGTATATCAATATCAAATTCACCAGTCTTTATTATACCAGTTGAATCACCACCAACATAATAATTATGTACAAATTCTTGTTCTTCAAACATTGATGTTATTTTCCATTCATAATGCATTTTTATACCATTTGAACTTTCAAAAGCAACACCACTGTATTTATCAGCTATTTCAAGATTCTGTTCTTTATTTTCTTCATCAGGTTCAATTTGATCCTGAATTTCCTGTTGCTGTTCTCTGTTTGGTACAAAAAGAATATCTTGATTATCGCTTGTTATATTACCATCTCTATCTTTTTGCACTATTTTAACAGTCCATTTATGATCAAAATCTTCATTCATCTCAACAACAGCATGATCTGGAATACCATCTCCATCATCATCAAAACTCTGCCAATTAGACATCATTTTATTATTAATATAATCAGGAGCAGTATTTGTATCACCATCTATTACTACTTCAAGCATATTCTGTCTATCTTCAGGTTCAAAAGCTCTTACTATTATTGTTTCAATATCAGGTTTCATTGGTTCAGCAACCTTGATATAATTAGGTTCATCCCACCAGAATCTAAGATCGCCAGCATCAGACAGTTCTCTCATTTCAACCCAATCTATATATCTATAGCCAGCTGCTAACATTATTTCATAAATACCACCATCATCAAATCTAAAATTGCCTGGCTGAAATCTATATCCTTCTTTTGTTGCAGTTCTAGAAAGAAATGCCTGATCAGGAACAAAATCCATACCAGTATCAGTAAGAATTTTCCTACAAGCTTCAATGTCTGTAAAATCTCTAGCTCCATGATTTACAACAGTCCAAGGAGTTTCAGCATTAACAAGATTTTCACCTTCAGGTTTATTTTCATTATATATTCCAAGACGTCTTATTGCCCATACATAATATCTTGAATCAAGTCTTGGATTGGTAATATCACCGCCAGTTACCATAGGCATATGTCTTCCCAAAACAACATGACTTGGGAAACCACCACCAGTAACAGCCCAATCAAATGGATAACTAGGTTCAACTGCTCCGTCTGGAGCGTTCATATCTCCGTCAATATCACGATTTACCTCATCAACAATATTAAATCTATAAAAATATTCATTTGGAACAAATATATAAGGATTATGAGTATTAATAAATCCCGAAGGAGCTCCTCTTTTTCCTTCTGGAGTATTTATCCTTTCAAGAAATTTATGGCCCCATTCTATACCATCATGATTTTCAAATTTAACATCATTTGAAGGAGCAACTGTGGCTGAAACAAGCACATTCTCACTAACATCCATAAAAAGTTCACCATGAACTCCAATCATTTGAAGATTAGGAGCATCTGTAGGAGTTACTTTTATATCAACTATAGGAACACCTACGCTTCTAGGCGGCATAGAATAATTATTTGTTGCAAGATCCGCTTCTGCAACAGCTTCATAAATTGGTATATAATCAGAAAGCATAACACCCTGACAACCACAAGATCCTGGAGGCCAAGGAGATTCTGTTCTATAATAATAACTCCAACCTATATTAGGCGAAGTAAAAAGCTCAGTTTCATTATTATTTATATCAAGTTTAAATAGTGTAAAGAAAGTCTGTCTCTTATAATAACGCACAGCCTGACCATTTCTAACAACTGAACCTGTTGTCTTCCAGTTAACATAAGGACCAAAAGCTCTTCTAACAGTATATTTATTACCATAACCATCTGCCGCAAAATATTGAATTGATTCATAAGGCACTTTAGTTAATTTTAAAGTTGCAATATTATAAAAAGCAGTTAATCCAAAGTTTTCTGGATTATTAAGAACAGGGTCTTCAACCCATTCGGTTATCCATTTATACTTACGCAAAATTGGCCATAAAATCCAACCATCTTTTACCTTTTTTCTTATCTGCTTCATAGGAGTTGAACCAACATCGACAATACTTACAACTTTACCATCTATAGTTATTCTGTAATCCTCTCCTTCTTTTGTTGTAAATCTATGATCTTTCTGTTTTGCATCAAATTCATATTCATCAATTTTAAAATTTGATCTTTCATATATTATAAGTTTTTCACCTTTATTTACATCAACTCCCATGCTAACACCCATTTGGGCTCTTCTACCCATAGCAGTATATGAATATGTTGTATTACCTAATGCAAAATGAGCTGAAGTATTAGCACCAGTATTTGAATAAGCAAAACCTTCACCTGGATTATAAAAAGTCAATACATCACCATAAACATCTTTGGTAGCCATATTTACATAACCACCTTCTTCAGCCTGACCATTATTTATATCATACATAGAACTTGTTTTATATATTTTGTTTTTCCATAACTCAAATCTTTCGCAATCTGCCGCAGAGTTTTCAGGACCCCAGGTTTCTGCTATTGAAAGTCCTTGTGCTATAGAATAATGTATCCATTCTTCACTACGATTATTTGTTGAAACCTTCATGTGAACGGGTTTAAAACCAAGATCTTCACTTTCAAGTGCTCTTGTCTGCATATTATATTTATAAATAACTGATTTTGGAAGATCTGAATGAAGATAAATTCTATTACCTTGAGGATTAACAGATAATGACACAATAGGTCTTATTGCTTCGCCAACAAGCTCATAAGAAGCATCTCCTGTAGATTTATATAATTCTTCGCCTATAAGAACTTCGAAAAGCTTTTGATTTCTATTTTTATATACTTCAAGAGAATAATCTCGTTTAAAATAACTACCTTTTTTTGTATGAGGACCGAATTTTTTTAATACATTATAAAGATTTCTATTACCATCAACAGCAATTTTAGGAAATACTAAAGGAACTTTTAGATTATGCACTTTTACAACCTGCAAATACATTGGTGTTGGTTCATCTTTACCAAACCAGTTAAATATATCCCACCAAGAATAATTTGTATGATGACCTGCATTTTTAAAAGAAATTTCTCTTCCAATAGTTTCCATAGAAACAGTCTGATCACTATTAAGTTTTATTGAATGAGAAGTAGAACCTGTCTTATCAGGTGTTATAGTTTCTGTTTTTGAATAATAAACCCATTTATATTTTTTCCACCATAAATGACCACTCACTTTTTTCTTTACTCTATACATATAATACACTTTTAAACTTTGCGCATCATGTGGAAATACAGGAAGCTGAACTTTAAGTTCTCCACCATTCTCGATATTTGCATAAGTAGAATAATTTGAACCTAAGGCTCCAGAAGGATTACCAGTGTTAATAGCAGTTACAATTTTATTAGGATATTCATCACGAAGCTCAAATTTGTCTCTAAAATCAAGTACCTGTCCACCTGTCTGATTATAGATCACAGAATTGATAAAGACATAAGCTGTCTCTACATTATCAAGCTGATCTGCAATAGCAAAAGCAGTTTGATTTGTCAAAAGAAGAACAAGCATTAGACCTAAGATTTTTTTAAACATAGTGATCACCCCTTTTTAGTTATTGAGAATTTTATCTAGTAATTTCAAAGAAATCTCTTTTTCAAAATCACGAACTTTATATTTTTCAAAAAGAACTTTTATTACATCTATAGTAATTTCTTCGCCTGTTGAAAACTCAGGACCATAAAGTATGTTTTTACCAATTACAGGTATATAAAATGGTCTGGCAATTTCCTGTAACTGACTATATCTCATACTATAAAATTTAACTATATCTAACTCATCATTACTATCAAGAAGATTGTGCAGAGGTTTTATTGTAGAATCTTGAACCTCATTATCAACAGCTGAAAGCGGAAGTTCATATATTTCTTCTACTGAAATATTATATTGCTCTGAAAAAATTTTTTCTAAAGTAAGCGAATCAGTTAACGAAGAAAGCGGTGTATAATGAGATCTGTTCAGTACAATGTCAGCTTTTTTCTGTTTTGCTATCTGTGCTATTGCATCATTCAATGTAGAAACTATTCTTTCTGCTTTTATTATTTCTTCGTCCTCAGAAAGAAAAACATCACCAGCATTTAATTTTTCAACAGCCTGCTGTGCTCTAAATTCAGAATCTGTATCATTCAAACTAGAATTAAGATTTTTAATCTCTTCATCAAGGTCAATTATTCGTTTTTCATATTTATCAATAGTCTTATTATATTCTTTTTCTCTTTCGCTTTCTTTAGCAGCAACTTCATTTATATCAAGATTTTTCATCTCTTTTCTATATTTTGCATTAAGATCAAAAAGCTCTCTGTTTTTATCAGCAATTATTTGAGTAAGCTGTTCTTTCTTTTTAGCAATATCATTTTGTATTTTTTCATTAAATTTGTTTCTTTTTTCAATATCATCTTTTTTACTCTCTATTCTTTCAATTCTTTTTTGTATTCTTTCAGTTTCTACTCCATCAAACTCATAAGAATTTATTGAAAAACTTGTATATTCCGGAAGAAAATCTCTCATTTCTGGATGAAACATAAGAACCAAGGCAGCATTGACTTCAAGTGCTTTCACTGCTCCCTGTACATTTGTAAATAAAATACCTATTATAACTATAGTCATAAGCAATGACTTTTTCATACTTGTATCCTCCTGAAATTCAAACTAAATAATTATAATCAGACCACTATATAACATTAATACTTGTATTTGTATATCATTGTTTCAGATATTTAATAAAATCTTCTTTAAAGCAAATATAAATTTATTTACTTCATCAACATTGTTCATAGCAGAAAAGCTTATTCTCAAAGTACCTTCAGGAAATGTTCCAAAATTCCTGTGTGCAGACTGAGAATGTTGCATACCTGCTGAACAGATTATATTATATTCATCATCAAGAATAGAAGCTATTTCTCTTGTATTACCTCCGTTAAATCTCATAGATATTACTGGAACAGAATGACCAGCATGTATAACTTCGATTTCTTCTAACTCTTTTAATTTAAGCACAGTAAACTGACTTATATCTTTTAAATATTTATGTATATTATAAATACCTTTATTTTCAATATAATCAATACCGCCGGTCAAAGCACAAACAGCGTGTATATTAGGCATTTCAGTTTTCTGAATATTTACAAGACCTTCTCTAAAATTAATTTTATCATTATATAAAATCATTCCCAAACCTGCCTGAGAATAAAGATGTTTATGACATGAAGTTACAAGGACATCTATACCACATTCATCAATATCAACAGGTATTACGCCTGCAACCTGAGAAGCATCAAGAGCAAAAAGACAGCTTTTAGAATGAACAATATCTGATATATTTTTAACTGGAATTACAGTTCCATTAACTGATGATGCATAATTCATAAATACAATCTTAGTATTTTCTTTAAAAAAACCTTTTAAAAGTTCTGCATCAAACTCACCTTTATGACCAATTCTTAAATAACTCACCTCAATGTTTCTTGTTCTCTTAAGATCTTCAAGAATACTAACAGTACTATCATGCTCCATCTGAGTAACAATTATATGATCATTTGGTTCAAGAATATTGCATAACACTTCTTTAATCGCACTAGTACAAGAATAAGTAAAAAGAATATTTTTACTTATTTCAAAATTAAAAAATCGTGCAACTCTTTCTCTTGTTTCATCAAGTACTCTTAGAGATTTCAAAGAAATACTACTTGGACCTGAAAACGGATGTGAGAAATTACTTAAAGAATATTTAAATCTTCTTATACTTTCTTCTGGTTTGTAAAATGTTGTACATGCATTATCAAAATAAATCAAGCTATCACTCATCAATACTCCTTACATTAAAAACAGGACCTGAATATTTAAATCTGTTTTAAAAATCTTCATAAATCAGATCCTGTTTTATAAAATTTATCTAAATCTACCAATTTTCAATAAATTACCAATATTAGCATCCTTGGAAATAACAGGTTTTATTATGCCATCAACATCAGCTATAAGAGTTGTAACTCCTGGACCATGACCAGACATTTTACAATCACTATGTATTATAATCCCAATTGCAACTGCTCCTTCTCTATAACATCTACCATATCTATTATCATGATTTACAATTGCAACAAAATCTCCAAATTTAAGATTAAGTAGATTATGTTTTTTTAAATATTCTCTATCCATTGTCATAATGTCATAATCGCCAGTTCCAACACTAATAGAACCAACTCCTGAGCCCATAAGTTCACCAGGTATTATTGCTGTAACAGGTATATTTAAAGTTTTTTTATTATTTTCTTTTTTTTCGGTAATTTTCATTTTTTTAAGAAGTTCAGGACAAAGATTATATAACTTTATTTCAGGATAATCAGTTAATTTAAGACCTTGACCAAAAGAAGTAACCATTATCTCGTCTTTATAAGTCATTTTTTCAAGTATATCCTGAGGAAAATCCATAACAACATGTTCTGCACCACCATGATGACCAATAACTGTACCTGTTTTTCCAATTATTTTTTTATCACAAGCTGAAATAATTGTTGCTTTGTTTCCAGCACACGAATAAAAGTTAAAACCAATATTTTGTTGACTATTTCTTTTATCAATATCAAAACATGTTGATACTCCAGGTTCTACATGATCACCTTCCCAATCATAAACAGTATCACCAATTTGTACATTTAAATTAATTCCACCAATACTTGGAAGATCAAATCCTTTACCATTATGATCAATATTAAATCCAGAACTAAATTTAACCGGATAAGCAATTTTGCCTTGAATAAGCATTTTTACTAGATTTTTCTCATTAGTTTTTAACATATTAAACTCTCCCTAAAAAACTTTGTTTTATTATTTTAACTCTATTGAACTAAATTCTCTAAAATAACCATAAAATTCAGCGTTATTAATTTTAACATTTCAAACATAAAAAATAAAGACCAAGCGATGAAAGAATAAGTATAAAACTTATAGGTATTATATAAAAATATACTTTTTTAAAATCAGCCTTAAAAGAACTTACAGTAAGCGAAAGACACAAATGTACAGGAGTAAGAAGCACACCTGCAAAACCAGAAGTATATGATATTACAGCAAGCCAAATATTACCCTCAAACATAGGTAAAAGCACAGGAAAACAAATACCTACAAAAGAAGTTGTTATACCAGTAAGATATCCAGTTAAAAAAGGAAATATAATACATATAAGAAGTGAAGAGTCAGAATAATTATTTACAAAAATTTGAATTTTATGTGAAAGTTGAGATATTTCAAGCACTTTCTGAAAGAAAAAAATAAAATATATCGTAAAAACAACCTCAATATTTATAGATTTAAAAACAGAATATACTATTTCTTTAAATTTAATTCTATGAATTATACAAACAATTATACAGCATATAAATAAAGCTATATAAACAGGCAATCTCATAAAAATAAAGAAAAAGATTATTCCAATAAACCATAAATCATAAAAAAGAGAAAAAATATTCATAATAGCTTTTTTTAAACAAAACTCTTTTTTTGGAGAATTATAAAAAATAACAATATATCCAAGTAATATCATAATAAAACTAAGTATTGCCTGTCTTTTAAAAATTTCAAAAGGTGATATTTTAAGCAAAGTATAATAAAGTATAAAACCAGGATAAAGCGGATAAATAAATTCCCATACATGTCTAAACCAGTAATTTGCAAATGCAAGTATATTAGGAGAAATTTTTTTACCTTCTCCAACTTGCTTTACAAAATCAACAGTAAATAAAGCACCTCCAGGCATAGGAAAAAAACCCATTATCATTGGAAGCACAGTAATAGCTATTCTATCTGGAAAAACAAGAACTAATTTTTCACCAAGCCTTTTAAGATGGCCACTTTTTTTTATAAGACTACCAAATGAAAATATAAGAAATATATTAATTAAAAGCTCTAAAAAATCCTTATCTTTAAACATAAAATAAGTAGAATCAAGCGTTTTGCTTAATTCTGGTCTTGTAAAAACAAGAATTAGAGCAGACATAAAAAAAATAATAGCCCATATTGGAATTTTTTTTAATTTTGAGGTCAAACCGGTACATTTTGCATAACTTTCCAAAAACACCACCTTTATGCCAAAAATAAAATTTCAATTTTATTTATAAAAAGATTCAGTTTTAAAATCCAAAAGTAATTTATTAAGCTTTTTTCTGTTATTTTTAATAAAAGAAAAATTATATAATTTAAAAAAAACAGGTAATTTAAAACTTTTTATCCATGAAGAATCAAAAAATTCCCATGGATGAGTATATATTATAACATTTTTAAATTTTTTTTCATTATATTTAATAATAAATCTTAAAATAAAATATGGAATAATTCTAAAGAAAATACTACCAGCAAAAGGAATTGAAAAATACCCAAAACCAAAATTTCTAACAATATATTCCTTAATATTATATTTATTTTCTTTGAAAGCTTTATGAAATCGCAATTCATTCTTTGAACTATCATATTTAAAATCACATTTTTCAAGAACATCATAAAGCCAGTTTGTATATGACCAAGCTGGAGCTCTATGCCCATATACTTTTTTCCCAGATACTCTCTCAATTTCATTTTTCCAATATAAACACTCTTTATAATATTCATCTTTATCTTTATTATTTAAAAGTTTATGATCATAAGAATGAAAAGCAATTTCATGACCATGAAGAGCAATTTTACGAATAAGTTTGGGATATTTTTCACAAACACTTCCAAGAACAAAAAATGTAGCTTTATTATTTGTGTTTTTGAGCTTTTTTAATAAAAAATCAACTGTTTCTTCCATATAATCAGGATATTCTTTATAAATAGTTTTTTTTAAAAGAGGTGAATTATACCAAAATTCAAGATCTATAGAAAAATAAATCACTGTTAAATAAACTCTCTAATTAAATAACACAAATTATAGAAAAAAAAGTTTGTTTTGGTTTTTTTATTAAATTTTATTACAGTATTATTTTTTCCACCAATATCTTTTATAAAAAAATCCAAAAAATTCATATATATCCTTTTTATTTTGTTTTATTATCAGAGTTTATTATACAACATTCAAGCTGTTTTTTAAAGAAAATAATTAACAAATTAACTCATGAGATTAAAGGTTCTGATTTTTATAAAGGATTAAAAAAATATATAAGGTAAAGAGATATTTTATATGGATGTAAAATATCGAATGGTACCGAATGATTATTTTTTTGCGTTAGTGTAATAAAAAAAATTATAGGATTTAATTGTTTTTTTCTAATTTGTTGTATTTTGTATTTTTTCCATAAGCTAACTCTTCAGGATATTTTTTTTTATTTTTTTCCATTTTTTTTATAAATGAATCTGTAATATCAATATCAAGATAATTTGCGAGACTCAAACAATAAGAAAGAATATCAGATAATTCATCTTTTATATCATTTATATTTTCATTATTATCTTTAATTTTAATCGCATCTTCTGAAGAAATCCACTGAAAATGCTCCATAAGTTCTGCTGCTTCAATAGCAATAGACATTGCTAAGTTTTTAGGAGAATGAAATTTTTGCCAATCTCTTTCTTTTATAAAAATACTCATCTTTTTTTTCAAATCATCAACAGTAGTATTATTATCTTTTTGCATAAAAATTCCTTTATAAAGTTGTTTCTTCTTTTGATTTCATATACTCAAGTCTAAAGTGTCTAAAAGCATATTCAAACTCTTCAACATTAACCTTTATCAAATCAAAAGTATTATAATGCATCGGTATAACAATTTTTGCACGCAACCACTCAGCAGCTTTTACAGCATCTTCAATTCCCATTGTAAAATTATCTCCAACCGGAAGCATAGCAACATATATATCATTCGTCTCACCTAACATTTTCATTTCATAACTAAGACCAGTATCACCAGCATGATAAACAGATTTACCTTCAATATTGACTATAACACCAGCTGGTGAACCACCATAACTACCATCAGCAAAAGAAGATCCATGAAAAGCCGGGGTAAGCTTTATAAAACCCCAAGGAAATGTCTTTTTGCCACCAATATGAAGAGCATGAGTTTTTAAACCTTTTTTTTCAAAATAATTACATATCTCAAAATTAGATATAATAATTGCATTTGTCTTTTTAGCAATATATTCAGTATCACCAACATGATCAGCATGTGCATGAGTAACAATAATTATATCAGGTTTAACATTATCTTTTTCATTTTCATCAACAAAAGGATTCCCTGTAAAAAAAGGATCAATTATTATATTACAATCACTGCTTATCAAAAAATTTGAATGTCCAAAATATTTAATTTTCATAAACACCTCTGTTTGAGTCTTCTGATTAAACAAAAAAACTTATAGAAACAAGAATTTTTAAATCTTTTTTTCTCTATTTTTATAATATCATTATAGTATATTTAATTCAAATTATTCGTTATAAATCAAGGCTGTTGAAAATCTATAAAGAACAAACATTGATACAAAATAGGGATTGTGCCGAACTCTAAATTTAGCTTACATAGGTCGGGCTGTGTTAATTCTAAAATTATTTTAACATAAATTCTCTGATTAAATAAACAAATATTAATATAATGTTATCCCGGTATGATTCTGAATTTTTGTCATCCCGGTATGATTCTGAATTTTTGTCATCCCGGCATGATTCTGAATTTTTGTCATCCCGGCATGATTCTGAGCCGGGATCTCGCTTTTGATATTTTTATCATTATACTAACGCAAAAAAATAATCATTCGGTACCATTCGATATTTTACATCCATGTAAAATATCTCATTACCTTCCTTCACTTTTAATACATCCGTATATTAAATGCTTCGCAACGTTCACTCAAGTTACCGAGTAGATTTTTTTTTTGCTTTTTTTTATAGAAAATCCTTCATGATTTTATTTAATTGAAAAATTTCTAACGAGTTCTCGTAATTGCTGACAGACATATTTTTTTAATCTTCATTTAAAATCAAAATCTTTAGTATAATGAAATCAAATAAAATAATTTATAGAGTAATACAAATGTTAATATAAAAATACCTTAATACTTATAGGAGCTATGTTTTTACAAGCTTGGTAAGGATTATCTGATCCGCAAGCTGAAGAACAAATTGAAAACAATAAAAAACTAGCAAAAATAAGGTGTTTAGTGGAATTGCCTTTAGCATTTATAAAGAAATTGATGAAATATAGGGAAACAATCTATAAAGGAATGAAAAAAAATCAAGCACATTTTTATCTGATTGTAATGAGCTATAATTTTAAAAGAATATATAATATACAGGTGAATTATACCTAAAAAGGACAAAAGATTTCAAAAAATAATAATAAAAAAACTTTTCACAAAATAATCAAAAATTTAGTATAATTATTCAGAGGATTCTATTATTAATTTTTTTATTTTATAATTTCAAAAAAATCTGTTATAACTTTTATCATCAATATAATTATAAAACAATTGAATTATGTATAAAAAAATTATAGATAAACTATTAGACGCATATAACAGAAAAATAATAAGCATTGCATTTCCAGCTATTTTATCAATGTTTTTTATAGTATTTTATGAATTAATTGATAGCTATTGGTTAAATAAGCTTGGATATGAAGAGGTATTTTCATCTTTAGGAGCAGCCTCCTTTATAACATGGTCTTTATACTCACTTATGCACCTTGTAACAGCTGGTGTAAACTCACTTGTTTCACAATATAGCGGTGCAAAAAATAAAGAAAAATATCATTTAATATCTTTTAATGGTTATTTTGCAGGTTTTTTTCTATCACTTGGAATAACTTTAATAATGGCATATTTTTACAAAGATATTTTCATACTTTCTGGATTAAAAAATAAAATACTTGAAGATGCATGTTCTTATTTTTCTATAATGAACGCTGGATTTCTTGTAATTTTTTTATTAAGTATTAATACATCAATCTTTAATTCACACGGTGATACAAAAACATCAATGAAAATACAAATTTCAACATTATTATTTAATGCAATAATTGATCCTGTTTTTATATTAGGTTTTTGGAAAATACCATCTTTTGGTATAAAAGGTGCAGCTATAGCTTCTATTTTGTGTCAGTTTATAGGTTTAACTATAGGAATTATAATATTAATAAAAAAAGACTATATTTCAAAAAACTTTAAAAAACCAGATTTATATATAATAAAAAAAATTTTTTTAATAGGTTTACCAATAGCCGTAATCAATTGGATTTTCTCAATGGTATTTCCAGCTCTCACTTTCATAATTCAAAAAACAGGAAATCCCAACGCATTAGGTGCATTAAATATATGTCACAAACTTGAAGGATTCGCATATTTTTCAGCGACTGGATTTTCCGTAGCTGCATGCACATTAGCAGGGCAAAGTATTGGGCAAAATAATAAAAACAAAGCTCAAAAATATGTAAATCGCTCAGTTATATTATGTACAATAGTAACAGGATTTTTAAGTTTAATTTACTTTTTTATACCTGAATATATTTTAAGCATAATAGTAGATTCACCAAAACTCATAGAAGAAGGTGCAAATTATTTAAGAGCAATAGCAGTATTTGAAATTTTTTTAGGATTTGAAATTGTTTATGAAGGTGGATTTACAGGATTAGGAAAAACAATAACCCCAATGCTTATATCGGTTCCATTAACATTAGCAAGGATTCCATTTGCATACTTTTTTGCTGTATATCTAGAACTAGGAGTCGTGCCAATATGGTGGGTAATATCATTATCAACTTTTTTCAAAGGTCTATTTATACTAATTTTATTTAAAAAACAAAACATGGTCAGACCAATTTAACCATTTATACAACGCTATAAGCTTGTTATTTCAATAATAAGATTTTTTATTTGTGAAATATTATTCACAGGTTTTATTAAATTGTAATTTTTTAGAAAAAGCGGTACTGGATTCCTTGAATGACTCCTTCCTTCAATTTCAATATTACCATGATCACTTGAAATTAGAAGAACAATATCATCTGAAATTTCTTCTATAATTTTGTTTAAAAATCTATTCAAAACTTCCAGATACTTTAAACTTTCTCTTCCATGACCCATTCTATCAGTTAAAAAATACTCAAAAAGTGTAAAATCATTTTTAGATGCAATATTAAGTAAATTTTCACCAGCTTTTTCTGGAGTTATAATAGGAATTTTTATATTTCCACCATAAGTTTCATTTGCTATATCATGATAAACAGCTTTGTTTTCTAAAAGATCTTTTTCAATTAAAGGTCGAGTTTTAGAATACAATGTCATCCATGTAGTTACAGATCTGCGACGGGTATCACACTCAATATAATTTTGAGTATAAGCATTTGCAAAACATACTTTCTTTTTTTGTGATTTTAATGCAGAAAACAAATTATGTTTTTTAATAATTTGTTTTAATTTTTCATCAGGATAAGCGTATTGATGTCTTGAAATCATCTTCTGAGAATTAACCCCGCAAAAAAGAGATGTCTGACCAGTTCCAGACTGTGGTAACCCTTCAACTCCAAGACAAGCGTCTATTGGCAATGAATTCATAATTATATTACCAAGAACACTATTTTTAGGAATAAGACCAGTACTATTCTCTGCAATACCAACACCATCTAAAAATATCATTAATGTTTTCATATAATATAAAAATACTCCATATACATTCTATATTATACATTATACACTATATTTTCTAAATTCCACCTATTTCAATATTTGTAGGAAATTCTATTTTTATTTTTTGATAAAATTCTTCTTCTTTACCCGATTCTATACTTATATTATAATTTAAAATACCTTTATCCATATCATCTTTATTTTCAACAAGACCTTTTTTTGTATAATCACTTCTTACAATTATCCTTGAATCTTTAGAAATAGGAATTCTTTCTTTAACTTTTATATCAAGTTTTCTTGATGAACGATTTTTTACAATAGTATTGTAATGTAAATCCAAAACTTTAGCTTTAGATATTATACCAATCTCACTTTTTTTATCTTTTGTCTTTTCTCTTATACAGAATAATTCAGGAAAATTTCCAAATGATATTTCAATTGTATCTTTAACAGCTGTAAAAGATATATTTTGTTTTCCTCTATAATCTGAATCAAGAAATACTAGAGCTTGTCCATCAAGAAAAGGCATTTTTAATTCATTTTTAAATATACCAGTAAGTAAAGATTCTTTCATAATATTAGGTATAAGCAAAAATTCAAATTCAGCTTCTATATTTTTTTGTTCAATATTTATCTTTTTACCTTTTTCTCCATCATTAATAGAAAGTTTACCAACATTAAAACTATAACCAAGGAAATTTTCCTTTACTTTTTCTTCAGGAATAAGCATTTCATTGGATTGTTTACTAGAACTCATTTCTGCCATAGAATCAAACATTGCTGATGGAGCAGATTTTCTACTTAATGAATTGTTTCTATATGATATAGGTTCGTTTACATAAATATCCCAAGTATTTAATTGCGGAATACTTCTTAAAGCAGAGGGTCTTGAAGTCGAGAGAATTATTTCAGCATTTTTCCAATCTTCACCAGTATTTTGATAAATTTCAGCTTTATATTTAAAATCAACTTTATTATCTTTTGAACTAGCATTTATTGAATACTCAGGTTTCCAACCACAATTTTTAACTACATAAGAAATACTATATTGATAATCCTTTCCAACAGATAATTTATTTACATCAAGAATAGCATTATAATAATATGTTATTTTTGAAGAATTTTTTTTACTATTTATTATTTCAATATTTCTTTTTGTTTCTTCAAGTTTTTTATTAAGCTCATCTTTTTTTGACATTATTGTTTTCATTCTGTTTTCCACATCATTAATTAGAGAAATAAAATCTTTACCTGGTTCAAATCTTATATTTTCAGAAAACAAAGCTTTATTAATAATATTTTCGATTTTATCCTGCATATAAATATCATTTTCAATTACTTTTTTTTCTTTATAAAGCAATTCAAGTTCTTGAGAATACTGTTTATTATCTTCCATTTTCTTTTCAAAATATATATTTAAAACTTCTACATCTTTTATAGAAAAAGTAAAAGAATCAATATCAGCACTTAAAGGAATTTTTTCAAATATCAATTTTTCACTGTTTTCTTGGCATTTAAAATTACCATTTTTAGCAACTTTTCCCATATTAGGATATATCTCAACATTTTTTACAGAAGAATTAACAATTATTTCAGAAAAACAAAAAATCCCTGTAAAAACAACACATAATAACAATAAAATCTTTTTCATAATTCCTCCAATTCATTTTTAATATTATATTTTTACTAATCACTATTTGAACACTCTTAATAATTATACTAAAATTTTGAATATTTATATATTTTTTTATATTTTATTCAAATTCAAACATCTTTTGCATCTTGGGTATAAATCAGCATTTTTATCTAAATGAGCATTTCTTAATTGTTGTGAATTTTTAGAATTCCATAATTTTTCAAAACTTTTATCAATAATATTACCTGGAGAAAGTTCAAGCTCAGAATCCATACAACAATATGTCATTCTGCCATCCCAGTTAAATGTAGGAGTAGTAAAAGGTCCTACACAAGGTTTTCTAATTCCTTTTCCATCCCATGCGGTAATTATATAATCTTTATTTTCAATTAAATCGTAAAATAAATTTTTATGAATTTCATCATATTTTAACTGATTAAATGCACCTAATTTTTTTATAAATATATGATTTGAGTCTTTTTTATAAATTAAAGGTTCATCCCAAATAATTTCATCGATTAAGTATTTACTTTTTATATAATCAATAAATTCTTTTATATTATGTTTATTTTCATTCATTGCAATAGCTTGAAAGGTAAAAATAGCTTTTGGAAGCTGTTTTTTTAATAAATCAATGTTTTTTTCAACCTTATGAATATTATCAATTCCTTTTATTTTTTTATATATATTTTGATCAAATGAATCTATTGATAATACAAATTGAATATGTGTATTTAAAGTTTTTAAATATTCAATAATCTTTTGATTAATAACAGAAACATTTGTTGTGAAAACAATTCTTTTAAAATTAGTATATTCTCTAAGAATATTAATAAGACCTGTTATTCCCGGATGAATAAAACTCTCTCCATTCCATTGCATTTTTAATAAATCAAACTCAATATATTTTGTATCTTCTAAAATTTTTTTAAAGACTTTTTTATCTATAAAACCTCTATTTCCATTATGTAATCTTGGTATTATCCTATCTTTTGCATCATAAAGACCTTCATGAGCTTGTTGCATACACATTATACAGGAGTAATTACATAAATCTGTAATACTTATCTGTAATTCCATGTTTAATCCTTTTAATTCATTTTAATAATTATACATTATACAATATTAAAGCTGTTTTTTAAAGAAAATTCATTATTATGGTAACTCATGAATTTAAAGATTTTGATTTTTATAAAAGATTAAAAAAATATGTCTGTCAGCAATTACGAGAACTCAATAGAAGTTTTTCTAATTAATGGATTCGATATTTTAAATAATTATACAATTCAAAACAATTGATATCTTGGAAACAGTTGAAAATTTACATAGTATAAATTTTCTCCTTACATGTTCAGCTTTAAATTACCTCCATGTAATTTCCTTAAGATTTTCTAATGTATTTTAGTTATTTATAATTTTATTCTTTTTAACTTTGAATTTCTTTTTTGTATACTTATTGAAAATCTTAAGACAGCTTCCATAATTACGCTCGATATCAATTTTTTGAATCTATATGTAAAATCTAATTCAAAAAAAGAAGGAGTTTCTGTAAACAAAAGCAAAAAAAAATCTACTCGGCAACTTGAGTGAACATTGCGAAGCATATAATATACGGATGTATTATAAGTGAACGAAGGTAAAGAGATATTTTATATGGATGTAAAATATCGAATGGTACCGAATGATTATTTTTTTGCGTTATTGTAATGATAAAAAAATT
>JALOAD010000028.1 GCA_023228995.1 Candidatus Muiribacterium halophilum
ATTAGTATAACTAATTTTTCCTTGTGGATCACGTGTTAATATCTGTGTATCTATATTTGAATAAGTTACATGTAAATATAAATCATTATTTTGATCTAATGATACAAATTTATCTTTTGATGTATAATCAATTTTTCCAGTTGTTGAATTACGAGTTAAAACTTGAGTATTAGTATTTGAATTAGATGGTGTTGCAAGTAGATATAAATTACCTATAGAATCCAAAGTCATTAGATTATTAATAATAGAATAAGAACCACCAATATATGGAATATAACTAAATTGTAATTTACCATCACTATCTCCAAAAAATATAGTAGGGGTATCATTACCAATACCACCAATATTCTGACTACCAATTCCAACAAATTCAGTATCAGATACATTAGCAATATAAGAAGTAATCAAATTATATGGTATAAAGGGGTTTATATTAGGTTCAGAACCATGGTTATTAATAATAGCAGAAGAAGTACTATTAGTTGAACCCAAAGCAAGTATATTGTTTCCATATATTAATGTTGGTTTACATATTGAATTAGTTGCACTTCCATCAGATATCAATATACTATTATTAATTGGATTAGATATACTATAACTATTACCAGAAGTTCCAGAAGATCCTGATTCACCACCCATAGCTATCCAAGATATAGAATATACTTTATCAATTGTTGCTGAAGTTTCATTAGATAATATCAAAGCACAATCTATATTAAACTTAAAATTAACTTCATCATCATTAACATCTTTAACTTCATATAATACAAAATTATTTTTATTATCTATTTCAGTTATTTTTATATAAATTTTAGTATAATTCAAGTATTGCAACATGGATTCAATCCAATTTTTAGCAGGTCCAAATAAACTAACATAATTTAGATATAAGATATTATCCGGTGTAGTAAAATCTGAAAAACTTAATGAAAATTTAGCATTATCAACATTATTAGCATCATTTGTATATACCCATCTTAAGCCATTAGAACCATCCACACCATCATTACCAGATGTTCCAGATGTCCCTTTAATACCAGATGTTCCGGAAGAACCAGATGTTCCTGATAATCCTGAACCAGAACCTATTTCACTTATATTACCTTCACTATCTTTTTGTTTTAATAAATGATCTGCTGAATCTAAACCTATTATAATACCAGAAGATGGAGTATTGATATCAGACATATTAGTGTATGTAGAAAGATGTATTGTACTCATTTTATAAAATTATTTTTATATATATAAGTATATATAAAAAAATAAAAATTAATTAAGTAATCATAATAATCTTTGAATTTTGATATAATTTTCATTTATAATTTATTCTTAAAATCATGTTTATGATTTATATTTAATAAAACATTATACAATAAATCAATAGTATTTTCAATATCAGATTTCTTAACAGTTTCTACTGTACTATGCATATATTTCAATGGAATTGAAATTAAAGCTGAATTAGCACCATTATATAAGGCATAATTGTCTGTATTTGTACCTGTATAGCTACCAGATGCTGATAATTGATAAGGGATTTCATTTTTTATAGCAGTATCAATGATTAATTTTCTTAAGTTATTTTGCACACAAGCAGCTCTTGTAATATCTGGACCCAATCCACATTTAGAATAACCATCTTTTCCTTTTGTATAAGCATCAGAAGATATGTCATGAGTTACATCCAATACTATTGCTACATCTGCTTTTATTTTTTTACTTAAATATAAAGGACCATTACAACCTACTTCTTCTTGAACTGCACTCATAAAATGTAAATTATAAGGAAGATTAATTTTATTTTCTTTGAGTTTTTTAGCAACTTCACTTAAAATAAAAACACCTACCTTATCATCAAAAGATTTACCTGTGTAGTAATTTTTACCTAATTTCATAAAATCACCTTCCATAGTAACATAATCTCCAATTTTTATACCAAGCTCTTTTATTTCTTCTTCACTATCACAACCACAATCTAAGAAAAGTTCATGCACTTTATCAAAAGTTTTATCTTTATCAGCATGATGAATATGTATTGGAATAGAGCCAAAAACACAAGGTATTTTAGATGTATCTGTATGTATAATAGCTCTTTGACCACTTGTTATGAACATATCAACTCCACCATTTCTAACTACTTTAATATAGTTATCACTAAATCCACTTACCATATATGATATTTCATCAATATGTGCATCAATTACTACATTGTATTCACAATTTTTGTGATAATTAGATGCGATGCAATTGCCATATTCATCTAATTCTACATTATCTGTATATTTTTTCATTTCTGATGCCCAAACTCTTTGAGCTTCAATTTCATTACCACTAGGAGAAGAAGTATTAGTTAATTCTTCTATAAAATTTTCATTTAATTCCATATTTATTTGTTTTTGGATTGCAAATATATAAAATTAATACATACTAACCAAATAAAATTAATAATTTGTTGGAATGTTCATATCAGAAACAATATGAATTTTGAATGAAAATCCATCATCAGTAGAAGATAATTTAGTTTCTGTATTATAACCATTATTACCATCAAATGTTATTGGAGTTTGTCCATTTCTTAGATGATTTAATCTATTTTCTTCAGCTTTCCTTTTATCCTCCTCTATTTTAACCATTTCTTCAAATGTTAATCCATTATTTATAGGAGTTTCAACAACATTGGTACTATATTGTTGTTGGTTGCTTAAATTATATTTCATTAAAAGTTGTTGTGCCTCATAACTATTTAAGTCAACATCTTTTATATTTTCCTCTTGATTATCAATAATCTTAATTTCTAGTTTTTGCATTATATTATTTAATTTTATATAAATATATTTCATTACCATCTCTATCATATTTCCATCCATTCATAACACGAGAAGGTATATATCTCATATTCATTTTAGTTCGTTGAGTTATAAAATCTTTTTCTAAATCTTTACCTAAACCATTAATAACTACTAATTCAACCCATTCATTTTTAGATACATAATCTGGTAATATATGAGTATATATAGTATTGTATAATTTATCTAAAGAAGATACTTTAACTACTTTATAAGTCCAGTTTCCATTATCATATACATATCTAAATAACTCTACATCAGTATCATCTAATCTTTTTATTTCTAATCTAAATACATTTGGACCATCATTAAATACATAATATGTAGAATTACCATCCTTAGATGTACTATCATAACTAAAATCAAAAAAATCTACACTTTCATTAAATTTTCTTAAATATTTCATATCTTTTATATTAAACTTTTCATTATATATTAATAAAATAATATATGAATAAAATTATATCAGTATTAATAATAAACTTAAATAATCTAAATTATACCAAGGATTGTATAAAAGATTTAATGAAACAAGATTGTAATTTCAATCTAATGATAGTAGATCAAAATAGTATTGAAGAAGGTACAAAAGAATATTTTGATTCTTTATTAATGTCAAAATTACCAAAAAACATTGAGTATTTTAGATTTTATCAAAATACTTATAATCAACCGCTTAATCATATATGGAATTGGTTTGCTGAAATAGCTAATACCAAATATTTATGTATGTTAAATAATGATGTTAGAATATGTCCAAATTTTTTATCATCAGCAATTGAAGTACTTGAATTAGAACCTAATATTGCTATAGTTAATCATGTGACTAATAATAAAAATTATAGTAAATGGTCTGAAGGATTGGATTATAAAATAGAGGAAAATATATATAGACAAGGTTGGGATTTTATAATCAGAAAGGAATGTTATAATAATATTCCAGAAGAATTAGAGTTTTTCTTTGGAGATGATTATATATATTCAACTTTATATACAAAAGGTTATAAAGGGGCTTATGTATTAAATTCACCTATGATACATTATGAATGTTCAACAACAGAAGAAAAGGGTGGGATTAGAGATTTATCAAAAGAAAGGGTATATTTTGATAAATTAAATTTGGAGCACAAAAATATGAGTTTTAGTGAACTATGTAAATGGAAACCAGAATTTGAAGTTTTACAAAAAAAGAATCTCGAACCAAAGATTACACTTAATGAACAAGAATTTAAGCAAGATTCTAAATTAAAATTATCTATTCTTATTTGCTCTTTATTAGAAAGAAGAAAAGATTTCTTAGATAGATTACTTAATATTTTAGAACCACAGATTATAGATAAAAATGTGGAAATTATAATAATATCAGATAATGCTAAAAGAAGTATTGGGCAAAAAAGAAATGATGCATTAAATATGGCTAATGGTGAATATGTTTGCTTTATAGATGATGATGATTTAATATCTGATAATTATGTAGATTCTATTTTAGAAAAAATGGAAAATAATCCTGATGTTATAGTATTTGATGCTCAAATAACATTTGATGGGAATAATCCTAAATTAGTTAAGTATGGTAGAGAATATGAATATATGGAGAAAGATGAAGCTTATTATAGACAACCAAATCATCTAATGGTACATAAAAAATCAAATATAACTGAATTTTTCAAAGATGTGAAAACTGGTGAAGATGATGAATGGGCAACAAGAATGTTAGATAGAATAGTAACACAAGAAAGAATAAATAAAATATTATATTTTTATGATTTCAAAACAACAACAAAAAAATACTTTAATTAATGACAAGATACCAAATAATTAATCACTTAATAGTGAAACATAATTACAAAACATTTTTAGAAATAGGAACTCAAGAAAAAATATCTTATAATGAAGTTATAATAGATGAAAAAATAAGTATCGATCCAGATCCAGAAGCAAATGCTGATTTCACAATGACATCAGATCAATTCTTTAATATAAATACTAAAAAGTTTGATATAATATTTATTGATGGTTTACACCATGCAGATTTTACATATAGAGACATATTAAATAGTCTAAAAATACTTAATGAAAATGGTACTATTGTAGTTCATGATATAATTCCATATTCTTATGAAGCTCAAATTATACCAATTGAGAAAGCTATAGAAAATAATATAGTTGCTTGGAATGGTGATGTTTGGAAAGCATGGATAAAAATGCGTATAGATCATAGAGAATTATTAATGTATTGTGTTGATACTGATCATGGTTGTGGAATTATTCAGAAAAAAGAAAACAATCAATTTATTAATGACTACAATAATGGTTATTATAAATATGATAAAGAATTAATTATGGAAAATATAAATCTTATATCCATACAAAAATTTATGAAAATGTAATATGAAAAGAGTATTTATAACACATATAACAGTAGATTACTTAGAAGTTGCTATAAACTTAGCAAAATCTATTAAATTATTTTCAAATATACCATTAATTGTATATTGTATTAATATTTCAAATGAAGAAATAATCAAATTATTAAAATTTAATAATGTATATGTTCGTAATATTGATTTAGATATATCTGATAAAAGCATAACAGATTATGATATTATAGAATCTGGTAATTTTTATGTAAATAGAAATAGTGAAAGAATATATAAAATTCTATGTGCTAAAACAATAGCTATGGAAATGGCAATTGAAGAAGGTTGGGATGAAATATGTTATTTAGATTCAGATTGTTTAGCAACACCATTAATAAATGATTTATTTAATTGGATGCCATTAGTATCTGATTATCCTATTGGTACTCAAGGTATACATGGTTATATGATGTATGTAGATGAAAATGGAGAACATGGGAATCCTTTTCTTAATGGGACTTGGCCAACTCCTGATAATAAATTAGCATTAGAGTGGCCATTAATGCAATTCTTACAACTGAAAGAAACTGATAGAGGAGTTTATAGAACAACTGGCATTATGCTTATGAATAGAAATTGTTTGGGATTCATAAAAACATGGAAAGAATTATGTTATGTTTTAGTAAAATTAGTAGATACATTCTATTATGCACCTTACCATGAAGAAACAATATATAATGTACTTAGTTGGAAAAAATCTAATATAGGATTTCCATTGTGTTATGTAAATATATGTGATGGATTAGATACAGTTAAAAAAATATATACTGATAGTAAAGAGGGTGATTATACTTGGAGTGAAAAAGATACACCCAAAAGATTTTATAAAATACCAGAAGATAAAAAACATATAAAGGTTTTACATGGTGAAAAAAGAAATGAAGAGGTAGATAAAATATTAGATTATTTGAAACAGATATAGTTATAAATTATATCTGTTTTTATTAATTTTATTTAATAAAAAGTTGCATATGTTAAAAAATAGATTTATATTTGTATAAATTAAAAAAATATATGTTAAATAAAATATTAAATGAATTATATGAATTAAAATACAATGTCAATAACTTTGGTAGTATGAAACATGAAGACTCAGTGAAAGCTATTCTAAGTAAATACTTAACTGAAATAGATATAAAAAATCCAAAGATTAATCTACTAAAACAAAACAAAAATAAGAAAATTGAAGAATTAGCAAATGAAAACATTTTTGTATATCAACCATTTGGTAAACAAAAAGATCCAGATTTTATTATTTGTATAAATGGTTTTGTAGTATGGATTGAGTGTAAAAGTGGTAAGAAAAAAATTACTTGGAATTCAGGTTTTCCAAAAAATGATGTCTTATATTTGTTTTCTTGTAAAATTAAAAATACAACAACTTTATTTTATGGTCAAAATACATTATTATTGAAAAATAATCCAAATTTTGAAGAAAATTATAATTATTTTGATAAAATGTTAAAAAAATTATGTGCAAAATATTTCAAAGATTTATTCAAATCATTAGAAGGTGTATTTGATTTTTATATGAGAAGAATGTTGATTGATAAAACAATTTATTCAGATATAAAATTAAGAGATGATAATTTCAATTTTGTAATTAATTTACTAAAAGAAAAAGGAGAGTTATAATAAACTCTCCTTTTTTATAATGGTAATGATAATAATTCACCTTTTGTTAAATTAGAGGAATTGAAAAAACTAACCAATAAATCATCATATATTCCTTTATTTAAGTTTTCATATACTATATCTAACATTTCCTTATTATTGTGAGTTAATACTAAAACGTGATTTTCAAATACCATATTAGTATTATTTGTAATGTAATAATATTTGATTTTCTTTGATACTGTCCGTGGAAATATTATACAATTTTGATACTTTATATCAACATCTTGTATATATTGTTTTTTTTCTTTATTATTATTTACAATCAATTCTAATTTATTTCTATCTATATTACTACTATAAACTAAAATATTTCCAGATACATCATTCAATTTCTCCTTATTTAAGTTCCAAACAATTTCACCAATAGATACATTAAAACCACTATCTTTCAATGTCTTATTTGTTTTATCAAACTTATTGTAGTCTTTCATGATAAAATAATTATCATTGTTAAGATAAAAATAATTATCATTTGTCTTATTTTTCCTTATTACTAATAAACATACCTTTATAGCCACATTTTGAAATGATACATCCTCAATCAAATACTCAACATTATAATTATTGTATATCTCAGCTCTTATATTTTTATATGTAGGTGATGTTAAGATAGCAGAAGGTAATAGATAGGCAATGACACCATCCTCTTTTAATATATCCATTGATTTTTTCATAAAAATATGAACCAAATTAATCCTACCATTTGATATACCTTTATATTTCTTTTTTATCTGATCTTGTATTTTTTTATCATAAAATGAATAACATAATTCAATATATGGTGGATTACCAATGATAAAATCATACATCTTATTTTCATATAATAAAAAATCCTCATTATATAAATTAACATTGCTATTTTTATATGAATTAAAATGACTTTCGTCTATTTCAACTCCATCTACATTAACATCATACAACGATAAATATTTGATAAAATTACCATTTCCAAATGAAGGCTCCAAAGCATCACCAGTTAATGGTTTTATATTATTAACTATATCAATGACTTTTTTACACATATCCTCAGCTGTGAAAAATTGCCCATATTCACTCTTATATTCCATATCTTAAATTTCTTTTTTATTTTTCATATCCTCACTAATCAACCACTCGATGTATTTTGACTTATTATCTATATCATTTTCATTAAATAGTTTTCAAATATATCTAATAAATGATTATCAATTGTAATTGAATATTTAACTTTCCATTGGTCTTTTGGTAATTTATTTCTCATATTAATTATATTATTTATAACAAAAAAGTTAAAACAATAATAATTTTTTATATATAAAATAAAAAATAAACAGTTATGGAAAAATCGCAAGGAGGTAGCTTGGACGCCTGACAAAAAACCAGCGAATAGAACAAAGGAAAAAAGAAATAGGTTCTAAAAGAGATAGAAAAATGAAAACATATTCTAACAATTTTAATGAAATGTTTAATTTTTTCCTTAATAGTTATCGAAGTGGTTTATTGACATTTAGTGGAGTTGATGTAGTAGTTACATATGATAAAGATGGCTACAATGCTAAGGAGACTTTCAAAAGATTTGAAAATGGTGATTATAAATTATCACCAATAAAAACAAGACATCCTAAAATAGTAAAAGGAGTTATTGTAGGTAAGAAAGCTTGGGGACTTTCATTAGACCAATGGACTGATGGAATATCTGAAATGTGCTTCACTAAGCAAGAGATTTTAGAGGAATTTGAAAAGTTGAATATCACAATACCAGAATCTCTATTAAAAGATTTTGAAAACAGATTATCTAAAAAGTTTCATAAAAGATATGAACTGAAACAATTTCCTTTCTTATAGTAAAAAATCCCAATCTAAATTAATAGATTGGGTTTTTTATTTTTTATTTATATATTAATATTTATTATGAAAAAGGAGATTAAAAATCTCCTTTTTTGAATTAAATAATTTAAGTATTTCATAATTTTCTTTTTTTATCTCACAAATATATATCTTGAAGCTATATCATTAATTATATCTGAAATTGGTACATATTCATCATCTTCTTCTGTGATACAATCCTTAATAGGATAATAATCATTTTCTTCATCATCACTTAATGGACCATAACTTACATTAAGAGTTATTCTATTTATTATTAAATAAACTTCTTCACTAAATAAATCCATTTCTTCTAAATAATCAATAATAGTGTCATTTAATTCATCCTTAAATTTTATTAAATCTGAAATAGTATCATTATATGTTTCATTCACATATTCATTGTAATTTTTAATAGTTTTCATATTTTATTTTTTATTTATATATTAATATTTATTATGAAAAAAGGAGATTTTTTAATCTCCTTTTTTATTTAGCTACCACATTTAGAGTGCCCACAACTCGTACAACTTTTACATCCATCGGTATAGATCATTGTTTCAGCTCCACAATTGGGACAAACTTCACCAGATATTTGAGTTTCATCTTTGATATATCTCTTAATTGCTCTTATAACTCCATTTTTCCATGTATTGATATTTTCATTATCAAATGTCAAACCTGAAATAAGATTTACTACATTAGGTAATGGCATACCATGTCTTAATATACCAGATATTAATTTAGTATAATTCCAATACTCTTTATCAAAAGTCCTACTTAAACCTTCAATGGTAATTGTATAACCATCTGGATCTAAGAATTGAAAATCATATCGAGTTCTCTCATTTGGAATCTTTACCTTAACAACCCATCCCTTTTCAATTGATGGTGGTATAACTAAACTATCAGCTTTACCTGTAAATATTTCATATGGTCTACCTTCTACTATACCAATAATAGCAATCCATTTTTCTTTTTCATTTTGAAATCTAATAACACCAGCCTCAATTTTTTTAGATCTTTTTGGTGCATTTGTTTCAGTAAATACATTTTGTGGTTGTTTATTATCATTATTAGATACTAAAACACCATCTCTTGACCCATCTCTATAAATAGTCATGCCCTTACAACCAGTTTCCCATGCAGTTTTATAAATTTGACTTACTGTTTCCACTGAAGTTTCTTTAGGAATATTAACAGTAACACTAATTGAGTGGTCCACCCATTTTTGTACTGAGCCCTGTAATTTAACCTTTTGAACCCAATCAATATCATTAGCAGTTGATTTGTGATATGGAGATTTCATAATCAATTCATCTAATTGTGCCTCTGTATAATTATTAATAATATCATTAACATCATATCCATTTATCTCAGCCCATATAGCAAATTTTTGATGTAATATATTATATTCTTCCCAAGCTTGTCCCTCAGAGTCTATGAATACTCTCTTACTACTATTATCATTATGATTAATCTTTCTTCTTCTTTTATAAGAAACTTTGAAAACTGGCTCAATTCCAGATGTAGTTTGTGTACATATACTCACAGATCCACCTGGAGCAATAGTAAGTAATGAAATATTACGTCTACCATATTTAACCATTCTGTCATAAAGTTCTGGATGAGTTGCCTTAATTCTTTGGATAAATTGACTATTTAATTCCTTTTCAGCATCATAAATCTCAAATTTACCTCTATCAATTGCCATGTCTACTGATGATTCATAAGCAGATATCGCTAACACTTCATGGACTTTCGTAACAAATTCAATAGCCTCATCAGAAGCATATACCATATTCATTGCTGCTAGCATATCACCCTCAGCTGTAATACCTAACCCAGTTCTTCTACCCAAAGATCCCATTCTATGTATATTTTCCCATAATTCACGCTCAGTTCTCTTAACATATTCAGGCTCTGGATCATTATTAATCTTTTCTAAAATCTTATCTACCTTTTCAATTTCTAAATCTACTAAGTCATCCATTAACTTCTGACCAATCTTAGCATGTTGCTTGAATAAATCAAAGTCAAATTCAGCTTGTGGAGTGAATGGATTCTTAACATATGAGTATAAATTAAGTGCTAATAGACGGCAGCTATCATATGGACATAAAGGAATCTCCCCGCATCTTCTTGTAGATAAGCCACTTACGATTATACTTTTAGTAATTGGTTCTTTTATACAATATACATCTTCTCTACCTATCACATTTCTAGATATCATTTTATCAGTGACACAACTATTAAATCTATAACAATCACTATGTAAATCTTTGGTCACTTTATTCTCTTTATTAGAATATCCATTAAAACCTATTATATCTAAATAATTCCATATACTACCATTCACACTAATTAATTCATAATTAGCTTTAGTAAAATATTCTTTTAATCCACCTTTACCATCTGGTAATTTTCGATATCCGGCTTCTCTCCTTTTATATAAAGAAAATAATAACCCATTTGCTTGTAAAAGCAATTGAACTTGTTGTAAAAATTCTTTATTACTTTGAGCAAGTCTAACACTAAACCCACTTTTTTTATTACCACCTAATGTACCATCACAATAAAATAATGATGCTAAATAATATTTTGCCAAATCTTTTCTAGCATTAGACATAATAAAATTAGGAACTACTTGTTTATTTGTTTCGTTAAAACCATATTCAGTAGTTAATAATTTATATAACCAAGCTGATGCTATTCTAATTTTATTTGCTTTTTCATTTTTAATAATTATATACTTTGATAAATTACGATTTTTAATATTAACCAATTTGCCCTTGGATTCATATAATTCATCCATAATTTTCATAACTATATTAGACATTCTATCACTATCGTCACCCCAAATATCTATACATACTCTATTATTTGATTTGGAAAAACAACCATCACCAGCTATCATACCAATAAGATAAGCAATTCTTTCATCATCTGTTTGTGGTAATTTACCAATTATACTTTCAGTTAATTCTGCAGTAGGTATTAAAACTTTATCATCTTCTGTAATATCCTTTGCTTCAACCATACCTCTCAAAGTAGCAATGTGATGATCTGGAGTACAACGTAACTTAAAACCTTTCTTAAATTCTAATTCAAGAATCTCAGCATTTTTTTGAGTTAAAAATACTTCACTAGCTTCTCTAATAGTCACACCCTCTTTATTACTATCTATCACCCATTTTTCTGGACTTTCAACACCACCATCTTCATTATAAGAAATTCTATTATCAGTAATAACTTTATTCAAACATTGTTTCTTATATAACTCACCAAAAGTTTCATATCCATTTTCTGTTAATAAATATTCACTACTTGGAAAACATGGATTTGTAGAAACAGTCTTAAAACCATGTTCTGGGTAACAATCAGGTACAGATTCATTTATGATAGTATCCCAAAATAGTACACCAGGTTCAGCTGATTTCCAAGCATTTATGATTATCTTATCCCAAAGTTTTTTAGCATCAGAAACCTTATAATACGTTCCATCTTTTTCACCTTTATAAGTTACATCTAATTCAAAATCTGGCTTAATATCCCCAAAATTCAATCGCATTTCAATAGGGTAGGTATGGATAAATAATCCACTTTCACTATTAACTGCTTTCATAAATTCATCTGTAATTTTAACTGATATATTAGCACCAGTGATTTTACCTTGTTCTAATTTTGAATCTATAAAGTCATGAATATCAATTGAATGAACGGAAGAAGAAATCATGAGTGCCCCTCTTCGACCACCTTGTGCAACTTCCTTTGTGCTATTAGAATATCTTTCCATGAAAGGAACTACACCAGTAGATGTTAGTGCTGAATTTTTAACAGGTGATCCCTTTGGTCTGATATGTGAAAGGTCAATTCCCACACCACCTCTTCTTTTCATTAGTTGTACTTGTTCTTCATCAATTTTCATAATACCACCATAAGAATCTGAATTCTCAGTATTTCCAATAACAAAGCAATTTGAGATTGATACTACTTGATTATCATTACCAATACCAGACATTGGGCTACCAGCTGGGATTATATACTTAAAATCTTTTAATAGGTTAAAAATAGTTTCTTTATCAATTGGGTTTTTATATTTGGATTCAATACGTGCAAACTCTGATGCTAATCTATCGTGCATATCATCCGGAGTTTTTTCAAAAATTTGTTCTTCATTTCTTAAAGCATATTTATTCATCCACACATCAGCTGCTAGGACATCACCCTTAAAATATTCTGTAGCAGCTTTAAGAATTTCATCTTTTTGTAGTTTGTTCATATATTATTTTATTTATTTTTTATAATGGATAATTTATATAATCAAAAATTGTATATGTTTTAAGTTTGGTGAGAATTATATAAAATATTTTTCATTATATATTATTTAATGTATGAAATTTCCACAAACATTCACATATTTCCATATATAATATTAAAATATAAAAATATGGAATTATTTCACTTTGATATAGAATGTAGAGGAAGTTATAAAACTTTAGAAGATTTCAAAAATTATGATATAAGAGGATATGATTTATTTATTGATAAATATAATAAAACGCTATGGAATGAAAAATATGATAATGTTGAGGATGCATATAAAGAAAATTGTAGTATTTTAAGTACATATGGTAGTATATGTTGTATATCATTTGGTTATGTTGATAATAATCAAGAGAAGCAAATTAGATCTTATTATGGTGAGGATGAAAGGCATATTGTAGAATCTTTCAATAATTTATTAAAGAAGGTAGAAACTAAAAATTATAAATTATCTGGATATAAAATATTATCATTTGATATACCATGGTTATTACATAAATTATGTAAATATGATATAGAACCAGCTAATATAATTAATTTATATGGTAAAAAACCTTGGGACATCAGAATTGTTGATATGTTCGAGGATTGGAAATTAAAATTTCAATATTCTTATAGTTTTGATGAGATGTTATATGAGATTGGTGTTGAATCACCAAAAGATTTAATGAAAGGCAATGAAGTCAATGAATATTTTTGGAGAGGTGATTTAGAATCCATAAAAACATATTGTGAAAAAGATGTTAGATGTTCTATTGATGCCTCACTAAAATTATATAAAAACTTTTAGTATATCAAATAATATAATATAATTATGAGTAAGTTAGATGAAGTAAAATTGGAAGAGGAAAGATTATTAACCGAAATTCGCAAATTAAATAGTGAAAAGAGGAAGTTAATAGTTAGAACAAAAGATAGAATACTCTATCTTAGGAAACTAGAAAAAGAAAAAGATAAAGAAATAAAAAAATTCCATAAAAATAAAGAAAACGAACTTAAAAAAATCTATAAAGATACCTATAAAAAAGAATTAACTAAAATTAAAGCAGAAGCTTTGATAAAAGCTCAGAAAGATGCTAAATTAATTACTAAGGAATATAAGGAAAAAGAGAGGGAAAAAGTAATTGCTAATATAGAGAATGAGAAAATTAGATTAAAATCTAAAATGAAAGATGAATTAAAAAAATATAAAACAAGTAAGAAAAAACAAATAAAACAAAGTTTATATAAGAATATTGAAAGTACTAGGATAAGAAGATATAAAAAATTAGATGAAGAAATTAAAAAAAGGAGAAAGGAAAAACTCAAAAAATTAAATAATAAAATTAAGGCTAAGATAAAAGAAAGGGAAATAGCTGATAAATTAACACATAAAGATAATATGATACCAATTACCCTTCAATATCCTATTAAACCAACAAATATGAAACAAGTAATGATACAAGTATCATCAGATTTACATAAAGATTATAAAAATTTCTGTGAAGTGAATAATTTTGTTATGAGTGAGCGTATAAGAACTTATATGGTACATGATATAAATACTTGGAAGTTATTAATAAATACTAAAATAAAGGAAAAAAAAGCAGCTTATGATGAAAAGGTAAAAGAAATGAAGTTAAGAAGACAAAAAAAGTTAGAGCAAGAAAATAAGCAAGAAAATAATGAAAATGATGATTTAGATAACTAAATCATCATTTTTTATTAAATTAAGTGCTTCTAAAAGTGAAATATCTAAAGCTTCCTCATAAGTGTCTTTCTTCTCACATTTGATATAAATAGAATTCTTACAAATATCAAAAGCATACATTTTCTTACCTTTAACATTGAATAATTTACCTATTATATCAATCATGTGATTATCTCTTAACCAAGTTTGTAATTGAGATTGATATGGTGCTGATATTATATGTAATTGTTTTTCACTTGCTTTACTAAGTTGTAAAATGTTTGGATTATCCATAATAGGAGTTGGATGTTGTATTTGAATACCATCTGCATTAAAATCCACTATATAATAGTGAAAACATTTTTCATTAAATCCTTTTTCCTTTGCTAATTTAGCAACTTCTAAATTTACATTTTTCATAATTGAAATATTTAATATTGTAAATAAACATGTAGAATTATTTTAAAAATTCAATAGGTAATTTACATATACTTTCATGTTTTTATTATTTTTTTCCAGTATGTCCAAATCCACCCTCACCTCTTTCTGTGCTTGGTAATTCATTTACTGATACCCAATCTACCTTTGTTGCTTCTGTAATAGAGATTTGAGCTATTCTATCCCTATGAGTGAAATGGAAATCTTCATTTGATAGGTTAATCAAAATAACACAGATACTACCTCTATAATCAGAGTCTACTAAACCAGGTGTATTTAATACTGTAATCCCATTTTTCAAAGCCAAACCACTTCTTGGTCTAACATCAATTTCCCATTCTTCTGGGATTGCTACTTTCAAACCAGTTGGTATTAATACCCTTTCCAAAGGGGCTAATGTGTAAGTTTTATCCATATTTGGGATAAATTTTTCAATTGCATTTGCTGTATAAAAAATTAATTCTTCATTACTATCAAAACAAGCTCTTACATCCATAGCAGCTGCACCATTTGTTGAATACATAGGTAATTCTAAGCTCTTGCTTAGATTAATTACTTCTACTTTTATGTTTCTCATATTTTTATTTATTTAGTTATTTTATCTTTTAATTTGAATATGTTTTTAATTTTCAATATTTATCAGTCCATTCTCTAATATTAATAAAATCATCATAGTTATGTATTTATCTCTACAAATGTTGGATAATCTATATAAATTTTTCAATCTTTACTTAAATAGTTTCAATTAAATCTATTTCCTCTTTTTGATTATCTAAACAATTTAATAAATATTCAAAACTACTAAATGAAATAATTATATTACCATCTTGATCTTTTTTGCTTCTAATTTTACCATATTTAATAACAATTTGATTCACAAATTGATTCATATTCTACTTCATCTAAGTATGGCTGATTTTCAAGTTTTTCAATTACTATATTAATTGATTCTGAATAATGTCCATGTATAAAAATACTAGCAATACCTATTACTTCATTATTAATATAATGCCTAAATTTACCTTTTTGATAAAGAATATCATGCTCCATGGACACAGAATTCCAATCTTCACCAACAATCATGTGACCATCATTGGTTTTATATAAAAGCCTAACTAAAGAATTAGGCTCAATAAATTTTTCTATAAATTCTTTCAATTTCATATTAAAAATATTTAGAGTAGAATATGAGATTCGAACTCATCCAACCAAATAAGGTTGCACTTCCTAAGGTTAATTCTACTTATGTGACTTTTCCTATACAGGTACCATTTCAGAGTCACCAACTGTGCTAACTTACGATTTAGAACTTCTATTTGCTTATATAAAATATAAACTCAAAGTTGAATACGATCCTTTGTACTTCAGGCAATTTTTAATTTAATACAATTAGTGTGACTCTTTTCTTATTACTGATTTATTATTATGATTCATATCTTTTATTAGTTGCATTCCAATCAGTTATAGTGTTTTTTATATAATCTAAGGATATAGTATATCTTTCCTTATTAGATTCAATATTTTCTATTGTTTTTTCAGGGGAATCCCAAAAATCTTCAGTAAACATTGCTAATCCTGTTGCTGTCCTAAATAAGAAAAATCCAGCATCTTGTCCAAATACACCACCATCTGGACTAAAATTAAAACATCCACTTGAGGTAGAACCTAAAAAAATTAATAATTTTTCACCATTATCTTCTTTTACTTCATATCTATTATCTGTTATAAGTGCACCTAAAGCAAACATTCTACGTCTCCAACCAGAGTTGGTAGAGAATATCTTAATACTTGATCCACGAAATTTAAGATCTTCCAAAATATTTTCAATTATTTTTTTTCTTTCCTCTGATTCAGTACACTTCAATAACATATTATCATATTTAAGCATTTTTGACATTAATCTTTGACAATAATTATCAGATGTTGGTGGGTTTTTACCTAATGAATCATAATAATCTGTAAATATCATACTATCTGAATTATCATTCTCTATTTTTTTAGAGACAAAACCATCATATTTATCAATGTTTATCATATTATTATTTTTATTTTTATATATTAAATGTTCAAAATATAATTAAAACCTTCTTCTTTAGTAGGTGGTTCAAAACTATCAGTCATACTTCTAAATACATTATATGATATGTCTTTATTTTCTGTTATGAATCTATTAGTATTTCTTTTTTCATACTCTTCATCACTTAATATTGGCATAACTACTGCAATTTTACAATAGTCTTTAGGTATAATTGATATTAGTTTAGAACGAGATTTAACATTCATATTAGTTTTATCTATCACTATATTTTCATTATTAGATAATAATGTATTTAATCTTTCATTATATATTTTATCAACTAATTTTTGATCAACATTTAACCAAGCATCATTATAATTATCACTATTACTTAATTCCATAATAATATCATCTCTTGATATTACTTTATAATGTGGATAGTTATTTTTCACATATGTACTTTTACCACTTAGTGGTGTGCCAACCATAACAATAATTTCTTTTTGCATTAGTTATCTATTTTATTTTGCAAAGATACAATAAAATTTTGATATATGCAAATTATTAGTATAAATATATGTATTATTCACTACATATCAATACCATCTAAAAATAAATCATCTGGTATATCTGGCTCATAAGGTATATAAGGTTCTTCCTCTATTATAGAAGTAGGATCTATAATAATTTCTTCTATCCATTCTGGACCACTTAAAAATTCTAAAATTTCAGAGTATGTATATGGACCTTCTTTTGTGGTTAAATTTTGCACTGATTCGGGAATCCCTTGAGATTCCCATTTAACAAAAGTTTTAGTACCATCTAAACTTTTTCTTAATGTTTCTTCTGAAGTTTCTAAAACTTCTGAAAAATTGATTGTTTCTAATTCAGAAATATTGAAAATCATAAATTGACGTTGTTCATACATAATATTAATTTTTTATCATATATATTATATAATTTTTTCACTAATTTTTTACAGTTGGCATATTTACACCAACCTAACCAAGAAGCAATTTTATTCTTAAATTGTTTTATTGATATATTTTTCTTATATAATTTAGCTACTTTTCTAGCAAAATTTTTCTTTATACTTTTTCTTATAAAAATATGAGTTGTTCTGAAAACATATCCAACAAAATCAACTCCTCTTATATCTGTAGGAAATATTTGATAATTTGATTTTAATTCTAAATTTAAATTTTCTTTTAGGTAATTTTGTATATTAATTAAAATTTCTCTTAAATCTTTTTTATTATTACTGAAAATTACCATATCATCAGCATATCTGAAATAGTACTTCACTTTCATTTCTTCTTTAAGATAATGATCAAAATATGTAAGATATACATTAGCAAAATATTGACTAAGGTAATTACCAATTGGAATTCCTTTAGCTGAATCTATTATTTCATCAAGTATATCTAAAGTATCTTTACATTTAATTTTTTTCCTTATTATATTTTTTAATATATTATTATCAACAGAAGGATAGTATTTTTTTATATCCATTTTTAAGCAATATTTAGTATTTTTATCATCTCTTAAAGATTTCTTTACTTTTTGCATACAACCATGTATTCCTCTCTTTTTGATACAAGAAAATGTATCAAATGTGAATATTGTTTTCCAAATAGGCTCTAAGATATTCATAATTGCATGATGCACTATTCTATCTGGAAAATATGGTAATTGGTATATTTCACGTTCTTTCGGTTCATATATCTTAAAAATATTATAATTAGAAGTTTTATATGTTTTATTTTTTAATTGTTTATATAATGATATAATATTAGCTTCTCTGTTTTCATCATGTTTTCTAACACCATATGATTTTAATTTACCTTTTCTGGCATTTTCATCAGCTAATTTAAGATTTTCTATATTTATTATCTTATCATATAAATTTCCTATTCTTTTCATATATTTTTAATGTGCTATAACTTAATTTATCTTCTTCACTTACGTTACCAAAGCATTTTTAGTTTGTTGTTTTTTACCAAGTGGTATGGTTTATATGTTAATTTTTATTTATTTGTTATAGTATAGGTGAGCACCGATATTCACATTCGCATTCGTAGGCGAATTATTCGCATTCGAGTAACCTAAGCTGGCATTCGAGCCGTTATTCGCATTACCACCTGAAAGGAACCCACGCTAACATATACAACCTTTTATAATTTTATTCCAAAATATATTTTTTACCTATATTTTTAACAGTAACTTTACGAGGAAAGGCATCTAATTCTCTAATTTTATCAAGTATATATTTTATTGATTCTGAATTAGTGAAAAACTTTCTACCGTTTATTTCACTATCATCCAAATTAAATTTTATATAAACTAAATATCTCATACCATATCTAGTTTTCACATCATCCAAATATTCAATTAAATAAATATCTCTATTTACCAATTCTTGGATTGATATTTCTTTACAATTAAATTCTCTACTTTTTTTGTTTCTTTCGATGTTTAGGAATTTTAAGCTTCCATCATCAACTTTTTCTTTTTCCATATTTTCTTTTAATTTTTTTAACACCTGCAATAGCAGGTGTGTTAGATTTAGATTATATGGGATTATTTTAATTAGTTGTTAAATTTTTAATTTGATTCTATAATTATATTTTCCTCGTTATAGCACAGGCGAGCACCGATATTCACACTCGCATTCGTAGGCGAATTAAGCGCATTCGAGCAACCCAAGCCGGCAATCGAGCCGTTATACGCATCACCACCCGAAAGGAACCCACGCAGGGTTCCCGCTCCGTCGTTTTTAACGTAAGCGTAGTCGTATGACCAAGATCCAGAAGAACCTCCAATTGTGCTTGCAATATTAGTATATTTATTCAATGTTTTAATATAACCATTTTCAGATGGCATATCACATAAATATCTAGTATTTGCTGTTTTAGTATCAGTAAAATTATCAGGATTATCAAAAATATAATACTTAGCTACTGTATAATTTTCACTTAGTTCAATAACAAAACCATCTCTATGTTTCCATATATGACCAAAAGGGAGTTCTATACCTCGATATCTGTTCACTTGTGTAGTTAAAGTGCCATATTCAGATGGCATTACAAAATCTTTAACACCAGTTCTATTACCCAATTCTGCTGTATAACCACAGGGTATAAATGGATTATATCCATTATAACTACTCCATAATGTACTATTTATATTAGTTACACCAGCTCCTAAACCACCTTGTTTATAACCTTCTGCAGTTAAGGTTGAATTAAATGTAGCTTGTGAATTATAAGTAGCATATTCTACTCTAAATAATAATGCTACAACATAATCAGTTAAAGTAGTGCTGATATTCCAATTAGAACTTCTATCTAATCGAGCACCAGTTCTGTAAACTGTTCTTGATTGTGTTGTACAAGGTAGTCCCAATAGACTTCTATAAGTACCATCCCAAGCTGAGGTATTATTCCCACCTCTATAAGTAGTTGATGTATTAATAATTGACATCAATTTACCAGTATTCCTATTTTTAGTAGCTTCATATCTACCATGATACGTTTTGGGAATATACTTAAATCCAGGTAAAGGTTGATCACTTATATATGTGTAAGCAAAACCATCCATATCTTTTTCTAAAACATAGAATGATGGAATTTCAGTCATTACATTTCCATCAGTACCATCTAATACAGAAGGTGTAATTCCATCTTCTTTTAATAGATCACTATCATTTGATAAATAGTAATTTACAGTTCCATCATCATTTAACAAACAACCTCGCATCTTAGATTGAATAGGTAGACTCCTATGTAATTCAGAATTACCTACCCTAATTAATGTTTGACCATCTCCAGATAAATCTTGTTTAACTCCATATGCAAATAAATTAATATCTGGTGTATTATATTTTGATTTCGTTGCATCATAAATTGTTTGTATTTCAGATTCTAATAATGCTCGATTGTATACTAAAGTTTGTCCTATATTTCCATTGAAATAATAACCATTTGACCTACCACCCATATATCGAAATGACCCTTTACCACTCAATCCTGTTAAAGTACTTTTCAATATACCATCAATATAAATGTCACAAGATGAAGTAGAATTTCTAACCATCACAAAATTAACAAATCCATTTGGAGCAATCCACTTAAATGATGGTGCACCACTAATATAAACTAAAAGTGTATTATCCACTGAACTATATCTTATACTACCATTACTTGTAGATGTTCCACCAATAAAATATTGTACATCACTAACCTTTGAAAAATCAATCCACATAGAAATACTATAATTATCAAGTTCGGCTATAGCATTTGAACCAAGATCAATAAAATCATTCACTCCATCAAAACTCCAACTACCACCACCTTCTCTCACATAAGCTACACCATTGTTTATAGAACCATCATTACCATTACCACTTATATCTCTAACACTGGTTATTGCACTACCAGAAAAATGTGAATTTTGTGGAGATAAAGAAAGGACAAGACCATCTTTTGGTATGAATTTTTGTAACCCAGCATAGTAATTTTGTAGGATTTCTTGTTGAGTGAGTGCTCGGTTGTAGATTAATATTTGTCCTATATTTCCATCCCATGGATAATTTGTATCACTAATACTAATATTTTTAGACAATATCACATTATTAGAAGATAATTGTCTATTTAAAATATTATTTACATACATATATACAATATTATTGTTTACTAAAATTGTTATATATGTCCAATCTGTCGTTGCAGAAACTATACCACTACCCCATGCAACACCACCTATACCCATATTCCATTTACCATTGTATATAGCAAAATAAAATCTACCAGTTGTATATGGGCTTGTTGATCCATTTAAAAAAATTTTATTAGAACTTATACTATTACTTTTTACCCACATTGTTATAGTTAAAGAATTTACATCTGGTTTTATTGGAGTTTGTACATAATCATTCACACCATCAAAACTCAAACTTCCACCACCATCACTACTATAACCAACACCATTTACAAGTGTTCCATTATTACCAAAACCACTTACATCATTTATAACAGTTCCCCCTCTTGGATATGAAGGTATAAGACCAGCATCATAATTCAATACTAACCCATCTGTCACAATTGGTGGTATTTCTGAACTTAATACAAACTTATCTATGGTGTATTCAGGATCTTCCATTGCTGGTCTCCAAGGTGTGGCAGTTGAACCTTTTTCTAATTTAACCCAATCTATAGTAGAGTTAGATGTTCCACTACTATACATATGATATAGATTGAGATATGTATTAGTAGAAGTACTTATATTCCAATTAAATGTTTTTGTATAAATACCATTATTATAATTTACTGGAGAAAGAGTTGCAACTCCAACCATTCCACCACTATTATAAACCCCAAAATATGATCTATCTGCTCCTAATTGACCTTTTATCTGTATAGTCACCTGCTCACCTTGTTGAGGCTTATAACTACCAAAATAATACCAACTAATATTATAATTTGAAGAATTAAAATCTCTATTTGAATCTATTAAATAATTCCTATTCCCTGGTTCATAACTATTAAACCAAGTAAGACATTGATTTATATTAGCAAAACTTTGACCTGACAATTTATTCCCAAGTGCTATTAATTCCGCATCAGAATTAGCGTTGTAAACAGCTGGCCCATTCTCAGGTTTATCAATATAAACTGTATAACCACCATTCACTGGTTCAATTGAAGTCCAATAAGAACTTGGATTAGATACTGAATTTTGTCTAACTGCAATATTAGCATTTCCTATTCTTAATGCACCTTCTTCTATTGAAGAAAATTTAATACCATTAGCCATTATTATATTAATATTTCTTTTATATATTAATATTTATATCTTAAATTATAACTTTAACAATATTATTTTTTATTTCTATAAATACTTAACTATTAATTCTTTTTCTAATTTTATCAAACATTATATTCTATTTTAATTACAAATATTTTATTCATTTAATGGGAATTTTGGTAGAATTATTTTATCAATAGCATTATCAGCAAATACTAAATATTTTGAATCATCTCTGATTATATATTGGTTACATATTTTATTATGTTGTTCTTCTGGTATAATTTCATTAAATAATCTTATATTAGTTATTTTCATATCAGAGCCCAATATTTCAAAATTAGTATTTTCCATATAATATTGAATTGGAGTTATATCTTTTATATCACTTGTAATTTTTTTAAGTAAGTTATTTGTCAATTTACCAGCATCTTCTTCAAAATCTACATTTCTCTTATATAAGAATTGTTCAATTTTTCTATTACGTTGGTCTATATTAAGTATATAGCAATACCATATTTCCTCATCAACATTCACATTAAAATCATATGTAACACCATTCAATACAACTTTGATTTTATCATTTTCCAAATTAACTTTCCATCCTTCATTTCTATCATAATAATTCATAAAATTATAAGATTCAGTTGGTATATAATTATTAATATTAAACCATAGCATATAACCTAAGTTATCAAATACTTCTAAATTAGGTTTTAAGTTTTTATATTTTACTGCTACTTCTTGGTATTTAACTTCAGATAAATCGTAATATGATTTACTAATTATAGTTGATGAATTTTCAATTAGTTCTCTACCTATTTTTGCTTTATATTCTAATCTTATTTTATCCACTGTTAATGTAGCCATTTGTGGTTTATTTGCAACTGCTTCTTGATCTTGTTTATTTTCAACACCAAATAACTCATTGATTGTACTATTATTAGTAAGCATATTAATTTTATCTTTAATATCTTGAGTTCCTGCTTGAACATTTGCTTTTTGGTTGTATTTTTTAAGAACTAATTTATAATAGATAGCACTATTATTAAAACTTCTAAATTGTTGTGCATGATCTACTTGAAATATTCTATTAATATCACAAAAATATAAAAAATCTTCTTTACCTGGTCTTCTTTGTGGACCAAATACTTCCTTAAATTGTGTTTTAGTTACATTGACTACCATAGATTCAAATAAACTAAGATCAAATTGATTCATAACTATTTGAGAATCTGGGAATTTATTATCTTCAACTGCAACTTTCAAATAATTATTACAAACTACATTATATAATTGATATTCATGTAATGTTTGATCTTCACCTTTCTTATCTGGATCAGTTAAAAAGTATAAAACTCTATGTCCATATATCTGTTCAGCATCAACACTAACTTTATTATACATTTCTAAAGCAGCATTTTGTTGATATGGGTTATACAGGTTAGCTTTATCTTGTTCAGATAATTGAGGTAATTGAGATGTTGAATCACATGATGTAGTATCAGTATTATCAGGTGATATATAATTACCATTTTCATCAAAATAACCAACAATATTAGATAAACAACATTCTCTTATTCCTATCATATTTGTCTTAAAATAATCTTTACTCACATTTTGATAATCACCAATTAGATTAATATCTTGTAAATTAATAGTTTCATCCCCATTATTAGTTACTGAGTATTCAATTTGGAAAAATCTTATTGGATTTATTTTTGTTGTTGTTATATTTTCCTTTGTAAGTATTTCCCAATTTGACCAAGTTCTACTATTATCTTGTGAATAACGATATTTAATATCTAAAATTCCAGATGCTATAATTTCAACATCAGATATACTAAACACTTTATAAATAAAAGGAGTCTTTAATATTATATTATCTTTTGGATTCAAAACTGTAGTAGATGTAGTATCATCTACTATATTACGTTCTAATGTACCATCTAATGAATATTCTAAAATTCTTATAGTGCCATTAGGATTGGTACCCACTCTAACCCATTTTATATCAATATACATTGGATCTTTGCTATTAACATCTGGAAAATTAGTAATATTATGATTAAGGTCTAACCAATCTGACCAATTTATACCATCCCTTGAAATTCTATAATAATTTAATAATAATCTTGTATCAGTAATACCAATTGTATCATAAAAAAATTTATCTATTGATATTACATTCTCTAAATTATTAATACTTACTATATATTCTGATTCAATACTAACAAGATCTGGTGTAGATTCAGGAGTATATACTTCTGATATTTTTATAGTACCATTATCTAAATTTGAAATTATTTCTATCATAATATATATATATTAAATTGTAATTTACAATTAATTATTTAATATATATATTATGAAATATCTTAAAACATTAAATGAAAATATAAACATATCAGAAATTGATGCTATTTGTGAAAAATATAATATAAAAAACTACATAATTAATGAAGATGGTTCTATTGATGTAGATGGAAATGTTGATTTATATAATAAAGGATTAAAAGTATTACCTTTGAAATTTAGAAAGGTTAGTGGGAGTTTTGAATGTGGTGATAATCAATTAACATCCTTAGAGGGTAGTCCTCAGAGTGTAGGTGGGTATTTTTATTGTAGTAGTAATCAATTAACATCCTTAGAGGGTGCTCCTCAAAGTATAGGTAGGAATTTTAATTGTTATAAATGTCAATTAATCACCTTAGAGGGTGCTCCACATACTATAGGTGGTGATTTTAATTGTAGTGATAATAAATTAACTTCTTTGGTGGGTTGTCCTCAAAGTATAGGTGATGATTTTGAATGTAGTTTTAATCAATTAACATCCTTAGATGGTGCTCCTAAAAGTGTAGGTGGTGATTTTTGGTGTAGTGATAATAAATTAACTTCTTTGGTGGGTTGTCCTCAAAGTATAGGTAGGGATTTTTATTGTAGTGATAATAAATTAACAACCTTAGAGGGTGCTCCTAAAAGAGTTGGTGGTATATTTTGGTGTTATTCTAATAAACTTAAAAATATAGATTATTTACCAAAATATTATAAAGAATTAAGTATATTTAATAATCCAATTTCTAAAATAATAGATTTATTAACATTATCTAATGAATATGGATGGATATCTAATAGAGAAGATAAAGATTTAATTATGGATTTTATGGATAGAGAAATTATACAACAAGATAAATTGTTAGTAAATAGATTAGTAGAATTCTTAGATGATATAGGAAAACCAAAATCCAGAGAAGAACTCATAGAGTTATTAAAAAATGATTATGAAATACGATGAAATATATAAAAACATTTAATGAATCTACAAACACATCAGAAATTGAAGCTATTTGTGAAAAATATAATATAACTAATTATACTATTAATGAAGATGGCTCCATTGATGTAGATGGTGATGTTTATTTATATAAACAAAAATTAAAAGTATTACCTTTGAAATTTAGAAATGTTATTGGTAATTTTAGATGTACTTTTAATAAACTAACATCATTAAAAGGTAGTCCTCAATATATAGGTGGGTGGCTCGAATGTAATGATAATCAATTAACTTCTTTGGTGGGTTGTCCTCAATATATAGGTGGGGGTTTTTATTGTACTTCTAATCAATTAACATCCTTAGAGGGTGCTCCTCAAAGTATAGGTGGGGATTTTTATTGTTATGATAATCAATTAACTTCTTTGGTGGGTTGTCCTCAAATTATAGGTGGTGATTTTGAATGTAGTGATAATAAATTAACCTCCTTAGAGGGTGCACCTAAAAGAGTAGGTGGTATATTTTGGTGTAATTCTAATAATCTTAAAAATATTGATTATTTACCAAAATATTATAAAGTATTAAGTATATTTAATAATCCAATTTCTGAAATAATAGATTTATTTACAACATCTAATGAATATGAAAGGATATCTAATAGAGAAGATAAAGATTTAATTATGGATTTTATAGATAGAGAAATTATACAACAAGATATATTATTAGTTAATAGGTTAGTAGAATTTTTAGATGATATAGGAAAACCAAAATCCAGAGAAGAACTCATAGAGTTATTAAAAAATAATTATACAATACAATGAAATACTTAAAAAAATTTAATGAAAATATAAATAGTTCTGAAATTGATTCTATTTGTGAAAAATATAATATAAAAAACTACATAATTAATGAAGATGGTTCTATTGATGTAGATGGAAATGTTAATTTGTATGATGAAAAATTAAAAGTATTACCTTTGAAATTTAGAAATGTCAGTGGTGATTTTGAATGTGGTGATAATCAATTAACATCCTTAGATGGTAGTCCTCAGAGTGTAGGTGGGGATTTTTATTGTATTTCTAATCATTTAACATCTTTAGAGGGTGGTCCTCAAAGTGTAGATGGTTTTTTTGATTGTGGTTATAATCAATTAACATCCTTAGAGGGTTGTCCTCAAAGTATATGTGGAGGTTTTTATTGTAGAGGTAATAAATTAACATCTTTGTTGGGTAGTCCTCAAAGAGTAGGTGGTGATTTTGAATGTAGTGATAATAAATTAACCTCCTTAGAGGGTGCACCTAAAAGAGTAGGTGGTATATTTTTGTGTCTTTCTAATAAACTTAAAAATATAGATTATTTACCAAAATATTATAAAGAATTATGTATATTTAATAATCCAATTTATAAAATAATAGATTTATTTACAACATCTAATGAATATGTGAGGATATCTAATAGAGAAGATAAAGAATTAATTATGGATTTTATAGATAGAGAAATTATACAACAAGATATACTATTAGTTAATAGGTTAGTAGAATTCTTACATGATGTAGGAAAACCAAAATCTAAAGAAGAACTAATAGAGTTATTAAAAAATGATTATGAAATACGATGAAATATATAAAACCATTTAATGAATCTACAAACACATCAGAAATTGAAGCTATTTGTGAAAAATATAATATAACTAATTATACTATAAATGAAGATGGTTCCATTGATGTAAATGGTAATGTTAATTTAGTCAATAGACAATTAAAAGTGTTACCTTTGAAATTTAGAAATGTTAATGGTTTTTTTAATTGTGGTTTTAACGAATTAATCACCTTAGAGGGTGCTCCTCAAAGAGTAGGTGGTGATTTTTATTGTGGTGATAATCAATTAACATCTTTGATGGATTGTCCTCAAAGTGTAGGTGGTGATTTTTCTTGTTATGATAATCAATTAACTTCTTTGGTGGGTTGTCCTCAAATTATAGGTGGTGAATTTGATTGTAGTGATAATAACTTAACAAGCTTAGAGGGTGCTCCTAAAAGAGTAGGTGGTATATTTTGGTGTTATTATAATAATCTTAAAAATATAGATTATTTGCCAAAATATTATAAAGAATTATATATAGGAGATGATCCAATTTCTAAAATAATAAAGTTATTTACAACATCTAATGAATATGGAAGGATATCTAATAGAGAAAATAAAGATTTAATTATGGATTTTATAGATAGAGAAATTATACAACAAGATATATTATTAGTAAACAGATTAGTAGAATTCTTACATGATGCTGGAAAACCAAAATATAAAGAAGAACTAATAAAGTTATTAAAAAATGATTATACAATACGATGAAATATATAAAAACATTTAATGAAAATATAAATAGTTCTGAAATCAAAGCTATTTGTGAAAAATATAATATAAAAAACTACATAATTAATGAAGATGATTCTATTGATGTAGATGGTGATGTTGGTTTAAGTCATGAAAAATTAAAAGTATTACCTTTGAAATTTAGAAATGTTAATGGTTTTTTTAATTGTGGTTTTAACGAATTAATCACCTTAGAGGGTGCTCCTCAAAGAGTAGGTGGTGATTTTTCTTGTTATTCTAATCAATTAACATCTTTGATGGATTGTCCTCAAAGTGTAGGTGGTGATTTTTTTTGTTATGATAATCAATTAACTTCTTTGGTGGGTGGTCATCAAAGTATAGGTGGTCATTTTGATTGTAGTGATAATAACTTAACAAGCTTAGAGGGTGCTCCTAAAAGAGTAAGTGGGGATTTTAATTGTAATGATAATAAATTAACTTCTTTGGTGGGTAGTCCTCAAAGTATAGGTGGTAATTTTTATTGTAGTTATAATCAATTAATATCCTTAGAGGGTGCTCCTAAAAGAGTAGGTGATGTATTTTGGTGTGATTCTAATAATCTTAAAAATATAGATTATTTACCAAAATATTATAAAGAATTATATGTATATGATAATCCAATTTATAAAATAATAGATTTATTTACATTATCTAATGAATATAGAAGGATATCTAATAGAGAAGATAAAGATTTAATTATGGATTTTATAGATAGAGAAATTATCCAACAAGATAAATTATTAGTTAATAGATTAGTAGAATTCTTAGATGATATAGGTAAACCAAAATCCAGGGAAGAACTAATAGAGTTATTAAAAAATGATTATGAAATACGATGAAATACTTAAAAAATTTTAATGAAAATATAAATAGATCTGAAATCGAAGCTATTTGTAAAAAATATAATATAACTAATTATACTATAAATGAAGATGGTTCCATTGATGTAGATGGTAATGTTAACTTAAAAAGAAATAATTTAAGAGAGTTACCATTAAAATTTAGAAATGTTGTTGGTAATTTTTATTGTGAGTTTAATCAATTAACATCCTTAGATGGTGCTCCTAAAAGTGTAGGTGATTATTTTAATTGTAGAGATAATAAATTAACAACCTTAGAAGGTGCTCCACAAAGAGTAGGTGGTGAATTTGATTGTAGTTATAATAAATTAACTTCTTTGGTGGGTTGTCCTCAATATATAGGTGGTGGTTTTTATTGTATTTCTAATCAATTAACTTCTTTGGTGGGTTGTCCTCAAAGTGTAGGTGGGAATTTTGAATGTAGTGGCAATCAGTTAACAACCTTAGAGGGTGCTCCTAAAAGAGTTTATGGTGATTTTTCTTGTTATAATAATAAACTTAAAAATATAGATTATTTACCAAAATATTATAAAAAATTATTTATAAAGAATAATCCAATTTCTAAAATAATAAAGTTATTTACAACATCTGATAGGACAGGAGTGATATATGATAATAGAGAAGATAAAGATTTAATTATGGATTTTATAGATAGAGAAATTATACAACAAGATAAATTATTAGTAAATAGATTAGTAGAATTCTCACATGATATAGGTAAACCAAAATCTAAAGAAGAACTCATAGAGTTATTAAAAAATGATTATGAAATACGATGAAATATATAAAAACATTTAATGAAAATATAAATAGTTCTGATTCTATTTGTGAAAAATATAATATAAAAAACTACATAATTAATGAAGATGGTTCCATTGATGTAGATGGTAAAGTTGATTTATATAATAAAAAATTAAAAGTATTACCTTTGAAATTTAGAAAGGTTAGTGGAGATTTCCATTGTGGATGTAATCAATTAACAAGCTTAGAGGGTGCTCCTAAAAGTGTAGGTGGTGAATTTAGGTGTAGAAATAATAAATTAACTTCTTTGGTGGGTAGTCCTCAAAGAGTAGGTGGGGATTTTAATTGTAGTGTTAATCAATTAACATCCTTAGAGGGTGCTCCTCAAAGTATAGGTGGTTATTTTGAATGTGGTGATAATCAATTAACATCTTTGGTGGGTTGTCCTCAAAGTGTAGGTGGTGATTTTTATTGTAGTGTTAATCAATTAACATCCTTAGAAGGTGCTCCACAAAGAGTAGGTGGGGATTTTGAATGTAGTGGTAATAACTTAACAAGTTTAGAAGGTGCTCCTAAAAGAGTTTATGGTGATTTTTTATGTAGAAATAATAAACTTAAAAATATAGATTATTTACCTAAAACTTATAAGAAATTAGGTATTAGTGGAAATCCAATTTTTAAAATAATAAGGTTATTTATAACTTCTAATGAATATGTAGGGATATCTAATAGAGAAAATAAAAATTTAATTATGGATTTTATAGATAGAGAAATTATACAACAAGATAAATTATTAGCGAATAGATTAGTAGAATTTTTAGATGATATAGGAAAACCAAAATCTAAAGAAGAACTAATAGATTTATTAAAAAATGATTATGAAATACGATGAAATACTTAAAAAAATTTAATGAAAATATAAATAGATCTGAAATTGATTCTATTTGTGAAAAATATAATATAAAAAACTACATAATTAATGAAGATGGTTCCATTGATGTAGATGGTGATGTTGATTTAAGTGGTAAAAATTTAATTGTATTACCTTTGAAATTTAGAAAGGTTAGTGGGAATTTCCATTGTGGTTATAATCAATTAACAAGCTTAGAGGGTGCTCCTAAAAGTGTAGGTAATTATTTTTATTGTAAATGTAATAAATTAACTTCTTTGGTGGGTTGTCCTCAAAATGTAGGTGGGGATTTTTATTGTAATAGTAATCAATTAATATCCTTAGAGGGTGCTCCCCAAAGAGTAGGTGGTGATTTTTCTTGTTATTCTAATCAATTAACTTCTTTGGTAGGTGCTCCTCAAAGTATAGGTGGTAATTTTTCTTGTAGTGGTAATCAATTAACTTCTTTAATAGGTGGTCCTAAAAGAGTAGGTGGTGTATTTTTGTGTTATTCTAATAATCTTAAAAATATTGATTATTTACCAAAATATTATAAAGAATTAGATATATCTAATAATCCAATTTCTAAAATAATAAAGTTATTTATAACAACTAATGAATATGTAGGGATATCTAATAGAGAAGATAAAGATTTAATTATGGATTTTATAGATAGAGAAATTATACAACAAGATAAATTATTAGTAAATAGATTAGTAGAATTCTCACATGATATAGGTAAACCAAAATCTAAAGAAGAACTCATAGAGTTATTAAAAAATGATTATGAAATACGATGAAATACTTAAAAAAATTTAATGAAAATATAAATAGTTCTGAAATCGAAGCTATTTGTGAAAAATATAATATAAAAAACTACATAATTAATGATGATGGTACAATTGATGTAGATGGTGATGTTTATTTATATAATAAAAAATTAAAAGTATTACCTTTGAAATTTAGAAAGGTTAGTGGGAATTTCCATTGTAGTGATAATCAATTAACAAGCTTAGAGGGTGCTCCTAAAAGTGTAGGTAATTATTTTTATTGTAAATGTAATAAATTAACAAGCTTAGAAGGGGGACCTCAAATTGTAGGTGGTTATTTTTCTTGTAATAATAATCAATTAATATCCTTAGAGGGTGCTCCCCAAAGAGTAGGTGGGGATTTTTATTGTAATAGTAATCAATTAACATCCTTAGAGGGTATTCCTCAAAGTGTAGGTGGTGATTTTGACTGTAGTGTTAATAACTTAACCTCCTTAGAGGGTGCTCCTAAAAGAGTAAATGGTTTATTTTTGTGTTATTCTAATAATCTTAAAAATATAGATTATTTATCAAAATATTATAAAATATTAATTATATTTAATAATCCAATTTCTAAAATAATAGATTTATTTATAACATCTAATGAATATGGATTGATATCTAATAGAGAAGATAAAGATTTAATTATGGATTTTATAGATAGAGAAATTATACAACAAGATAAATTATTAATAAATAGATTAGTAGAATTCTTATATGATATAGATAAACCAAAATCTAAAGAAGAACTCATAGAGTTATTAAAAAATGATTATGAAATACGATGAGATATATAAAAACATTTAATGAAAATATAAATAGATCTGAAATTGATTCTATTTGTGAAAAATATAATATAACTAATTATACTATAAATGATGATGGTTCTATTGATGTAAATGGTGATGTTAACTTAAAAAGAAATAATTTAAGAGAGTTACCATTGAAATTTAGAAAAGTTACTGGTAATTTTTATTGCAATGATAATCAATTAACAAACTTAAAAGATTCTCCTCAACATGTGGGTGGTGATTTTTTTTGTAGTAATAATAAATTAATATCCTTAGATGGTGTTCCTCAAAGTATAGGTGGTTATTTTTCTTGTAGTTATAATCAATTAATATCCTTAGAGGGTGCTCCCAAAAGTATAGGTGGTTATTTTTCTTGTAGTGGTAATAACTTAACAAGCTTAGAGGGTGCTCCTAAAAGAGTAAGTGGTTTATTTTTGTGTTATTCTAATGATCTTAAAAATATAGATTATTTACCAAAATATTATAAAGAATTAGATATATCTAATAATCCAATTTCTAAAATAATAAAGCTATTTACAACATCTAATGAAAATGGAAGGATATCTAATAGAGAAGATAAAGATTTAATTATGGATTTTATAGATGCAGAAATTATCCAACAAGATAAATTATTGGTAAATAGATTAGTAGAATTCTTAGATGATATAGGAAAACCAAAATCCAGAGAAGAACTCATAGAGTTATTAAAAAATAATTATACAATACGATGAAATATATAAAAATATTTGAAGAATTTATATTAGAGGATGGTGGTATGACATCAGCAATGGGTGGTCCTCTTGTAAGTGGTGGTATGGGAGATGTGGTTAATTCACAACCTGCATCTATACCAGGTACTACATTTGGGGGTACAGTTGGTTCAGGTGATATATCAATACCATATAATGCATCAGGTGGTGAGAGAGTATTTCATCAAATATCAACACCTTCTATTAATACTATTAAAAATAAAAAGACTAAGAAAAAGAAAAATATCAAAGATATCAAAGATAAGATTTCTAAAGCTAAGGAGGAAACTCCTAAAGTTATGAATTATCAAGATTTTATTAAATTTGATATCAATCAAATAAAAAAATAAAACTTTTATTATTATATTTATATCATTTATATGAATAAAGAAATAATTATAATAGTCGGTAAAACTGGATCTGGTAAAAGTTTTTTATTTAATAAATTTATTGAAAAGGGATTTATAGGTAGTGTTAAATATACAACAAGACCCATTAGAAAATTTGAAGTAGATGGGGTATCATATAATTTCACCAATTTGGAAAAATTTAATGAGATGGTTGCTAATAATGATTTTTTTGTATATGAAAGTTTTAAGGTGAGCCCAAAAGATAAAGATGATGAGATATGGTATTATGGTATATTAAAATCTGATTTTAATGATTGTGGTGTTTTTATCATGACACCAGGTGAAGTTGCTAAATTAAATAAATCAATAAGGGATAAATCTTATATAGTTTATTTAGACATACCAAGAGATATCAGGGAAAATAGATTAAATAGACGTAATGATGTTAATGATAATATAAAGAGAAGAATGGATTCAGATGATAAAGATTTTGAATATTTTATAGATTATGATTTAAGTGTTATTGATCCTGATTTTACAATGGAAGATATATATGAACAGTTAAAGAAAGAGAGTTAAAAACTCTCTTTCTTTAACCAGTTGAAACTATGAATTTTATTTCTTTAATTGTTATGGCATCTGGTTTATTGTGACTTTTACTACATGCTCTATGAGTATGTATAAAAATATGTATTCATCTTACTTAAAATATTTATCATATATAAATTCAGCTATATAATTCAATCTTTTATTGCTATTATATAACATTTCAACTTCTTTGTATATATCAGAATTAAATTTATCCTTAACAATTGACTTAATTCTATCTACATTGGTGAAATCTTTTTCACTAATTTCTTGTTCATTCATTAAAATATCAGTGATTTGATTTCTTATTTTTTTATGTAGTGACTCTATGTGTGAAACCTTTTCACCAAAAAAAGTTTCATAAGATAGATCTTTTGCTTCATTTATTTTTTCTGTAAATTTTTTCATATAAGTTATATATTATATTTTAATTTTCTGTTACTATATTTCCTTGAGCATTTATAAAGGTCATTCCTTTCAATTTACCATTAATTGAATTACATACTTCATTTGACATACCAATTGTGCTTTCAAGTATAGAAAGTATTATATTTAATATTGAATATATCTTTAATAAATTCTTATCACTTTCATAGAAACTAGAATTACACATACTATTAATTAAGTCTATAGTTAAATTAATACTTTCAATATTTCTATTTTTCATTTTAATTATCACTTCATTTGGTATATTATTCAATACCATATTCTTTTCATAATCAGCAACTATATTATTTATAAGATCCAATAAAGCTTTCCATAATTCAGATTCATTCATTTTTTGATATTCTTTATTATTTATAAATTCTTTTATTTTAGATTTATATGATTCTAAATATATTATTAAATACTTACGAAATACAGCAGTTCTGAATTCTGTTGAATATTCAATAGTTGGTATTTTGGATTGTATCCATAAATCTATATAATTAAATATATCATGACTAAGTATATCACATTCAGATATATTTTTATTATTTTCCTTTTTTTGTTTGATAATTTTTTTCCTAAATAATTTATAGATTTTATCTATAATGTTGATCATTTTACCATTTTTTATCAAGGTGTATATAAAAAATACAATAAGGAATAAGATCACACTTTTCATTCCATGTGATTCGATTAATTTAATTATTCCACTTAAATCCATTCTAATAATATATTATTTTAATTATATATTAAAAATAAAAACAACAAATAGAGAAATTTATTTTTTAATATATAATTAAAATAAAAGTTTAATTATGAGTTATAAATATAATGTCAATAAAATTCATTCTAATTTACAAACACAATTTAGTGAAGTTGGAATAGTAGAGAAAGCTTCAATAGATTTAGGACCATATGTGGAATTATCTATAATTAAAGAAGATAAAGAAGTCAAGATGATTATTACTAAAAAAGATTTAGAAAAGTATAATTTTAATTGGTGTTATTCAGAAAATCCAATGTTGGAATCAGCATATATGATACCTCGTATATCAAATATGGATAATATAGCTTCTGATATATTAGATATATTTGAAAATAATAGATTTTCTGAAGATTATATACAAAATAAACAATAAAAATGGCTAATAATTTTATACAAATTACATATAATAATATAAAAAATGAAGTAGAGTATTTTCTAAAGAAAGAACATAATAAAGGGAAATTATTATTCTCTAAGGCTTCTCCTTTTGGGCAGATTTTATCTGTTATGGAAAATATGATGCAATTATCTATGCTATATCTAAAAAATACTATACAATTATTAGATATTAATAATGTAAATACTACAAATGATAGAGTTATAATGAATACTGCTATAGCTGCTGGACATAACCCAAGTAGAGCTATCAGTGCAACAGGTACATTGAAATTAGTATTAAAATCTAATGTTGATTTGATGAAGGAAATACCAGGTGGTCGTATAACAGTGTTAAATAGAACTAAAATAAAAAACAATACAAATGGTTTAAGTTATTTATTGAATATAGGTAGTGATAGAATAAGTCATATTATAACTCCAAATTATCAATTTTTCCTACCTATTATACAAGGTGAGTGGGTAACTAATACAAGAACAGGTGATGGTAATGAATTATTAACATTTAATTTTAGTGAGGGAACTAATAAGGATGTTGAAAATTTCAATGTTGAAGTTTTAGTAAATAATGAATATTGGCAAGTAAAGAAACATTTATGGGATATGATACCAGAAGAAAAGGCATGTGTTGTTAGAAGTGGTTTTAATGGAGGTATTGATGTTGTTTTTGGTAATGGTGGATTTGGTGCTATTCCTGAAATTGGCTCTATTATAAATGTTAATTATATAAGAACAGATGGTGCTGATGGTAATATATATCGTAGAACAAGAAATGATTTTAAGTTTGTTGATGATGTTTTTGATGGTAATGGTGAAATAATTGATCTTAATAAAGTATTTGATATTGAAATTTATACTGATATTAATTTTGGGGCTAATAAAGAGAGTATAATCTTCACAAGAAATATATTACCAATAGCATCTAATAATTTTGTTTTAGGAACCCCTCAACAATATGCATATGAGATTAAAAAATTGGGTATTTTTTCACATGTTAATGCTTATGAAAAAACTGGAACTATATTTATAGTAGCTACTCCTAATATTAAATTATTCAAAAGTAATGATTCCAATTATTTTAAGATAGATTTAAGAGCTTTTTATCTTGATAATTATGAAAAGTCTAAGATAGATTTATATCTTAGAAGTGGTGGCAATTTACAACTTACTAAAAAATATAGAATAAAATCCCCAGATTTATCATTTTATACCATGAATATTCATGTAATATCATATAGTGATGCTATTGAAGAATCGGTAACTGCACAGATTTTAGATAAAATATCTGAATATTTCTTGAATTTGAATAGAATAGATAGAATTCCTAAATTAGATATTATTAAAGAATTATCTACTATATCTGATATACATTCAGTTGATGTGCAATTTGTTTGTAAGAAAAATGAAGATTATCATAGAGTAGCTATGATTAATTCATCTAATAAAAAATCACAATATGATACTAATTATAACACTGATATTTCTGTTAATGTTGATTATGATGATACTAATATGATAGGATTGGATCCAATATTGGGTGATATTATATTTGAACCTAATGAAATTCCTATAATTAGAGGTGGTTGGTTTGATAGAAATGAATTATATTATTCAGATAATATCGATGGAAATGGTTTGAAAAGTGTTAATATAATAACAACCGGAAAAATAGATAGTAAAAATAAAGTAAAAATATAATGTTATACGAAAGAAAAGATTTACCAGAATTACATTTCATTAAACATTTACATGATGATGATAATAAATATATTAAATATGATGAAATTTTATTTGATAAAACATTATCACCATATATATTTCAAAATGATCTTATGAATAGTTTTTTGAAAAAAATGCAACCATTAGTGGCATTATTATTCGACCAAAATAATATAATTAAGAATTTCAAAAATTATATGGTAGATAAATATCATTATAAACAAAAATAAAAAATCATTTTATATTTTTAATATATAATATAAATAAAAACTAATATAAAAGCAAATGGCTAATAAAGAAAAGAAAGTAGTGGGTTTTAAGAAATTTAGTGAATTAAACTCTGAACTTAAAGTACAAGAAATTGATCTTAGTGTACAACCATTATCTGATTCAGATTTACCTTGTAATCCAAATTTACCTATTAAAACTAATAAAATTGAAAAAACATCATCAAGGGATAATCTAATTCCAAAGAAACAAAATATTTTAACTGATAATGGGGATGATGATTTGGATACTAAAAATGATATAGACTTAAAGAAAAAAGTTAATGAATCTGTTCAGAAGATAGGTAAAATTGCAAAATTTCCTAAAAATTCAAAAGCTTCTGAAGCTTATTCTTATCTAGAACACATTAAGGTTAGTAAAAAATCTATTTGGTATATGGTTATAGAACAAATGGAAAATTCTGGTTTACAATTAGTTAAGTATAATAATATGGTGGGTGTGGATCTTAATAAATTTATCAATGAGCTTAAAACTTATTATTTATCTGAAAATTGTGATAATAAAGTGGTTTATGAAGCAATCTCTAAGATTGAAATCGAAGGTAATTCATCATTTTCGGTATTAAAAAATATACCACCTATTAAAGTAGATGGTGTTATGATGATAACTAAAATAACAGAAGATTTAATAAAACTTTTAAGTAAGTAATGAAAAGGAACTCAATTGAGTTCCTTTTTTATTAAACAAATATTTAACATTATTTAATAGAAAAAGCCTCAATTGAGGCTTTTTCTATTAATCACATTTGAAATTGTATGTGAATATTTTACAATTAGGATTTAAGTTTTTGAGATCTGGAAATAAAGTATCACCAATTTCATAATTATCTATTCTTGATATATGTAATTCAGTGAATAGATGACAATATTTTTCATATGTTCTTTTACCACCTATACACCAATCTATATTTTCAATTATTTTATTCATATCATCTACTATGATTTCCCTATTTTTTAATTTAGGTAGTAAAGTAGATGTATTATAACCAACTAATAATCTTTGATTTAAAGTCAATTCTTTGAAATGTAATAAATCTTGTTTACTTTTCCATATTAATTTATTATCTCTGCCTATATAACCAAGACAATTTACTGCTATTATTGCTTTCATATTAAATAAAAAATTGTTTATTTTTCTCTATTTTGTCCAAATCTTCTGGTGTAAAATATTGAGGATGTGTTTTAGTTAATGTTAATATTTCATTATAAGTTACTTTGGCTTCATCTTTTCTACCTGTGTAATAACAACTAGCACTATGTGCTTCAGCAAATTTCCAATTATACAGAGATTCATCTACAAATAATAATCTTTGTGGGTATGGATTTTTTCCATGAAAATTAACCTTTGCAAATTTTGAATACAAGTAAGCTAAATTCCACTCACCTACCATTAGGTAATGATCAATAATAGTTTTTATAGACTCACCTCTTAAAGGATCAATTGAATATGCTTTCAATAATTCTTGTAATGTTAAGTTCCAAGGTTCTTCTAACCTTGACATAATAGTACCTATCCTATATTGCGAATAATATATTTCTTCTTTGTAACCATCATTTCTATTAGCTCTCTCTCTATAATAAAACATAGATCTTCTTAATCTTTCATCATTTTCTTCCTTATTATTAGGTATAGTGGCACTATCATGATAACTTTGACCTAAATAAAAAATATTCCTTGGATCAGTTCTATCTGTGCTTAGATGTTTTTCAAGTAATTGAGCATGACCTAGGTATTTAGTTGGTATATCACCTAACCAAGAATTACCAGTCATCTCTACTATTACTTTAATATTTTCAGCAACACCAGATGTAATTGTTTTATCAGAAGTTGTTATAAATTCATGTACTACACCTTCCCATCTAAATTCTTTTGATAATCTAAAAAAAGTATTTCTGGTATATTTCATATGACCAATGTAAGTATTCATCATATAAAAATCCTTAGTAAATTGTTCTTTTGTAAAAGATGGATTAATTTCTAATTTTTCATCACAATCAAACCAGAATCCAAATACAGAGTTTGGATCCCAGTTTAATTCTTTAACTACTTCTATTAATTTATCCATAGCATAGTTTCTACTTTTTCCAAAATTATCAAAAGGTCTTTCAAACACATAAGTTGGTATATTATTATCTTCACCAAACTTTCTTATTATATCTTGAGTACCATCTGTTGATCCTGTATCATTAACTACAATTAAATCTGTTATATTTTTACAACTATCAAGCATTTTAGATATTACATGTGATTCATTTTTACATATAAAATGTAATGCTAATTTATTCATATTTTATTATATTTTTTAATTATATGTTAAAATATCTCTTATGTTTAACTATTAATAACTTTATTTATTAATCTATCTCTTTTTTCTTGAAGAGTTTCATTGTAATCAATAAAAACATAAAATTTGGTATGTTTATTTATTAGTTCACTAATTGTATGTTCAGTATACCTTATAATTTGAGGAATAATTTCATTAAATTCAACTGTTTTTAAGTATTTGAAATTATGTGGTACTACATTTAAACAAAAATCATTTGCTACATATATATATACATCCTTTATAAAATCATTAGAATTTGATTCTACTAAGATACTAAATTGATTATCTTCATTATAAGTTATATCAAGTATTTTTGAATAACTTGATACTTGTATACAATTAATCTGATTAGTACAAAGGTATCTATCAATAGTATAAAACATTAGATATCATTTATTTTAGAAATACTTTCTTTATGTGTTAAAGCATGAATTACATCAGCTAATAATTTATCACAAGATACATATACTATTTTATTATTTTTTGTATATCTATTTGGTATTGAATCTGATACTAATATTTTATTTAATGATGAATTATTAATATTTGATAATGCTTTTCCTGATAAAACACCATGTGATGCAATAGCCGATACACTTTTAGCACCATTATTAATTAATAATTCAGTAACTGAACATACAGTTCCACAAGTATCTAACATATCATCTATGATTAATACATTTTTATCTTTTACTTCACCTAATAATTCTACACTATCAATGATATTTGGTTTAGTTCTTTTTTTATTAATCATAGCAAATGAAGAATTTTGTATTTTTTTACCAAAATTGGATGCTCTCTTTTGTGCACCCGCATCAGGTGCTAAGATACATAAATCTTCTATATTTTTTTCTAAAATATAATCTATGAAAATTTTATTACCATTTAGATTAATAACTGGTATATTATAGAAACCACATATAGCAGGATTATGTAATTCTATTGTTATCAATTGATCTATTCCAGAAGATTCAAGTATATTAGCAACCATTTTAGCACCAAAACTACTTCTGTTATGGTCCTTCTTATCTTGTCTACTCATAGCCATGTATGGTGCTACTAAATTGAATGATTTACAACCAGCTCTTTTAGCTGCATCTATTACTAATAAAGTTTCTATGATTATATCTGAATTATATAAACTCTGGATAAAGAATATATCTTCACCTCTAACACTTTCCAAAAAATTTGGTAAAATTTCACCATCTGAAAATCTATCAATTTTCAAATCCCCTAATTTAATATCATTGTTTTTTTCTCTTAATTTACTACATATATTTTCTGATAATTCAATACATGAAGTTCCACTAAATACTTTCATAATTTTTATTTATTTTTGTTATTGCAAATATACATATTATTTATCATATGACAAAATAAATATATAAATAAATTTTAATATATACATAAAAATAATAAATTAATATGAAATACTTAAAAACTTATGAATCTTATTCTATAAATGAAGGAATATTTGGTGCAATTGGTAAAATATTTGGTAATATTTTTAAGAAAGTAAAAGAAAATATAAATAAAACAGAAGGTGGTAAAGAAGTAGAAGCAATTTATCAAAAATATATAAATATGATAACTGATCAATTGAGTAAACAAACTGGAGTTGAATTAAATATTACAGCAGCTAATGCAAGTATTAATGGTAAACAGTTGGTTGAAAGTAAGATATATGAAGCTGAAACTGACAATGCTCCTGAATTTTCTGAAGAAGATGCTAAATTGTCAGTTGAAACATTAAAAAAGAAAAAGGATTTAATAGATCAGATAGTTAATAAATTAAAAATTTCTGCTATTAAAGAGATGAATGATATATTAACTAAATATGGTGGACCCATTAAAAACCCACATTTAGAAATTATTATAAATGCTAAAAAAAATCAATTTGAATTGGATGTTCTTAATGCTAAAATTGCTTATTTGGAAAAAGCAGGTGATACGACTTTAATTCCATTAATTACTAAGGAGAGAGATGAAGTAGCTAAAAAAATCGAACAAGATTATAAAGAATTTGATAACATTAAACCTATAGAATATACAATTGGTGATAATGTTGTATATAAACGTAAAGATTTTGATGAAGAAAGGTGGAAAGAATTAACACCAGAAGATAAAAAATCAATAGATAGTGGTAAAATGAAAGTTATGATTGATAAAGGAATGATTGACGTAAAACCAATTAATAAAATAGATAAAGATATATTTACTTTTTTAGATAAAGAAGATAACCCATTTGAAAAAAATGTTTCAGATATATTGATGAAAGTTGAAGATGGAAATAAAAAACCAGAGGATAAACAAAAGGAATTATCAAATACATTAGGTGAGATTAAACAAGACCCAATTAAAGTAAATAAGATTTTAACATATGCTAATTTTGTTAAAGATGATGCTAATAAAGATAAAATAGAAGAAATTGATAAAATAATTAAAGGTGAATAATGATATCACAAGAAAGTAGAAAGATTGAAAAAATCTATAAAAAAATTAATAAATTAGCAAATAGTGGTTATAAAGAAAGTTTTTATGATCTATTAGATGATTTGATTAATAAAGGAGATTATTTTTATTTTGAAAATGTTATGGAGATAAAATATAATATCAAAATTAAAAATAAAACTATTAATGATATTAGAGAAAATATATGGTTAGAAATATTAAAACAAACCAATCCATCAGTTTCTGAAAAAATAAAAAAAATATATGATAATAATAATGTATATCAAATTGGTTATGATATATATGGCCAAAATGATATACTTGGAAAAATTGAAGAGATAAGTATAAATCCTAATTTAAGTATGTATTATTATGTAAATAAAGAATTAGAAAAACAAAGAGGAACATTTGTTACTTATTTGAAAGTTACTAAATATAAATATAATAATATTAATGAAAGTGTTATTAAAATAGTAGGGGATGTAAATTATTGTATGGATGTAGAATTATTATATAATTGGATAGATAATTGGATAGATTGTCCTATTATTAACACATCTGAAGATAATAACTTAGTAAAGAGATATGAATCGGCAATTCAATATCTTCTATTAGCTTAAACTTATTGATTTCTTATTATATAAATAAGAAAAACTATGAAAATAAGAGTAATTGATTTTGATATTCTTACTAAGAATTATATACCTTATGTGTCTGGATATAAAGATATTGAGAAAGAAAAGGAAAAGTTATTAAATAGTATAGAACCAATCAGGATAGAGATGGAATCTATAATTAAGAAATCACAAAATGAAGAGATAAAAAATGAAGAGATTGAAAGGTATAGATCAATGCAAGAAGATTTAATTGTTAAAGATAAAGAATTTAAAAAGATATTGAAAGATATGTATGATGACTTAAATCTTAAAGTATTTGAAGAATTACAAGTAATTATAACAGAATGGAGTATTGAAAATGATATAGATATGGTTACTGGAAAAATGGAAGTTATTTATAATAAAGAAAGTGTAGAATCTACTAATGATATACTTGAAATATTGAAAAGAAAAAACTTATACCAATTATAAAAAAGAGGAAGTATTAAAACAGTTACATATTTGAATTAAAAATACTATCAATTAATATCAAATGCTAACAAAATCATTTTAATATTGTTTGATTTAGATATATTTATCTATTTGTATTAATTATTACTGGGTTAACTGCTAAACCCTCTATCCCATTGTTAAATGCTTTTGGGACTGCTTTTTTAAGGATATTTAATGAACCATTCAAGTCAGCATTAATAACTTTACCAGAAGATGTCCTAAAAAGACCTCTTTTGATTCTTTGCCCTTTATAATTGGTATGTTTTTTAACTGGTTCATTATCTAAAAATGAACATTTACTTGTATAGCTTTCTTCGTTAATTATAACATTTATGCCTTTCAGTGCACATTTATAAATAAGTTGGTCTTTAATTTTCATATATGGTATATTAACGAACTTTTGATTATTTACTTTACCGATCTTAATGTCTTGTTTCCATCCTTTATTATATCCTATAACTAATGTATGGATATTATTTGAAACTAATTGATTCACTACTAATCTAGTTGATTTATGTATATAATCGTTTAATTTGTTTTCTCTTTTATTATATATTTTACTCTTTTTATTTGTTTTTTGTATAGGTTTATATTTTAAGTTATCTTTAAGTATTCTTCTTTTCTGTTTACTTTTAGTTTTGTTTATTGAATTCTTGTAGTTTGTGTATTCTTTACATCTGTTATTATGATTATCTATTTTTTCTTGTTCATTAGCTATTAATTTATTACTGTATTGATTTATAGATTTAACCGGTTTACCATTTATTATAAAAGGTTTAGAATCTGGGTTATTATAACTAACTGTCATTAAGTTATTTACACCTAAATCTATTGCTGCTACTCTATCATTATATTCTAACATCTCTACATCTTTAATATAGTAAACTGTTTCAATTATATATTGATTATTTCTAGGCACAATCCTAACTTGTTTTATGCTATCTACAGGTATGTCATGAGGATCAAGCCATATATTAGTCATTGAAAGTTTGATTCTTTTAGTTTTCTTAAAATCTTTTTTATTTATAGATCCTTTTTCGTAAGTGACTATAAATCTACCATCGAATTTATCGAGATAGCCAGGTATTTTAGCATTTTTATATCCTTTATCTTTTAATCTAAAGAAAGATTTATAGTTTTTCAAGACTAACATAAGTATTTGATTACCAACCTTAGCAGGTAAAGCTTTATAATCTGGTAAATGTTTAATTATTGGATATGGGTTACTTAACATTTTACCTGTTTCAAAATGATGTTGTCTTATTACATAAAGTATTGAATTATAAAGATTTTTACTTAAAAAAGATAACTCATCACACTCATTATATAATGAGTGTTTCTTATCTATTATCTCTCTTTTAACTAAATCCATAAACTATATATTAAATATTTATTCTCTATTTTAACTTTTTATTTGGTCATTTCAATTATTTATTGTATATTTACATACAGTTATCATTTGATATGATTTTATATCAAATATTATCGTTATAAGGGACTTGTAAAAACACTTCCTCTTTTTCGTTAAAATATTGTAAGAGTTCATTTCTCATATCTACACAATTATAAATTTTACCTTCATCACTTGGACCTAAATGAACTAAATACCCACCTGATGTTTCAATACCTTGTTCTTTTAATATTAAAGAATATAAAGATAATTGAATTGAATATTCATGTAAATGACATTTATCATATTTATCAAAAGGTGGTAATAAATACTCTCCAAAATTATTTTGAGTTGTTAATTCCT
>JALOAD010000010.1 GCA_023228995.1 Candidatus Muiribacterium halophilum
CACCTGATCCCATCTCGAACTCAGAAGTTAAGCCTGATAGAGCCGATGGTACTGCATCTAAGTGTGTGGGAGAGTAGGTTGTTGCCAGTTCTAATGAGAAGGGTGTCGGAAACGGCGCCCTTTTCGCTTATATGGGGAAAAACGGTGAAACGGTGAAATGGTGAAATGGTGAAATGGTGAAATGGTGAAATAGTGAAATGGTGAGATGGTGAAATGGTGAGATGGTGAAATGGTGAAATGGTGAAATGGTGAAATAGTGAAATGGTGAGATGGTGAAATGGTGAAATGGTGAAATGGTGAAATGGTGAAATGGTGAAATGGTGAAATAGTGAAATGGTGAAATGGTGAAATAGTGAAATGGTGAAATGGAGAGATAGTGAGATAGGAAAATCTTTAAAGAGTTTTAATAAGGTTTTTAAACTAGACCGAAGGTCTTTACTAACGAGAGAAGCGAGTGCTAACTGTATTAGCTATTCGCAGATTTTTAACCCCATTAATGCTATTTATTTTTTCCCGTATCCCCCATTCTATGTTTCACCCCTAAGCTTTCAAATCCCAACTACTAAAACTATTTTTTTTGCTTGGTTATTTAAAATATGTTAACATATTGTTATTATGAAAAAATAGGATGTAAATTTATGGTAAAAAAAGAACTTCTTGATATTCTAGCTTGTCCTATATGTAAAGGTGATATAGAAGAATATAAAAAAAATAATGATGAATTTCTTCTTTGTAGAAAGTGCAACAAAATGTATGCTGTTAGAGATGATATTCCTGTTATGTTGATTGATGAAGCTATTGAGTTTAAGGGATGAATTTAAATGGGAAATAATGCTTTAGAAAACTGTATTGAACCTGTTGCTATAAAAGTGATTGGTTTAGGTGGGTGTGGTGGAAATATTACAGGTCTTTTGTATGAAGATAAAATTCCAGATATTGATTATTATGCTTTAAACACAGACATTCAGGCATTGTTTAAGAATAAAGTAAAAAATAGAATTCAGATTGGAAAAAAACTTACTGATGGTAAAGGTGCCGGAGCTGATTTTGAAAAAGGATATTTAAGTATGCTTCAGGATATTGATTTATTTGAAAATATTCTTGAAGGTACTCAAATGGTTGTTTTTATAGCGGGTCTTGGTGGGGGGACTGGAACTGGCTCAATTATTCCAGCTATAGAAAAATGTAAATCTATGGGAATTATTACTATGTGTGTTGTGACTATACCATTTTCCTTTGAAGGTAATAAAAGAAAAAAAGGTGCTTTAGAAGTTGCGTCTTACATTAAGGGTTTGGCTGATACTACAATAGAAATTCAAAACGATAGACTTTTAACTATAAATGATAAGAAAACCAGTTTAAAAAGTGCTTTTTCAAAAGTTGATATTTTTCTTAACGAGAATATTCGTAATATTTTATCTGTTATTAATGCTCCTGGTACAATAAATCTAGATTTTGCTGATTTGAGAAGTATTATTTCAAATAGTAGAGAAGCATTTATGGGTTCTGGTAGAGGTAAAGGGAAAAATCGTGCTTCAGAAGCTTTAAAAAATGCTCTTGAATCTCCTTTGCTTGATAAAGATATTTCTAATTTTGAAAAGATTTTTATTAATATATCAGGTTCAGAGGTTTCTCTTATAGAAGTTAATTATATTGTTGGCGAAATAAATAATATTACTGAGGGCAAAGCTGATGTTATTTTTGGAACTACAGACACGAATGATAAGGATGAAATTTTTATTACTTTACTATTGAGCGGTTTAAATGATAAAGAAAAAATGCAGAAATTGTGATTATTTAAGATTTGATCCTCTTACTGGTCTTTATCGGAAAGAATTTTTTATATTGATGTATTCCAGACGAAAGATGAATAAAGGAAAAAAATTTGTTCTATGTGTTTGTGATATTGATCTTTTCAAAAACTTTAATGATAAATATGGTCATATAGCTGGTGATTTTGTTCTTTCTAAATTTTCTTCAGAAATTATCAAGAATTTAAAAAATGGTGAATTTGCGGGTAGATTTGGTGGTGAAGAATTTGTTGTTATACTTGAAAATTCAGAAATTAGGATTAAAGAGTTTTTTAATTCTATTAGCGATAATTGCAAAGAAAATGAGTTTGAGGGAGAAATTCTTCCCGAAATAACTTTTTCAATGGGTGTATCCTATACTGATGAATTTTATAGTTCATTTGAAAAAGCTGATCAGGCAATGTATTTTTCAAAAAAAAATGGTAGAAATAAATATTCTTGTTTTTGGAATATAAAGTTAAATGAAAAAGTTCAAAGTAAAAATATTCTTAATATTGATAATAAAAAACTTTTATTTGGAATTTTAGCTTTAAAAGATGTTAAAAAAAATTATTATCTTTATGGTTCTGCATTTATTAACAGGCAATATCAGAATATATTAGATTTTGTCAAAAATAATTTTGATAATTCTGAAGTTTTTATATATAAAAACGAATGTATTTGTATGACGATGATTGGTGTTAATCGTGAAAAAGCTAATATAATTAAAAAACAACTTATTGAAAAATATAAGGATATATATGGAGTTTTTAATCTGTATCCTGGAATTACAGAATTCAAATTTATTTTTAATGATACTTATGATGCTTTTTTAACGCATGATTTATATAATCAAAATAAAGGTATTGTTTTTCTTGGAAAAAGAGTTGTTAGAATTACTGGAGAATATTTTTTTAAATCTGGGAATTTTGAAAAAGCATATAAAATTTATAGAAGATCTTATTTTTTTGAAAAGAAAAATCAAATAGCAATTAATAATCTTGCTTCTTGTATGTTAAAAATAGGAAAAGAAAAAAGTGCTGTTATTTTGCTTGAAAAAAATAATTGGGCAAATAATCATTGTGAATATTTTATTAATCTTGCTAATTGTTATTATAGAATAAGGGATTTTGAAAAATGTCACAGTGTTTTAAAAAATGGAATTAGAATTTATCCGCAAAACACAATCCTTATTAATAATATTAAGGAAATTGAATGTTTGCTGAATACATAAATAATGTAAAAAAGATTGGTTTTATAAATATATTCACAAAACTTTTTAATCTTCTAAAAATAGTATTGATTGGTAATTTACTTGGGCTTTCTTATGAGAGTGAAAGATTTTTTCTTGTTTGTGGATTGCTATTTCCTGTTTATTATATTATAGAAAGTGTTTTTCAAGCTTATCTTATACCTTTATATCGTTCTGTGGATTACAAATTTGTCTGTTTTATTACGACAAAATATATAAAAAAAATGTTTGTTTTTTCTGTTATTTTTGCATCTTTTGTATGTTTTTTAGATATTTTTGAGTATAAGGAAAAAATTTATGTTTTTTTTCTTACAATTTTACTTCTAAATTCTGCATTATATAAAATTATATTAGAATGTAAGTTAGAATTCGTAAAAAATTCTTTAATAGATTTAATTTGTTCAATTTTTTTTGTAATTATATTTATTTTTGCTATAAAAGATCTTCTTCTTATAATTGTTATTATTGAATTTATTAGAAGTTTTATTAAATTTTGCTATATATTTAAAGATATTTCATTTAAAAAGAAGTATTCTTTTGTCTTTAAAGAAAATTATAAAGATATTCTTTATATTTCAGCTGGAGCTTTCTTTTCTAATATAAAAGGTAGTATTGATACATATTTTGTATCTTTTTTTGAATTTGGAGCTGCTGTATTAAATATTGGAACATCGCTTCCTTCTGCTTTGATACAATATATAAATTCTATTCTTTCTGGAATAAGTTTAGGCTTTTTTTCAGATAAATGGTTTGATGATTTTGAAAGAAGAAAACAAGTATATAATTATTTTTTTATTCCATTAATTCTTATATGTAGCTTTTTATTTGTTTTTTCTGAAAATATACTTCAAACTATCTTTTTTTTAAAAAAACAACAATTTTCAGATAATTTTTATATTTCAAATATTTTGTCAGCTTATTCTATACTTATTCCATTTTTTTATTTAAAAATAATAATGATAAGATTTCTTAATTCTCGAAAAAAAAATCTATTTCTTATGAAAAATTCACTTTTTTCTTTTTTTATATATTTATTTCTTTTATTTATAGTATTTAGTAAAAATATAACAGGAGTTGCATTTTCAAGAATTGGTGCTGATATTGTTTTTGGGTTTTCTGTTATGTTATTTACTGAAGATAAAAAAGCAATTTACTGGTATTTAAAAAAAGTTTTGCAAATATCTGTTGTTTTCATTACATTATATTTACTATTTAAAAGAAAAGGTGTTTTTTAATGTGTGGTTTTTTTGGAATTATCAATAAAAATAGTTTTAATAAAGAAAATGTAAAAAATCTTACAGAATTATCTATTAATATATCTGATGTTCTATTTCATAGAGGACCGGATGATTGTGGAATTTATCTTGAAAATAATGTTTTTCTTGTTCACAGAAGATTATCTATAATTGATATTGATAATGGAGTACAACCAATGCATTCAAGGTGCGGTAGATACTCTATTGTATTTAATGGAGAAATTTATAATTTTAGAAATTTGAAAGAAAAACTTAAAAAAAAACTATATGTATTTTTAACAGATTCAGATACAGAAGTTTTACTATATACTCTAATTGAATATGGTGTAAAAGCATGTAATATATTAAAAGGAATGTTTTCATTTGTTTTTATTGATAAATTAGAAAGTAAAATTATATGTGCAAGAGATATTTCAGGGGAAAAACCTTTATTTTATAGTTTATCAGACAATGAATTTACTTTTTCTTCAGAAATAAAGGCTTTTACTAAATATAAAAAAAATATTGTATCAAAAGATAGTATATCAATGTTTTTTAAATTTCAATATATTCCAGAACCTTTCACAGTTTATAAAGATATTTTTAAGCTTTGTGCTGGTAGTTTTATGGAAATTGATTTAAATAATAAAAAAATTAATAAAGAAAAATATTTTAAAATTAAAAAAAGTAAAAATTCACTAAATTTGAAAAAATCAATAGTTGTTTTTGATGATTTACTTGAAAAAAGTGTAAGTGAAATGCTTGTATCAGATGTTCCTGTTGGCGCTTTTCTTTCAGGCGGAATTGATTCTACTCTTATAGTAAGAAGTATGAGAAGACTTTATAAAAGTAGAGATATACATACATTTTCTGTGGGTTTTAATCAAAAAAAATATGATGAAAGTATATATGCAAAAAAAGTATGTAAAAAATATAATACAATACATCATAGTATTTATTTTACAGAAAAAGATTTAATTGAAAATCTTGATATTATTAATCAATTTGATGAACCTTTTGGAGATAGTTCTTCTATAGCTTTATATTTTCTTGCAAAAAAGACTTCAGATATATTAAAAGTTGTATTATCTGGTGAGGGTTCTGATGAGCTTTTTGGTGGTTATAGAAGATATTTTATGGAAAATAAAACAATTTTTTTAAGAAAAATTCCTTTTTTTATACGAAATATAATATTAAAAATTATTGATAAATCTGATTTATTTTATTTAGAAGGAATTAAAAAACTTATAAAAACTAGTTTTGAAGATGATTATTATACTTTAGTTATGGGAAACTTTAATAAAAAAGAATTTGTAAAAAATATAAATTTAAAACCTTGCAATATGAGTATTTTTGATTTATATAAAAATGATTTAAATTTAAATAGCTATGAAAAATTCATGGATTGTGATTTTAATACATATATTCCTAATGATATTCTTGTAAAATCAGATAGAATGACAATGCTTAATTCAATTGAATCAAGAGCTCCATTTCTTTCGCAAAAAATGATTGATTTTGCTTATTCTCTTCCAATAAATCTAAAAAAAAATAAAATAATACCAAAGAGTTCTTTAAAAAGTGAATGGAGTAATGATTTTATTTTTAGAAATAAACAAGGATTTGGAGTTCCTGTTGATAGTTGGTTTAAAGAAGAACTTGGATTTATATTAAAAAATAAGATTTTAAATTCAAACAATGCAGATTATTTTATAAAAAAGAATAATGTTCTTAAAATGCTTGATATGCATATTAAAGGAATTGAAAATAATTCTTATAAATTATGGCAAATTTTTGTATTTATTATGTGGTTGGAGAAAAATGAAAATATTATATGCAATTAATGATCTTAAAATAGGTGGAGCAGAAAAACAGCTTATACTTATTGCAAATAAAATGGCTGAAAATAATAAAGTATATGTTTTAACATTATGGGATAGAGGAATTCTTAAAAAAGATTTATCAAAAAAAATTGAATATATTTCTTTAAATGCTCAAAAAAATAATTTTATAAAGGTTTTTATGAAATTATTGAAAATACTAACAAAAATTAATGCAGATATAGTTCATTCAAGACTTTTTTATATATCTTTTATTTTAAAAATAGCAGGTTTTTTTAAAAAAATTAAATTAATAATTAGTCAGGAAAGCCTTGATTTATGGAGAAATCCGTTTATTAATATAATAGATAGTATATTGGATTTTAAAGTATATAAATATTGCTGTGTTAGCGAAGAAGTTCAAAATAAACTTATAAAAAATATTAAAATTGATAGCAAAAAGACAATAATAATTCCTAATAGTATTATTTTGAATAAAAAAGTAAAAAAATATAATAATGGTAAAATTGGTTTTTTAGGAAGAAATAATTATGCAAAAGGAATTGATTTATTTTTTAATTATATAGAAAAGTCAAAAGAAAATAATTATACTGTATGGACTGATGAATACGGGAGTTTGGAAAACAAATTCTTTAATAATATAGAAGTTGGTAGAATAGATATAGAAATTTTTTTTGATAATATTGATATTTTAGTTTTAACTTCAAGGTGGGAAGGTTTTCCTGTAACAGTTCTTGAATCTGCCATGTTTGGTGTACCTGTTATTTGTTATGAAAACAATGGCATAAAAAGTGTTTTTAAAGATATATTATTGTATTATAAAGATTGGGATGATTTGAATAAAATTATTGAAAAATTAAGAAATAATAAAGTGTTTTATTATAAATGTTCAGATTTACTTCAAAATTTTGTTAATAATAATTTTAAAATTGAAAATAATATAAAAAAATTTATAAAGTTATATGAAAATATATGAAGTTCCTTTTATAAAGCAATTAGCGATGCTTCGCATTTTATTAATGATTAATAAATTCGAGTGAAAGAGTGAATGGATGAAAGAAGAAAAAATTCAAAAATATTTTATTTATAGATTATTTCATGAAAGAAACATTATATTTTCTGAAATATTTGTTTTCTTCTGGTAAGATTATTAAAAATTCTGTATTATTGTTTAGAGGATTAAATTATGATATATATACTTTTTGTTTTAGATATATTATTTTTTATATGTAGTGGTTATGTTGTTTTAGGATATTCAGGTAGATTTTATGCTGAAAATCTTGAAGCTTTCAGAAATATTTGGTTTTTTATATTATTTTATAAGATTTTTTTTAATTACTTTTTTGATTTATATGATAAAAGTAGAAAAACCGATAATCTTTTTTTATTTTTTAGAGCAATACAGTCTGTTACAGCTTCAATACTTGTAATTGTATTTACTACATTTTATCTTAGAAACTTTGCATTACCGAGAAGTTTTATTGTTTTATCAGGATTTTTAGATGTTTTTTACATATTTTTATCAAGAAAAATATTTTTTGAAAATGTAGAAAATTTAAAAATATTATTAATAAGTGATGATAAAGAGAAAAAAGAATTTCTAAAAAAAGAACTTGAATTTTATAATAAAGGAATAAAATTAATTTTAATTTCCAAAGATTATACAAAAGCTAAAGATATAATAAAAAATACAAATATTGATAGAGTAATATTTTCTTCGGATATTTACAGTGATTTTAATTTTGTAATGAGACTTTCATGGTATGCTTATATTAATAATGTGGATATGTTGTTATTTCCAGATATTTCATCTGCATTTATTTCAAAAATTGATATTTCTGACATAAATGGACTTCCGCTTATAAATGTTGGTAAAATTAAATTATCGTTTTGGAATCGTTTTATAAAGAGATTTTCTGATATTATTATTTCTTTTATAGTATGTTTTTTTTTAATATTATTTTTACCTTTAATTGCATTTATAATTAAATTTGATAGTGAAGGTCCTGTTTTTTTTGTTCAGGAAAGAACTGGTTATAAAGGTAAAATATTTAAATTGATTAAATTTAGGACAATGATAGATAAAGCTGAAAAAGATACAGGTCCTAAGCTAGCTGATATAAATGATGAAAGAATTACAAAAATTGGTAAAATACTTAGAAAATATAGAATAGATGAATTACCTCAATTTTTTAATGTCCTTATAGGTTCAATGAGTATTGTCGGTCCAAGACCAGAAAGAGAAATTTTTATTAAAAAATATTTTCTTAAATTACCAGGATATTATAGAAGAACACTTATTAAACCTGGTATAACAGGACTTGCACAGATTTACGGTGGTTATTATACTTCACCTGAAGAAAAGATGAAATTTGATTTTATTTATATGAATAATTATTCATTTTTTACTGATATAAAAATCTTATTTATGACAATAGAGAGTATGATAAAAGCACGTGGAGTATAAATTTAATCATAAGGTTCAATTATAATGAAAGAAGTTTTTTTTCTTGTTATATTGTCAGGTCTTTTTTTTAGCTTTTTTGAAAATTCATATTATCCTTTGATTCTTGAAAAAGAGTTTTTCTTTTATTTATTTTTACCAATATTGTTTTTTTTTAATTTTAAAAATATAAAAAAAATTTATTTTCCAAAATTCTCAAAAGTTTTTTATATTTTATTTTTTATTAGTATTTTTATTAGTTTAATAGGTAATTTTAATAATGAATGGTTTATATTTTTAGATTATTTTCAAGCGGTAGGTTATTTATTTTTATTTATTTTTATTTATCAGTTTTTTTGTTCTTTAGATGAAAGGGAAAAAAACAATATATTTAAAATTTTTATAGTATGTACTTTTATTCAAAAAATAATTGCTATAATACAGTTAATGGGATATTTCACTTTTGCAGGATTATCTGGCAGATCTTCTATAACAGCATTAATAGGAAATCCGAATATTCTTTCGTATATATTGGTTATATCAGGTATAATTTCATTTATTTTATATAAAAAAGAAAACAATCGATTTTATTTGTATTTAACAATATTTGATGTGATTTTTCCTTTTATTCTTTTTTCAAGAGGAGCAATATTAGGAATTATATTTCTTATATTTTATTTTTTTGGTATAAAAAAAGCTTTTATTGCAGGAAGTGCTGGTTTGATTTTAGCTTTTTTTATTGGTTTTAGAACTAATATTATAAACGATTCTGTTTTTCAGAGAATTTTTATATGGAAAAATGCTTTAATACAGTTTTCTGAAAATATATTCACAGGAATTGGTTTTGGTAATTTTAAAAATGCTTTTCCTTATTTTAATATAAAAGTATTTAAACCTTTTTATAGTGCTTTTATTCCCGAGAACACATATGCAATGCAAACACATAATGATTTTTTGCAATTTATCTCTGAAACTGGAATTAGTGGTTTTATTTTAATTATATTATTTTTTATTTTTTTGTGGAAAAATAGAAATTTTAGTAATTATCTTTTATCAGCAGTTTATTTTACTATGATATTTGCTTTTTTTGATTTTCCTTTTCATAATATTTCTTCTTCTTTTGTATTTATTATGGTGTTTTCTTATGCGATTCCTTCTGAAAACATAAACTTAAATTTTAAAAAAAGTAAAAAGATTTTATTATTTATTTTACTAGGATTTCTTACATTAAGAGTTTGTTATCATGGTATGAAGTATAATATCTCATATATTTATCTTTCTAAAGCTTTAAAAGAAAATAATATTCAAGAAAAATATAAGTTATTGGAATATTCAGTATATTTACATGATAATGCTCATTCATATTATGAAAAAGGAAATATTGAACTTTATTTAAAAAATAATGAAAAAGCTGTAAAGAGTTTTTCTAAAGCATTAACAATTTCTGGACAAAGTGCAGTAAGGTCGCATATAGCAAATATTTTATATATTTCAAATGATTTAAAACAATGTTTGATATTTTATGAAGATGCTTGGAAGAAAGATCCTTTTAATTTGAATAATCTGCTAAAATTAATTGAAATTAGTGAAAAATTAGACGAACAGGAAAAAGCAATGTATTATATTAATCTAAATGATGAAATAAATAATTATAGAAAGCTCGGAGGAAACAATGGCGCTTTGGAAATTCTTTACAAAGAAATCAAAAAAAGATGATAAAAATGAATGTGTAGAAAACAAAGAACAAAATAAACATGAAGTTGAAGATAATAAAGAAGATTTGATTGAAAATACTAAAGAAGAAAAAACTAAAGATATAATTGAAAATAATAATGTCAAAATAAACGAAGAAATCGGTATAAACGATGAAATCGTTGAAGAAAAAACTAAAATTATTGCTGAATCAAATAATATTGAATTAAGTAAAGAATCTTGGTTTGCAAGATTAAAAAAAGGATTAAGTAAAACAAGAGATAGTTTTACTTATAATGTGAGAAAGATTTTAAATTTTGGAGAAATCGATGCTGATACTCTTGAAGAACTTGAAGAACTGTTTATTCAAAGTGATATTGGTACAAATATAACTTTTGACCTGATTGAAAAGATAGAAAAACAATCCATATTAGGAAAACTTAAAAATTCTGATGAAGTTATAAGTTTCTTAAAGAAAGAATTTATTAAAACTCTTGAAATTGAAACTAGAGAAAAAAAATCTACAAAACCTTCGGTTACTTTGGTTGTTGGGGTTAATGGAGTAGGCAAAACTACTACTATTGGAAAACTTGCACATCACTTAAAAAAAGGTGGTAGCAAAGTTATGATGATTGCAGGAGATACTTTTAGAGCTGCTGCAATAGAACAGCTTGAAATATGGGCAAAAAGAACAGATAGTGTAATTGTAAAGCATAATGAAGGAGCAGATTCAGCTTCTGTTGTATTTGATGGTATAAATTCTGGTATATCTAAAAATATGGATTTTATTCTTATTGATACAGCTGGAAGACTTCATAATAAAGTTAATTTAATGAAAGAATTAGAAAAAATTAAAAATGTTATAAAAAAAGCAAATGATAATATTGAGATTGAAACTTTACTTGTTATTGATTCTACTAGTGGACAAAATGGTCTTATTCAGGCTAGAAGTTTTAAACAAGTAGTTGATATTGATGGTATTATTCTTACAAAGCTTGATGGTACAGCAAAAGGTGGTATTATATTTCCAATAGTAAGTGAATTAAAAGTTCCTGTTGTATTTATTGGTGTTGGAGAAGGAGTTGATGATCTTCGGTTTTTTGATTCAGAAGATTTTATTTCAGCACTTTTTGATTAAATTAATTGAATTTCTAATGTTTTTTTATGTTATAATATTTATTCTAATGGAGGTAATATGAAAAAAATATTTACAGTTTTGTTAATTATATTAAATTTTTTATTTGTTTATGGGAATAAGTACAAATATGAAAGATTTTCTCTTAGTCTTTCTATGAAAAGTAATTTTGTTAGAACAATATTTGTAGATGGTGATAATATATGGGCTGGTACTCATAATGGATTATCTCTTATAAATTCAGGCAAAGTAGTTTCAAACTTTTTTGCCAATTATAAAACTGTTATATCAGGAAACCTTAAAGAAATTGAAGGTAATTCTTTTTTGGCAGATAACAGAATAAATGATATAGAAAAAATTTCTGATAAATATTATATTGCAACAGATGGTGGATTAAATATATTTGAATATATTTCTAGTAATTGGAGCACAATTCATAAAGAAAACTCTCGTTTAGGTTCAAATTTAATTAAAGCTATTGCAAAAGAACATACTATTTTATGGATAGGCACTCAAAACAAAGGACTTTATACTTATAATACAGTTTCAGGAGAATCAAAAATAGCTGGTTTAGATATAGAAGGAAAAGAAATTGTCAATTCTAAAAGAATAAGTACAATTAATTATATTGAAAATGAAGGTCTTCTTATTGTTGGAACTTATGATAAAGGTATATTTATAAAAAAAGATAATGAATGGGCAAATATAACAACAAAATATCCTTTAAAATCAAGATTACCATCTGATAGGATTTTATGTACTGAATATGGAAACGGAGAGCTTTGGGTTGGTACAAATAAAGGATTAGTTGGTATAAGAAGTGGAAAATACAGGCTTATGAATGAAAAACATGGGTTTGAATATCCTGTTATATTGTCAATGCTATACTTTAAAGATAATTTATATATAGGAACTGCTAGAGGACTATATGTGCTTGATAGCGAAGATGAACTTTCAAAGATGGAACTTGACAAATCATATAGAATACTTGATATTAAATCTATTAATGATAATAAAATTATTATAGCTACTCAAAATAATGGAATGCTAGAAATCGATATTCCATGAGTGTTGACTTTGATTTAAATATGATTTATACTTTTAAAACTTTAATTTTAATATAGGATTATTATGTTTGAAAATTTGACAGAAAAACTTGGTGATATATTTGATAAGCTTAAAGGTAAAGGTAAGCTTACTGAAAAAGACCTTGATATTACTTTAAGAGAAGTTAAATTAGTTCTTTTAGGAGCTGATGTTAATTTTAAAGTAGTAAAAGATTTTATAAAAAATGTTAAAGAAAAATCACTTGGGTCTGAAATATTAAAAAGTCTTTCTCCAGGACATCAAGTAATTAAAATTGTTAATGAAGAGCTTGTTGATATACTTGGTGGAGAGAATGAAAAAATAATTTTTAATTCCAATAGAGTTACAAAAATTATGCTAGTTGGACTTCAGGGTTCAGGAAAAACCACTACATGCGCAAAAATTGCTTATAATTATAAAGCCCAAAATAAAAAGATACTTCTTGTTGCTGCTGATATATATAGACCTGCTGCTATTAAACAGCTTAAAGTTCTTGGAGATAGTATTGGTGTTGAAGTGTTTTCTATGGGAGATAAAGAAGAACCATGGAAAATATTGAAAGCTGCTGAAGAATATGCTGTTCCAAAAGGTATTGACCTTATAATACTTGATACTGCTGGACGACTTCATATTGATGAAAATCTTATGGAAGAGCTTAGTCTTATAAAACAAAATAACATTGTTGATGAGACTCTACTTGTTGTAGATGCAATGACTGGTCAGGATGCTGTCAATGTTGCAGATAAGTTTAATGAAAAAATTGGACTTTCAGGTCTTATACTTACAAAACTAGATGGTGATGCAAGAGGTGGAGCTGCACTTTCAATAAAGAAGGTTACCGGTAAACCTATTAAGTATATCGGTGTTGGAGAAAAGATAAATCAACTTGAATCTTTTTATCCAGACAGAATGGCTTCAAGAATACTTGGTATGGGCGATGTGCTTACTCTTATAGAAAAAGCACAATCAGCTTTTAATGAGGAAGAAGCTAAAGAACTTGAAAAAAAATTCAGAAAAGCTGAATTTACTTTTGAAGATTTTTATAAACAGCTTCAACAAATTAAAAAAATGGGATCTATTTCTGATATAATGAATATGATTCCTGGAATGGGCAAGTTAAAAAAAATGCAAGATGTTCAAGTTGATGAAAAAGAACTTGTATATGTTGAAGCTATAATTAATTCTATGACAAAAGAAGAAAGAATAAGACCAAATGTAATTGATGGTTCAAGAAAAAAACGAATTGCTTCAGGAGCAGGCAGAAATGTTCAAGAAGTTAATAGACTTTTAAAACAGTTTGAAGATATGAAAAAAATGATGAAAAACATGGGAAAAATGCAAAAAATGATGGGTAAAATGCCAGGTTTCCCTTTTTAAAAAATAAACTTTGATTAATCTCATTTAGGAGGAAAGAATGTTAAAGATTAGATTGAAAAGACTAGGAACAAAAAAGAAACCTTATTACAGAATTGTGGTTGCAGATGCAAGAACGCAGAGAGATGGAAAAGTAGTTGAGGAAATAGGAATGTATGATCCTTTAACTGAACCAGCTACTGTTGAAGTAAACGAACAGGCTGTTATGAAATATATCAGCGAAGGTGCTCAGCCAACTCATACTGTAAAATCAATATTGAAAAAGCAGGGTATATTAAATAAGATTCACACTGAAAAGCTTTCTAAATAATTAGCTTTGGTATTTTGCATTAAGTCAGGAGGATTCAGTGAAAAATCTATTAAGATATATTATTGAAGCAGTTGTTGATGAAAAAGAAGATATTAACATTAATGAAGTTGATGGAGAAAAAACTACAATATTTGAAGTTAAAGTTTCTGATTCAGATGTTGGAAAACTTATTGGTAAAAAAGGAAGAACTATTAATGCTATAAGAACTATTACTAAAGCTGCTCAAAATAAGCAGGATAAAAAAGTAATGGTTGAAGTTCTTCAGTAAAAAGGAGTTGTGATGTCTATTAAAGTCACCAGAAAAATAGTTGTAAAATCTTTAGTTACACCTGAACTTAAAGAAGAGATTGGAAAACAGGTTGAAGATGCAGAAGTCAATTTGAATAATAATATATCTCTTTTAAATGAAAGACTTCTAGATGAACGATATAAACATCTTGAAGGTCAGATACATTCTGAAATTGGAAGATTAAATGTACAACTTGGCGAATTAGCCAAAAAAAAAGAAGAGATGACAAAACTGGAATTTGGCCAGGAATTTTATCAGGGAACTATAGATTCTCCTGTTGATATTGAACTTGGTGATAATCTCTTTGAAAAAATATCAAGAGCAGAGATAATAGTCAATAATGGCGAAGTTACTGAATTTAGAAACATCTGAGGATGTAAATAGCCTGTTTGTCATAGGAAGAATATTAAAAGTCCATGGAATAAAAGGAAAGCTCAAGGTCAATATAATCCCTGAGCTTTTGCCTTTTATTGATGATATTTCCAGTGTATATATTGTTAAAAAAAAATATGACATAGTTTCTGTATCTTTATTTAAAAAAAATAGTATTATATTATCAGTTGAAAATATAACTGATATTTCCCAAGCTCAAAAATTAGTTGGTAATGATATTGAAGTTGATAAAAAGTTTGTTATAGAAAAAAAAGGTAAAAATATATTTGAATTAGAAGATCTTTTAGATTTTCAGGTAATTGATCAAAACGAAATTTCACTTGGAAAAGTAAAGGATTTTTATAAAACTCCACATTTTTCGTATATTGAGCTTAATAATCAAAAACTTATTCCTTTTATTAAAGAATATATTATTAAAATTGATAATAAAAATAAAAAAATCTATGTTGATTGGAATGAATAAAATAAATATTATTACTATATTTCCAGATTTTTTTAATTCTTTTATAAATTCAGGCCTTATTGGTAAAGCATGTGAAAAAGGTATATTAAATATTAATATTGTTGATTTAAGGGAATTTGGAAAAGGTAATTATTCTCCAGTTGATGATTATTGTTATGGAACAGGTAAAAGCATGGTTATGAAATATGATGTATTTTACAATTGTTTAAAATCATTTGATTCTGGATATAAAGTTATTCTTTCTCCTAAAGGTAGGAAATTTAATCAAAAAATAGCAGAAGAGTTTTCATTAAAAGAAAATATAACTTTATTTTGTGGAAGATATGAAGGGTTTGATGGTAGGATATTTGAGGATGTAGATGATGTTATATCAGTTGGAGATTATGTTCTTAATGGCGGTGAAACAGCAAGTTTATGTGTAATCGAAAGTATGGCAAGGCTTATAGATGGGTTTTCAAAAACTGATATATTAAAAGAAGATTCTTTTAATGATAATTTACTGGAAGGTTATTCATATACTAGACCTGATGAATTTAATGAAAAAAAAGTTCCTGATATTCTATTAAATGGTAATCATAATATGATAAATAGATATATTAGAAAAAACTCGCTTGAATTAACAATGAAAATTAGAAAAGATCTTTTCAATGATATTATTTTAAAAGATGATGATATTCAAATGCTTACGGAGATTATAAATGAAAAATGTCACATTAATACTTCTTCATAATAATATTGTAAATAAACATGGAAATGTTGTTGAAACTTCTATTACAAATATTGATATTCATGATATTGCTCGTACTTGTAAAACTTATGGAATAACAGAATATGCAGTTGTAACAAGACTACAGAGTCAAAAAAGACTTCTTGAAGAAGTTATAGATTATTGGGTTGATGGGAAGGGTGGAAAAATCAATCCTGATAGAAGATTAGCACTTGAGATTATAAATCATTATAATGATATTAATGCTATAATTGAAAAATATGAGAATTGCTCTATTATAATAACTGACGCAAAAAAACATGATAGAAATATTAGTTATTTAGATATGAGAAATATTATTAAATCTCAAAAAGATAAGCATTTTCTACTTGTATTTGGTACAGGTTGGGGACTTGACAGTCTTATTACATCTAAGTCAGAATATGTTCTTGAACCTATTGAAGGTGATTCTTCATATAATCATCTTTCAGTTAGAGCAGCTTGTGCTATAATATGTGATAGACTTTTTGGGAATAATTTTTAACTAAACTTTATTTTTAGGAGAATTATTATTATAATTAATTATATGATGAAAAAAATATCTTTTTTAATTTTTTCTTTAGCAATTGTTTTTAATATTTATGCTATTGATCTTAATAATGCCTCTCTTGATGAACTTCTTAATGGTACAAATATAGATTTAATTGATGCAATGAAAATACTTGATTACAGAAAAGATAAAAAGATTAAAGATATTGATCAGCTTGTTAATGAAAACATAATTTCTTCTCAGGTTGGAAAACGATTTAAAGATTCTATAAAAAAAAATACAAGAGTTGAACCTGTTCAAGATTTAAGAATAAGAGAGGTTTTTTCTGGACCAAGAACAGATGTTCGTAGCAGAGCTAATAATGAACAACTTTTTTCAGAAAACGAGACTTTTCAAAAAATCCTTGAAAAAATGTCTGCAAAAGATTATCCGGTAGCTGCAAAATATATATCATATTTTAGAAAAAACTTTAGAGAATCTATTTATACAGATGATATTATTTACTTTGCTGCTGCAATATATGAAGAAAATAATCAAACAGAAAAAGCAATTAGTAATTATTCTATAATATATGAAAGATTTCCTAATTCAGATATTTCTGTAATTGCTTTATTTAGAATTGCAATTTGTTATGAAAAATCGGATATTATGAGTAAGGCGGAGGAATACTATAGAAGAATTGTTCTCGAATATTCAAACACTCTGTGGGCTGGAAAAGCTAGACAAAGATTAGAAGAAATATAATTTTTTTTATTACACTAACGCAAAAAAATCATTCAATACTATTCTATATTTTAATTTTAATTCGACATTGAAAATTTCACATTCCTCATTAATAAACGTTCACTTATAATACAACTGTGTATTATATGCTTCGAAACATTCACTCAAGTTATCGAGTAGATTTTTAAAAAACCTTTTTTTTGAATATTTTTTTTACAGAATTTACATGGCTTTTCGCTTTGAATTTAACTTTGAGACTTATTTTTCCGATATATTACATAACAATATAAAATCCTAGAAAAGGAAGTGATGAAAAATGTTGTGTAGTAAACATCTATGTACTTTTATTGAAGAAATATTCATCATAAATCTTTATGGAACTGATGAACAAAAAAAAATACTAGATGATTTTATAAAAACAAGAGATGGTAAATCTCTAAAAAAAATTGTTTCAATAGCTAATTTATTGAAAAAGAGAGGATAAAATGAAAAAAGTTAAATTCTTGGTTTTAATATCTATTCTTTTATTTGGAACATTTGCTGTAAATGCTAATTCTTTGAATTCTGATGAAGTTTTAAAGCAAGTTGTTGAAAAACCTTATGATTCTGAGCTTTTATTTATGGCTTCTGTTGTTAATTATTTTAAAGGTGATTATGATAATTCGTTAAAATATTTTGTTAGAGCTTCTGTTTTTGACCGAGCGATTCTTGTTAGAAAAGACTATGGCATGATTGATGCTTTGACTAATTATACAAAAGAAATATTGAATAATTCCCAAAAAACAGAGTTGAAGATTTACTCATGTATATTTTTAGATAAATTGGGTGAAAAAAAATACTCTTATGCACATTTACAAAATCTATATAATAACGTAAAAGATGAAAGTCAAAAAATTACTATTTCAAGGATATTAAATAGTATAAGATTCATGAATACTCTATAACTATTTCTAAATTTATTCGTATATTATTTTCTGTTATTTTTGCATTTTTCTTTATTCTTTTTTTCTCTTGACTAAAGTTTAGGTCAAATGTAATATTATTCTATTAGAAACCATTGTTTAATTATAGAGATATATTTAAAGATTAAACATTTAAAAAAAATGTGTTAATTGGAGTTGTGTATGAAGAAAAATGAAATTATGGAAAAAAAGAAATTAAGTGATGGAAGTTATTTATTTAAAATATATAACCCGGAAGTTGCTAAGAATTCTTATGCGGGTAATTTTGTTATTGTAATTGCTAAAGATGGCTCAGAGAGAATTCCTCTTACAATAATGGAATATACTGATGAATGGATTAGTATTGTTATTCAGCCAATAGGTTTTTCTACTAAAGAAATTTGCTTTTTGGAAGAAAAAGATTGTTTTTCTGGTATTATGGGTCCTCTTGGTAAAAAAATCGAAAATAAAAAATATGGAACTATACTTTTTGTTGCGGGTGGTATTGGTATAGCTCCGGTAATTCCTCAGATGATGGAATTCAAAAAAACTGATAATAAAATAATTCTTATACATGGTGCTAGAGATGGTGAACATATAATTCTCGAGAAAGAGTCTAAAAAATATACTGATAATTATATTATTTGTACAGATGATGGTTCTATGGGTAAAAAAGGTCTTGTGACCAATGCTATGAAAGAGCTTATAGAAAGTGGTGAAAAAATAGATCATATTGTAACTATTGGTCCTCTTATAATGATGAAATTTGTATCAGATCTTTCTAAAAATTATAGTATTCCAACGACTGCAAGTCTTAATACTATAATGCTTGACGGTACCGGAATGTGCGGTAGTTGTAGAGTAGAATATGATGGTGAAGTTAAATTTGCATGTGTTGATGGTCCTGATATGGATGCTCATAAAATAAATTTCGATGTTCTTTTAAGAAGAAATGCTAGATTTAAAAGTCTTGAATTAGTTAATGGAGAAAAAAAATGAAAGAAAGAATGAAAATGAGAGAACAGAATCCTTTAGAGAGAAAAAATAATTTTGAAGAAGTAACTTTGGGTTACAATGAACAGGAAGCTTTACATGAAGCTTCAAGATGTCTTGAATGTAAAACTGCTCCATGTAAAACAGGTTGTCCAGCTAATGTTCTTATTCCTGAGTTTATAAAAGAGATAAAAAATAAAGATTTTAAAAAAGCTCACTATATTCTTAAACTAAAAAATAATCTTCCAGCAGTTTGTGGCAGAGTTTGTCCTCAAGAAGTACAATGTGAGGCAAAATGTGTTCTTGCAAAAAAAGGAAATGCTGTTGCAATTGGTAGACTTGAAAGGTTTATTGCGGATTTTGGTATAAAAAATAATCTTTCTCTTGATATTGAAAGTAAATCTAATAGTATTAAAGTTGCTGTAATTGGAAGTGGTCCTGCTGGCATAACATGTGCAGCTGATCTTGCTAAAGAAGGTTTTGAAGTTTATCTTTATGAAGCACTTCATAAAGCTGGTGGAGTTATGGTTTATGGGATTCCAGAGTTTAGACTTCCAAAAAGTATTGTTGAGCATGAGATTAATAAGATTCAGGAGCTTGGTGTTAAGCTTGAGACAAACATGGTATTTGGCAAAAATATTAATCTCTCAGATCTTAAAGAAAAAGGATTTAAGGCTGTTTTTATAGGTAGCGGAGCTGGTCTTCCTAAGTTTATGAATATACAGGGAGAAGAACTTAATACATGTTATTCGGCTAATGAATTCCTTACTCGGATTAATCTTCTTAAAGCTTATAAATTTCCTGAATTTAAAACTCCTGTTATTGTTGGCAAAAAAACTGTTGTGGTTGGTGGTGGTAATGTTGCTATGGATGCTGCAAGATGTGCATTAAGACTTGGAGCTGATGTAACTTTGATTTATAGAAGAACTCAAAAGGAAATGCCAGCAAGAGTTGAAGAAGTTCATCATGCTATGGAAGAAGGTATTAAGTTTGAATTTCTTAATAATCCTGTAAGATATGAAGGTGATGAAAAGGGATTTGTTAAAAAAGTTTTTGTTGAGAGGATGAAACTTGGTGAACCTGACGCTTCTGGGAGAAGAAGACCTGAAAAAACAGGTGAAATTAGAGAATTTGAAGCTGATAGCGTTGTTGTTGCTATAGGAAATAGTCCGAATCCTGTTATTCAGCAGAATCTTAAAGATCTTAAGACTACAAAATGGGGAACAATTGAAGTTGATGAAAATAATAATACAAGCATTCCTGGAATATTTGCAGGTGGAGATATTACAACAGGTGCTGCAACTGTTATTGAAGCTATTGGAGCTGGTAAAAAAGCAGCAATGTCAATTGTAAATTATATTAAAAATAATAAATAATATGATATGCTGTTTTTAATAATATATTTTTTATTACAGAGGATTTAAAAAAATTAATAAAAAAACGGGAGGATTTGTTAATGCTTACTCACATTAAAGGGAAAGATAAGGAAGTTTACGATGCTATAATTTTGGAAGCTGGAAGACAAGAAGATAAACTAGAGATGATAGCTAGTGAAAATTTTGTATCGCAGGCTGTAATGGAAGCAAATGGCTGTGTTATGACAAATAAATATGCTGAAGGATATCCTGGAAAAAGATATTATGGTGGTTGTGAAAATGTTGATATAGTTGAAAATCTTGCTATTGATAGAGCTAAAAAACTTTTTAATGCTCCTTATGCAAATGTTCAACCTCATTCAGGATCTCAGGCTAATATGGGTGTTTATTTTGCTTTTCTTAAACCAGGTGATACGATTTTGGGTATGAATCTTTCTCATGGTGGACATCTTACTCATGGGTCTCCTGTAAATTTTTCTGGTATATTTTATAATGTTATTCCCTATGGAGTAAAAGAAGGTGTTGAAACTATAGATTATGAAGAAGTAGAAAGACTTGCTTTAGAAAATAAACCTAAGATGATTGTTGTTGGAGCTTCAGCTTATCCAAGAATAATAGATTTTAAAAAATTTAGAGAAATTGCTGATAAAATTGGAGCTTATATATTAGCTGATATTGCACATATAGCAGGACTTGTAGTAGCAGGTCTTCATCCTTCTCCGTTTCCTCATTGTCATTTTGTTACAACAACTACTCATAAAACTCTAAGAGGTCCAAGAGGTGGTATGATAATGTGCTCAGATGAAGAACATGCTGCTAATATAAATAAAATTATATTTCCTGGAATTCAGGGTGGTCCTTTAATGCATACAATAGCTGCAAAAGCTGTAGCTTTTGGTGAAGCTTTAGAACCTAATTTTAGAGATTATCAAAAACAAGTTATTAAAAATGCAAGTTTTCTTGCTGATGAATTAAAGAAAAAAGGATTTAAGATTGTTTCAGATGGTACAGATAATCATCTTCTTTTAATTGATGTCCTTACTTCTAGAGGAATTTCAGGTAAAAAAGCTGAAAGACTTCTTGATGAAGCTGGTATAACATCAAATAAAAACACTATTCCTTTTGACAAAAAAAGTCCTTTCATAACAAGTGGAGTAAGAATTGGAACTCCAGCTCTTACAACAAGAGGAATGAAAGAAAAAGAAATGAGTGTTATAGCTTCATTTATTGATAGAGTTTTAACATCTCAGGATGAAGAAACTATTAAACAGGTTAAAGAAGAGGTAAAAACTCTTACAAGTAAGTTTCCATTATATAAATAATGAAAAAAGCATTTTTTATAGATTATAATCAATATTCAGCAGCCTTTAATATGGCTGCTGATTTTTTTATTCATAAAAAATGTGAATTAGAAAATTGTTGTTTTTTAAGGTTTTATGGTTTTATTAATAAAACTATAACATTGGGGAGATTTCAAAAAGCTGATTTTTTAAATAATAATGAATACAATGATTATGATAAAGCTTTTAGAATGAGTGGTGGAAGAGCTGTTTTTCATGAAAATGATTTTACATATTGTTTTACATCATCGTTTGATTTCTTTGAAGACAAGTCTATAAAAGCTAGTTATAATAAAATATCAAAACCATTTATAAATGTATTAAGCCAAAAAGGAATTGAAGTAGATGTTTATAAAAAAGCAAGTAAAGATTATTTTTCAAAAGAATTGTGTTTTTCATCTGTTTCTTTATATGAAATAAAATCAAATGGCAAAAAGTTATTGGGAAGTGCACAATATAGAACTGATAAAGCATTATCACAGCATGGAACTATGTATTATGAAATACCTTCATTTTATAAAAATAATAGATTTAGCGAAGATATTGAAATGTGTTCTTTAGTTAAAGAAAAGGATTTTATAATGCTTTTAAAAAACGAATTTGAAAAAGTTTTTAATGTTAAATTTGAAAATTATATTTTTTCTAGTCAGGATAAACAGAATATTCTTAATTTAGGTGAGAAGTTTGAAATATAAAAAAAGCCACCATAAAGGTGGCTTTTTTGTTATAGCATATTATCTTAATATATTTTTCATTTCATTTGCTTCAGAAGTTCCTGGGAATTCTTTTATAAGTTTTTCTGCAACTTTTTTAGCCATTTCCATATTTCCCATTTCAATATAACAGTTAGCTATGCCATAATACACTTTATTTAAAGGTGCATTTTCGGTTTTTACTAATGTTTTGTAAACATTTAAAGCTTCAGTGTAATTACCTTGTTCAATATAACTTTCTGCAAGCATTATTGATGCAGTAACACCAAGTTCTTTGTTATCTGTCAATGTCTGTAATCTTTCTTGTGCAAGATCACTATCTCTAAAATCATACTGTGCTTCAATAGCATTTTTCATCTGTACTCTAGCAGATATTACATTAAACTTAAATGCTGGAGAATAATCAGACCATGTCGAACCTATTCTTTGTTTTACTTTCCATCTATAAGTTTTATTTGCTGCTAGTCTTGAAGCAGGAAGTGAATAATTTTTTGTATTCAAATTCTGTTGTACAATGTTATTATTGTTTATTTCATAAATTATTATTTCAAATTCTTGACCAGAACCTGTCCATGAAAAATTTATATTACCATTAGAAGTAACATTAGTATCTCTTGCTGGATTAACAAGGTCAGGAGCATATACTGCATTTGGATTAGCTCCAGCATTAGGATTGTTATTGCCTGTATTTGGAGATGGAGAAGGCTGATAAGGAATCTGATTAGGATCATTATAAAGATCTCTTCTTTCAACTCTGAATATAATAGGTTGACTATAATTAGACCAATCAGCAAAAGCTGAACCTACTAAAGGTATATCTGTTACAAATCCTGCTCGATTATTTCTGGCTATTTGCCATTTATACTCACCTGATCTAAAATCATCAGCTTCCATAGTATAGCTTTTACTATTTACAATTTTTTCTTTGATTTTTCTGCCATTTCCTTCATATATTCTAATCTGAAACTGTTTTCCGTTAAGTTCGTCAGACCAGTTAAAAGTTATTCTATCTCTTTTATTGTGAAATAAAACTCTTGTGCCTGACTGGGGATAACCAGGGTTTGGAGGATTATTTGCATCAATATTACCCCAATTTGTTCCAACACCAGGAGTTCCAGGAGCTGGATATGGATTTGGATTATTTACATAACCAGGATTTCCACCTTTTTCTGCAAAAAGTGTTACAATTACCTCTCCTTTTGCACTTTCCATAAGCGATTTACTTATGTGCATAGTGAAAGAATAGCTATTAGCAGTTAATCCTTCATTTCTAACAGAAGCATCTCCTCTAGGTACAATAGATCTGCTTATAAATACATAACCTTGATTTAAAAGATTAAAAGGCATGTTTACTACATGATCAAAATCTTTTGAACTCTCAAAAGGTCCAACCTTATGAGAAAATTTTTCAGTTATTTGAGTTGTTGCTGCAAATGAAGTAAAAGAGAGCACAAATAACATAATAATTAGAAAGCTTAAATTTTTTTTCATATATTCCTCCGCATTTATTACTTTCCTTAATTATAAGGAGTAATTTATACATTGGTCAAGTGATTTTTTTTATTGATTTTAAAATTTCTATTATGTAATATAAAAGTTTAGAGTTTAATGTTGTTTATAGGTTTTATAAATTTTAATTTATTATGGGGATATACAATGAAAAGAACAGAATATTGTGGCAGGATAAACAAAGATAATATAGATGAACAAGTTGTTCTTAAAGGCTGGGTTCATAGAAGAAGAGATCTTGGAAATCTTATTTTTATACAGTTAAGAGATCGTGAAGGAATAATACAACTTGTTTTTGATCCTGAAAAATGTTCAAAAGAAGTTATGGAATGTGCAAAATTATTAAGAAGTGAATTTGTAATTGAAGTTTTGGGTAAAGTAATTGCAAGAACTATAGAAAATATTAATCCTGAAATGAGTACTGGGGAATTTGAAGTATTGGCTGAAAATCTTGAAATATTAAATTCTTCAGAATTAATTCCATTTCATATTGATGATAATGTAAATGTTTCTGAAAATTTAAGACTAAAATATAGATATTTGGATTTAAGACGGGATTTTATGAAAGATACAATATGGTTTAGATATAAAGTTCTTGATTGTATAAGAAAATTTATGGGTGAAAAAGAGTTTATTGAAATTGAAACTCCATTTTTAATAAAATCAACACCTGAAGGTGCTAGAGATTTTGTTGTTCCTTCAAGAATGCATACTGGTAAATTTTATGCACTTCCTCAATCTCCACAGCTTTTTAAACAGCTTCTTATGGTTGCAGCATTTGATAAGTATTTTCAAATTGCAAGATGTTTTAGAGATGAAGATGCTCGAGCTGATAGACAAACTGATTTTACTCAGCTTGATATTGAAATGAGTTTTGTATCTCAGGATGAAATATTTACATTGATGGAAGATTTATTTAAAAAAGTTTTTAAAGAAACAATGAATATTGATATAAAAACTCCTTTTGATAGGATAGATTATGATATATCTATGGATAAATATGGTTCTGACAAGCCTGAAAGAAGATATAATATGTTTCTTAATGATATTACCAGTCTTTTTGAAAAAAGTGAATTTAAGGTTTTTAAAGAAAATATAGAAAATGGTGGAGTTATAAAAGCTATTGTACTTAAAGGGAAAAGTACGGATATATCCAGGAAAAAAGTTGGAGAATATGAAGAATTTGTAAAAAAATTCAAAGCAAAAGGGCTTGCTTTTGTTAAGTATGAAAACAATTCTTTTAGTGGTGGAATAGCTAAGTTTGTTGAACCTATAAAACAAAAATTTATAGAAATGCTTAATCTTGAGGATAAAGATATTGTGTTTTTTGGAAGCGATTCTAAAAAAATAGTAAACAATGTTCTTGGTAATTTAAGACTTAAACTTATTAAAGAATTTGATTTAATTGAAGATAAATCGGTTTTTGATTTTTGTTGGGTTACAAGATTTCCTCTTTTTGAAAAAGATGATAATGGAAATTGGATTGCTATGCATCATCTTTTTAGTATGCCAACACATGATACTGTTGAATTTGTAGATACAGATCCTGGTAAAGTATATGGTCAACTTTATGACCTTGTTATAAATGGCAATGAAGCTGCAAGCGGAAGTATTAGAATACATAATGCGAAATTACAGAAAAAAATAATTGGTATTACTGGAATGAGTGAAAAAGAAATGGAACAGAAATTTGGATTTCTTTTGGAAGCATTTAAATATGGAGCTCCGCCTCATGGTGGAATTGCTCCCGGTATAGATAGACTTATTATGATTATGAAAGGGCTTGATAATATTAAAGATGTTATAGCTTTTCCTAAAACAAATAATCAGCTTTGTCTTCTTACGGGTGCTCCAGATTTTTTATCCATAGAGCAGTTGAATGAGATCGGAATAAAAATGGAGGAAAAAAATAATGGACAAGAATGAAATCGCTGATATTGTTAGAAGTGTTGTTGGTGAATACAGGGGAGATGAAAATGAAAAATACAATAATAATAATAAAAAAGTTTCTTTAAATTCTTTTCCTGTATCTGTTTCAAACAGACATATTCATATTTGTAAATCTGATTTAGAATGTATTTTTGGAAAAGGATATGAATTAAAAAGGATGAAAGAGCTTTCTCAGCCTGGCCAATTTGCATGTGAAGAAAAAGTTATTATTGTTGGACCTAAAGGAAGTATTGAAAATGTTAGAATACTTGGACCTGAAAGAAAAGAAACTCAGGTAGAAATAAGTGTTACTGATACTTTCAAATTAGGAATTCCTGTTTTTGTAAGAGATTCTGGAGATCTTTCAGGAACTCCTGGTCTTACAGTATGCGGCCCTAAAGGCAGTGTTTATATTGAAAAAGGTGCAATAGTAGCTAAAAGACATATACATTTTTCTGAAAATGATGCAAAAAAATTTAATGTTAAAGATAAAGAAAAAGTTAATGTTTTAATAGAAGGCGAAAAAGGCGGAATTTTCTCTGATGTTCTTGTTAGAGTATCAAACTCATACGCACTTGATATGCATATTGATACAGATGAAGGAAATGCTTTTGGAATAGGGAGAAATACTAAAGGTCAGATTAGTTAAAAAATAATATAAATCAAGTTTAATTGAAAAAACTGAATTTTTGTTTTAAACTTTAAAAAGTGAAAAAATTATAGTTCTTTTTTTAATTTAGTAAAAAACATATTGTGGAGGATTTATAATGAACAATGCTTTAGGTATGATTGAAACTAAAGGTTTGGTTGCAATGATTGATGCTGCTGACGCTATGGTTAAAGCAGCTAATGTAAAACTTGTAGGATATGAAAAAATTGGTGGTGGTTATGTGACAGCTCTTGTAAGAGGAGATGTTGCTGCTGTTAAAGCTGCTACAGAAGCTGGAGCTCAGGCTGCTTCAAAAATCGGTGAACTTGTATCAGTACATGTAATCCCAAGACCACATGAAAATCTCGAAGATATTCTTCCTATTGGAAAAGCTGAATAATTAGATGATTTTAGGAAAAGTTATAGGGACAATTGTCTCTACTAAAAAAGACGAGAGACTTGTTGGGTTTAAACTTCTTGTTGTAAGAGAATATGATGTTAAAATGAATCCGACAAGTTCTACTGTCGTTGCAGTAGATACAGTGGGTGCAGGTTTTGATGAGTTAGTTCTAGTGGTCAGCGGTTCATCTGCTAGACAAACTGCTAAGACTGATAAAAAACCTGTTGATGCTGCAATTGTAGGAATTGTCGATTCTGTAAGTCTTAAAGAGGAGTAAAGTATGAGTCTTGATCATAATGAAATAAAAAATATTGTTGAAGAAATAGTAAAAAAAATTGCTGTTGATAATTATGCGACAAAATCCGCATCAACTGGATTAAATACTGGAAAGGTTCTCGGAAAAGGTATTTTTTCAAATATGGAAGATGCTGTTAATGCTGCATATTATGCTCAAAAAGATTTAATAAAATTAAGTGTTGAAAAAAGAAAAGAGATAATTACAGAAATACGTAAGATAATGCTTGAGAATGCAGAAAAATTATCTGTAGAAGCAATTAAAGAAACTGGTATAGGTAGAGTGAAAGATAGGCTTTTAAAAACACTTCTTTCAATAAATAAAACTCCTGGAGTAGAAGATATACAATCGAAAGTTTATACTGGTGATAAAGGTATGACGCTTGAAGAGTATGCTCCTTATGGACTTATTGGAGCAATTACACCGACTACTAATCCAGTAGAATCTATAATTAATAATTCAATAAGTATGATATCCGCTGGAAACTCTGTTGTATTCAATACACATCCAAGAGCTAAAAATGTTTCAAGAAAGACAATTGAATTAATAAATGAAGCGATTATAAGTGTTGGTGGACCAAATAATACAGTAACAACAGTTGCAGAACCAACTATAGAAACTGGGACTTTTATGATGAAACATCCTAAGGTTAAACTTATTACTGTAACTGGTGGACCTGGAGTTGTAAAAGCTGCTTTTGCATGTGGTAAAAAAGTAATTGCAGCAGGACCCGGAAATCCTCCTGTTGTTGTTGATGAAACTGCTGATATAAAACAGGCAGCTAAAGATATTGTTGATGGAGCTTCATTTGATAATAATGTTTTATGTATTGCAGAAAAAGAAATTATTGCTGTTAAAGAAATTTATAGAGAATTAATTGATGAAATGCAAAAACATGGTGCTGTGCTTGTAAGTTCAGATGTAGTTGCAAAATTAGCTCAAGTTGCTTTATTGCCTGATGGCAGAGTTAATTCTGCCCTTGTTGGCAAAGATGCAAAATTTATACTTTCTCAGATTGATATGCATGTTGGCGATGATATTAGACTTATAATGTGCGAGACAGATAGAAATCATCCTTTTGCAGTAGAAGAACTTCTAATGCCTATAATTCCTGTTATAAGGGCTGATAATGTTGATGAAGCAATTGAAATGGCTTATGAGCTTGAACATAATTTTTTCCATACTGCTATGATGCATTCAAAAAATGTTGAAAATCTTCATAAAATGGCGAGAAAATCTAATGTTTCAATATTTGTAAAAAATGCACCTTCTTATGCTGGTCTTGGCTTTAATGGAGAAGGAGTAACTACATTTACTATAGCTTCTCCAACTGGTGAAGGTATTACAACTGCTAAAACTTTTACAAGAATGAGAAGATGTGTTCTGGCTGGATATTTTAGAATTGTCTGAGGTGTTTTTTAATGATTGATAAAATAGAAAAAGCCGGTATTTCCGGAGCTGGTGGAGCTGGATTTCCTACTTTTTTTAAATTGGGAGCAAAAGCTGAATATTATATTATAAATGCAGCTGAATGTGAACCATTACTTGAATCTGACAGAAATATAATGCTTCGTAATGCTGAAAAAATAATATCAGGTATTAAAAAAGTAAAAAAAATAATTGATTTTAAAAAAGCATATATTGGAATTAAACAAAAAAATACTGATTGTGGTGAATTGTTAAAGAAATTTATTGATGTTGATTATATTGAAGTGAAAATTCTTAAAAATATTTATCCTTCCGGTGATGAACAGGTAATGATATATGAAATACTTGGTAAAATTGTTCCTGAAGGTGGCATACCACTTAATATTGGTGTAATTGTAAATAATGTTGAAACTGTATATAGGATTGAAAAAGCAATTTCCGAAAATGAGGTTTTTAATAAAAGATATGTTACTGTAAATGGTGAAATAGAAAAACCTTGTGTTATGGAATTACCTTTAGGTATAAGTTTTTCAGATATTCTTGAATTTGCTGGCAAAAAAAAAGGTATTAATTATATCGCTATTGACGGCGGTCCTATGATGGGAAAAATTACTGATATAAAAGATGGTGTCGTCAAAAAAACTACAAGTGGTATTTTATTTCTTTCAGAAAATCATGAACTTATATTAAGAAAAACTCAGTCTATAAAAAATATATTTGCACAGGCACAGGCAAGTTGTTGTAATTGTATGACATGTACAGAATTGTGTTCAAGATATCTTATAGGTCATAGAATGGAACCGCATAAAATAATGAGAGCTTTGTGTTCTCAGAATTTTGATGAAAAGATTTTTGAATATGCTACTTTATGTAGTGAATGTAATATATGTGAGCTTTATGCTTGTCCAATAAATCTTTCTCCAAAGACTGTAAATCAGTTTCTTAAAGAAAAATTCAGAAAAGAAGGCAAAAAAATAAATATAAAAAAAGATAGTTATGAAGCTCCTGAAGAAAGAAGTGGAAGACAAATTCCTTCAGATAGAATTATAAACAGACTTGATATAAAAAAATATTATAAAAAACTTGAGTTTAAAGATGAAATTCCTGAATTTACCAAGGTTTTTTTAAAACTTTCTCAACATATAGGTGCTCCATCTAAACCTATTGTAAGTGTTGGTCAGAATGTTAAAAAAGGTGATATTATAGCAGAGAAAAACGGTAATTTATCAATGCCTCTACATTCAAGTGTTGATGGCAAGGTAGTGGAAGTTGGTTCTGATACTATAATAATAGAGGTTTCAATATGAATTGTTTAGGTATGCTTGAATATAAAAGTGTTTCAGCCGGAATTAAAAGCTGTGATACTGTTTTAAAAGCTGCTAATGTAAAATTATTATACAGTATGCCTGTATGTGCTGGAAAATATATTATAATTGTAAGAGGAGATACTGGAGCTGTATATGCTGCAATTGATGCAGGTAAACAGGTTTCTGTATTTAATCTTGTAGATTCAATAATAATACCTAATCTTCATAAAGATATTTTTCCTGCTTTAACAGCATCAGGTAATGTAGGAAAAATTGAAGCTCTTGGTTCGGTTGAAAGCTATTCTATTGCTGCAACTATAATAGCTGCTGATATAGCTCTTAAAACTGCTGATATTAGAATGATTGAGATTAGAATAGCAAAAGGACTTGGGGGAAAATCCTATTTTAATTTTACAGGGGAAGTTGGTGCAGTAAGAGAAAGTGAAAAAACTTGTATAAAATATCTTGAGGATAATGGATGGCTTGTATATTCATGTGTAATACCTAATCCACATCCTTCACTTGCGGAGAAATTGTATTGAAAAAATTGATATTATATTTTTTTCTATTTATCATTGGATTGATTTTATTATATTTTGTGGATGCAAAAGCAGAGAATATTTTTGGAATAATTGCCCCATTGTTTATTGTTTTTGTGATAATTTTTATTTTTTATGATAATAGAGTTGTCTGAATTTATACTAACTTAGGGGAACTATAATGGACCGAGAAATTATGGGTGAAAAAGAATTAAAAGAAAATAGCGTTAATGAAAACATTGCTCCTCAGGAGAATACTTCAGATACAAATAATAATACACCTAAAAACAATGGCGAAAAACATGCTCATTATGTATTTAAAATCTCTTTTAATGAAATTCATAATGAATTTAATGGTGCAATGGTACTTATGGGTGATACTCAGGAAAGTAATTTTTCTTCAATAGATGTTGTTATGGATAAAAGTTTTACTCTTTCTATTGATACAGACTGGAATGCTTATCTTGAATTTATACGAAAAAAAAGAAAAGATGTTCAGGATAGCGGTTCTAATTTTCTTATATTTATTAGAAAGTTAGAAAGTTATTTTAAAAAATCTATTTCAAATGTAAAAATTGATAAGATAAACAAAATAATCGTAACTACAGAAGATGATATGCTGAGAAATGTTCTTATTAAGAATATAATTGAATCTGAGCTTTCTTCGCTTATAGGGCATGGATTTGAGGTTGAAACAATCTTAAAAGATGAAATAAAATATTATTTTAAAGAAAATACTAGTAATTTAGCATCTGAAAACTCAGAAGAATCAAATTCATCAGATCAGAATTTATCTAAAGAAATTATACTTGATGCAATTCCAATGATTGATCCAAATGAAGGTATTAAAGCAAGTGATATAAAAGTAGGTGATAGAATATTTGTAAGAATTACTGATGATTCAACTGTTGGAAAACATATAGCAAGATCTATTACAAAAACCGATAATCCCGAAGAAATTCCTGTAAGAACTCCAGTTTTTAGTGCAAAGAAAAATATTATTTCAAAATTTAGAGCATCTTCAGAGGTAATGGAGTTAATGGTTAAGTTTGATGAGGGTGTTTTTGGAAAGGTTGTTGTTCAAACTGAAGTTAGATTAAGATCTAAACTTGATGATGAAAAGGAAATAAAAAAAGAAGATGATATACAAGAATCTGAGTATGATGAAAACGAAAAATCTGATTTTATTCCTTATATAATTTTAATTGGTGTTGTTTTTATGATATTATATGGAATAATAACATTTCTGGGGAATTGATTATGAAAATTGCTATAGCGTCAGATCATGGTGGATTTTTTTTAAAAGATCATTTAATTAAATTTTTAAGAGAAAAACATGAAATTATTGATCTTGGTTGTAAATCAGCTGATGATAAAGTCGATTATCCTGATTTTGCTGTAAAGGCAGCAGAAAATGTAAGAGATAAAAAAGTTGATTATTCTATTATGATAGATGGAGCAGGTGTAGGTTCTACAATGGTAGCTAACAAAGTTCAGAATGTTAGGGCTGCATTATGCAATGATCTTTATTGTGCTAATAATTCTAAAGAGCATAATAATGCAAATATGCTAATAATGGGTTCAATGGTAGTTGGTTTAGGTTTAGCAGAAAAAATAGTTAATACTTTTTTAGAAGTTGAATTTGCTGGCGGAAGGCATGAAGCTAGGGTTGAAAAAATAAATTTGCTTGATAAAGTCAGGAGTATGTTTATGAATAATGATAATATTAAAGAAATGATTAAGGATATTGTTGTGAAAGTATTAAAAATGGATGTGAATTCTAATTTAAAAATAAATAATGATGATTTACCTGAATTTAGTGAAAAAGTACTTACAGAAGAATATCTTAAAAAAAATAATATAAAAAAAATCAGAATATCTTCAAAAACAATAATACTTCCTCTGGCAAATGATTATATTCTTGCTAATAAAGTCGAAGTTATAAGATGAATATTGGAAAAGTTACCGGGAATATAGTATCATCTCATAAATATCCTGGGTTTACTGGAACAAAATTAATGCTATTGCAACCTGTTGATTCTATGTATAAAAATGCAGGTAATATAATAATTGCTACAGATAGTGTAGGAGCAGGAAATGGCGAGTATGTGATTTATATCACAAGTTCAGAAGCTTGTATTCCTTTTGTGGATGTTGTAAAATATATACCGACAGATGCAACAATTGTTGGTATAATTGATAAAATAGATATAATGCAGGAAAGTTAATAATGTTTTTAGCAAAAGTTATTGGAAATGTTGTTTCATCGCATAAAAACATTGAGCTTAACGGCAAAAAACTTCTTGTTGTAAAGAAGATTAATCCTGTAGATTATAAGACTTTTGGTAAGGATATAATTGCAATAGATACAGTTGGAGCTGGGAATGGTGAGATTGTATTTCTTGTTAAAGAAGGATCAGTTGCACAACAGCTTCTTGATAATAAAAATGTACCAGTACATACAGTTATTCTAGGAATAGTTGATAAAATTGATATTACGGAGGAGAAAGTATGAGGAGAGCTCTGGGAATGGTTGAAACTAAAGGGCTTATTAGCATGATTGAAGCATCAGATGCTATGGTGAAAGCTGCTAATGTTGAACTTGTAGGATATGAAAAGATAGGAAGTGGTTATGTTACTACAATGGTCAGAGGAGATGTTGGAGCTGTAAAAGCTGCTGTTGAAGCTGGAGCTACTGCTGCTGCAAGAGTTGGAGAATTGGTTTCTACTCATGTTATTCCTTCTCCACATGAAGATGTTGAAAAAATCCTTGGCTGATAAGAGGTTGTCATGAATAATTATAATGAACTTGTTGAACTTATCACAAGAGAAGTTCTAAATGAAATTGGAAAAAAAGGAGAATCAGTATTTTTAAAGTCTAATATTAAAAATATTGTAAACTCTGAAATTTCTAATTTAGAAAAAAAAGATAATAATGAAATAGCATCTTATATAGATCATACGCTTTTAAAACCAGAAGCTTCAGAAGAAGAAATAATTAAAATTTGTAAAGAAGCTATGGAATATAATTTTTGGTCTGTATGTGTTAATCCAACATGGGTGAAGACTGCTTACAGTATTCTTAAAGATTCTAAAGTAAAAGTTTGTACTGTTGTAGGATTTCCTCTTGGAGCAACACCAGGTGAAGTAAAAGCATTTGAAGCTGATAGAGCTATTAAAGATGGTGCTTCTGAAGTTGATATGGTTATAAATATTGGTTATATAAAGAGTAAAAAATTTGATGAAGTAAAAGAAGATATAAAAAAAGTAAAACAAGCTTGTGGAAATACTTTGCTTAAAGTTATACTTGAAACTTGTCTTTTAACTTCTAATGAAAAGATAAAAGCATGTGAAATCTGTAAATCAGCAGGTGCTGATTATGTGAAAACATCAACAGGTTTTAGCGTATCAGGAGCAACAGCTGAAGATATTGCACTTATGAGAAGAATTGTAGGTGAAGATATGGGTGTAAAAGCTTCTGGTGGTGTGAGAGATTCAGAAGGTGCATTAAAAATGATAAAATCAGGTGCAAGCAGAGTTGGTGCTTCAGCATCTATTGCCATAGTAAAAGGACAATATGATCATACTGGTTATTGATCTTTTGGATAATTAAGTAATGAAATTAACTAAAACTCAGATATTAAGTCTTTTTGATACATTAATATCAAAAACTTTATATCTGGGTTCTTCTTTTTTTAAGAGAATTGATGAAGCTCAAAGATATAATCAGGATACAATCGAAATTTTACCCTTTCAACTTGAAAATATAAGTCAAATAAAAAACTCTGATAATTTTAAATGGAGTCTTCTTATAGGTTATCCATTAGGTATTGAAAGTACTAATGCCAAATTATATGAAATTGAGAAAAGCCTTGAATTTGCAATTGACGAAATAGTACTAATGCCAAATTTATGCTGGCTTAAAGATGGTGAATATGAAAAAATCAGAAAAGAATTAAGTATAATAAAAGAAAAAGTTAGAATTCCAGTAAAAGTTATACTCAACAATATTCTTATTACTAGAGAAGAATTTGAAAAGCTCGCACAGATTACCGAAAATATGGGAATAATACTTATTCATTCTTATGAAAATCTAAATGTAGAAAAAGAAAAGACCAAATCAAAATTTATTAGACAAACAAATTTTAATGGACAACTTGTAAGGGTAAAACTCAGAAATAAAGAAATAATAACAGAAAAAATATCTGGATTTGATACTATTTTTAGAGGAAGAAATATAAATTCAGGTTATTTATGGAAAAATAATATATTTCAGTATAATTCTTTTGATTTTTTAAATAAAATAATAATAACACCAGGTACTTTAGCTGGAAGCGGCATTTCAGCCTCGTCTGTTTTATCAGTTGGATTTAAATCTCCTATGAATGAGGGAATAAAAAATCTTGAATTAGAGTGTTTGTTTAGTGATAGGCTTATGGCATGCGGTATCAAATCATTAGTTATTGATGAAATTGCTGACGAACTTTCTATAATATATATTGCAAAAGATAGAATTGAGATAATACCTACTCCTGAATATGAAAAAATGGATATTTCAATTTTGTTTGAAAATATCAGACAAGAGTATGGAGATGTTTCTATAATAGGCATTGGACCTTGTGGAGAAGAAAAATTTATATCATCAACAATAGTTGCAACAGATCATGAAGGAAATCCAGCTATAATGCCATCCAGAGGTTCTGGTATTGGTGCAATATTTGGTTCTAAAAAAATAAAAGCTGTAATAATAGAAAATATTAAACAAAATAGCTTTTTTTCAGAAAAAGAAAATAAACTTATAAATTCTTTTGAAGAACATCTTATAGAAAATACAATATCTGGAAGAATGCTTCCAAGACATTCTACAATGGGTTTTTTTGAAGTTAATAATATGCTTTCTTGTCTTCCATGCGAAAATTATAGGAAATCTTCGCTTGATAACAGCATTATAAAAAATATAATGGATGATTTTAAATCTAAATTTGATTTGACAAGATCAGAAAACAATATTGTTCGTTTTTTTAATAAACAAAAAAATAAATTTAGAAATATTAATTATATTGATTTTGCAGGTCTGGCATTGGTAAACGGAATATACGATATAGATATTTTTTTAGATTTATATGAGTGGTGTTTTGAAAAAGGTGTTGATCCGATTGAAATCGGAGGAGCTTTTGCAGTTGCAAATGAAGCTGGTATAATAACAAGTAATGGATTAAATTCTGATTTTTTGGATAATATTTTTGAAAACGATGATTGGAGAACAAAAGTTATACTTCAAGGTGGAGCAATTGCATCTAAAACTTTAGGAATAGGAAGAGCTCCTGTAATAAATGGCGAAGTAATGCTTCCTTATGATATAAGATCTATGGTACTTTCGGGTATTGCTCAAAAAAACGGTATATCAAATGATGAAAGTAATAATTTTTCTCAATCTTATTATTATTCATTTAGAGATATATCTAATATTGAGGATAAATTGGAAGAAATTAATATTAATATGGAACATCTTAGTACAGCATTGAATGTTCTTGGGCTTTCAAGATATTGTATATTTGCTTTTCTTAAAAATACAAAAATGTTCAATCTTGTGATTGATACTATAAATTCGCTTTATAATTCAAAATTATTAAGCGGTGATATACTTAAAATTTCAAGGCAAGTTTTAAAATCAGAACAAAAATTTAACAATAAATGCGGTTTGTATTATAATTATAATATTCCGTCCTTTTTTAGAGAAGAGCAAAATAGCAAAGGAAATATATTTAAATATTAAAATTTTTTATAGGGAGGAGATTTGAAAAGAATTTGTATTGTAGTACTTGATAGTGTTGGGGTTGGTTATCTTCCTGATGCTCATGAATATAATGATTTTGGAGCTAATACTCTTTTACATATAGATGAAAATACAAAGATGAATTTACCTAATATGGAAAAACTTGGTCTTGGTAATATTATAGATTTTAAAAATATAAAAAAAGAAGAAAATCCAACAGCATGCTATGGTAAAATGGCTGAACTTTCAAAAGGTAAAGATACAATTACCGGACATTGGGAAATTGCTGGTATTGTACTTGAAAAACCTTTTCCAGTTTATGAAAACGGATTTCCAGAAGATATTATTAAAAAATTTGAAAAATTGACTGGAAAAAAAGTTATTGGAAATAAACCCGCAAGTGGTACAGAAATATTAAAAGAACTTGGAGAAAAACATTTAAGTACAGGTGCTCTTATAGTTTATACATCAGCTGATAGTGTTTTTCAAATTGCAGCACATGAGAGTTTGATTCCTGTTGATGAACTTTATGATATTTGCATTAAAGCAAGAAAGCTTCTTACTGGTGAACATAGTGTTGGAAGAGTTATAGCAAGACCTTTTAATGGAAATAACAAAGATGATTTTAAAAGAACACAAAATAGAAAAGATTTTCCTTTAAGACCTTATGAAAATATGCTTGAAAAATTAAAAGAAAACGGTCTTGATGTAATGGCTGTTGGCAAAATAGAAGATATATTTGCTGGTTACGGAATTACTTTATCATCTGGACATAATGATAATAATAAACATGGTGTAGATAATACTATTAAATTTTTAAAAGAAAAAAATAATGGTTTAATATTTACCAATCTTGTTGATTTTGACATGGTATATGGTCATAGAAATGATTTTAAAGGATATGCAAAAGCATTGGAAGAATTTGACTCTATGCTTCCAAAATTAATGAATAGTATGAAAGAAGACGATATTTTAATTATAACAGCAGATCATGGATGTGATCCTTTGTTTCCTGGAACAGATCATACAAGAGAATATGTACCACTTATTGTTTATGGCAAAAATATAAAAAAAGGTGTAAATCTAGGAATTAGAAAAGGATTTAACGATATATCTGCAACTGTATTAGAATATTTTAATATTGAAAAAATTACCGGTGAGTCATTTCTCGGGGAGATAAATGTCTAAATTTGATGAAGTTATCTTTAAATTAAATAGCCGAAATATTAAAGAAAGAATTGAAGCAGTTACTGAACTTGGTGATTTAGGTGATCCTAGAGGTGTTGAATATCTTATAAATAATCTTCCTGAACTTCATTCAGAATTGAGATTAAATATAATAAGAGCATTAAAAAAAATAAAAGATCCGTCAGCAAGTGGTCCACTTATAGTAGTTTATGATGAAACTCCTTCTCAGATAATAAGGCATGAGATAATAAATGCATTGCTTGCAATATGTGATGATCATTCTATAAACAAACTTATGCAGATTGTAAATGATATTACAGAAGAAATATATCTTCGTGTAACTATACTTAAAGAAATAACAAAATTTAGATTAAAAGATTCTTCTGATATAATTAATACTTCGGTTTCTTTGTTAAAAGATAAAAATGTAGAGATTAGAAAAAATGCTCTTAATCTAATAAATGAGTATAGAGTTAGAAATATTCAAAATTATCTTTTCCCTCTTTTAAAAGAAGATGATATAGAAGTTAGAAATAAAGCTCTTGTATATCTTTATAAAACCGAAGGCGAGGTAGTGATTAACAAAGTTATAAATATTCTTTCATCCAATCAAGTTGATAATAATGATAAAGCAAAGATAGTTGAGGTGCTTGGAAGTATTAGAGTTGAAAAAGTTGTTAATCTTCTTAAAAAACTAATTATATGTAATATTGAAATAATCAGAAAAAATGCTATTTTTTCTCTAGTCCATACAGGCGAGAAGGGAATACATGAAGAAATTTCCAAAAGATTAAAAGATAATTCAGCAGAAGTTAGAAAAGCTGCACTTACAGCACTTACTAATATCAAAGCTTCTATGTATGTAAAAAATATTATTCCATTAATAATGGATAAAGATGAAGGTGTTAGAACAGATGCAGTTTATGCTCTTAAAAATCTTATCAATACAGTTGATCTTATTAAACTTGAACCTTTGATGAAAAATCCAAATCTAAATGTTGTAAGAGCTGTTCTTGAAGTATTTGCAGATAAAAAATATGTACCAGCGGGTTTTTATGATTTAATTAATTCTCTTTATACTTCAGATGATGATATAATAAAAAAAGTTGTAATTCGTATTCTTGGTATTAATAAAGATAAAAAAGCTTTTGATAAACTACTTTTGCTTTTTTCAGGCGGAAGTGAAAATATAAAAATAGATATACTCTATAATCTCAAAGAGTTTAAAAGTCTTTACACTGTGCTTATTCCATCACTTTTTGAAAAATATAAAGATGAGGATTCAGAAAAAATCAGAGCTGTTATGACTGATATAATTGCACTTGGTAATGATAGAGAAAGTGGTAAAATATTACTTTATATTGTTAAAAACGAGACAGATGGCCGAACCAAAAGTAATGCTGTTGAAGCATTAGAAAATTATGTTGATATAATTGATGAGGTAGATTTGGTAAATACAATAATGCCTTGTCTTAAAGATAGTAACAATAGGGTTAAAGCTAATGCTGCTAAAGCATTGTGGACACTTGGCGGGCTTAGAATGGTATCAATGCTTGAAGATATGCTTAGAAGCGAGGATAGATGGCAGAGAGCGAGTGCATGCTTTGTGCTTGGTGAGATTGCAGCTATTCAGGTTGTACCTGTGCTTAAAAGATGTCTTGATGATTCTGAGGATGTTGTAAGAGGAAATGCTGTAAAAGCACTTGCAAAATGTGGTGAATTTGATGTAGTGCATGATTATATATCAAAATATAATTCAGAAACAGATGTTGTTAGGCAGGCTATTGTTTTTTCATGTAGATTTTTTAATAATGATGAAACTAAAGAATTTCTTGTTAATATGCTTGAAGAAAAAAATGCTAATATTTCAAAAGAAGCTGCTTATTCAATAAAATTCCTAATAAAAGAAGATATATATCTTGTTGAGAAAGTATCTTATAAGATTGAAAAACTTGATAAAGAAATTATAAAAATACTTGTTGACCCTATAGGAGACTCTCAGAGTTCATTTGCACTTGAACTACTCGAAAGATTAAGTTATTATGATGATATTGAGATATCTTCAAAAGCATCAAATATATTAAAAAAGGTAAATAAAGTTGCATTATAAAAAAAATTTAATAATTAGTCTTGTATTGATTGCCTCTGTAATTTCTATATCGTGTAAAAGAATTCCAGCACCATCAGGAAGAAACAGAGCTGTTGTATCAAAGACATCATCAGAATATTACACAATATCAAAAGGAGATACTCTTTTTTCTATATCCAAGCAATTTAATGCGAGTATAGATTATCTTCAAAAAGTTAATAATATTAAAAATCCTAATTTCCTTCATATAGGACAAAAAATTTATGTTGGAAAAAAAGAGATAAAGCTTGATAGCAGTGGAGATATAAAAAAAGATAAAAAAATAGTTTCTAATAATAAAAATACAAAAGTAACAAAAATAAATAAAGATAAACCTAATTCTAATGTTAATATAAAAAACTATAATGTAAAAGCATTTATAATAATGCCGTCCAACGGAGAAATTCTTTATAAATTCAATGATATGAAAAACGGTATAAGAGTTGAAGGTATTGAGATAAAAAATAACAAAGATACTTTTGTAAAAGCAACAGCTTCAGGTGATATTGTTTATGTTGATGAAGATGAAAAAAATAAAATATTAATAATTGATCATAAAAATAATTTTTATACAGTTTATTCAGATTTAAAAAAAGTTACTGTTAAAATGGGAGATATAGTTAAGGGTGGGGAAGTAATTGGAAGTACAGAACAGGGAAAAAGCTTTTATTTTGAGCTAAAAAGATTTCAAAATGAAAACAATCCTGTCGCTGTAAATCCTGATTTTTATATTTTGCAGAAATAAAACGCATTATATTTTGACTAATATATGTTATTTTATTAATATATATTACAACAAATCCCGCAGGAGGTTACAAATGTATAACATCGGTGAAATCTCAGGAGCTATATGGAAATATCTTTCTGAAAATGGAAAAGTACAGTATAAGAAGATGAGAGATGATGTAATGTCTTCATTTGATACTTTGCCAATGAAAGATAATAAATTTTCAATGGCTATTGGTTGGCTTGCAAAAGAAGGAAAGCTTAATTTTATCGAAGAAGGCGAAGGTAGAAGATACAGACTTTTTATTGAGTTGAGGTAAAATGAATTTTTTATTAGTTAACGATGATGGTATTAAAAGTAAGGGAATTGAATCGCTTGCATGGGAATTATCAAAAAGAGGGAAAGTTTTTATTTTTTCTCCAGAAACGGAAAAAAGTGCAAGCGGTAGTGCTATGACTATCAATAATAGTATAATTATAAAAGAAAGTCATAATTTTCCTGTTAAAGTAGAAAAAGCATTTGTACTTGAGAATGGGTTTCCTGTTGATTGTGCAAAGACTGGAATTTTTGCTTTAAAAAATAAATTTAATATTACTATCGACCTAATTGTATCGGGGATTAATCGGGGAGAAAATACTGGTATAGATCTTAGATATTCTGGAACTGTAGGTGCTGCATTTGATGGTATTGAAAAAAAAATTCCATCAATAGCTGTTTCGCTTGCATCTTATGATTTTGAAAATCCTAGATTTTTGAATGCTGCTGCTTTCACAGGGGACTTTATTGATAAAAACTATAATAAAATAAAGCACGGAAAATGGAAAGATTATTTGTTTAACATTAATTATCCAGATTGTGATAATGTCACAGAATATGAATTTACAAAACCAGCTGATTTTTATTATGAGGAATATTATGAAATCGAGGAATATTCCGAACATTTTAGGATGATGCTTAGAGGTAAAAGAATCTTTGATAGAGATTTTAACAAAGGAACTGATCTTTATGCTATTGAAAATGGAAAAGTCAGTATTTCTTTGATTAGACCGGAATATAAATATGACATACCTGAAAAATTTTAAAGGTTTTACTATAACTGAAATACTTTTAGTGATAGCTATAATATCAATTTTAGTGTTTTTTGCTATGATTGAATATAGTGGAAGTAAGTCACAGTTTGAAAAGAAAAAAGTTGAATCAGATCTTGCAAATATAAAAAAAGCAATGTCAATGTATGCAATTCAAAATGAAGGTGTTTTACCGACTGATTTTGTTACATTAAAAAATTCCGGTATAATCGAAAAAATCCCTGTAGACCCATGGGGTAAAAGATATCAGATTACAATAAAAAGCAATATAATTTATGTTGGTTCATATACTAATGGAACTGTCGAAGTTAATGTAGGAGCAAGATGAAAAATAAAGGTTTTACATTTATTGAATTAATGGTATCAATGGCAATAATAGCTGTTATTGTTTCTTTTGCTTTGCCATATTATACAGATTATGTAGATGAAGCTAAAACTAAAAAAACCTATATGAATCTTGATGCTTTTAAAAAGACTTTGGATTTATATAAAATTGATGCTAATAATACTAGAAAACTTGAAAATAAGATGAGATATGATAATTGGCAAAATTATCCATATTCAAATAAAGATTTTAATTTAATAGATGTTGTTGAGTATAATTATGCAAGAGATCTTTCTAGATTTGTAAATGGTTGGGGTGAACCGTTTTCTATTATAAAAAGATATTCAGGTCCTAAATATTATTCTATGTATGTAATTACTAATATTTATACAAACAATATTAAAATGACAAGAGAGGTGTTTATTGGTGTACAGGACAGATAAAGGTTTTACTCTTGTTGAAGTTCTTACTGTTTTACTTGTTGTTTCTATTTTAATAGCAGTTATGCTTCCATTTTTTGGTAATATTTCTGATAAAGTTAGAGCTTATAAAATGAAAATACAAATGGAAGATTTAAAAAAACAAGTTATTAAATACAATATGAAATACAATGAATTTCCAGATTCTCTTTCACAACTTCAGGGTGAATTTATTATTAAAGTACCTTTAAATCCTAGTGGGAAATTATTTTTTATTGAAAAAGATATTAACGGAGATTTTTTTATAAAAAGCGAATCCAATAATCCAGAATTTACATTTAAATTATTTATAGCTTCTGAAAATTAGTTTTTTAAATCTATATTGCTTTTAGCAAGATTTTGCCTAGTCATGTTATGATTTCGCCAAGATATATGCTTTGGGATATTATGACTTCAGCATAGATTGCTGACAAGTCAGCATTTTTGAGCTTCGCTCAAGTCTTAAACCTAGTTTTACTTGTAAAACTATATAGTGAGCAAAGCAAACCAGGCTGTTGAAAAACTAAAAAAATCAAAGATTGATACAAAATAGGGTCTGTGCCGAACTCTAAATTTAGCTTACATAGATCGGCCTGACCATGCTGTTTATTTTTAAAGTTAATTTTGAAAAAAGAAAACTGCATTTTTCAACAGCCTCGAACTATGATGTCAGACTGATATTATCAGTTTCTGACATCATAGTGCATTTATGCACTTATAAACTATTTTTATTTATTCTTTAATTTCAAATTCTTCTACGATATTTTTACCACTTTCATATATATTTTCAAGAAATTCTTCAATTAGAGGATTAGCTTTGAATAAAATTTTTTTCTCAAATAAATCAAGTCTGCTATAATAATCTTCTTCAGGTTCAGACCAAAATTCATAATATAATTTTAAACTCTCATAAAAATCTCTATTAAAAAAATGATAAAGATTACTTTGAGTAAAATCACTATTTTCTTGTAATATTATTTTAGCATCTTCAAGTGAACTAGCATTCCTTGTTAATAAAAGGCATGTAGCAATCCCAATTTCGCCTTCAATAAGAGGAAGACTATTTGAAAAATATTCTTTAGCCACAGATATATTTTTTTTTCTAAGATTAATTATACCAAATGCAAGATTTAACATTTTTTCATAAGTAGTATCAAGTTCTAAGGTTTTAAAAATATTTGTAATTTCTTCAGCCTTTTCATATTTATCATCTTTTAAAAAGGAAAAAATTAAGTCAAGATTAGTTTCAATATAGTTTTTATCAATATAAACAGAAGAAACATCAGGTTTTTCATTTAATACATCACTTTTGTAAAAACAACCATGAAGCATTGAAAATAACATAATACAAATTATTAATATATCTCTTTTAATATTCCTCATACTATATTTTTCGGAATATGTATTTAATTTGTTTAAGTTTTGTGGTATTATGAACCTATGTTTCAGTTTATAAAATACCTTATACATAGAAAGACCATGGTCAGAGCTTTTGATATGCTCGATGAGCACAGGTTCAAAAAAGCTTATGATATTTTTATACATCTTATTGAAAATAAAAAAATGGATAATTTTTTTATTAATCTTAATATTGGTAGAGCTTTAACTGGTATGAAAAAATATGAAGAAGCAAGGAAATATTTTTTAAAATCTTATAATCAGTTTTCTCTTAATCCAGTTCCATTAAATGGAATAGCTCTTACTTATATAAAACAAAAAAAATATGCTCATGCTTATAAATATATAAAAAAAGCAATTAATATCGATAAAATTCATCCTATATCAAATTATTATATGGGAATTGTTCTTATCGGACTTGGTCATGCTGAAAGATCTCAGATTTATTTTGAAAAAGTGCTATCTGAAAAAAAAGATTTTCTCTATGCAAGAATGGCTTTATTTATTGAAAAAAACCTTAATCTTGAGACAGGAACGGATTTAGGTGAGTTCTAAAGATAGTAGAGAAAATCTTATATTAGCCCAAAAGCTGATAGAAGTTGGTGATGAAAAAAAAGCTCTTTTTTTTATTGAGAAAGTAATATCAGAAAATAATAGTTTTTTAAATCGGTTTTTTTCAAACTCACTGCTTTGTAATGCTGTTTTTCTAAAGCTTAAAATTCTAAATGATTTTAATGATAAAGAAAAATTAAAAAGTCTTTTTTCTTTTTTTTCTGAGCTTACTATTGAAAATTCCGAAGCTTTACTTATATATAAAAAAATAGCTATTTCAGATGATTTTTTTAGCGAAAAACATGCTTATAATTATCTTTTAAAATACCCTAATGATAGGGAAATGATAAGTTTTTTTGTAAATAAGATAATTAACCTTTCTTTATTTAAAAAAAAATATATAAATATTTTTAAAAGATATTGTCTACAGAGAAAAAAAGATTATAAAGTTCTTGAATTTACTATTGATAAAATATTTGAATTCAAAGAATTTGATTTGAAATTTATTACTATAATGCTTAATTATTTTTATTATTTTGATAATAAAAATATTGAATTTGAAAAGAATATATTTAGATTTGTTGATGTTTTTATAAAAAAATACAGATTTTTTCACAGAAAAGTATTTTATCCAGTTTTTAAGTTTTATTATGAAAAACAAAATGATAAAGAAATTCTTCCTTATATTTTTAAAATTATCAAAAAAAATATGATTCATGATGATTTTGCACAGAATATATGTGAGAGTATGCTTGATTCTAATAAAAAAGATACAGAGCTTATAAGTGTTTTATCTGGAATATATCGAGCTAAAAACAGAGTTGATAAGGAAGCTTTGAGTATATATTCAAGACTTTATGATATTGAACCTAAAAATTTTCAAAACACAAAGTATCTTGCAAAAGTTCTAAGAGATAATAATGATATTTCTTCTCAAAACATCGATATTTTTTTAAAAGCTCAGGTTTTATTTGAAGAAAAAGAAAAAGCTTCTGAAGAATATAAAAATCTTATAGAATTTCTTGGAAATTATCTTTCAAGAGAAAAAAATTATAATAAGAAGTATAGAACTTTAGTTGAAGATATTCTTAGAATATGTCAAAAAAACGAAGTTTTTTTATATTCAGTTAGTTTTTTTAAATATAATAAAGAGTATGATAAAGCTTTTTTCCTTCTTAAATTACTTGACCATGAAAAGCTTGATGAATTAAGAAAACTCGAGTTTTATGAATTATATGCTGAAATATTTTTTTCAGTTAGTTATACAAAGAATTTTTTAGATTATAATTGGAAAAAAGTTTTTAATTTTTTAAAAATACTCAAAAAATCGTCAAAACATAAAGCTTCATTTTTAATTTCACAATATTATATATTAAGGAAAAATAAAAACCGTCTTCCAATATGTTTTTTTACTCCTGGAGAATGTGAAATATGGTCAGAAAAATGTCTTTTTATGAATAAATTATCTTTTTTAAAAAAAAGTCTTTTACCTAGAGAGTTAAATGTTATAAAAGAATATTGTAAATTATCAGACCATCCTTCTGCTGAATTGTTTAGGAAGATTTTTATTGAGGATAATCTTTATATACCAATTGATTATAATATTCCACTTAGTGTTTGTGCAAATATACAAAAACTTATATCAAAAGACAAATTTGAAGAAATATTTTCTTTGTTTCGCAATAATGAATTTCTAATTGATTATAAAGGATTTGTATTTTGGGCAGGAATAACTTTTTTTAATTTAAAAAAATATAATGATTCTATTATTTTTTTTACAAAAGTTATTGATGAAAATCCTTCTAATTTCTATGCTTATTATTATAGAGGAATGTCTTTTTATAAAAAAGGAAGTTTAAGAGTTTGTGTATTGGATTTTGAAAAAGTAATTGAACTTAAAATTTATAATGAAAGAATTATAGAAGAAATTTTGCAGATTTATATTAAACATAAATATATAAAAGAAGCTAATAAAGTTTGTGATATTCTATATTCAAATGAAATTTCCAAAGATAAATCCCAATATTATAGAGCTGAAATTTTATTTATCAAAAAAAAATATCAAGAAAGTAAAAAACTTATAGAAGAGCTTGCAGAAACAGATTTTTCTCAGGAAAAAATTAGACTTCTTGAAATAAAAATATTATATGAATTAAAAGAATTTGAAAGTGCTCTTCATAAAAGCAATAGATTTGTTGAAAAGTTTTCTGATAATAAAGAAATTTATTTTCAACGGGCACTTATTAATATTGAATTAAAAAATTATAGATTAGTAAAAAAAGATCTTGAAAAATTTGACGATGATATTCCTGAAAAATATTATTATATAATGGCTAATGCAAGTTTTAACTCAGGTGATATTGATGAATCTTTTCATTATATAAAAAAATATCGAGAAAAAGCTTTTTTTGAAATTAAATCAAATCTCCTTTTATCTAAAATTTATTTAAAGAAAAACTTAGGCAGTGAAGCTTTAAAGATTTTAAAATTTACATGGTTTTTTTCAAAAAACAGAAATGTTCTTAAAGAACTTGCTGTTACAAACAAAATTTTAGGTAATGATAAAATATCTTTTGAATATTCCAAAAAATATATAGATGAAAAAGGTTTTGATAGTGAATTGCTTGAAATTGTTTTAAAAAATCTTCTTAATATAAATAGTTTACATTCAATTTATGATCTTGTTGAAAAATATAAAGATGAGGAAGAAATATACATAAATGATAATTTAAAAGATATTTTTAAAAAATGTTGTTTTATAACAGGAAGATTTGATGTTTTAATAGATAAATACAATGAAAAAGAAGAAATTTACTTGAAAAATAAAAATGCTGGTAAATTTTATTTCATTAACAGGAGTTCTCATGATAAATATAATATTTTTATAACAAAAGGAAATATTAAAATTTTTGAAATAAAAGATTTCTTCTTTTCAGCCGAATTTTTTGATGATGATATTGATTATATTTTTTATTGCAATGCTCCAAAAGATATTATAGGAAGATTAAGATATTTTTCAGAAAAAGTATATTCAATTGATTTATTATTTCTTATATTTGACCCTGAATTTAATTCAGATAAAAGATTTTATGAAATTTCAGAAGTTTTTTTTAAAACAGTTGAAAATGTAAGAAAAATGACTCCATTTCAAAAAAACTTAGTTTTTCTTACTGGAATATTTGATGATATTCTATTAAATTTTCTTGAAATTTATCCTGTTAGAAAGGATTATGAAATAAAAAATGAAGAATTAAATATAGAAATAGATAAAAAATTGTATTTAGAAATAAATCCTGAAAGTTATAATAAAAGAAAAATATTATGTCGAATGAAACTTAAATTCTGGGAAGATAATCTTAAAATAATTTCCAATTCAACTAGAAAGGAATTTTATACTGTTTGTTTATGGGAAAATTTGAATTATACATATAATTCTGAAATAAAAAGATATAAGAAAAAATGTAATTTGAATTTTAACACTATACAATTTTTTTATGAAAATATAGATTGTAATTATTGTGATAAATGTCATTATAATTGTCAGCTTAATAAAATGACTGATTTTGTTAAAAATTCTTTTTATATTATAGATGCTTTAAAATTAAAAAATATCGATTTTAAGATTAATTCATTTAATGAAGATTTTAAAATGTTTTATACTTTTTTTAAAGATTTTTTTGATTTATCTGAATATATAGAATTAACAGATATATATGTTGATATTCTTTCCAAAAATGAAGTTTTTTATAAATATGATAGAATTCTTTTTGTTTCATACAGGGAATGTATTGATAAAATTGAGGATTTTAGTAAAAACATAAAAAAATTAACAGATTATTTTAATATACACCGCGAAATAAAATTTTCTTTTAACAAAGATATTAGAAAATTATTAGATTTTTTAAAAATTATTATAAAAAACACTCGTGACAGTATAAAAGATATAATAAATAGAATTGAAGATAATAATATTAGAGTTGTTTTAATTGAATTTATAATAAGACATATTGATAGATTCGAGGTTTTCATTGATAGATTACAAACAACACCGTTCACAATTACCGAAAATATAGAAGATAATATTAAAATATATGCAAAGAAAAAACCAGATTATATCAATTTGCTTGAATTAAAAGAATTAGATAAAGATAAAATAACTTTATTTAATAAAATTAATTCGCTTGAAAGGATTATGTATTATGCAGAACCTTTGAATTATCCGCAAAATTCTTATAAACATGATTATTTTATAAATAAAAGTGAAATTTTAAAATTTTTATATATTATAAAAAACAGTAAATATTATTTTACAAATATAGATATTAGATTAATTCTTAATGTTAATTTATATTTAAAAGAATTAAATAAAAAAAGTTCAATAATTGTTTGGAAATACTTTAAAAACTTTGAAAACATGTTTTATTCCGCAGGAATGTTTAATAAGGAAGAAGATTTTGCAAGTTTTTTTACAGATGATATTAATAAAATTGCAATAAATAAAAAGTATAATAATATATTTTTTATGGATAATAAGAATTTCATTAAAATCCCTAGAGGTTTGAAATTTGAAAAGTTATTTATATATTCAAAAAAAGAAAAAAATAAAAATGATGAATTTGCATATCTTAAACTTGAAAAAAATGATTTTAATATAATTAAATCTGATAAGGAAAATTCCGAAAAGAAAGAAAACAGTGTAGAATTAAATAAAATCGATGATGCTATTATTACAAAATTTTATAATGACTACCTAAATGGTAAGATTAATGATATAATTATCAAGAATAATTTAAATTTATGGGAAATAATAAAATTTACAGATATGAATTTTAATGTCTATATAAAAGAGTGAGAAAAAATGGAAGAAAATACGTTTTTAAATCTTATTAAGAGAAAGTCAAAAGATGATAAGCAGAAGATAATTGAAGAATATGCTTATTTAGTAAAGAGAGTAGCTGGAAGAATAGCTATTAATTTACCGTCAAGCGTAGAATTTGACGATCTTGTAAGCTATGGTTTATATGGACTTATGGATGCTGTGGACAAATTCAATCCTGATTTAGGAGTTAAGTTTGAATATTATGCAAGAACCAGAATAAACGGTTCTATATATGATAATTTAAGAAAAATTGATTGGGCTCCAAGAAGTATAAGGTCTCAGTCAAAAGAGATTGTTAAAGTAATATCTGATCTTGAGCAGGAATTGGGAAGAAGTGTTAATGATATTGAAATTGCTGAAAAAATGGGAATTTCAATGGAAGAACTTGAAAAAATGTTTGTTCAGGGTAAAAAAGCACTTATGCTTTCTTTAGAAGATTTTTTTATGAATGATTCTGATGATATGGATAAAGCTTCATTTTTAAAAGATAATGATGCTCAATCTCCAGAAGATAAAGCAGAAACAGATGCAATTAAAAAAATTCTTACAGATTCTATAAATAATTTGCAGTATAATGAAAAACTAGTAGTTACATTATATTATTATAATGAATTTACCCTTAAAGAAATCGCTTCAACACTTGATTTAACAGAGTCAAGAGTATGTCAAATACATTCAAGAGCTATTCAAAAGTTAAAAGGGAGTCTGACTAGATTTAAAAAGAATATTTTATGACAAATAAAAGATTGATAATACAGGCTTTAAAAGAATATCACTTAACCGAAGTAGTAGCTTTTTATAAAGATTGGTATGCAAAATCTGATGTAGATGATAAAATATATTTTCTTGAAACAATATACAATACCCCATTAAGCGATACAATTGACACAGTTTTTTTTCAAAATATCATTAATACTGAGCTTGATAATATTGTAAGAGTATTAGCTATTAAAAATTTATATTCAAAAGACAAAGCTTTGTTTAAAAAAATATTTCTATATAATTTTAATGTTTTAGAATGGGATGAAAGAGCTATAAAAATTATATTACCAGTTTTAGATGATAAAGAATATGTATTAAATCTTAGAAGTTTTTTAGCTACAAAAGATATAATACTGAAGGCTAATATTATCGAAAGTATGGTTAGATTTCCAGTTGATGAAGTAATTCAGATTATTAGAGAAGTAATGAAATCAGGTAATGACCTCTTGCAACTTTCTGCAATAAAAGGTTTTGATAATGAAAAATTTTTTGAGTTTTTATATTCAAAAGTTTTTAGTGGAAATTCTACAATTGAGATTGCGTGTATATCAAAATTTGGTAAATTACTCAGTTCAGACAATGTAAATATAAAAATTAAAAAAACCATTTTAAGTATAATTAATGAAAAACTTGATAGTGAAGAGGAAATTGTCCGAATCGCTTCAATCAAATGTGTTTCATTTTTTGAAAAGAAGATTTTTAGAAAATTGACAGAATTATGGGAAAAACTTCATCCAATTTATTTTCCAGTTTTAAAAGATGCATTAATGAATAATATAATAATGGATAAAGATAATAATGCAGAAAAACTTCTTTTTGAAGAACTTAATATTTTTAAGATAAAAAACTTTATGAACTTTTTATATAAGATAAATCATAAGGAACTTATGCTTTTTTTATTTCAGAATTTCAGAAAAAAAGATGATTTTGAGGTATTTTCTTCAAGGATTGTAGATTTTTTACTTCAAAACAAAATATTTATAGATCAAAGATTTATATTAAGTTTTTTTAGAGATCTTGATGAAGCTCAAATAATGTATTTTAGATCAAATCTTGAAAAAGTTTTTATGAGAGAATTTGTTCCTTTTAGATTTAGAGAGATTGATATAAAAATTATATCTGAATATCTTGATATAGCTGGAATTCTTTCTCTTGATTATTCAAGACATTTTAATTATATAAATTATGATTATATAAAAATAGCAATTTTGAAATTTATCGAAAAGACTGATGAAAATTTTTCATTTCTTGTAGAATGTGCAAAATATAAATCTGATGCAGTAAAAGAAGCTGCAATTTTTTCTCTAGGAGAATTTATTAATGCTACAAATTTTTTAATTGGTTTATATAAAAATGCAAGCGAAGCTCAAAAAATAAATATAATAAAAGCAGTATCTTTAAAAAAATCAGAAAATAGAAAAACTTTTCTTCTTAAAGAGTTTTTTTTAGATAATATATCAGATGATTTAAAAAATGAGCTGATGGAAGCTTTGAATTCATATTATGATGATAATATTATTGTTGAATTGAGTGAAAAGATTTTTCTAGAAGAAAGTTCTCTTAAATTAAGATTGAAAGCTCTTAGAATTCTTATTAATAGTAAAAATGAAGTTATAAAATATATTCAATCGCTTATAGATCCGGGTATTATAACAAATAAAAAGGATTTTCTTAATCTATGTGATTCGATTAAATTCATTGATAAAGAAAAAGCTGTTGATATTTATATAATAATGTTAGATAAATTTCCTCAATTTGGAAATGAGATTATTAAATTTTTATATTTTTATAGAAATTCTGAAACAGCTAGTAAATTAATCAATTTAATGTAATTTTGTAAATAAAAAAAGGTTAAAGGGTTAGTGTGACCTCGGCACAGTTAGCGACTAATTCGTAGTCTAGTTAAGAGTTAAAAAATCAAAAACAAATCTTGGCTCAGAATAGTACCGGGATGACAGATTTTTAATGTTGAATGTCGAATTAAAAGAAAAAACTGTGAAGCTGTGACAGATAAAGCGTGACATGTCACTTTGTGACATTAGTAACAAAAACAACGTTATGCCGGAATGAAAATGTTCAATTGCTATTGATTTATTGTTGCAAAATCATAAAAATCATTTTTATTTTTAAAAAAATCATTTTCCCAATTTATATTATTCGGAGAATACTCTTTATCTATATTTAATATTGAATCAATATCAAAATTTTCATTAAATTTCATATTATAACTAATTAAAGCTAAAATTCGGTCATAATCACTTGTTATATCACCTATTAAATTGTTTTCAAAATTATTTAAAATAGTTTCAATTTTATCTTTTTCATAAATTTCTGGAATATAAATATTATTAGAATCTTTATTTATATCTTTAATAAGTACATTACCATCTTTAAAAACAATTTTTAATGTAAAAGAAATATTTGAATAAATATTAGCAATTAAATTTTTAGGTATTTTGGCATCGCAAATATAAATTTTTTCAATATTTTCCAAAGAAGTAAAAATAGTATTTATTTTTTTAGGATTTAAAATTGAATTATTAGAAAAAATTTTTATACTATCGCTTAAAGCAATAAACTTTTCAACAATAAAATCAGTATTTATTTTGGAATTTTTGTCTACTTTACTAAAGAAAGAAATAGAATCCTTACCAATTGCGTAAATATCTGACTGTTTTTCGATAAAAGAAATTTCCCAAATAGAAAAACTACTATCTTTATCATTTATACTTGTACTTTTACATGATATAATTAGAAAAGAACTTAGCAAAATAATACTTATAATATAAAAATATTTCATATTATGTTAATCGGTTGACATAGAAAAAAATTTTATATAATCTATTAATCTAAGTGATATAATTATTATTATATTTATTTTTTGCTAAATTAAAAATTTGACTAAACTGTAATCTAAAAATGCCCCGATTAGTTTGTAATATTTATAAAAAATAATTTAGTGTGTTATATGGAGCTAAAAATGCCACTAGGTAAATATTATCCTTTGTTTTTAGAGGAATTGTTTATAGTCCATTTATATGGCACAGATGCTGAAGTTAAACAATTTTATGAATTTATGGAACCTGAAAAGCGAAATAAATCAGAAAATATAGTTGTTTTAGCAACTCTTATAGAAGATATAAAAAGAAGAAATCTCACTAAAATGAATTGGTTTTGCTGTTCAAGATGTGAAAACTTTAAATTATGTCGAATAAATTGGTATAGAGGTGAGAGTAATCTTGAAAGAAACTGTTGTACATATTGTCAAAATTTTGAAAAATGCTATGAAACATATAAAAAATTAGAAAATAAAACGGATAAGTGTAAAAAATAATGTTTGAAAGATACTTGTTTCCACCTGAAAAAAAAGATTATATAATGAAAAAAAGAAAAGGTCTTCTTGATAAAGAATGTATATTATGTAAAATTGCACAAAAAAACAAAGATTTTGATCAACTCGAGATATTAAGAAGTCAATTTAATATAGTTACTGTTAATCTTTTTCCTTATAATCCCGGGCATATAATGATATTTCCAATACGACACCTAGTGAGTTTTGAAGAAATGACAAAAGAAGAATATTTAGATCTTCAGTTTATGACAAATTTATCATTAAAAATATTAAGGAAAATATATAATCCTGGTGGATTTAATATTGGTTATAATATAGGAAAAGCAGGTGGAGCAAGTATTTCACATATTCATCAACATATTGTTCCAAGATATGAGCATGAACTTGGTTTTGTTGATATTTTTTCAGGTTCAAAAATTATAATAGAAACACCATGGCAGATATACGAAAGACTTGTAGATGAATTTAAAGAAGAGTTTAAAAAGTAAAATATAATAAAGTTTAATAGATGAGGGGGATTTTTGAAAAAATCAATTTTTTTATTATTTATTTTTGCTATGATAAATGGAGTTTACAGTTATCAGATTGAATTTAAAAAAAGCTTTTCTGATATTTCAGGAATAAATTCAGGGGTTGTAAATTCATCTAAACTCAATGTTAGAAGTGGACCATCTACCGTATATCCAAGAATTGAAACGCTTAAAATTGGTGATGTAGTTACATTAAAAAAAACAGTTTCAGATTCATGGCTTGAAATTGTCATGGAACCTATTAAAGGTTATATATTTCATGAATTTCTTGATACAGAAGGAAAAAATACTGAAGAAGTACTTATATTTGATTTTGATACAAGTGAGATATATACAGATTATAATGCTGAAGAAAAAGAAGATTTTGGGGTTGTAAATGCAAATTCTGTAAATGTAAGATTATCATCAGATGAAAAATCTGAAAGATTAGCAATTGTAAATAAAAAAGTAAGATTAAGAGTGCTTTCTCGCGAAGGTGATTGGTATTATGTTAGTTTTTTATCAAAAAGGACAGGATTTGTTTATGCAAAATATATAAGTAAAGAAAGAAAGGGTAAAATAACAAAAAACTTTACACCGGTATTTTCAGGTTCTGATGGTAAAAAAATATTAAAACATGTAGCAGAAAATCTTGAAATACTTATATTTGATAAAGTTGGCGAGTTTTTTAAAGTATATATAAAAGATATAGATTTAGTTGGATGGATTCCTGAACAAAGTGTTTTTGAATAATAATTTTTAAAAGATTTAAGCGAGGATTTTAATTTTGAAAATAGATATAATAAGTGTAGGAAAACTAAAAAAAGAATTTAAAGATATATTTGAAATTTATAAATCAAGGGTTGATAAAACCTGTATTTTTAACATTATTGAATTAAAAGAAAAAAATATAAATAAAGAAAGTGATGATATAATAAAATTAATTAAAAATGATTTTTTTAAAATTCTTTTAAGTCCACAAGGGAAATTTATAAAATCAAATGATTTTTTTGGCAATTTACTTTCTATTAATACAAAAATACAATTTATTATTGGTGGAGCTGAAGGAGTTAATGAAAAATTATTTAAAAATGTTGATGAAGCTATTTCTTTTTCAAATCTTATATTTCCGCATCAGCTTTTTAGAATAATGCTTATGGAGCAGATATATAGAGGAATTTGTATAATAAATAATCATCCATATCATAAAGTATAAAGGTGAAATAATGTTTTTTAAATTGATAGATAAGATATTTGGTATAAGATCAGAGTTATTCTTCTTAGATGTTGTTACAGAACATAGATTTAGATTATACGATTATGAAAGATGTATTGAAAATTATAAAAGATTATTAAAAGAAATTCCTGAACAGAAAGATAAATATAATTTTAAACTAGCAGTATGTTATAGAAATATTGGTAATAACAAAAAAGCTATAAAACATATCGATGCAATTATTGAAAAAACTAGAGATATTATATTAGAAAAAGCAAGAGCTTTGCTTGCTGAAAAATCTGAACAATCTTTGAAATATTTTGAAGAGTGTATATCTGATGAATATCCTGAATCATTAAAAGAAATTGGGTTTGCATATTTAGAATTCTCACAAAATGTAAAAGCTCTTGATTATCTTATTAAATATCATGATATAAAAAGCAATGATACTGAGACTATTCTTGAGATTTCACAAATATATTATTTTTTAAGAGATTTTGAAAAATCAATTGAATTTCTTCTTATATACGAAAACACTAAAGGTGCAGATAGACTTGTTTTTCTTAAAAATAAAGCATTAAATGAAGAAGCTCTTGGTAGATTTAAAGAAGCTGAAAAAATTTTTTCAGAAGTGTTAAAATTAAATCCTGAAGATTTAATATCATTTGAACATATTGTTATGCTTTATGAAAATGCTGATAAACAAATTGAACTTCTTGAAATTCTTTTAAATAGAGAAAAAATATATCCACTTGATCTTGATTTGAAAAAAAAGATAGGAAAAATATATCTTGAAATAAATGAATTAAAAAAAGCAAGAGTATATTTTGGTATATTAGTAGAAAACAATTATTATGACAGGGATTTTATACAGGATTATCTTGAGTTAAGTGTTCAGTATAAAGATTATGAAAAAGCTGAAACCATAGCTTTAAAGCTTATTGATTCAGGAAGTTTTAGAAAAGATGAATTAGCATTATTTTTTACAAAATTGTATTTTAAAACAGGAAGAATAAATCTCGCTCAAAAATATGCAGGTTATATTGAGCATAAACAATCAGCAGATAAATGGAAAAATACTCTTAAAACATTGAATACAGATAATATATTTACTTTATATTTTCAAAATGATGATAAATATAGTTTAAAAACAATGTGTTCAGGAGTTGTTATAGATAAAGTTGATACAGAAGAAATTGAAATTGTTAAAAATTATTTAAAAGATAAAGAACAAAGCATAGTTATATATGCAAATTACGAGGATATTTTAATTTCTATACATAATAAATTTGATATTGAAGATTTTATAAAACTAATACATTTAAAAAAGACTAAAATGCAAAATATAGATGATATGCTTGATATAATTAAACAAATTACTTCTTATTTTGAAAAAAGAAACGAAGTTTTCAGAGCTTTTTTAAGTGCAGCTGATGATAAAACTGTAAAAATTCTTTTATTTTTTAATAAATTTTTAAATATATCGCTTTCTTCTTTTTCGATGAAGGATTTTCTCTTAAAAGAATGGAAACTTTATGAAAAAGAAACAAAAATAAATCTCAATATATCAAAAAGTGAAAACTCTGTTTTTAGAGAAAAAAACATTTGGTATAATTATTTAGATTCAAGAGCTTTATTAAGTTTTTTTGAAAGTCATTCTGAAAGTTATACTGGTAAATCAGTTATTTTTGTTGAAAATATGTCTATTGCTAACAAAAATTTATCTTTTACAAAAGATTATGAAGAATTTTCTTTTTATTATGGAAATTATATATGTCTTAATCATTTTGAAAAATATGCAGAAAAAGAACCTGAAAAGACAAAAAAAATAATATTTTGGCTTCCATATACAGAAACCGGTTCACTTAATGAAATAAATATAAAAGATAGTTCGATTGAAGCAGATGAAAGAAATTGTATGCAGCTTGAATGTCCTTATTATGAAAAATGTTTTTTTCAAAGAGTAAGAAAAGATATATTTAATAGAAAATATGTTGTATCGGATTTTTGTAATAAAGATTATTTCAAAGAAAAATTTGAAAGGGCTTTTTATTTTATAACCCCTAATATTATCGAAGATATTGTTCAAGGAGATATTTATAGTTTTTCAAAAAATACATGTAATATAAATCAACTTGATTCTTTTTTAGAAAATATACTTGTTAATTCACAGGAATCTTTTAATTTTTACAGAAAGATTAAAGAAAGTATTATCAAAATAATAAGACTTGAGGAAAGAATAATAAAAATATTCAAAGATTCAGAAATTTCTTCTTCATTAAGATATTCAATTGTGGACAATTTATTTTCTGATTTTTCTGTATTTTTAAAAAGATATATAAATTCAATTGATACATTATCAGAAGATCTTTATGATATTGAAAAATTTGTAAATCCTGTGAAAGCTAATATAGTTGAAATAAATTTTCAGAGAAATAGATTAAATAATCAAAAAAAATTATTTCATAATATAACAGAAGAAAACTCAGATTATTGGGTAAGTGTTACTGATAAAAGTATTTTTTTAATTTCAAATATATGGAATAAAGATGTATTTAAATCAAATATTTATGTAAATTGTTATGAAAACATCAGAAAAATATCAACTTTTATATCAGCGCTTTTTGATGTAAATAAAATAATTGATATTGAGTGTGAAATGGAAAAAAGAAAAGAATTTAGTGTTAATCCGGTGTTTATTGATAGAATCGGTAAATATTCACCATTTATAATTAATTATCTTTATTCTGAAATAGAAGAAAAAACAGATAATACCTATATATCAAAACTTCTTTCTGATAATTCAAAAGTTAGAGATAATATAAAAGATCTTTTTAATCAAAGTGAAATATGTATTAAAGAAGAAGAGTTTTTAAAACTTCTTTTTGCTATGGCTTTTTCAGGAAAAACAACTGTGTTATATACAGATAATGAAATGTTAAAACAAAAAGTTTTTGAATGTGGTATTTCTTGTGTTGAAATTTATAAAACAGATACAGATATGGAAAAAAAATTAAAAGAAAACCTTATAAAGAACAAAATATACAATATTGTTATAGTTAATGAAATAGAAGATATTAATGATGAAACAGCTTATGTATTTACAGATAAACAAAATATTAATATAAATGAAATATTTATAATATATTTACATAATGAAGTAAAAAAACAACAAAAAAAGATTAATTTCAATATTAGTAATTTTATTTTAAAAAAATATAAAAAAGATTTGTATGTGTCGGAAGATCAGATGAAAAATATATTTTTTGAAGATTCAGAAATCGTTATAGATTATTTAAAAGAAAAAAATTTAATAAAAAAGAAAGTTTCAAAAAAACCAGAATTAAATACAACTGGAATGCAGCAGAATATAAAAGATGTTATTTTTAGAAATTATATAGGAATACTAAATAAAAACTCTTTTAAACCTATTTATTCAATAAATAATTCCGATATATTTGAAATGCTATATTTTATAAATAAAAATGGATTTCCTGTTAGTCAGGAATATTTATTTATGTTAAAAAAAGAAATTTCATCATCTACCGATACAATATATAGAAATCTTTTAAATGTAGTAGAAGGATTAGAATTTTTTAATTCATTTGATGAAATAAGAGTATTTGGAAAAAAAGATTTTCCACTTGATACATTTAATCTTGAAGATAATTTTTTCTTTTGGTTATTTTATCTTAAAAGGTATGGTTTTTTAAGAATTGATTTTAAAGATAATAATATATCAGTTCAATTTGTTAAAAAGATTGAAATGGTAATAAAATTTGTAAAAAAAGAATTTGAGAATTTTTCTTATGTTCTTAAAATACTTAATGGAGCTTATGGTGTCGATATAAATACAAGTACTGATGTAAATATTTTTAAGTTATATGCCGAATTTGAAGATATAGGAATAGAATCTTTATCAATAATGTTAAATGCTTTAAATTTTATGGATATAATTGAATCTGAACCTTTGAGAAATTATTTTGAGCGGATTTATCAAATAAAAACAGATTTATGAGGATTGTTATATGAAAAAAACTCTTTTAACTGTCATGATTTTTATGATATTAGCTATATTTAGTTTTTCATTAGATTTAAAAATGGAAAAACTTAAAACAGAAAGATATCCACTTATAAATCCAGTTGTAAATGTAAGTGAAGATGGAATATCACTTAAAGATGTACAAGCAGAAGATTTAGAAGTGTGGGTAAAAACACAAGTACCTTTTTCAATGGAAAATATGCAACTTCCTCTTTCAATAATAATGATACTCGATAAATCAGGTTCAATGGAACAGGATATAAAAAGATTAAAAGCAGCATCAGGAAGGTTTCTTGAAATATTAAAACCAGTTGATGAAATAGCTTTAGTTGCTTTTGATAGAAAAACCTATTTTTTACAGGATTTTACAACTAATAGAGAACTTATAAAAAAAAGTTATGAAAATATAAATGCAAAAGGTGCAACAAGATTATATGATACAATAGTAGATTCAATAAATAAATACGCAAAACCTGGAGCTTATACAACTGTTGTATTATTTACAGATGGTAAGGATGAAGCTTATGAAGGTTCACTTCCAATATCAAAAAATGTTCCTGAAGATATAATTAGTTTATGTGAAAAAAATGAAATACCTTTACATATTATAGGTTTTGGAGATAGAATAAATAAAGATGTATTAAAATTATTAGCAGATAAAACACATGGCAATTTTTATCATGCTCCAAAATCCAAAGAATTTGCTAGAATTTATGAAAACATCGCAAGAAGTTTTAATGGACTTGTAAATATAACTTATACAACACCATTTAAAGATTGGTATGCAGGTAAGAGATTTGTTGAAGTTAAAGTTAATAAAGACAATAAGCAAGCTAATGACGAAAAACATTATATAAGAAGTGAAAGTCAGCATATTGTAAGTAATGTAGCCGATAATAAAGATGTATTATCTCTTCTTGAAAAAGTTCCAAGAGTTACAATTGTAGCATCAGATAGACAAAATAGACTGATTGATGGAAGTTTTAAAATACTTGTAAATGGTAAAGTGGTTGATAATGGAAGTATTGAAAAAGGTACAGCAGTATTTAATCTAAAAAATTACTTTTTTGATGAAAATTTCAGGAGAATTCCTGAAAATTATGAAAAACTTCATAAAAAAACAGTTCTTTTTACACCTGATCTAAAAATGAGGGTGTTTACAACAGAAGCTGATAATCAATTTGTTCCAATGAAAATTGAACTAATAAGTTTTGATAATAAAAAAGAATATAGTTTTACTACTACATTTGATGGTATTGGTAATGAATTAGTAACTCAAGATATTGTTGAAGGAGTATACAACCTTAGGGTTTTTAATAATTCAAATATTATCCATAAAGATATTATAAAAATAAACAAAGATTATCGTTTGACCAAAGATTATAGATTTGGTAGAATTACTTTGAAATCAGATGGAAGTCTTTTTGGAGACAGAGAAAACACTTCATTGAGCATTAGTATTTTAAACGAACATACAGGTGAATTTGTTTATAAAAATGAAAAACTTTATAAGGTAACTGGTGGTAAAAGCTATTTATTTCTACCTCCGGGAAGATATGCTGTGAGTTTAGAAAACTCAAAAAAAGAAGATCAATATTTAAAAGGTAGTCTTGAATTTGAAGCAGTTATATTAGGTGGGGAAAATATAAGAACTAATATAAAAAGAGAAGATATAAATTAAGAACAGTTAAACGTGAGATAGTGAAATAGTGAATCAAAATGTTCAGTGAACATTTTTTCGTGAAATGGGAAAAGCTTAAAATCCATTCATTGTTTGGTAATTAGCATAAAAAATAAAAATTTAAATATTAAATGAGTTTTGGAGGAAAGGAAATGAGATTAACAAAAAAGGGATTTTCTCTTGTCGAACTTATGATTGTTGTTGCAATTATAGGTATATTGGTTGCAGCATTGCTTCCACAATTGCAAGGAATGATATTAAATGCTAGGGTATCAAATGCAAAGCAGAGTTTAAAAGCTTTGTCTGATGCAATTGTCAGATTTAATGCAGTTGAACCAAGAGAATGTGAAAAACTTCAATGGCTTGTACCAAATTATATGCAGGAAATTAAAAGAGATCCTTGGGGTTCAATGTATTCACTTTCTCCCGAAGATGGAGTTATAATTTCTTTTGGACCTGATAAAAAACCTGGAGATTTAACAAATCCTAATTCTATTGAAAGAAGAGATAATATTGAATTTTATTATAAAGCAAAACTTGGTATTTCACAGGCAAAAGTATCTTTAGATATTGACGGTAATGGTAAACTTAATAATGGTGATAGAATAACAATATTTTTTACAAGAGTAGCTGAAACTACAAGCGGATATGAAACTGCTGATTTTATTTTTTGTAACATTTTTGAAGAAGACTCTACCAATGAACGTTGGTTATATGATAATGCACCAACTGGTGCTGGTGCAACACCTCCACTTATGTTTAATGATTTTAGTTATGTAACTAATCTCACTGTTCCAAATGGTGCATTTAATCATACATCGGCATTTACTACACAAGGTTCATTTGGTTTTTTCCCTTTAGATAGTTCAGGCGTGGCAGGTTTAGGAAATGGATATACTTTATTGGGCGGTGCTAATATAAATCAAGACGATACTTATGTTACCTTTGAGATTTCAGCTGATCCAAACTGGGAATTAGATGCTGAACTTTTTGTAAGGTTTTCTCCTGGTTCTACAGCTCCTCAAGTAGGTAAATATAAAGATTCTAGGGGTAATACAGCTATTCAAAATGGTTATAATGTTAAAGTAGAAACTTATTTTTAATAGAAATTATAAAAAAAGCTGCCTTTATGGCAGCTTTTTTTTTTTAGATTTGACCCTTAAGCTATGTTTTATGTATAATCGTTTGATGAAGACAAAGACAAAGTATAGATTTAATTTTAAAAAATTTGCATTAAATGTTTTTATATTAATTGTTTTTATAATAATATCTTTTTTTTTAAAATTACATATTTCTGATATAATTACTCATAGAGAAAGTGAAAAATATAATATTGTAATTCTAAAAAGAGCGGTACAGAGTGCTGGAAATATTAATACTTATAAAATTGCACAGGATTTTTTAAATAAATTTCCAAAGTCAGATTATAAAGGTTATGCATATTTTATAACTGGTAAATATTATTATGAAAAAGGTGATTATAAAAAAGCAATAGCTGATTTTCAAAAAGCTTCTGATAATTATCTTGAAGAGGAACTTAAAATAATATTATATCTTCATATTTCATATAATTATATGTGTATAAATGATATAGTATCATCAAGTGAATATGCTAATAAAGTATATGAACTTCTTGAAAAAGGTAAACTTAAATCGCTTGCAGCTTTTCAGCTTGGTCTTTGTTATAGTGCATTTAAACTTTTTGATGAAGCTATATTAAAGTTTGAAGAAGTAAGTGAAAAATCCGAGGATGATGAGCTTATAAGGCAGGCTGAAGAAGAAAAACTTAAAATATTAAAAAAACTGGATTTGCAGAAAGCTGAAAAATTCGAAAAAATAATAATTAATAAATATAATCAGGACAATTATAATGAAAAAAAAATATCTCCTTGAATTAATTAACTATCTTGAAGAATATGTTTATCATAATAATGAAATGGCAGAAGGATTTCTTACACTTGCTCATTTTTATTATTTATCTAAAGATAATGATAATTTTTTAAAGAATTTAGATATATTTTTAAAAAAATCTAAAGATAAAAATCTTTATGAACTTGAAAAACTTGCTTTTTTTGATGAATCTTTTGATATTGTATTAAGAGAAGAATTATATTATTTTCTTGAAAATTCATATTCAGCTTGCTCTTGGGATAATCGTTTTATTGAGAAAAGTCTTGATTTTATAGAAAGTGTTTCTAAAGATGTATTTCTTAAACCTTATTTTTTATGTGAACTTTTAAAAAATTCATTTGAAAAATCTGATTATATTATAGCAGGTAATCTTCTCAAGAATATTCTTTCAAATTATTCAAATTCTAAATGGGAAATTTTAGCTATGACTTTTTATGCTGATATTATGAAAAAAACTGGAACTCAAAAGCTTGATGATATTAAAGATAAAGATGAATTTTTAAATGATTTTAGAGAACATGTTCTTTATTTTGCTCAAAAATATCCGCAAGAAGAAAAAGCATGTGAATATCTTTTTTGTTTAGGAGAAATTCTTAAAACTAATAATGAATATGAAAAAGCTGTGAAACTTTATTCAAGAATATCAGATATATATAATGATGAAATTATTAAAGTAAAAGTTTTATTTGAACTTGGTAAAATATATCATAAACAAGGTAATTCTGATAAAACTATTGAAATTTATACTGAACTTTTTAATAATTTTGAGACTAAAAAAGAAATTATTGAAATAAAATTTGAGTCGGCAGGATTTTTGGCAAAACAGGGTTTTTATAAAAATGCTTTTCTTATATTTAGAGAAATTGCAGAAAAGTTTAAAAATACCCGTTGGGCTGAAAGTTCATCAAATAAAATACTTGAAATTGGTAAAAAACTTTTTGATAATAATAGATATGAAGATAGTGAGTATATGTTTGAACAAGTTATTAAATTAAAAAATAATCGAGATGATGTTTCTTGGGCTTTATATTATGTTGGCAGAATTAATGAATTTTACGCTAAAAACTCGTTTTCTTGTGATAAAAGAGAAAAATCTAAATTAAAAGCTTTTGATATTTTTTCAAGAATTGCTCAAAATTATAATGATAATAAAGAGATTTTAGGTAAAATTGATCCGGTTTTTTTTGAAGAAATACCAAGAACAGAAAAACTTAAAAGTTTTGATTTTAATTATATAATATTAATTGTATCTATATTACTTCTTGCAGTAATTGTGTTTCTTAAAATCAGCTAAGGAGTTTATTATGAAAAAAGGATTTTCAGTTGTAGAAGTACTTATTGCTATGGGTTTTTTTCTTGCATTAGTTATTCCTTATATTGCAATGTTTATAACTTCTGCTAAAGATGTTAGAAGAATTGGTAATATGAATGTTGCTATTCTTTTTGCTCAGGAAGCTATTGAAGCATGTAAAGGTTATCCTTATGAACTTTTAGATTCTGATGATGCAGGTTCTCATGATAAAGCACTTTTTCTTGAAGAAGCATTTAAATCAGGTGAAAGAAAAAGCGTTATAATTGGCGAAAGAGACGAGGATGAAGATGATTTGCAACATGATTTTTATTGGCATAAAGCTACAGTTAATGGTATTGAATATACTAGAGATGTTGATATTGCAAAAGTTGATACAAAAGCTGATAAAAATGGTGATCCTATAAATCTTAAACTCAAACTTATAAAAGTAAATGTAAGTTGGGAAATGGATAAGAGAACTCTAGTTTATACTGCTTCAGCAGTTGTGAGAGGTAAATGATGAATAAAAAAGCTTTCACTTTAATTGAAGTTACGGTTGCAATTGCTGTATTTGCTATGCTTTCTGTTTTAATATCAAATATTTTTTTTTCAGGCTCAAGAGCTTATAGAAAAGAAATTAGAAACTTTACTATTCTTGATAGAGGAAGATTTCTGTTTATAAAAATTAGAAATGATATTAGAAATGCTAATTCAATATTATATCCTGATGATAATGGTAAAGAATCTGAAAAACTTGTACTTTTAAAACATAAATTTGACTTTAATAAAAAACCGGAAGATACTCCTGGTTTTAATGAAGCTTCGATTTATTTTGATAATATAAAAATTGAATATTCACTTGAAGAACATACAGATAAAGATGAAAAAGATCTTTATAGAGATCTAAAAAAACTTATTAGAAAAGAATATACTGCTAAAATTAGTGGAGATAATGTTATATATAATCTTGAGTCAGAAGATATTATAAGTCATAATATTGAAAAATTGATTTTTTTAAGAAAAAAGCTTGTTGCAAAAATTCCAGGTGATAAAATTGAACCTGAAGAGGGTGGCATTGCACCTGAAAATGTTAAAATAGAAGTTTTATTTAAAAGTTATAGAGATGAAGATTATAGTCTTTCTTTAGATCAGATAAAAAAATATTATTCAGTGAGATTTTCTACATATATTAATTCCAGAGGAAATTTTTTAGGAGGTAGTATATGAGAAATTTTAAAAAAGGTTTTGCTTATTTTGCAGCTATTCTTTTTGGTCTTCTTATAATACAGTTTTCTTATTGTGTGAAAATATATAAAGAGCAGAGTGCTCATCTTGTGGATTATGAATCTGAGAGTTATATAGCTTATATGGTTGCTGAATCAGGTTTAAATTGTGCAATTGCTGAACTTGAAGCTAATTTTGAATGGAGAACTGATTCATGTGAAATAGATTCAACAACTGGTGATATTATTTTTAAATCACTAGGAAAAACTCCTGAGTTTATTGTTACTGGTAATTCTAGTGAAAAATTTACTGTTTCTTTTGATAAAAATTGTTATACAGGAAAAATGTCTATTTTTGATGATGGTGATGCTTTATTCAAAGTTAGGGCTGGAATTATAAAGTCAAAGGATAATTCTCTAACATCTATTGATGAAAGCAGTATTTTTTATGCAATAAGGTCATTAGGAAAATTCGGTGAAGAATATAAACAAATAGAAGCTATAGTTGAAATTTCTTATGTAAATCGATTTATTTTATTTGACGGTGATTCTGCTGTTGTTTGTTATGGAGGTAGTGGAAGATCTTCTGAAGATACAATACTTGCAAAAGGTGATATATATTCTAAAAACCATCTTATGATTGGTACAACACAAGGGTCTGGCCTTGGAATTAATCTTTTGGCTAATCCTCATATATTGACTGGGAAAGATGGTTATATTAGCTTTCCTCAATTATCATCTGAACAAAATAATATTCATATAACTACAAAAAGCGGTTCAAATTATGTAACTAAAAAACTCGGTGAGCTTACGCATAAAGAAACTGGTGATACAGGATATAAAGCTAGTTCTACAAGGGTAAGAGAAGTTTTGTATGGTGATAGAGATGATGATTCTAATAAGAAAAAAGTTTCAATATATACTCATAACGGTCTTTTTAAGGATAAAAATACTGGAGGAAAAGATCTTGATATATCTTATGAAAGTACAAAGAGTCTTTATAAAAAGCTAGCCGATGGCTCACTTTCTTCAACTCATGGTAGAGGTGTTTATCTTGGAAGAAATGATACAAAAATACATAGAGAATATTATGTAAATAACAAATATAGTGGTTTTGCTTCTGTAGATGGTGGTAAAATACCAGGTTCTCTTGAAGTTATGATAATTGATTTTGGAGATATGTTAACTACAGGAACTGGTGATGATTTTGGAACTTCTAAAGATTGGAAAATACCTGGTTCAAAACCGTCTGACTATAATGGAGTTATTTATGCTGAAGTTCCTCTCGTAATATTTGGAAATCCTGATAGAGATACTATTATTTACTCAGAGTATGATATTTATGTAGCAGGAGATTTTAATCAAAGACAAAAACAAGATGGTTCTTTTGAGCCGGTTAGACAAAATTATAATACAGCTGTAGATGATGAATTTGGATGGAATTTGTTTTATGATGATTATCTTAAATATAGAGATGAAAATTCCATATATAGGCAAACCCATGATGATACAGGAGCTTATTGGAATAATGTTGATCTTATTTCAGAAACAAGAATATTTTATGATCTTACTGATCCTAAAAAAGCTTTTAAAAATGAACTTATACCATTTTTAGTATATGAAATATATGAAAGATTATTTTTTCCAGTTGATATTGATTTAGATGAAGTTTCACTTGAAAATACAAAACCTGAAGCAATTAACATAGATGGTGGTAATAATATATGTGAAGAAGCTAGAAAGTTTTCTGTTATGTATAGTGTTGAAACTGCATATAGTGAATTAAACAGTACAAAAAACATTTCATTTCCGACAAAAAAAAGTGTTATTGGTAGAATATATGAGGAAGGAATTCCTTCTGTAAAAAACAATCCTTTTATTAACAATCTTAATAATTCAACATTATATGATTATTTTCAGAATGTTCTATATTTTTCAGCAGGTTCTACTGAAATATTTGTTGATGAAATATTAGATTCTATTTTTTCTGACGGGAAATTACAAAGAGATGAGATATTTGATATTGTTGAAAATAAAATATGGCCATCTATTGGTAATAAAGCTTTTGTTTATGTTATAAAATCAGGTGGTGGAAAAAAACTCGGTCTTGCTGCAAGACTTTATGAAAAGACTGGTATAAAGACTCTTGATGGTAATAAAGGGATTTTTCATCAAAGCATTAATGCTTCTATGAAGGAAGATATGCTTTATATACCTGAAATGACTGTTAATGCAAAGAGAATATCAATGGGAGTTCTAGTTCCTTATATTCCATCGGGAAATCCTCCTGATAATCAGATTGCAGGAAAAACAAATATGTGGGATTGTGATTCAAAAGCAATTATTGATATGGACAATGCAACTGATTTTGCAAAATTAGATCAAATTAGAAATATAAAAACAATTAGAGAAGTTATTGGTAATAATAACAATCAGCATTCAGCTACAAATAATGATGATGGTATGGAAGATAGTGAAGCTGATATAGAGATTTTGGATAATTATTATAGATATATTTCTACAGATACTTTTTATCTTAGAACATTTGGTAGTGAGGTTTATTTAAGAAATATGAGTGATATAAGTAGACTTCCTTATATTGGCGGAGGATATGGTCCTCATATTAGAAAAAAAGTGTTTGATCCAGAAAACAGAACAAGATATGAATTAAGAAGTTATAATCTTGTTAATATTGAATATTATAATATAAAAGAAAAAGATTTTAAGGATTTTTAGATTTTGGGAGGAATTTTGAAAAAGGCTATACTTGTACCATTAAAAGAAATGGTTATATTTCCAGATATAATAATGCCACTTTATATAGGAAGAGAATTTTCTTTAAATGCATTAAAAGAAGTTATGAAAAGTAAAAACAGGGATTTTGCAGTATGTTGTCAAAAAGAAACAGCAAATGATGATAATATTGAAAAAACTCTATTTAACACAGGTGTATTGGTTACACTTCTTCAATTTGTAAAATTACCTGATGATTCATATAAAATTCTTGTAGAAGGTAAAAAAAGAATTTCTATAAAAAATATTGAAATGAAAAAAGATAATTTTATCGAATGCTCATATTTAGAAATAAAACCAGGTAAACTTAATGAAAAAATAATTGTTATTATGAATTACACAAGGGAACTTTTTGTTGAGTATTCAAAATATGAAAAAAAAATTCCTCAAGAACTTGTAAAAGCAATAATGTCTAATAATGAACCTGAAAAATTATGTAATCTTATAGGATCTCATATATTAATAGATTCTTATTCAAAACAAAGTATATTAGAGGAGAAAAGTCTTTATAAAAGATATGAAAAAGAAGCTTATTATCTGCAAAGTGAGATTGAAGTTTTAAAGATTGAATATAAAATCGATAAAGATGTAAAAAAAAGATTAAGCAAGCAACAAAAAGAATATTTTCTTAGAGAACAGATTAAAATTATACAAGAAGAACTTGGTTTAGGTAATAAATCTGAAATTCAAAATATAGAAGAAAAGCTAAAAAAAGGTAATTATCCTCTAAATGTTATTGAAAAATTAGAAGAAGAAATAAGCAAATTACAAAGATCAGGACCTTATAATCATGATTATAGTCAGATTTTGAATTATATAGAATGGCTTCTTGAACTTCCTTGGGAAAAAATGTCAGAAGATGAGAATGATATTTTTAAATGTGAAGAAATCCTTGATAAAAGTCATTATGGTATGAAAAAAATAAAAGAAAGAATAATTGAATTTATCGCAGTAAAAAGACTTTCAGAAAATTCAAAAACTCCTATTCTGTGTCTTTCAGGACCACCAGGTGTTGGTAAAACATCTTTAGGAAAAGCAATAGCTGAATCTTTAAATAGAGAGTTTGTGCATTATTCATTAGGTGGTGTAAATGATGAAGCAGAGATTAGAGGACATAGACAAACTTATATTGGTGCAATGCCTGGTAGGATTATTTCACTTATAAAAGAAGCGAAAGTAAAAAATCCTGTTTTTATGCTTGATGAAATAGATAAAATAGACTCATCATTTAAAGGAGATCCAGCAAGTGCTTTGCTTGAAATATTAGATCCAGATCACAATAAAGAATTTTCTGATAATTATATAAATATACCTTTTGATCTTTCAAAAGTATTTTTTATAACAACAGCAAATTATGTTTATGATATACCTCAACCTTTATTTGATAGAATGGAGATAATTAATATAACAGGATATACTTTAAGTGAAAAAATAGAATTAGCAAGTCAGTTTTTAATTCCAAAACTACTTAAAGAACATGGACTTACAAAAAAAAATATTTTAATATCAAAAAGTGTTTTAAAAATAATAATTGAAAATTATACAATGGAAGCTGGAGTTAGAAAATTATCTCAAACATTATCAAAAATAATGAGAAAAGCTGCATTAATGATACTTAAAGAAAAAGATAGAGATTATAGTTTTAAAATTGATAAAAACACAATAAATGATATTTTAGGACCAGCAGAATTTTGTGAAAGCCAAAAAAATAAAAAAAATGAAAAAGGAATTGCAAATGGTCTTGCCTGGACAGCATTTGGAGGAGATATATTGACAATTGAGGTATTGCTTATAGAGGGTGAAGGAAGACTTATACTTACAGGTTCTCTTGGAGAAGTTATGAAAGAATCTGCTCAAACTGCTTTTACTTATATAAAATCGATTTATAGAAAAGCTAATATAAAAAAAGAAAGTTTTAGAAAATATGATGTACATATACATGTTCCTGAAGGAGCAACACCAAAAGATGGACCATCTGCTGGCATAACAATTATGAGTGCTATGGTTTCTGCGTTTTCAGGTAAAAAATTCAATAAAGATTATGCAATGACAGGAGAAATTACTTTAAGAGGAAATGTTCTACCTATAGGCGGGCTTAAAGAAAAAGCTCTTGCAGCATATATGCATGGTATAAAAAATATAATTATTCCAGAAGAAAATATTAAAGATCTTATTGAAATACCTGAAGAAGTTAAAAATAAAATTAAATTTATTCCTGTAAAAAATGCATTGGAAGTATTAAAAGAGGTATTAATTAAATGAAAATAAAAGATTTGGAATTTATACAACAGGCTAAATATAAAAGAACAGATGATTTACCTGAATATGCTTTTGTAGGAAGATCAAATGCTGGAAAATCCAGCATAATAAATGAAATATTAAATTGGAAAATAAATAGAGTTAGCAAAAGACCTGGTTGTACAAGACTTATCAATAAAATTAAAATAAATGATAGTTTTTATATTGTAGATCTTCCAGGTTATGGATTTGCTAAAGTTGCTTTATCAGCTAAAAAAAAGTTTTCGAAATTAACTGAAAATTATATAAAAGATTCAGATAATTTAAGGCTTGTATTTATTATAATGGATATGAAAGTTGCTCCAACTGAGCTTGATATAGTAATGATTCAATGGTTAAAAGATCTTGGACGGAATTTTGTTTTAGTTTTTAATAAAAGTGACAAAATACCTAAAAACAAATTGCAATCAAGAAAAAATGAGATATGGAAAATACTAGGTTTTAAATATCCTGAAATAACAGTATCAGTATTGAAAAATGAAAATCTAAGAAAAATAGAAGATTATTTTTTTAAAAAATAGAGTAGTGAAATGGTGAAGTGGGTATAACTTGGAAAAACCGGGACTTCGAATTTTAATTATTCATTTTTAATTCTTAATTCTTAATTTTTAATTGTTCATCTTTAACTTTAGTTAAAGGGAATCTGGTTACTGGTCATTAGAATTTGAATTATTAAAAACACTCTGTTATTATTACGCATACAAAACACACCTGTGTTCATTAAAACAGATGGTTGCCGGAAAATCGGTTTATCTGTATTGAAACACAGGGAGGAATTAAACCAAACGGAGGTAACATGGCAATTGTATCAATGAAACATTTACTAGAAGCAGGTGTTCATTTTGGACATCAAACAAAAAGATGGAATCCTAAAATGAAGGATTATATCTTCACTGAAAGAAACGGTATTCATATCATCGATCTTCAGAAAACTTTAAAACTAACAAAAAATGCTTATAATTTTGTTAGAAATCTAGCAGCTAATGGTGGAACAGTTCTTTTTGTTGGAACTAAAAAACAGGCTCAAGAAGCTGTTAAATTTGAAGCAGAAAGATGTGGAATGTTTTATATCAATCACAGATGGCTTGGTGGAACTTTAACTAATTTTGGAGTAATACAGACTAGAATTGCTAGACTTAAAGATATATACAGAATGATGGAAGATGGAACAATTGAAAAATATACTAAAAAAGAAAGAGTTAAAATTGGAAAAGAAAAAGAAAGACTTGAAAAATTTCTTGGTGGGATTAAAGATATGGACAGATTACCAGATTGTATGTTCATAGTTGATATAAAAAGAGAAGAAATTGCTTTTCTTGAAGCTAGAAAACTTGGAATACCTGTTGTTGCAATCGTTGACACAAATGTTGATCCTGAGCATGTTGATGTGCCAATTCCTGGAAACGATGATGCAATAAGAGCTATTAAATTGTTCTCTTCAATAGCTGCAAATGCTGTTTTGGAAGCAAATCAGAGTGTTGATTCAGATGATAATGACGAAAATGAAGATTCTAAATCAGAAGAAAATTAATTGGAGGCAAATTATATGGCTATATCCGCAAGTATGGTAAAAGATTTAAGAGAATCAACTGGTGTTGGAATGATGGATTGTAAAAATGCTTTGAAAGAAACTAATGGTGATTTTGAAAAAGCTGTTGAATATCTTAGAAAAAAAGGTCTTTCAAAAGCTGCTAAAAAAGCTGATAGAGATGCTTCGGAAGGATTTATCGGTTCTTATGTTCATCATAATGGCAAACTTGCTGTTCTTGTTGAAGTAAATTGTGAAACTGACTTTGTTGCAAAAACTGATGATTTTCAGGATCTTGTTAAAAATCTTTCAATGCATATTGCTGCTTCAAATCCTTTATATGTTAAATCTGAGGAAGTTCCAGCTGAAGTTATAGAAAAAGAAAAAGAAATAATTAAAGCACAGCTTGCTAAAGAAAATAAACCTGAAAATATAATTGAAAAAATAGTAGAAGGAAGAGTTAATAAGTATTTTTCTGAAAACTGTCTTTTACATCAAGTTTATGTTAAGGATGATAAAAAATCTATTCAGGATATTGTTAATGAAAATATTAGTAAACTTGGAGAAAATATAGTTGTAAGAAGATTTGTAAGATTTGTGATTGGTGAAAACAAATAAATGTTTAAAAGAATACTGCTTAAGTTAAGTGGTGAAGTTCTTGCGGGTTCTTCAAAACAAGGTATTGAAGAACCTGCTGTTATATTTGTAGCAAATCAGATTAAAAGTTTAAAAGATAAATTTCCTGAATTAGAGTTGGCAATTGTTATCGGTGGTGGTAATATTTTTAGAGGAAAGCAAAATCCTTATATTGAAAGGGTAAAAGCTGATTATATAGGTTCTATGGGTACTGTTATAAATTCTATGGCTTTATCTTCTGCTCTTGAAAAAATTGAAATTGTAAATACAGTTATGACTCCTTTTAATCTTGATGTTTTTTCTTCAAAATATAATGCTTTTGAAGGTAGGAGAATTTTAGAAAGAGGAGAAATTGTAATTTTAGGAGGCGGAACAGGTCATCCTTTTTTTACAACAGATACTAATGCTGCACTAAGAGCAAGTGAACTTCAATGTGATCTTATTATAAAAGCTACAAAAGTTGATGGCTTATATGATAAAGATCCAAATAAATACAGTGATGCAGTTTTTATTGAAGAAATAACTTTTGATGAAGTAATTAAAAAAGATCTTCAAGTAATGGATATAACAGCATTTACTCTTTGTCGTGAGAATAATATACCTATTTTTATATGTAATTTAACTAGAGAAGGACAAATGCTTGAATTTCTTGAAGGAAAAAAAACAGGAAGTATTGTAATTGGAGGAAAAAATGATTAATGCTATATATAAAGATACAAAAGATAATATGCAAAAATCGATTGAAAATGTTCAAAAAGAATATTCTTTATTAAGGACAGGAAGAGCGAATCCTCAACTTTTAGATAGAATAAGAGTTGATTATTATGGTGCGCCTACTCCTTTGAATCAGCTTGCAAGTATTGGTTCTCCTGAACCAAGAATGCTTATGATAACTCCTTATGACAAGTCTGTTATTGCTGCTGTAGAAAAAGCAATTCTTGCATCAGAACTTGGAATTACTCCAAATAATGATGGTAATGTTATAAGACTTAGTTTTCCACAACTTACTGAAGAAAGAAGAAAAGATCTTGTTAAAATTGTAAAAAAGAGAGAAGAAGAAACTAAAGTTGCAATTAGAAATATTAGAAGAGATAAAATGGATGAGCTTAAAGAAATTCAAAAATCAGGAGATATTACTGAAGATGAATTAAAAAAAGCTCAAGTTGAAATTCAGAAAATTACTGATGAATATGTAGAAAAAGCTTCTAAAGCTGCAAAAGCTAAAGAAGAAGATATTATGAAAGTTTAAGTAAATAAAAAAATGACTGAAATTAAAATACCAACCCATATAGCCGTTATCATGGATGGTAACGGCAGATGGGCTAAATCTCGAAAACTTCCAAGAATATTCGGACACAGACAAGGTGTAAAAAAAGTCAGGCAAGTTTGTGAATTTTGTTTAAAATATAATGTAAAGTATATTACACTTTATGCTTTTTCCACCGAAAATTGGAAAAGACCTTTAACCGAGATAAATGGCCTTATGAAAATATTTAGAGAATTTCTTGGAAGAGAAGCAAGAAATCTTATTGAAAAAGGAATTAGACTTGTTGTTTCTGGTAGATATGAGAAATTTCCTGAAGATATTGTAAGTCAAATTGATGAATTGATGATTATGTCGTCTAAAAACACAGAATTAATACTTAATGTTGCTTTAAATTATGGTGGTAGAACTGAAATTCTTGATTCTATAAATAAAATTCTTTTAGAATATTCTGATAAAGTTGAAATAACAGAAGAACTTATTTCAAAAAATTTATATAATTCTTTTATACCTGAGCCTGATCTTATAATTCGTACGAGTGGAGAAAAAAGAATAAGTAATTTTTTAATATGGCAAGCAGCTTATTCTGAGTTTTATTTTACCGATGTATTATGGCCTGATTTTTCAGAAGAAGAATTCTTATATGCAATTAAAGAATTTAACAATCGAGATAGACGATATGGTGGTGTAAAGTGATTAAAAGGATTTTAAGTGGATTAGTTATGATATGTTTGGCTATTTTGTTTTTTAATTATGCTGATAAAAATATTTCAAAAATTATATTTTTAATACTTTCAATTTTAAGTGTTATTGAATTTGGAAGAATTCTAAAAATAGGTAAAGCTGAAAATATTGTTATGATTTTTTCAGCTTTATTTGTTTTTCTTTATGAAGATTTTTCTTTAGAAAAAAAAGTTCTTATTGTTATATTGTTTGATCTAATTTTGTTTTTTTCGTGGAGAATATTTAAAGACAAAATAGATAGTAAATTCATTGAATATACTGCGATAACAATGTTTTTTGGAATAATACCCTTTTATATAATGTATATTATATTTAATACTAATAAACTTAGTCTTTTATATGTTATGTTGCTTGTATGGATATATGATATGGCTGCATATTTTACAGGAATTACATTAGGCAAAAATAAACTTGTTCCTAATATAAGTCCTAAGAAAAGTTGGGAAGGACTTATTGGTGCTACAATCGCTGTATTTGCTTTTTCATTTATATATTACTATAATGATTTATTTATAGCGAGAGATATAATATTGCTGGCTTTTTTAGTGGTATTTCTTGCTCCAATAGGAGATTTAACTGTTTCGCTATTAAAAAGAAATAATTTAATTAAAGATAGTGGAAATATTATACCTGGTCATGGTGGTGTTTTAGATAGAATGGATAGTTTTATATTTCTTGTTCCAATAATATTTTATATAGGAGTTTTATAATGTTAATGACTTTAGTTTCTTTTTTATTTGTAATATTTGTCATTGTGCTTGTTCATGAGTTTGGTCACTTTACTGTGGCTAAATTATCAGGAATTAAAGTTAATGAATTTTCAGTTGGATTTGGTCCAAAATTATTTTCCAAAAAAAAAGGTGAAACTCTTTATGTAATAAGAGGAATTCCACTTGGCGGATTTGTAGATCTTTATGGTATGGAAGAAGATAGTGTATCACTTGATTCTAAAGATTGGGATAAAAGTTTTGTATCTAAAAAACCCTTACCTAGATTTTTAACTTTAATTGCTGGTTCATTTATGAATTTTGTACTTGCATTTTTTATTTTTTTTATAGTAGGAATGACAGCTGGTACAGTTGAACCTTTGTATATTGAAAAACCAGTAATATTTGTTGCAGAGCTGAATACTGATGTGCCAACAGCTTATTCAATTGGATTTAGAACTGGTGATATAATTAGTTTTGTTAATGGCGAGAAAATAGAAAAATTTAAACAACTTCCTTCTAAACTTGAAAATATTAAAGCTGAGATAAAAGTTAATTTAATAAGAAATGGTAATAGTATAAATATTATTATTCCACAAAATAGTATAAAACATCTGAGTAAATTTGGAATATATCAGTCTACTGAACCTGTAATCGGTGAAATCGCAAATGGTCAGGAAGCAGACAATAAAGGTCTTCTTAAAGGTGATAGAATAGTCAAAATAGAAGATAAAGATATATATTCATGGGAACAAGCAGCGATTTTAATACATAAATCGCTTGATACAGAGCTAGATATAAGTATTAAAAGAGGTGAAAAATTATTACAATTTGAAGTTACACCAAGAGATCTTTTAAATAATGGAAATGGACTTCTTGGTATAAGTGCTAGCATGAGATTTAGTGGTAAAATGGGTTTTATTAAAGCTTTAAAACATGCTGGGTTTTCTGTTGTTGCAATTACAAAAGTAATGTATGAAATGATAGTAAAACTAGTAACTGGTTCTGTTTCGGTGAAAAATTTACAGGGTCCGGTTGGTATGGCTTCTATAATTGGTGATAGGGCAGAAGAAGGTTTAACATGGTTATTTTTTACAATGGCTTATATTAGTATAAACATTGGTTTTCTTAATCTTCTTCCTTATCCAGCTCTTGATGGTGGAAGACTTTTATTTATTGTAATAGAATTTATAGGTTCAAGTTTTACAGGAAGAAAAGTGAAAATATCCTCTAAAGTTGAAGAAATAATACATTATGCTGGACTTGTATCGCTTATTCTTCTTATACTAGTTGTTACATACAGAGATATACTAAGAATATTCAATATAGGTGGTTGATATGAGATTATCAAATTATATAGTTAATACAAGTAAAGAAATTCCAAAAGAAGCAGAGATTGCAAGTCATCAACTCATGCTTAGAGCTGGTATGATAGATAAACTTACAGCAGGTGTATATACTTTTCTTCCACTTGGTCTTAAAGTTTTGAGAAAAATTGAAAAAATAATTCGTGAAGAACTTGATAGAATAGGTGCTTTAGAATGTCTTATGCCTGTCATCCAGCCAAAAGAACTATGGGAACAGAGTGGTAGATGGGAAAAAATGAATGATTTAATGTTTAGGCTTAAAGATAAAAATGAAAGAGAATACTGTCTTGGACCAACTCATGAAGAAGTTATAACTGATCTTTTTACAAGAATTGTTAAATCTTATAAAGATTTACCAGTATCATTGTATCAGATTCAGCTTAAATACAGAGATGAGATAAGGCCTCGTTTTGGAGTTATGAGAGCTAGAGAATTTGTTATGAAAGATGCTTATTCATTCCATAAAGATAAAAAATGTCTTCAAAAAACTTATGATGATTTTTATAAAGCATATACAAGAATATTTGAAAGACTTGGTCTTAAATTCAGAGTTGTTGAAGCTGATAGTGGAAATATTGGCGGAGATTCATCTCATGAATTTATGGTTCTTGCTCAAACTGGTGAGGATGATATTATTTATTGTGAAAATTGTAATTATGCTTCAAATGTTGAAAAAGCTAAGGGAAGATTTGCTTTATATGATAATTCTGAATTTGATTTAGATGAAAAAAAAGAAATATTTACACCTAATGTAAAAACTATTGAAGATATGGAAGTTTTTTTTAAAAGATCAAATAAAAATTTTATAAAATGCGTTTTATATAAAAATGAAAAAAGTGAATTTTTCATTTGTCTTATAAGAGGTGATTTAGAAATAAATGAAGTGAAATTAGCTCATATTATATCTGGAGAGTTTGCTATAGCTTCAGAAGAAGATCTTATAAACCTTGCAGGTATAGGCAAAGGTTCTCTTGGACCTATTGGTATAGATTCAAAAGTAAATATAATTGCCGATATTTCAATAAAAAATACAAAAAATATGATAACTGGTGCTAATAAAAAAGATACTCATATTCAAGGTATAAGTTCTGATGATATTAATATTAAAAAATATTATGATATACATAAGGTAGATTCTACTTTTAAATGTTCTAAATGTGGTGAAAATTTAAAAATAGAGCGTGGTATTGAGGTAGGGCATATTTTTCAGCTTGAAGATAAATATTCGAAAGCTTCAAAAGCATGTTTTACTGGAGAAAGTGGTAAAGAACTGTTTGTTATGATGGGTTGTTATGGAATTGGTGTTACAAGAATAATCGGTGCTGCAATCGAGCAGAATTATGATGATAATGGTATAAAATGGTCTTTAGCACTTGCGCCTTTTTTGGTCAATATAATACCAGTAGATATAAAAAAAGATGAAATTGTTCTTTTTTGTGATAAAATTTATAATGAATTATTAAATGCAAATATTGAATGTTGTTATGATGATAGAAATTTTAGAGCAGGATTTAAGTTTAAGGATTCTGACCTTATTGGTATTCCTTATAAATTAATAGTTGGAAATAAATTTCTTGAAAAGGGGATTATTGAGATAGAGGAAAGAAGTTCCAATAAAAAGTATGATGTTGACGCTAAGGAGATATTACCTTTTCTTAATGAAAGACTTAAATGAAAAAAGTTATTTTAATTATAATTTTTATAATTTTCGTTATAAAGGATGGATTTTGTTTCCATCCTGTTTTTTTGCGTTATAATAATATTGAGAGTGTTATTACAAAGTATGGACTTGAAATATCTAATAATATTAAAAAAGGTCAAAGTGCTAAAGCTTATCTTAAATATTCTACTACAAAAGACAAAGATGGAAATATAACAGCAAATATTTCTTTTGTACTTACTTCAGATGGTAAAAAAATCGGTCCAATTAGTCAGGTTGTCAAGTATAATAAAGCTGGGAATTTTAAAATAGATGATGAGTTTAATGTTGAAGATAAAGGTATATATATTGAAATACAGCATTTTTATATTCAATTTCCTGATTTTACACTTAAAAAGGATGATAAATGGGAAGAAGTTTCTTCAATATCTAATCTTGAAGGCGATATAGTCAAATTAAATATTGTTAATATGTTAAAAAATATTGATTATAAAACAAAAATATGCGAAATAGTTAGTAAAGGAGAAGGTGAAGACAAGAAATATCAATTTATTCGTAGAAATCAATTTGACTTTGATAAGGGAATTATAATAAAATCAGAAGTCAAAATTATGATAAAAAGTAAAGACGGTAACATTATATCCGATATTAAATTAATAAATGTAAAATAAAACGGAGGATTATATGAAAATAATTGTAACTGTAAAACAGGTACCTAATACCAATGAGGTAAAATGGGACAGATCAAGAGGAACACTAAAAAGAGAAGGAGTTGATAGTATTATTAACCCTGAAGACAAATATGCTCTTGAAACTGCTTTGCAACTTAAAGAAAAAAAAGGTGCTGAAGTTATTGTTATTACAATGGGACCTCCTCAGGCAGAAGAAGCTTTAAGAGAAGTTTTTGCTATGGGTGCTGATAGAGCTATTCTTTTAAGCGATAGAGCTTTTGCAGGAGCTGATACTCTTGCTACATCCTATGCACTTGCGGCTGCAATTAAAAAAATTGGTGATTATGATTATATATTTGCAGGAAGACAGGCTATAGATGGAGATACAGCTCAGGTTGGACCACAAATAGCTGGTTTTCTTGATATTCCTCAAATTACTTATGTAAAACATATTGAAGTTACAAAAGATGGATTGAAAATAAAAAAAGAAACAGATTTTGGTTATCAGATTATTGAAGCTAAAAAACCTGTTCTATTAACTTTTATTGATTCAAATGAACCAAGATACCCTTCAGTAAAAGGTATTTACGAAGCTTTTGAAAAAAACATAGAAATTATGACTAATGCAGAGCTTGAACTTAAACCATCAAGATTAGGTCTTGAAGGTTCTCCAACTAAAGTTAAAAAAGTTTTTAAACCTTCTCCAAAAGGAAAAGGTGAAATTGTTGATTGTGGTACTCCTAGAGAATTAGCAGCAACGATTGTTGATTTTATAAAAGATAAAAATGTTATCAGGTAGGTAATGTCTCTATTAATTGGAAAAAGTGAAAATATTAATAATATAAGACGACTAATAAAAAGGGCAGCTTTGTCAAATGGGTTGCCTATTTTTATTTTTGGAGAATCAGGTACAGGCAAGGAATTAATTGCTCGTGAAATATGTAAAGAAGCTAATAAAAATATTTTTGTACCTGTAAATTGCGGAGCAATACCTAGAGAACTTCTTGAATCAGAGCTTTTTGGATATGAAAAAGGTTCTTTTACAGGAGCTTCAAATAGTTATAAAGGTAAGATAAGAGAATCTCATAATGGAGTTTTATTTCTTGACGAAATTGGCGAGATGGAATGTTATCTTCAACCTAAATTATTAAGAGTATTGCAAGAAAGAGAAGTTATTCCAGTAGGTTCTTCAAAAAGTATAAAAGTAGATTTTTTACTTATATCTGCAACAAATCGTAATATTACAAAAATGGTAGAAAATGGAGATTTTCGAGAAGATCTTTTTTATAGATTATATGGTATTAATATAAATATTTTACCTTTAAGAGATAGAAAAGAAGATATTTTGCCTTTATGTGAGTTTTTTCTTAAAAATTATTCAAAAAAAAACAATAAACAAACTCTAAAATTAGGAAATAAATTAAAAGAATTAATAGTTAAATACAATTGGCCTGGTAATGTAAGACAATTACAGTCTTTTATTGAAAGAGAAGTTTTTTTTTCTGAACCTAATAATATTATTCTTGACCACATACCTGATTTTCTTGTTTTAAATAAAGCTGAAGAAAATACAGATTGGAATGTTTTTATTAATGAAAAAATACATATTAAAAAATGTCTTGAATTTGCTAATTGGAATATTCAAAAAAGTTCAAGATTACTTGGTTTATCAAGAGCAACTTTATATAGGAAAATAAAAGAGTATGAAATTAAAAAATAAATTATTTTTATTGTTATTAGTTTTAATTTTAATTCCAATAATATTTTTTTATACAATTTTTTTTGTTGAAAGAGAATATAATATATCGTCTGAAATAATAAAAGGCGATTCTGTAATAAAAGTAATAAAAAAAACCAAAATTGGTAATTTCGAAGAATTGGGACTTAAATTATTGTTTAGATTTAATAACACTTCAGGCAAAATTTTACCTAAAAAATTTGAAATAAAAGGTAAATTTGATCTTTTTGAAATACATGATATTTTAATATCACCTGGAAAACAAAGTTATATTTCATTTACAATATTACCTGGCGAAAGATGGAAAGAAGTTAGAGAAAATATAATTAATTTTTCAGGAGGACAAGATCCAGATGATTATTATTATATTTATTCAAGAAAATACAAGTTTTTAAATGAAATTGGAAGTTTTGAAGGATTTATAGCACCAGATACTTATTATATAAATAAAGATTCACAAAATATTGTAATGGAACTTCTTGAGCTTGGACTTAATAAATTCAATAATGATTATTACGATAAATATAAAGATGAAAGTATTCAAGGACTTGATTTTTATAATTTATGTATCCTTAGTTCAATTGTTGAAAAAGAAGGCAGATTTGAAGAAGAAAACAAAATAATTGCTGGAGTTTTTCTAAATAGATTAAAAAAAAATCAAGCTCTGGAGTCTTGTGCTACAATACAGTATATACTTGAAAAACCTAAAAAAAGACTTTATTATAAAGATACAGCAATAAGCTCGCTTTATAATACTTATTTAAATAAAGGACTTCCACCTGGACCAATATGTTTTTTTACAAATAAAACTTTTAAATCTGTGTTAAATTATAAAAAGCATGATTATTATTATTTTGTTTTGAAAGATAATGGAAAACATCATTTTTCAAAAACACTAGAAGAACATAATAGGAATAAATGAGTTAGTAGCGGTTGTGCATGAATGCACGATGTTGTCAGATTAGGACAACATTGTTCGCTATGCTCACGATATATTTTTACGAGTAAAAATAGGTTATATTGTTAAAGGGTTGTGGGTTTATGGGGTTAAAACACTATAAACACTATTAACATTAAAAACAAACTTATGGAGTTTATATGAATATTGAAAATCTAAAGAATAAAGCTTTAAAAAATGAAAGATTAAGTGTTGAAGAAATATTTTTTTTAATACAACAACTTAGAAATAAAAATAAACAAGAAATTTATAAAGCAGCAGATGAAGTTAGAGAAAAATTTATGGGAAATTTAATTTATTTAAGAGGTATAATAGAATTTTCAAATTATTGTAGAAAGTCTTGTGATTATTGTGGTATAAATTCAAAAGTAAAAGATGTTAAAAGATATAGAATAGATGAAGATGAAATATTAAAAGCATGTCATGAACTAAAAAGAAATGGTCAGACAACAGTTGTATTACAATCTGGTGAAGATTTATTCTGGACAAAAGAAAAAATGGGTTCTCTTATTGAAAGAATAAAAAAAGAAACTGACCTTGCTATTACAATATCAGTTGGTGAGAGAGAAGAAGATGTTTATTTATATTGGAAGCAATGTGGAATGGATAGATATCTTATAAGATTTGAAACTTCAAATAAAGAAGTATTTGAGAAAATTCATCCCGATGATAATTATGAAGAAAGAATAGAATGTATAAAAACTCTTAAAAGAATTGGTGTTCAGACAGGTTCAGGATTTATGATAGGTCTTCCTTTTACAGATGATTGGGATATAGCAAGAGATATTGATTTTTGTAGAGAACTTGATCTTGATATGATAGGTATTGGACCATTTATTGCGAATCCTCTAACTCCTTTAAAAGATAATGGTGTAAAACATGATATTGATTTTATAACAGGTATAATATCAATTCTTAGACTTGCAAATCCTATGGCACATATTCCGGCTACAACAGCTTTTGATGTTGTTTTAGATCATGAAGGAAGACAATTAGCTTTAAAAAGAGGAGCAAATGTTTTTATGCCAAATTCAACTCCACAAAAATATAGAATAGATTATCAACTTTATCCTGATAAGCCTTGTGTTGATGAAAGTGCAGGAGATTGTGCAAATTGTGTTGTTGGCAGGATTTTATCAATTGGAAGAGAAATAGGTAAAGGACCAGGACACTCTATAAAAACAATTAACAATTAAGAATTAACAATTAACAATTAAGAATTAAAAATTAACAATTAAGAATTAAAAATTAACAATTAAAAATTAAGAATTAAAAATTAAAAATTAAGAATTAAGAATTGAGTCTTCTGATTAAATTAACAAAAAATTAATATATTGTCATCCCGGCATGATTCTAAAAATTGTCATCCCGGCATGATTCT
>JALOAD010000012.1 GCA_023228995.1 Candidatus Muiribacterium halophilum
ATTGTCATCCCGGCATGATTCTAAAAATTGTCATCCCGGCATGATTCTGAGCCGGGATCTGTATTAAAAGCAGTATAAGAACGGTATGTGAAGCGTATAAAAACGGTATGTGAAGCGTATAAAAACGGTATGTGAAGCGTATAAGAACGGTATGTGAAGCGTATAAGAACGGTATGTGAAGCGTATAAGAACGGTATGTGAAGCGTATAAGAACGGTATGTGAAGCGTATAAAAACGGTATGTGAAGCGTATAAGAACGGTATGTGAAGCGTATAAAAACGGTATGTGAAGCGTATAAAAACGGTATGTGAAGCGTATAAAAACGGTATGTGAAGCGTATAAGAACGGTATGTGAAGCGTATAAAAACGGTATGTGAAGCGTATAAAAACGGTATGTGAAGCGTATAAAAACGGTATGTGAAGCGTATAAGAACGGTATGTGAAGCGTATAAAAACGGTATGTGAAGCGTATAAAAACGGTATGTGAAGCGTATAAGAACGGTATGTGAAGCGTATAAGAACGGTATGTGAAGCGTATAAAAACGGTATGTGAAGCGTATAAAAATGGTATGTGAAGCGTATAAGAACGGTATAGAAGCAGTGTTTTATTCAGATTTTTAGATTTGCTTTACAAGATTTTCTAATTAAACTATCAAATATTTTGTTTGATAGTTGTTAATAATATGGCTTAGCCACACTAATCTCTAATTGATTCTTGTGTTTTTACTGTTCTTGTGACTTTAATTTCTGTGTTGAAAATGTTATTATGGGACGGTTTAGTATATATATTAGTTTTAAAGTTAAAATATAGGGAGGAAAGATGTCAGTAGATTTAAAAATGAATGCGGTCAATACAATAAGAGGTATAGCAGTTGATGCAATAAATAAAGCAAATTCAGGTCATCCTGGATTACCACTTGGAGCAGCTCCAATGGCTTATACATTAATGGCTCAAAATATGAGACATTATGGTGAAAATTCAAAATGGCTTGGTAGAGATAGATTTGTCCTTTCAGCAGGTCATGGTTCAGCTTTACTTTATACTTTACTTCATGTTTTTGGATATAAAGTTTCACTTGATGATATAAAAGATTTTAGACAATGGAATAGTAATACTCCAGGTCATCCTGAATATAGATTTACAGATGGAGTTGAAACTACAACTGGACCTTTGGGTCAGGGGTTTGCAACAGCAGTTGGTATGGAAATTGCTAGAGAACATTTAAGTTCTATTTTTGATACTAAAGATATAAAATTGTTTGATCATAATACTTATTCTCTATTGGGTGATGGTTGTATGATGGAAGGACTTTCATCAGAAGCTGCTTCTCTTGCAGGTCATTTAAAGCTTTCTAATCTTATTGTTTTATATGATGATAACAATATAACAATTGAGGGAAATACTGATTTGGCGTTTTCTGAAGATGTTGAAAAAAGATTTTTAAGTTATGGATTTGAGGTTTTAAGAGTTATTGATGGAAATAATATTGATGAAATTGATAATGTTATAAAAAAAGCTAAAAAAAGTGATAGACCAAGTCTTATAATGATTAAAACTGTAATTGGTTTTGGTAGTCCTAATATGGCGGGTACTTCTAAGGTTCATGGTTCTCCGCTTGGTAAAGAAGAGGCTATTTTAACAAAAAAAGCTCTTAATTTGCCTGAAGATAAAGATTTTTATATAAGTAAAGAGGTTAAAGAGCATTTTGAAACTATAAAAGCTAATCTTAAAGAAGAATATAATAAATATAATGAAAAATTCGAACAATATAAAACAAAATATGCTGATAAATTTGAATTGCTTGAAAGTTATTTAAATGATTCATTTATTGAAAAATTTGATGTTGAACAAATAACTTTTGATAAAAAAAGTATAGCTACAAGAGAAGCAGTTGGTATTGCTTTAAATGCTATTGCTTTAAAAGTTCCTAATTTTATTGGTGGTTCAGCTGATTTATCGCCATCTACAAAAACTGATATAAAAGGTTCAGATTCTTTTTCTGCTTATAATAGAAAAGGAAGAAATATTCATTATGGTATTAGAGAACATGCTATGGGTTCTATTGTAAATGGTATTACTTTATATCTTGATGGTAAATTCAGAGGTTATGGTTCAACATTTCTTGTCTTTTCTGATTATATGAGACAGTCAATAAGATTATCAGCTCTTATGGAAATTCCTTCTATTAATATATTTACTCATGATAGTATTGGTGTTGGTGAAGATGGTCCGACTCATCAGCCAATTGAACAGCTTATGAGTTTAAGGCTTATTCCAGGTCTTTATGTTGTAAGACCTGCTGATGCTAAAGAAACAGCTTATTATACACATTGGGCTTTTTCTGGAGATTCTCCTGTTTGTATGGCTCTTACTAGACAAAATTTACCAGTGCTTGATGTAGTAAATGATAATTGTCTTCGTGGTGGATATGTTATTAAAGATGTAAAATCTCCACAGATAATTTTACTTGCTACTGGTTCTGAGGTTTCACTTGCAATTTCTTCCTCAGAAGAACTTGAAAAACAAAATATAAATGCAAGAGTTGTAAGTATGCCTTGTGTTGAATTATTTGAAGAACAGCTTGAAGAATACAAAGAAAAAGTTTTGCCTAAAAATATACCGGTTGTTGTTTTAGAAGCTGGTGTTAGCACAGGTTGGGGTAAATTTGCAGGTAAAGATGGTGCTTATATATGTATTGATACTTTTGGTGCAAGTGCACGATCTGAAACTATATTTGAAAATTATGGATTTAGTGTTTCAAACGTAGTTAAAGTTGTAAAAAATACAATTAAATAAAATTTTTTAATAAAAAATAAATACTAAAAAAGCTGTCGGTGAAAATCGATAGCTTTTTTTATATAAATCAAAACTATTGAAAAAATGAATATTAGTAAGGAAAATATTATGAAACAATATACATTGAACGGGCACTGAGTAAAGAAGGATGCCAAATTGCTGAATCGATTTGAATTCCAATTTGGAAAACTTTTTCGAGGAAGGACCCGGATAAATAATTTTGATAATAAATATTTTTTTAATAGTTTAGATTGTATCTGACCCGAATACCCTAAGTTTAAATTTCCTAGTCTGTTACTGGTTTTTTTAATAAATTAAAATAAACCTTTTCTTTTATTTGAATTTACATGAGAGAGTTTGCTATAATAATCAAGTGGTAAGTCAGTGGAACAAAATGGTAAAAAGTGGGGATTTAGGGTACAGAGCTGAAAATAGCTGACTTTCCGATAATAAAGGTGACCTGATACGCGCCTTGAGACCGCCATATCCCCGGATTTTCAGTCGATGTACCCGATTTTTTATATGTATTTAGGTGAATATCAACATAATATTGACAATAAGGGTAGGATTATAATTCCTTCCCGTTTTAGAGATGAACTTGGAGAAAAGTTTATTATTACCTGTGGTTTTGAAAAATGTCTTGTTGTTTATTCAATGGATGAATGGAATAAATATTCAGCTAAAATTTCTTCGCTTCCATCTACAAGAGCTGATGCAAGAGCTTTTTTGAGACTTATATATTCTAAAGCAATTGAATCTTCATGCGATAAACTCGGCAGAATAGTTCTTCCTCAAAATCTCAGAGAATATGCTAATATAGATAAAGAAGCAGTTGTAAATGGTAATTTCAATACTATTGAAATATGGAATAAACAAGCATGGAATGAATATAGTAATAGTGCTTTTGAAAATTTTGAAAAACAGGCAGAAAAGTTATCTGACTTATTAATATGAAAAACAAAATTCACATACCAGTATTATATAAAGAAGTAATTGAAAACCTTAATATAAAAAGTAATGGTGTTTATGTTGATGCAACTATAGGTTTTGGCGGTCACACTTCTCTTATACTTGAAAATCTTGATAATTCAGGCAAAGTAATTGGGATTGATCAAGATATAGAAGCTATAGAGTATCTTTTAGAAAAATTTATTGAAAACAATAATCTTTTTCTATTTAATGAAAATTTTACAAAAATAGATGAAATGGTAAAAATGGCAAGTCCAGAAGGGGTTGATGGTATTATAGCAGATTTTGGAGTTTCATCATGGCAGCTTGATTCAGGAGAAAGAGGTTTTTCTTGGAGAGAAGATTATCCGCTTGATATGAGAATGAATAGAAATAAAGGTAAAACAGCAGCTGATTATGTAAATGAGCTTGATGTTAATGAACTTCAAAGAATATTTAAAGTATATGGCGAGGAAAGACATTCAGGAAGAGTTGCTAGAGAAATTGTAAAAGTTAGAACAATTGATAAAATTGAAACAACAGGTCAACTAGCTAATTTAGTTCAAAAAGTAATTCCTAAAAAAGAAAAAATACATCCAGCAACTAGGATTTTTCAAGCTTTGAGAATATATGTAAATAAAGAATTAGAAAGTATAGAAATTTTTCTTGAAAATGCTCTTAAAGCTCTCAAACCCGGTGGAAGATTATGCTGTATATCTTTTCATTCACTTGAAGATAGAATTGTAAAAAATTTTTTTAGAGAAAAATCAAGAACTTGTATTTGTCCTCCAGAACTTTTTAAATGTACCTGTAACCATAAAAGCGAGTTGAAAATAATATCTAAAAAACCGATAACTAGTAATGATAATGAAATAAGAGAAAATATCCGTTCAAGATCTGCAAAAATGAGGGTTGCTGAAAAAATATGAATTTAAATTATTCTGTTAATTATAAATCTACTTACTCTATTGAAGAACAGAGAAATAATAGTTTAAGATCAAAAAATAGAGGATTATTATTTTTAAAAATCTCTGGTATCATTTTTGCTATTCTTTCTTTATCTCTTATTTATTTATGGCAGCTTTCTGATATAAGTGAATATAGGACTGAAATTTCCAAATTAAATATTGAGAAAAAAAAGATTGCTCAGAATATAAATGATCTTAATGTTATAATTGCTCAACTTTCATCATTTGATAGAATAAAAAAGATTGCAGAAGAAGAGCTTGATATGGTAAAATCTAAAGAAATTGAATATGTTGAGGTAATAACCGTTGAGCAGTAAAAAAAAAAATAATTTCCTTTAAGAGAATTTTTACAGCTTTTGTATTGTTTATATTTTTGTTTTTAATTGTTCTAATCCGTTTATATCAAGTTCAATTCCTTCAGAAAAATATATGGACTAATGAAGCAAATTCTGTTTACAAAAAAAATATTGAAGTTATAGGTAGAAGAGGTTCTATACTCGATAGAAATCTTAATGAACTTTCCACATCAGTACTTGCTTATTCAATGTATTTAATTCCAAAAGAAATAAAAGATATATCTGTATTTCTTGATAAAATATCTTTGCATGTTGATTTTGATAGAGAAAGAATGGAAGGTCTTTTTAAAAGGTTTAGAAATAATTCTTTTTTATGGTTTAAAAGAGGCATAGATCCTAAAACTTATAGAATTATAAAAGATATGAATTTATCAGGTGTGAATTTTAAAAAAGAATATAAAAGAGTTTATCCTGAAGGAAGTCTTGCATCTAATATAATCGGTATGGTTGGAATCGAAGGAAAAACTGATTTTTATGATAATAAAGGACTTGAAGGACTTGAAAACTATTTTGATAAAGATCTTGCTTCTCAAAAGACAATGCTTGAAATAATGACTGATAATCGAGGTTATAGTGTTTTTTCTCAAGAACCTGAGACAATATACAATGAATATAACGGTTCAGATGTAATACTTACAATAGATAAAGTAATTCAGTATTGGGCTGAACAAGAGCTTGAGAAAGTTATATTAGAACATGCTGCAAAAAAAGGTTATATAATTGTCATGGATGTTAATTCATTTGATCTCCTTGCAGTTGCAAATTATCCAACATTTTCACCTGATGAATTTTCAAAATATCCTTCATCAAGTTATAAAAATCTTGCATTTATAGATGTTTATGAACCAGGCTCAACTTTTAAGACTTTAATTGCTGCTATTGCTTTGGCTAATGGGAAATTTGATTTGCAAAGCAGATTTAAATGTAATGGGAGTATTAAAGTAGATAAAGGACCGGAAATTCGATGCGAAAAAGCTCATGGAGATATTTCTCTTGAAGAAGCTCTTGCTTATTCTTGTAATGTAGCTATGGTTGATATGGCTTTGTCTATGGAATACGAAAATATATATAGTAAGTTAAGAGAATTTGGATTTGGTGAAAAGACTGGAGTACCGTTTTTATATGAAGAAAAAGGTGTTCTTGTAAAACCAGAAAGAATGAATTCTAAAAGAGATATAGCTTCTACTGGTTTTGGTTACAGAATTGCTGTTACAGGAATTCAAATGGCAAGATCTTATGCAGCTTTGGTAAATGGTGGTTTAATAAAGACACCTAGATTAGTAAGTTGTATTGAAAAAAACGGTGAAATTTTAAGAAAAATTGATGAAGAAAATGGAATTAGAGTAATTCCCGAAGAAACAAGTGATAAAATAAGAAAAATACTTTCAGCAGTTGTAGAATATGGTACTGCACAATCTGTAAAAATGGTTAATTTTTCTGTTGGTGGTAAAACTGGAACTGCAAAAAAAGCTCATTCAAAAGGTTATTATGATGATAAATATATTTCTTCATTTATAGGAACTTTTCCGGTAGAAAATCCAAAAATACTGATTTATGTAGTGGTAGATGATCCTCAATCAGGTAGTTATTATGGTAGTACTCTTGCAGCTCCAGCTTTTAGAAATATTGCTCAGAATATTGTGGATTATATGAAAATAAGTCCAGATACATATAAACAAGAAAAAGTTGAATCGGAAAAAGTAATTGTTCCTAATTTTACAGGTATTGCTAAAAATATTTTTTTTAATAGAGTTAATATGCTTGGAATAAAATATAAAAGCTATGGAGCTGGAGATTTTGTGGTTTTTCAAGAACCAGCACAAGGAAGTATTGTAGAAAAAGATAGAGAAATTGATATTTATTTTGGAAATCCTTCAATAAATGAAGATGATAAGCTAATAAGTCCTGATTTAAGAGGCTTTACTATGAGAAAAGCTCTTAGAATACTTAATAAACTTAAATTAAAATATGAGATAAATGGTAATGGTATTGTTAAAATTCAGACTCCGGCTCCAGGCACTGAAATTGATAAAAATTCTATAATTAGATTGGAGTTTACTCTTGAATAAAAAAAATATATGTGAATTATTAAAACCATTATGTTTTTATATAGAAAAACCTGATGAACAGATTTTAGATATTATGACTGATTCAAGAGAAGTTTTGTTGGATTCAGTTTTTTTTGCTTTATCAGGCAGTAAATTCAATGCAAATGATTTTATAAAACAAGCATTACAAAATGGTGCAAAATTAATTATTACAGAAAAAATCCCTAATATATCTTGTGATTATATAGTTGTTGAAAATTTAAGAAAAATTCAGAATTTTATAGCTTCTAAAATATATGATATACCAAAAGGAAAAATTGGTATTATTGGAATAACTGGAACTAATGGAAAAACTTCCTCGACTTATATAGTTCAGAATATGCTTGAAAATATTGGTATTAATTGTGGTAGAGCAGGTACAATCAATGTTTATACAGGAAAAAACACTTATAAATCTATTAATACTTTTCCAGATGGACCATTGTTTTTAAGATATATAAATGAAAGTGTTAAATCTAATATGAAATATTTTGTATGTGAAGTTTCATCTCAGGCTTTAGCTCTAAAAAGAACTGAAAACATTGAATTTTCTTATGGTATATATACAAATCTTACCAGAGATCATCTTGATTTTCATAAAAATATGGAAGATTATTTTTTAAGTAAGAAAAAATTATTTGAAAATATATCAAAGAAAAAAAAAGAATCAGGTTTTGCTGTAAATACTGATTGCGAGTATGGTAAAAGACTTTATATTGAATTCAAGGATAAAACTAAAGTGATTTCTTTTGGTTATAATCAATATTGTGATGTTAAAATTTTAAATGTTTCAGAAAAAAACGGTTTATCTTCTATGAAATTTGAATTTAATAATACAATTCATTGTGTTGATTATTTTTTGACAGGAGATTTTAATGCGATGAATGTGGCAGGATGTATTAGTTTATTAATTGTAATGGGTATAGATATAAATATAATTAAAAAAGCTTGTCATAATATTTTGCCAATACCTGGAAGGCTTGAAAAAGTAAAATATAAAGATAAAAATATATATGTTGATTATGCTCATACACCAGATGCTTTACAAAGAGCTATATTATCGTTGAGAAAAATCTATAATAAAGTTATACTTGTTTTTGGTTGTGGTGGTAATAGAGATAGCGGAAAAAGAGAAATTATGGGTAAAATAGCTTTTGAAAATGCTGATTTTTCTTTTATTACTAATGATAATCCAAGATATGAATCTTCTATAGATATCGTTAATGATATTTTAAAAGGTTTTTTAGGTGAGAATTACTCTGTTGTTTATAATAGAGAAAAAGCTATAATACAGGCTATTGAAAAAGTGCAAAAAGAAGATTGTGTTCTTATTGCTGGTAAAGGACATGAAGATTATCAGGAAATCAATGGTGTTAAAAATTATTTTTCTGATAGAGGAGTAATTGAAAAGTATGAAAATACTATTTGATGAATTAATGAGTTTTAAAACTATTATTAAAATAGATGGTTTAATTTTAGAATCTGTAAATGGAATAGAATTTGATACAAGAAAAAGCTGTGATGGAAAATTATTTATAGCTTTTAACGGTGCAAATTGTGATGGAAATGATTTTTTAGGTGATGCAATTAAAAAAGGTGCAAAAGGTATTGTATCTGAAAATATAGAAAAGCTTGAAGAATATTCTGAAGAAGTTATGACAATACATGTAGAAAGTAATATGGAATTTTTAAAAGAACTTGCTAAATATTATATTGAAAAAAATAAATTAAAAATAATTGCTGTAACGGGTTCATCAGGTAAAACAACGACAAAAGAAATATTATACAATATTTTTAAAGGTTATTTTAAAACTGCAAAGACTTGTGGGAATTATAATAATATGCTTGGAATATGCTACAGTATTATTAATTCAAATGAAGATAATAGATTTTTTATAACTGAATGTGGTATGAATCATAAAGGTGAATTAAAAGAAATATCTGAAACTATAAAACCAGAGATTGCAGTAATTGTAAATACAGGATTTGTCCATGGAGCGAATTTTAAAGATGTAAAAGAAATTGCAGCAGCGAAACTTGAAATAGTATGTGGTATGAAAAATAAAAAATTTCTAATATATAATAAAGATTGCAGAGAACTTAGCGAACTTGCGGCAAAAATTAAAGGAGCTACTTCTTTTGGAATTACAAATGCAGATATAGAGTACAATATAAACTCATTTGATGGAAATACAAGTGAAATTAGTATAAAAAGTAATGGAGAAAATTTGAATACAAAGAAAAATATATATCCATTTCTTGTTGAAAACTATATTGCTGCTCTTTCAGTAGTCAAAAAGACTGGTATTCCTCTTGATAGAGTTTTAGATTCTGACATTGGAAGTAATATTTCAATGAGAATGGAAAAAAAGAGAATAGCAGATTTTAATGTATATATTGACTGTTATAATTCAAATCCGTATTCACTTGAAAAAATATTGCCTCAACTTAATATTATAGAAGATAAATGGTTGTTAGTACTTGGAGATATGAAAGAGCTTGGAGAAGATTCGCTTTTTTGGCATCAGTATATTGGAAAGATTTTTGCAGAAAAAGTAAATGGTAAACTTATATGCCATGGTGAAATGTCTCATAATATAGGTGAAGGTGCTATAAAAGCTGGAAGAAGTCTTGAGGATATATTGTTTTCTTCGAGTTTTAAACAAAGTGCTGAACTTGTAAAAAAATATGGAAAAGATTATTCTATTTTCATTAAAGGCTCAAGAAGCATGAATATGGAAAAAATTGCAGATATTATTGGAGAATAGATGTTTGAGATAATATTATCCCGTTTTTTTGAATTTCCTTTTTTAAATTCAATTTCTATAAGAGCAATGATTGCTTTGTTTATATCGTTTCTTTTTTGTATTGTTCTTATTCCTCAGGTGAAGAAAAAAGTTCTTGCAAGAAAACTTGGTCAGCAGATAAGAGAATGTGGTCCTGAAGCTCATCTTGAAAAACAAGGAAATGCTACTATGGGAGGTATTGCCATAGTATTGAGTGTATGTCTTGTAACTTTATTTTTTGCTAAATGGAATCCTCTTATAATGATTTCCCTCTTTGTTTTTTTAACTTTAGCAATATGTGGATTTATAGATGATATATTAAAAATATATAAAAAAAATAGTGATGGTTTAAATGGAAAATATAAAATGTTATTCCAGTTTCTTGTTTCTATTTTTGCAATATTTGTTGTGCATAATACAATAAACGGATTTGAATATGTTCAAATACCGTGTTTTGGTATAAAGATAAGCAATGATATTTTATATTATATTATATTTATTCTTACAATAACTGCTTCTTCAAATGCTGTGAATCTTACTGATGGACTTGATGGTTTGGCAGGTGGTGTACTAATTGTAGTAGCGTTGGTTTATTCTGCAATTACTTATATTTCTGGCAATGTAATTTATAGTAGCCATTTAGGCGTTCCATATATAACAGGTGCTGGAGAGTTAACTGTTTTGACAGCCTCATTAATAGGTTCTCTTATTGGGTTTTTATGGTTTAATTCTTATCCAGCTCAGATTTTTATGGGAGATACTGGTTCTCTTGCTTTAGGCGGTCTTATTGGTATTCTTGCAGTTTTTACAAAGACTGAAATCCTTCTTATAGTTACTGGAGGAATATTTGTAATAGAAGCATTATCTGTAATAATTCAGGTATTATCATACAAATTGAGGAAAAAACGTGTTTTTAGAATGGCACCAATTCATCATCATTTTGAATTATCAGGTTTACATGAGACGAAAGTTGTAATAAGAATGTGGATAATTTCTTTATTTTTAGCAGTATGCGGTTTTCTGCTTTTTATAATCGGTGTTTTATTTAAATAGTCTGGAGTTACAATATAAAATAATATGAAAAAGATAATATATGGATATGGAATAACTGGAAAATCCTTAAAGAAATATTTTGATTATAATAATATTGATTATTACATTGTAGATAAAAAAAATAGTGATGATTTTGTTATGAATATAGATGATTTTGATTTATATCATGAATGTGACGAGGTTTTTGTAAGTCCTGGAATACCTTTAAACAATCCTTTTATTGAAAAATGTAGAATAAAAAACTTAAAAATTTCAAGTGAAATTGAAAAAGCTTATTCTATATTAAATAAATCTATTTTTATTGCAGTTACTGGTACAAATGGCAAAAGTACAGTTTGTTCTTTAATATATGAAATAATAAAAGAAAAACATAAAAATGTATATTTATGTGGTAATTTTGGTATTCCACTTATTGATTTTTGGCAATTAAATAATCAAAAAAATATTTTTGTAATAGAATTAAGTTCTTATCAGCTTGAATCATTAAAAACTTTTAAGCCTTATATTTCAATTCTTATAAATTTAACACCTGATCATCTTGATAGACATATAACAATTGATAATTATCGTTTAATTAAAGAAAAAATTTATCAAAATATGGATAATGGATTTTTATTATATAATTCAGCAGATTTTTCTGCTAAAAAAATTGATTCAAAAGTAGAATGTAACAAAATAGGTAAAGATTTTAATTTTAAAGATAATATTTTTTTTGACAATGATATTGTTATAAAAGACTTAAAAACTCATCTTTTAGGAAAACATAATTTTTTAAATATAGCTTATGCAGTTGAAGCAGCAATAAAAATGGGAATATCAATTGAAATAATAAGAAAAGTCCTTAGTGAATTCAAAGGTCTTGAACATAGAATTGAATATTGTGGAGAATATAATAATGTAAAATTTTATAATGATTCTAAAAGTACTACTTTTGAATCTACTTTTGCAGCTTTAAGCTCGTTTTCAAAACCGGTTAATATTATTATATGTGGTAATTTAAAAAAAGGTATGAATATAGGTGTTTTTATACAAAAATTATTGTGTTCTGATAATATAAAGACAGTATTTACTGTTGGAGGTATAAATGATTTTAATGATAAAATTGATTTTATGAATTTAAAAAGATATAAAGACTATAAATTAAAAGATATTTTTGAAGAAGTTTTAAATAATTCTCAAGAAAATGAAATATTACTTTTTTCTCCTGGAATGCCATCGTTTGATAATTTCAAAAACTTTGAAGAACGGGGAACTTTTTTTAAGACACAATTAAAGGAATTTTTAAGTGAAAAAGAAAAAAAGCATTGATATTATATTTATAATAATAGTTATGCTTATACTCCTTATAGGTCTTGTAAGTGTTTATTCTTCAAGCTATATAGAAGCAGGAGAAAAATTTTCTGATCCTGGTTTTTTTTTAAAAAAACAATCTGTTTGGGCGATTATTGGTATTGTAGCTATGTTTATTGTGTCAACAATCGATTATCATTTTTTTGTTAAAAATTCCAGAAATTTTTTGTTTTTTTTCTTTATATTACTTGTTCTTATACTGTTTCTTCCTGATGAAGCGAGGGTTAAAGGTGCAAATAGGTGGATATCACTTAAATATTTTAAGATTCAGCCCTCAGAATTTGTAAAATTTATATTTGTGTGGTATCTAGCGTTTTTTTTTGGAAAAACTGAAAATATTTTAAATATTAAAAAAAAGATTTTTAACCCTCTTTTTATATTTGTTGCTCTTGCGGTTGTAATATTGCTTCAGCCAGATCTTGGTACTGTATTTGTTTTTGCTTTTTCATTTTTTGTAATATTATTTATAATTGGTCTTGAATATAGCTATCTTTTTTCTTTATTATTTTTCGGAATAATATGTTTTATATCTGCAATATATATAAAACCTTATAGAAGAAATAGAATTCTTGCCTTTATTGATCCGTGGGCATATAGATATGATCTTGGTTATCATATTATAAATTCTCTTATTGCAGTTGGTTCAGGAGGATTATCTGGACTTGGTCTTGGAGCAAGCAGACAAAAATTTCTTTATCTTCCAGAACCTTATACTGATTTTATATTTGCTATTATATGTGAGGAAACTGGATTTATTGGAGCAAGTGTTATATTAGTACTTTTTGCAACATTATTTTTAAGAGGATGGTATATAATAAGAAAAGCACCTGATATTTCTGGATTTATTTTGGGTCTTGGTATTATTACTACAATAACTGTTCAAGCTCTTATTAATATGGGAGTTGTTCTTAATTTATTTCCTACAAAAGGACTTCCTTTACCATTTATAAGTTATGGAGGTTCATCTTTGCTTATATTGTTTATAAATACAGGGATTATACTAAACATTTCGAGATTTCGTCATGAAAAAGGTTAATATTTCTTTAAAAAAATATACAAAAATTAAAACAGGAGGACAAGCTTTATTTTTTTGTCCTGAAAATTTAGATGATATTAAAAATATACCTAAAAATATAAAAGTGATAGGTAATGGCAGTAATATATTATGTGAGGATAAAGATTATTCTTTTTTAAATCTTAATCTATTAAATAGTATTTTTTTAAAAGATAATATATTGACAGTTTATTCTGGAGTGAAATGTTCCACATTATTAAGATTTTTATTAAATAATAATTTATCAGGTCTTGAATTTCTTTCTGGGATTCCAGGAAATACAGGCGGAATAGTTTGTATGAATGCTGGAAGTTATGGAGAAGAAATAGGTAATTATATAAAAAAAGTAATATATTTTGATGTAAAAAACTGGCAAATAAAAGAATGCGAAAATAACGGTGATTTATTTAAATATAGAAAATCAGTATTTAATTCAGATAAAATTGTATTATATGTTGTTTTTAAAGAATTAGAAAAAGCTGAAAATCAAAATATAAAAAATAAGATAAATGATAATTTTAAAAGAAAATTAAAAACACAACCAGTATTAAAACACACTTTTGGTTCAGTATTTAAAAACCCTGTAAATATTTCTGCATGGAAGCTTTTAAGTAATTCTAAAATTCAAGGAAAATGTAAAGGCGATGCGTGTTTTTCTAGAAAACATGCTAATTTTATTGAAAATAAAGGAAATGCTTTATTTACTGATATAAAATATCTCATAGAAAAAGCAAAAGAAAAAGTTTATAATGACACAGAAATAAAACTTGAAGAAGAAGTAATATATATGTAATGATTTGCTTTTGTATAAGTTAATTAAAAGGAAATATTAGATGAGATATAATATTTACAAGAAAAGTCCGGTTTATTTAACAAAGATAATTGTATTTATCTTTCTTATATTTGTATTTTCATTTGAGTTTCAAGTAATACTCAAAGATATGGACTTTTTAAATGTTAGGGAAATTCAGATAATTGGGAATAATATTGTTGACACAAAAACAATATTATTTTTATCAAAGATTACAAGATTAAAAAATATAATTAAAATCAACATTGAAGAGTCAAAAAAACTTATAGAAACTCATCCTTTTGTAAAAACTACCGGTATAACAGTTAATAATGCGAAAATTACAATTAATATTCGTGAAAGAGATCCATTTGTGTTTTTTAATACTGGTAAAAAATTGCTTGTTCTTGATAATGAAGGTTATGTTTTAAATGACGAAGCTTATATTACTGATTATGATCTTCCTGTTCTTACGGGAATTGAAGATAATTTAAAGTATTATACAGGAAAAATTTTAAATTCTGAAAAAATTGTATATGGACTTAAATGGTTTAGAATAATACCGATTGAATTCTGGTCTCAAATATCTGAAATAAATGTTGCAAATCATTCAAAAATTGTCATTTATACTTTGGATGGAATGCAAATATTTGTTGATAATATTAAAACCTTTCCTAAAAAATTTGAAATATTGTATAGTAAACTGTTAGAATTAAAGGAAAAAAAATTCGATATAGAATATTTTGATCTTCGTACTTTAAATGATGATCTTATATATATGGAATATAAAGAAGGAGGTCACTGATTGTCTCGCAGAAATATAGTTGCCGGAATAGATATTGGAACTAATAAGATTGTAGCTCTTATTGGTGAAATAATTGATGAAGAATTGAGTGTTATTGGCGTTGGTAAAGTTAAAGTAAATGCTATTAACAGTGATGGAGCGATAACTAATATAGATGACCTTAAAAATAAAATTCAAATTGCTATTGAAGAAGCAGAAAAAATGGCAGATGTTCAAGTTGATTCTCTTTTTGTTAATCTTTTTGGAAATAATATAAGATGTTTTTCTGCAAAAGGTACTGTTTCTATAAGTAGTCGTGATAAAGGAATTATATCAGAAGATCTTTCAAGAGTGCTTGAAGATGTAAAAAATAACATTATAATTCCTGAAGGTTATGAAATTGTTCATATTTTAGCTAGAAATTTTTCAGTTGATGAGATGACTGGTATAAAAGATCCTATAGGAATGAAAGGTTCAAGTCTTGAAGCTGATGTTTATGTTGTAACTTCATCTATAGCTATTATTACAAATATTGAAAATTCCATACAGTCAGCAGGTTTTGATATAAGTGATTTTGTTTATGAACCACTAGCTTCAGCAGAATCTGTTCTTACAGAAGATGAAAAAAAACTTGGTGCAGCGGTAGTTGATATTGGTGGTGGATATACAACTATTTCAGTTTATAAAAACGGAAGTATAGTATCATCTGCTTTTATAAGTATGGGGAGTGCTTCAATAACAAGTGATCTTGCTATAATCTTAAGAACATCATTTGAAGAAGCTGAAAAAATAAAAATAAGACATGGAAATCTTTATAATCTTGAGAATGATAATGAAAAAGTAGAGCTTTTTAACACTTCAAGAGAAAGTGTTAAAATTGTTACAAAAAAATATATTAATGAAATACTTTTTGCAAGATTTGAGGAAGTTTTTAAATTTGTATATGAGCATCTTGAAAAAGAAGGTCTTGTAGAAGATATAAAAGCAGGTATTGTTTTAACGGGTGGTGGTTCTCAGGTTGAAGGGTTACCGGTATATGTTGAGCATTTATTTGAGATGCCGGTAAGAAATGGAAGACCTTTGAGTTTGAAGGGGCTTTTTGATAAAATAAACTCACCTGTTTACACCGTTGCAACAGGAATACTAAGATATGCAAGAAAAAGCAATATTAATGCAGTTAAAATTAATAACAGGTTTCTAAGTAACATGATTTATAAGATAAAAGAATTTTTTGATACATATTTTTAGTTGAGGGGGAAACACATATGTTTGAATTCGATGCCATAGAACAAGTGGCTGAAATTAAAGTAGTCGGTGTTGGTGGTGGCGGAGGAAATGCAGTCAACAGAATGATCATGAGTGGTCTTACTGGGGTTGAATTCCTTGCTCTTAATACAGATGCACAGGCTCTTGTGTCCTCTAATGCAAAAATCAAGATTCAAATTGGTGATAAACTTACCAAAGGTCTTGGAGCTGGAGCTAATCCTGAAATCGGGAAAAACGCTGCATTAGAAGATAAGGATAAAGTTAGAGAAGCTTTAGAAGGTGCTGATATGGTATTTATCACAGCTGGAATGGGTGGTGGTACTGGCACTGGAGCTGCACCGGTAGTTGCTGAGATTGCTAAAGATCTTGGTGCTTTAACTGTTGGTGTTGTTACAAAACCGTTTTCTTTTGAAGGCAGAAAACGAATGATACAAGCAGAAAATGGAATAAAAGTTTTAAAAGCAAATGTTGATACTCTTATAACAATACCTAATGATAGATTGTTACAAGTAGTAGATCAGCATACTTCTATAAATGATGCTTTCAAGATTGCAGACGATGTTCTTAGACAAGGTGTTCAAGGTATATCAGATCTTATTTTAGAACCTGGACTAATAAATCTTGATTTTGCTGACGTAAAAGCAATAATGACAGAAGCTGGTTCAGCTTTAATGGGAATTGGTACAGGTTCTGGTGAAAACAGAGCTGTTATGGCTGCTGAACAAGCTATATCGAGTCCTCTTCTTGAAGCTACAGTTCAAGGCGCTAAAGGTGTTCTTATTAATATTACAGGTGGAGAAGATCTTACTTTATATGAAGTAAATAAAGCTGCTGAGATAATATCAAATTCTGCAGATCCAGATGCTAATATTATATTTGGTGCTGTGGTCAAGGAAGATATTAAAGATATGGTTAAGGTTACTGTTATAGCTACTGGTTTTAGTGCAGATGAGATAATAGAAAAAGAAAAGCAGGAAATAATGGGTAAATTGAGATTAAAAAGTATAAATAATTCAGAAAATGCAACTGTTAGACCTGAACCTAATGAAGATGATGTCAATATTCCGGCTTTTTTAAGAAAAAAAGAAAAGTTCAGAAAATAAGAGAAAAACTGTGAAAATCTTTTTTAAACGGTAATATCTCATAAAAAAACCGAAAAAAAAGGTTGAAACAAAAAAAAAATATGATATAATATAAACACGAAAGACGAAAGGTGGGCGGGTAGCTCAGCTGGGAGAGCATCGGCCTTACAAGCCGAGGGTCACAGGTTCGAGCCCTGTTCCGCCTACCATTTTCCTTTCTAAATTAAACTAATAAAGTGCCAGGATAGCTCAGTAGGTAGAGCAGAGGACTGAAAATCCTTGTGTCGGCGGTTCGATTCCGTCTCCTGGCACCACTTATATCAGGCGACATAGCCAAGCTGGTAAGGCAGAGGACTGCAAATCCTCTATTCCCCGGTTCAAGTCCGGGTGTCGCCTCCAGAATTCATGAAAAATTACCTAGACCTTGATAAAATAAAAACATGCAGAAACAAATGTATATTCTGCTTTATAGACCAATTGCCTAAAGGACTTAGAGAATCTCTTTATTTAAAAGACGAAGATTTTAGGTATTCTTATATATATGGTAATTTTGTCACTCTTACTTCAACCAATCAAGAAGATCTTAATTATATTGCTAAAATGAATATGTCTCCTCTTTATGTATCTGTTCATACTATGAATGGAAAACTTAGAGAAAAAATGCTTTCTAATAAATTTGCGAAAGATATTGAAGAAAAAATAAGTTTTCTTGTAAAAAATGAAATATCTATTCATGCTCAGATTGTATTATGTCCTGGCTGGAATGATAGAGAAGAACTTTCATATTCACTCGAAAGACTATATAAATACACTCCTTATATTGATAGCGTGGGTATTGTACCTTTCGGTGCTACTTGTCATCGTAAAGGTCTTGTTGATATAAAACTTGTTGAAAAAGAACTTGCAGAAGATACTTTTGAAAGAGTTAGAAAATTTCAGAAAATAGCTCAAAAGGATTATGGTGTTAATTGGGTTTATATGGCTGACGAATTTTTTCTTAAAGCAGGAAAACCAATTCCGCCACAATATTATTACGATAATTTTCCTCAAATAGAAAATGGTATAGGATTATCAAGAAAGTTTTTGGATTCATTTAAAAGATCTTTTAAAAAAAATAATATTGATATTAACAAAAATGCATATATAATATGTTCTCAGTCTTCTGAGAAGATATTAAGTGAAATTATACAAAAATATTGTTTAAATATTAATATAATTGTTGTAAAAAACAGATTTTTTGGTGAGACGGTTACGGTTACAGGTCTTCTCACAGCTGAAGATATATTGCGGACAATAAAGGGATTAGAAAAAAATATACCTATTATAATTCCTGATATTATTTTTAACAATGATAATCTTACTTTAGATGGTATTAAAAGGAAAAAATTTGAAAAAACAGATGAGAGAATAAAGGTAATAGGTTCTAAAGGAAGCAGTTTAGCTAAATTCCTTAAAAGACAGCCTTAGTTTTACAGGAGAGAAACATGGAAAAAGTGCTATTGTATGGAAGAACAAATGTTGGTAAATCGACATTGTTTAATAAATTGACTGGACATAATAAAGCTATTGTTGAGGAAGAACCAGGTGTTACAAGAGATCTTAATAAATCTGTTGTTGAATGGTGTGGTAATAAATTTGTACTTATTGATAGTGGTGGTATGGATTTTTATGCAAAAGATTATTTTTCAAAAAGTATAATAGAATTGAATACATCTATTCTTGATGAAGTTTCTCTTGTGCTTTTTATTGTTGATTATAAATCTGGTATAACACCATTTGATCATGAATTGGGAATTTATTTGAGAAAATACAATAATAAGGTAGTTGTTGTAGTTAATAAAAATGATAATATTGATACTGATAATGAAAATGAATTTTATGCACTTGGTTTTGATAATGTTATTTCAGTTTCTGCTATACATGGTAAAAATAGTGGAGATCTTCTTGATATTATTGTTGAAAATCTTGAAAATACAAAAAACATAAATATTGAAGAAAATAGAAGAATAATTATTGTTGGAAAACCTAATGTGGGTAAATCTACTTTGTTTAATTCACTTGCTGGTTCACAGAGAACTATGGTCACTCCAATAGCTGGGACTACAAGAGATTTTATAGAAGAAGAGATTGTGCTTGGAGAAAGTACATATACTTTTATTGATACTGCGGGATTGAGGAGAAAACGAAGTATTTATGAAAAAGTTGAAAAGCATAGTGTATATAGAACTGTAAAAGCTATTGAAAAAGCTGATTTATGTCTTTTTGTTATAGATTCAGAAGATGAAATATCATTTCAAGAAACAAAAATTGCAGGACTTATAAAAGAAGCTGGTAAAGCAGTTATAATAATTTTTAATAAATGGGATGAAGTTACAAATAAAGATGCTAGGTTAAAACAGCTTCAGCAGATTGTAAAAGAAAAACTTTATTTTATTGATTATGCACCTATTGTTTCTATTTCAGCAAAAACTGGTTTAAGAGTCCATAAAATTCAGGAATCTATAGAAAAAGTATTTGATATATATTATAGACAAATACCAGATAGAATTCTTAATGATAATATTCTTCCTGAATTAAAAATAAAATTTCCAGAAATTAAATTTATTAAACAGGTTAAGACAGCTCCTCCAGGCTTTCTTGTATTTTCTTCTAAAAAACTACATTTTTCAAGGAAAAGATTTATTGAGAATGTATTGAGAGAAAATATAGATTTTTCTGGTACTCCTATTAAGATGATATATAGGGAGCCTGAAAAATGAGTTTTTTTTTTATTAATATTGTTTTAAGTTATTTTATTGGAGCAATTCCGTTTGCATATATAATTTTTAGATTTTTTGGTAAAGGTGATATAAGAAAGGTAGGTTCAGGTAATTCTGGTGCTACTAATGTTACTAGGTTACTTGGTATAAAATTTGGTGTATTAGTATTTTTACTTGATTTTTTTAAAGGATATTTTGGAGTTGTATTTTCAGAAAAATTTTTAAAAAATTATAATATGCCTTATCCTATTGTATTTTTTTATATTTCTATAGCATTTATTCTTATAGGTCATATATATTCAGTTTTTTTAAAATTCAAAGGTGGGAAAGGTGCAGCTTCTGGTATAGGAATAATCTTTGCACTTTCTTTATATTCAGGCATAAGTGTATTTATATTATGGGGTATTATTTTTTATTTTTCAAAAATTGTTGCTTTATCAACGATAATAGCTTCGATGTCATTGCCGTTTTTTATACTTTATTTTGAAAAAACACAACATTTGCTTGTTTTTAGTATTTTAGCCTCTTTATTTGTAGTTTTTAAACATAAATCAAATATTATTAGAATGATTAGAAAAGAAGAAAATAGTTTTAGGAGATGAAAATGAATATTTTGGTAATAGGTGCTGGAGCATGGGGAACTACTATAGCGAATTTACTTTCAGAAAAATCTGAAAACAATGTTAAGTTATGGTGTTATGAAAAAGAACTTAGTAATCATATAAATGAACATAATGAAAATATTTTTTATATGAAAGGTAAAAGTTTAAATAAAAATTTAAAAGCAGTAAATGATCTTTCAATATCTTCTAGTCAAGATCTTATAGTTGTTGCAGTTCCATCATCTTTTTTTATTGCAACTATGAATGAATTAAAAAAATATGTAAAAAAAAGTGATTTTTTAATATTGACTAAAGGTTTTGAGCTTTCAACCGGAAGGCTTTTATCTGATATAATGCAGGAAAAATTTGTAGAATCTACTATTTCAGTATTGTCTGGACCTAATCTTGCTACAGAAATAGCCAATAAAAAGCCTGCATCAGCAGTAATTGCTTCTGAAAATAAAGAATTTAGAGAAAAAATGCAAAGTGTTTTCTTTAGAGATTATTTTAGAATTTATGTAAGCGATGATGTTATTGGTGTGCAGATTGGTGGTGCATTTAAAAATATTATTGCAATAGGTGCAGGTATATCAGATGCTCTTGGTTTTGGAGTAAATACAAAAGCTGCTTATTTAACGCGTGGTATTATGGAAATGACTAGATTTGGTATTGAGTTAGGTGCAAAACCTTATACTTTTTCAGGTTTAACAGGAGTTGGTGATCTTATTGCTACAGCAAATTCGCCTTTAAGTAGAAATTATTCTTTTGGAAATGAAATTGTTAATTCCAATAAAGACCCGAAGATTTTATTTAATACACAAAAAAAAGCTATAGAAGGTGTTTTAGCTTGCAAAGCAGTTTATGAAAAGAGTAAAAAATTAAATATTGAAGTTCCAATAACTGAAATGGTTTATAGAATAATTTATGAAAGTTTTAATCCTTTAGAAGCTGTTAATGAACTTATGCATAGAGAACCGAAAGCTGAGATATATTAATGAAAAAATTCATATTAATAATTTTAATTTTAATATTTGGAATATTTTATTATTTAACACCATATAAAATGGTTTTTTTAGAACAAAAACAAGTATTTTATTCTATAGATTCAATTAGAAGTTCTATTGAGATTTATAATTTATCTTTAGAAAAAACAATGCTTACCTTAGAATCAGAAGAAACAAATAATGTATTTGAAGTTAAAAATCTTAGTTTTCTTGATTATAGATTTAATATTCAAAAGATAATGAATAGTATTTCTTTTAAAATTGTAGCTGTAAAATCTGTTTTTGGTATATATACCAACATTCCATACATAATTACATATAATAAAGAACTTTTTAATTCTAATATTAATAATATTTCAGATAAGATTAGTAAAGAATATGTTTCAGATATTGTTATTAAAGAAAAAGAATTTTATAGATATAAAAAAGGTCAAAAAGGAATAAGAGTTTTAAAAGAAGAATTTGCTAGAAAAATTATAAATAGTTTAGAAAAAAAAGAATTTACAATAAAAATTCCTGTTGAATTTTATGAAAATGCTAAATTAGAAAATTTAGAAATAAAAATACCAGATGTTATTATATCTGAATTTTATACTGAATTTGATTTTTCAAATAAAGCTAGAGTTGAAAATCTAAAAGTTGCTTCAAATGCTATTGATAATATTATAATAAAATCTGGACAAAAATTCTCTTTTAATGATTTTGTTGGAGAAAGAACTTATAAAAAAGGTTATAAAGATGCAGGAGTTGTTGTAAATGGTAATATAGTTGATGGTATTGCAGGTGGAATATGTCAGGTTACTTCAACTTTGTATAATAGTGCTTTGCTTTCAGGTATTGAAATTGTAAGAAGGTATCCGCATTCTATTTATGATCCTCAATGGGCATACACAAAAAGAGGACTTGATTCTGCGGTAGCTTATCCTTATAAGGATATTATAATAAAAAACAATAGAAATGATAATATAATGATTGATATTGAATTTATAGAAAACAGATTATATTGTTTTATTTATGCACATACAAAAAATGATTTTGATGTTGAATTGGTTACAGGTAAACCTCACTTTATAAAATTTTCCACAAAGACAATATATTCCGATAAGTTGAATAAGGGAAATAAAGAAATAGTAAATCCTGGAATTGAAGGTTCAATAATTGAATCTTATAGGCTTTTTAAGTATAAGGATGGGCGGGAAAAAAAAGAATTTCTCGCTCGTGATACTTACAAAAAAGTTGACAGGATTGAAATGATAGGAACTAATTAAGAGGGGGGAAACAACATGAAAAAAAGTATCTTTATTCTGATTCTGATTGCTGTTGTACTAATATCAGGAGCGGCAGAAATGGAGTATTATTTTGATAAATCTATTGGTAAAAAAGGAAAATCTACCGGTGAATTTGATTATCCTGTAAGTGTTACAAGAGATAGTTATGGTAATATTTTTGTTACTGACTGGAAAAACTCAAGAGTTCAGAAATTTTCTGAATCTGGAGATTTTATTCTTGAATTTGGAAATAGTCAAGCTCCTAAATTAAATTTACCTATTGGTATTGCTTTAGATAATAGCAATAATGTATATGTAGCAGATTATGGTAATCATAGAATAATAAAATACGATGAAAATGGGAATCTTCTTATTGCAGCTGGTAAAAAAGGTAAAGAATCTGGAGAATTTAGAGCACCAAGAGGTATATGGTATGATGTTGTAAAAGAAAGATTATTTGTTGCAGATTATGATAATTATAGAATACAGATATTAGATCAAGATCTTAAAGTTTTGTCTGAAATTGATTGTAAAGATCCTGATAATAATAAAAGATATCCTCCAAGATCTGTAGCTGTTGATTATGACGGAAATGTTTATGCTGTTATGTCTTCTTATAATGTTATTTGGAAATTTAATACAGAAGGTAAATTAGTTAGAAAATTTGGTTCTAAAGGTAATAAACCTGGAGAATTTGATAATCCAAGATATATAGCGGTTGATAGTTTAAATAATATTTATATATCTGATTATAACAATGATAGAATACAGATATTTAATACTGATGGAGTATGTAAAGGATATTTTGGTGAAAAAGGTAGTGGTCTTGGTCATTTTAATAAGCCTGAAGGAATATTTATTGATAAAGAGGCTAGAATTTTAATAGTTGATGCAGAAAACCACAGAATACAAGTTTTTAACTCAACCGATATATTTAAATACAGAACACTTGCAAGATATTATACAAGAATTAACGATATTGAAATGGCAAATACATATTATAATAAAATATATGAAATAGATCCTTTAGATATTGTTGCAAAAAAAATTGTTATTGATAATCTTATTGTTAAGTTAAAAACAGCGGTAGATGATGTGAAAATAGAAGAAATTGCTAGACAAATACTTGCAATAGATTCAAAAGAAATTGAATCAAGAAAAATGCTTGATAAATTAGAAGAAAAAAGGTTAAAATTAGAGAATAAGAAAAAAATAAGATTAATTATTGTTTTACTAATAATTCTCATTGTTGTAGTAATACTTATACTTGTTTTAAAACCTCAAAAAGGTAAAAAATTCAGTGATAAGAATATCAAAATAATAATATGGTAAAGAGGAATAATGATAAAGTTTGAAAGTGTAAATAGTTTTATCTTTCCGGCACAGAAACCTTATATTACGATTCTTTTTAAAATAGTTGAAGATATTGGGAATGCTATGAAAAAAGTTAATAGTGTGAATCAAAAACTTTTGGGAAATGATATTGATTTTGGAGTTTTTTTTGGCTTTGGAATTACAGTAGCAATAGATGAAGCTTTAAAAAATGCTATAGAACATGGAAATAAAAATGATGCTATGAAAAAAGTTACTTTTTCTTATACAGTTAGCAATGAAGTACTTACTGTAAATGTCAAGGATGAGGGTAATGGATTTGATTATAATAATTTGCCAGAAGTTGTGGTTGATGAAGAATCTGGAAGAGGACTTTTGCTTATAAAAAACTTTATGGATGATGTATCTTTTAATGAAAAAGGAAATGAGATAACAATGAGAAAATACAGAAACAAAGGTGATAAAAATGCTTGAAATAATCAAAAATAATATAAATGAAAACCTTGTATTTATTAAATTGAATGGAAAACTTATTTATGATACAGAAGAAGATGTAAATCTTACTTTTGAGAGCATTATAGCAAATTCCAAAGATACAATATTAGATGTTTCAGAGTTGAATTATGTAAATTCATCTGGATTAGGGATTTTTATAAATTTTTTAAAAAGCATGAAAAGTATTGGAAGAAGATTAATAATTTTAAATCCATCAATTGAAGTAAAGACACTTTTTGAAATAACAAGCCTTGATAAAATGTTTGATATAGTTAATACAATAGATGAAGCTAAGGAGAAACTCTAAGTTTTTCACTTCTTGTTATATTATCTTTAATTTTTTTAAAACTACGATCAGGACCAGCTGATAAAATAGATATTTCAATATCTCCAGTAAATGGGAAGAAATAAAAATTTTTCATTACAGGCGGTTGAATAAGACCGGCGGAATTTTTAGATCTGGAATTTAATCTCATTTCAATTTTAAGACTTTCAACATCTAATATAACTTTTCTTGTGGATGTTTCTTGAAAAACTATTCCAAGATAAAGATTATATCTTTCAACATCATTTAATATATTAGTGTTTTCTGTATATAGACTGTTATATTTGCTTTTCATATAATCCTTTGCAGGAATTCCTAATGTGTTTTTTTGTATGCCTGTATTAGCTAAATTAATTGTAGCAAATCTTTTTTTTGCAATGTCTCCACCATAATCCATAATTCCACTTTCAGCACTTATATAAAGATCTCTAACTTTAAAAATCAAATCTTCTGGTAATGGTACAAATTTTTCTGCATAATAGAGTTTATATTTGAAATCTATAGTAAGATCTCCAGGATTTGCAAGAGATAATTGTTCAAATTTTGAATTATCAAAAGATGCAAATTTTTCTCTTGAAAGAGAGCTAAATTTTAACAATTTTATATTTGAAGGATTTTTTGAAAAATCTATTGTAAAAGGATCAGGAAGTGTTCCACTTATAATATTTATTGAATAAGGAGTTCCCCATGGGTCGGTTGGAAGGTAAATATTTCTTTCTTTAGATAAATATGAAAGAAAAGTAGTATTTGGAAGTGGTGTATAGTTTATTGTTGATTTTGATGAATACTCGAGAGGAAATACAGATTTTTCTAATGTTGACATTACATTAAGATCTTGTACATCTTTTAACTGAATTTTATAATATTCAGAAATATAATTTTTAATAAGTGTCATATCTGTTGTTAGCCTTACCATACGACTTTCTTCTACTGATTTTGAAACATAAGGTATAAGAATTGTTGCTAATATTGCAATCAAAGTTATTACAATGAGAAGTTCTATTAAAGTAAAGGCTTTTTTCATATTTATTATTATAACATAAATGTAAAAAAAAAATTAGTTAAATAGTTAAAAGAAAGAACACTGAAGCTGTCATCCCGGTATAATTCTGAATTTTTGTCATCCCGGTATGATTTTGAGCCGGGATCTCGCTTTTGATTTTTTTCATTAAACTATCGCAAAAAAATAATAATTCGGTATTTTAGAGGCTGTTGAAAAAGTCATGTTTTCTTTTTTTCAAACTTAACTTTAAAACCAAACAGCATGGTCAGGCCGACCTATGTAAGGAGAAATTTTATACTATGTAAATTTTCAACTGTTACCAAGATATCAATTGTTTTGAATTGTATAATTATTTAAAATATTAAAGCCATTAATTGAAAAACTTCTAACAAGTTCTTGTAATTGCTGTCAGACATATTTTTTTAATCTTTTCTCGCATCTCTAACTCCGATTCCCGGTTTTTCCCGAGTTTTTAATATCATTTAATCGACTATGTTATTTTTTTGTTGTATAATCACACGGATGAAAAGATTTCTTAAAAAGACATTTTTATTTTCACTTGGTACTTTTTTTTCTAGAATTTTAGGTTTTGTAAGAGAAATTGTTTTTTCTTATGTATTTGGTGCTTCATTTTTTTCAGATTTGTTTTTTGCATGTTTTAGAATTCCAAATCTTTTAAGACGGCTTCTTGCTGAAGGTACTTTATCTTTTGCTTATATTAATGTTTATTCAGAACTAGAAAAAGAAAAAAATGAAGTAGAGTCTTTGAAGTTGAGTTCTGCTTTTTTTAACTGGATTCTTATTATTACCTTTACATTATATATTTTAGTGCTTTTTTTTTCCAATGATATTGTTAGTATTATGCTTAAAGGTTTTTCAGATGAAAAATTGCTATATGCATCTATTATACTAAAATGGGTTTTCCCTTTTATAATATTTATATCTTTAGGTTCTATATTTTCTGGATTTTTAAATATGAAAGGCAGTTTTTTTGTACCTGCTGTTAGTTCTTCATTTTTAAATATTTCTCTTATTTTATGTGTTATTTTTTTTTATAGAGAAGATTATATTCTTATGGGAAAATATCTTGGAATATCAGTTATTATTGCAGGTTTTGTACAATTTCTTATGTTGTTTTATTTTTCTTTGAAATCAGGATTTGAATATTTTCCAATTTTAAAAAATGAAAATCTTAAAAAAATGTTTTTTTATTTTATACCAGGTACATTTGCTATGGCGATTAGTCAGCTTAATATTATTATAGATAGTTTTTTTGCTTCATACCTTCCTGATGGTGGATATTCATGGTTATGGTATTCAAATAGAATTGTACAGTTTCCTCTTGCTATATTTGGTGTTGCAATGGCTAATGTTCTTACGCCTTATATTGCAAAAAACAGAGGTGAAAAAATAGTTTCTGAATCTTTGCTTAAAACTTTAAAATACAATAGTCTATTACTCATACCGATTACATTGGGTATAATGGTATATTCTCAAGAATTTATTTCACTTGTATTTCATAGAGGTAAATTTACTACTTATGATGTTTTAAATGTTTCAAAACTTCTTTTTTATTATGCTTCTGGTTTATGGTTTTTTTCAGCATTAAAAATATTAACCCCAGTGTTTTACACTTTAAAAAAAGTCTATATACCTGTTTTAGCTGGATTTATAACTTTGATTGTCAATACTATATTAAATTATATTCTTATTAAAACAATGGGAGCAAGTGGACTTTCTCTTGCAACTGTTATTTCTTCTGTGATAAATTTTTTAATACTTATAATTTTTTTAGGTAAAATATATAGAAAAATCAATGTATTATTTATTTTAAAAATTATTATAATTTCAATTTTGTATACAGGTTATCTATATTTATTGAAAGATTTTAATTTATTCTTTAATATAGGTTCATCAGTTTTAGTTTATTATTTTTTATTAAAATTGTTTAACATAGAAGAAAGTGAGGAGATAATTCAAATTCTAAAAAGAAAAAGTATGAAAAACTGAAGATGGGAGATTAAATTAATGTATGATTTAAAAAAAATTAGAAATTTTTCTATAATTGCTCACATAGATCATGGAAAATCTACACTAGCAGATAGAATACTTGAGATTTCAGGTAGTGTTGAAAGAAGAAATATGAAAGAGCAGTTTCTTGATAATCTTGATGTTGAGAGAGAAAGAGGTATAACTGTCAAACTTAGAGCTGTAACTTTGGATTATAAAGGATATCAGTTGAATCTTATTGATACTCCAGGGCATGTTGATTTTTCTTATGAAGTATCACGATCTCTTGCAGCTTGTGAAGGTGCATTACTTGTTGTTGATGCTTCTCAAGGAGTTGAAGCTCAGACATTGGCTAATGTATATCTTGCTATTGAAAACAATCTTGAAGTTCTTCCAGTTCTTAATAAAATAGATCTTCCTCATGCAAGACCTGATGAAATTAAAGATGAAATTGAAGAACAAATAGGTATAAGTGCTCAGGATGCTGTTTGTGTGAGTGCTAAATCAGGATTGAATATTGATATTTTAATGGATAGAATAATTGAATTTTTACCTCCACCACAAGGAGATTATAAACAACCTTTAAAAGCTCTTATATTTGACTCTGTATATGATGAATATAGAGGAGTTATTGTATTTGTAAGAATAATGGATGGAGAGGTAAAAACCGGTGACCTTATAAAAACTTTAATAAAAGATACAATTTTTGAAGTAACTGAGGTTGGATGTTTTTCGCCAGGTATGGTAAAAAGAGAATCTTTAAAAGCTGGTGAAGTTGGTTATATAACAGCAGGCATAAAATCTATTCAAGATATACATGTTGGAGATACTCTTACATTAAAAGATAATTCAGCTGAAAAAGCATTACCTGGTTATAAAGAAGTTAAACCTATGGTTTTTTCAGGTCTTTATCCTATTGAAACTGTTAATTATGTTAATCTTAAAGATGCTTTAGAAAAACTTACTCTTAACGATTCTTCTCTTAAATATGAACCTGAGAGTTCTATAGCTCTTGGAATGGGTTTTAGATGTGGGTTTTTAGGGTTATTACATTCTGAAGTTGTTAGAGAAAGACTTGAACAAGAATTTGACCTTGAGATAATTGCAACAGCACCAAGTGTTAAATATAGGCTTACAACAATTAAAAACAAAATAAAATATATAGAAAATCCTATGAATATGCCAGATCCATCTCAATATAATATGGTAGAGGAACCATATATAAAAGCAGAACTTTTTACTCCTTCCGAATATGTTGGTGCTGTGATGAATATTTCAGAAAAGAAAAGAGGCGTTATGAAAAATATGAAATATCTTAGTCATAACAGAGTTGAATTGACTTATGAATTTCCTCTTGCTGAAATTGTTGTTGATTTTTATGATAAGTTAAAATCATCAACTCGTGGCTATGCTTCTATGGATTATGAACTTATTGGTTATAGAGAAACCGATGTTACAAAGCTTGATATAAAAATAAATGGTGAATCTGTTGATGCTCTTTCTATGATTGTACATGTTGATAAAGCATATGAGGTTGGAAGATTAATTGTTTATAAATTAAGAGACATTATACCAAAACAAATGTTTAAAGTTCCTATACAAGCTTGTATAGGAGGAAAAATAATTGCCAGAGAAACTGTTTCTGCGATGAGAAAAGATGTTCTTGCAAAATGTTATGGTGGTGATATAACAAGAAAGAGAAAATTGCTTGAAAAACAAAAAGACGGTAAAAAGAGAATGAAATCTATTGGTTCGGTAGAAATCCCAAGAAATGCTTTTCTTGAGGTACTTAGAGTTGATGATTAGGGAGGAGTATATATGAAAAAAGAAAAAATAGTTATAACAGTTCTTGGTGTCAATAAATCTGGAGTTGTGGCAAATGTTACTTCAGTTTTAGCTAAATACAATTGTTCTATTCAGGATATGAATCAGACAATTATAGATGATCTTTTTGCAATGATACTTATTGTAGATATAACTGATCTTAATATGGATTTTGCTGCATTTAAGGAAAAAATCGAAGGTAAAGGTGAGGAAATAGGTGTAAAAATCTTTATACAGCATGAAAATGTATTTAGAATGATGCACAGGATTTAAAGGGGGAATAAAATGTTTCTTACAGCTGAAGAGATTTTACAAACAATAAGTATGGTAAGTGTTGAGAATTTTGATGTTAGGACAACTACTCTAGGAATTAGTCTTAGAGATTGTCGTGGTGTTGATGCAGATGCAACTGCAAAAAAAATATATGATAAAATTTGTTTTAGAGCAGAAAAACTTATTTCATGTGCAAACATTATAGAAGCAAAATATGGACTTCCGATTGTTAATAAAAGAGCTTCTGTAACTCCAATTGCAGTTATAGGAGATGGTTTTGACAAGGATGGAATGATAAAACTTGCTATAGCTATGGATAAAGCTGCCGAAACTGTAGGAATAAACTATATTGGTGGATTTTCAGCTCTTGTACAAAAAGGTGCTACTGTAGGCGATCTTGCTCTTATAGAGGCTATACCAGAAGCTTTAAATATTACTCAAAGAGTTTGTTCTTCTGTCAATGTTGCTTCGACTAAAGCAGGAATAAATCTTGATATGATATATAAAATGGCTAAGCAAATAAAAAAAACTGCTGAACTTACAGCAGATCGTGGAAGTATAGGATGTGCAAAACTTGTTGTTTTTGCCAATGCTGTAGAAGATAATCCTTTTATTGCAGGAGCTTTTCATGGTATATCTGAACCAGAAGTTGTTCTTAATGTTGGTATTAGCGGACCTGGTGTTGTAAGACATGTATTAGAAAAAAATGGAAAAGGATTAAACATTGGAGATCTTGCGGAATTAATTAAGAAAACTGCTTTTAAAATAACTAGAATGGGTCAGCTTGTTGGTCAGGAAGTTTCTGAACTTATGGGTGTTCCTTTTGGTATAGTTGATATTTCTCTTGCTCCTACACCAGCTATAGGTGATTCTGTTGCAAATATACTTGAACTTATGGGTCTTGAAATGTGTGGTACAGATGGTACGACATTTGCTCTAGCTATTTTAAATGATGCTGTTAAAAAAGGTGGAGTTATGGCAACACAGAGAGTTGGTGGTCTTTCAGGAGCATTTATTCCTGTAAGTGAAGACGAAGGAATGATAAAAGCTGTAGAATGTGGAGCTTTATCTTTAGAAAGACTTCAATGTATGACATGTGTTTGTTCTGTAGGTCTTGATATGATAGCAATACCTGGTGATACTTCTGTTGAAACTATTGCAGGTATAATTGCTGATGAAATGGCAATTGGTGTTATTAATACCAAAACTACTGCTGCAAGACTTATTCCTGTAATTGGAAAAGGTGTTGGAGAAAAAGTATGTTATGGTGGTCTTTTAGGAGATGCTCCTATAATGGCAGTTGGAAAATATTCATGTGCTGAAATTATTAAAAGAGGTGGTAGAGTACCAGCTCCAATAAATTCTTTAAAAAATTGAAGAAAAAAATTGGTTTTTATATACATATACCTTTTTGTCACAGTAAGTGTTCTTACTGTGACTTTTATTCTATATCAGATTTTTCTTTAGAATTAAAAAAAAATTATTTAGATAGATTGCTAAAACACATTGATTATATGGGTTGCAGGTTTTCTAATGATTACAAACCAAATACTTTGTTTATAGGTGGAGGAACACCTTCTATATATTCCGCTGAAGAGCTTGGTGCTTTAGTAAAAAGAGTTCAAAAAAATTTTAATTGTGAATTTTTAGAAAGTACAGTTGAGATAAATCCTAATGTTATAGATTATAATTTTATTGATAAACTATATAAAGGTAATTTTTTTAACAGGATTTCTTTTGGTCTTCAGAGTCCTTTTAAAAAAGATAATACTTATCTTGGACGAAATTTCAATGAAAAGAGTGTTGAAATATTAAAATATGCTTTGTCTATATTTGAAAATGTAAGTATTGATATGGTTTGTGGCTATGATGGATTTAATAGCGAAAAAATAATTGAAAAATTAAATTTACAAGGAATTTTACCTAAAATCAAACATATTTCTCTTTATATGCTCAAGTATTCAGAAAGTTTTAGCGAGAAATTTAAAGAAAAAATATGTGATGATGATATTCAAGTTGAAAATTATAAAAAAATGATAAATCTTATTAAAAAAAATAATTTCAAACAATATGAAATTTCAAATTTTTGTAAAACTAATTATGAATGTAAACATAATTTGCATTATTGGAAATATCATGATTATTTAGGTGTTGGGTCTAATGCTTCTATAAAATTTGAGAATAATATAGTTTGTTTTCCAAAATTAAATGATTATATGATGAAAGATTTTGAAGAAACAATTGAAGATGTTGAAAATACAGAGGAATATCCTGATAAAATTATAATGCGTATGAGACTTTGTGAGGGTATGAGTTTTTTAGAACTTAAAAAAATTAATCCTAATTTGCCTGATATCATGAATATATTATATAATAGGTATAAAGATTGTTTTAAAAAAGATTTTGATAAAATTAGTTTTTCTCAAAAAGGTTTTATTTTTTCAAATACATTATTAAGTAGTATGCTTGAAATTATGGAGGAAAGAAAATGAAAAAAATCATTTTTATATTTATATTTTGTTTTTCTATTTCTGCGTTTTCTGCCGGAAATATAGATCTTCTTATAAATCTTATAAATTTTTATAATTCCAATTCTCAATTTGAAAAATCTTTGGAGCAGGCTGAAAAAGGTTTAGAACTTGAACCTAATAATGCTAAATTGCTTGAGCTTAAGGAAGAAATTTTAAAAAAAATTCAAGAAAGTAAAAATAAAAAAGAGGAAAAAGAAGAAATTATAAAAAATCCTTCAATAAAAACAGATAATATTGAAGCTATTGAAAATATTATTCCAAAGAAAAAATTAAGACCTTTTAAATATTTTAGTGATGCTGAAAAACAGAAAATAGGTGATATTTTAGAAAAAGCTATTGATTTAAAAAGTCTTGGCAGAAATTCAGATGCTAAGAAAAAATTTGAAGAAGTTTTAAAATATGATGATCTTAATGAAGATGCTAATTTTTATCTTGGAGTTCTTTGTGTTGATGAAGGTAAATATGATATTGCTAAGACTTATTTTAACAATGTTTTAACTTATGATCAAAATAATAATCAGGTTTTGTATTGGCTTGGACTTGTTTATATGAGAGAAAATGATAAAGCTAAAGCTAAAGCTTATTTTCTTGAAACTGTTAAAAAACAGCCTAATAGTGTATTAGGTTATGTTCAACTTGCAAGTATTTATGAATCAGAAAACAATGTTGCTAGTGCTGAAAAATATTATAAAAAAGCAATTGAAGTAGATAAAAGACTTATTAATATTTATAAAAGCCTGTCAGATTTATATGTTACAAGATCTTATTATTCTAAAGCTATAGAAGTATATAGAGAAATGATAAATACTTTTCCCAAAAATGCTTATGGTTATTCAGGTCTTGCTACTATGCTTCTTTTGACTGGTGATTATGAGAATGGAGCAATATATTTTCAAAATGCTTATAAAATTGATGATAAAAATCCAGAAGTTATTGCATTATCTGCAATGTATAGTTTTTATGCAGGAAAGAATGCTGAAGCTGAAGAGCGTTTGGGACAAGCAATAGAAAAAGAAGGTGATAATCTTAAAATATATAGGCTTATTGTAAATGTTTTAAAAAATTCTTCAAATATTGAAGGTGTTAAAAAGTATTCAGAGATTGGATTGCAGTTTTTTCCATTAGATTCGATTTTAAATTTTGAATTAGGTAAATATTATAGTAATAGAAATGAAAATGAGAAAGCTCTTCCTTATCTTGAAAAATCTTTCCAAGTTGATTCTGAGGATTCTAATATACTTTTAACTCTTGCTCAAACTTATAATAAAGCAGGTTATTATGTTGATTCACTTAATAAATATAAAATACTTGTAAATAAATTTAAAGATTCTAAAGAAAGACCAAAATGGTTGGAAGAAGCTAGAAATGTTCTGACTGTTTATAATAAAGAAAAAGAAATTCAAATTGAATCTCCTCAAAGTAATTTTGACGATAATGCAGTTTATGATTTTAATATTCCACAAGGTTTTTAATGGATTTTAAAAATAAGATAATTGTAATTGGCGGACAGACGGCTTCAGGAAAAACTAGTATGTCTCTTGATATATGTCAGCAATTTAATGGTGAAGTAGTTTCTAGCGATTCAGTTCAAATATATAAATATCTTGATATTGGTTCTGCCAAACCTTCTTTATCAGAAAGAGCAATTATAGAGCATAGTATGATTGATATTGTTGAGCCTTGTAAAGAGTTTGATGTAAAAGAATATACTCAAAAAGCTGAAATTTGTCTTGATAATATATGGAAAAAAAACAAAATACCAGTTCTAACCGGAGGAACTGGGTTTTATGTAGAATCGTTATTATGTGGATTACCAAAAATAAAAAATGATTGTGATATTAGAAAAAAATACGAAAATATTTTAAAAGAAAAAGGTAGAGAATATTTGTTTTCTATTTTACAAAGAAAATGGCCTGAAAGAGCTATTACGCTTCATATAAATGATACTAAAAGAATTATAAGAAGTATTGAGATATATGAAACTGGTGGTAAAGAACAATTTGAAAATTTTAACAAAAAATTAAAATTTGATATTTTATTTTTTTATATTGAACCTGAAAAAGAATTAAATGAAAAAAATATAAAAAAAAGAGTTTTAAATATGATTAAAAATGGTCTTATTGATGAAGTTGAATTTGTTTTAAGAGAAAAAGGTTTTTCAAGACAATCAAAAACTGCAATTGGTTATAAAGAAACTATTGACTTTATTGAGTCAAATAATAATATAGAAGAACTTGTTTTTAATATATCTCTTCATACAAGGCAATTTGCTAAAAGACAGAGAACTTTTTTTAAAAATAAATTTAAAAAAATGATTTTTCTTGAAAGTTATGATATAAATAATTATCATATTAAAAAAGAAACAGAAAAATTTCTGGAGGGTAACAATGTCTAATAAAATTAATTTACAGGATTTATTTCTTGATAACATAATAAAAAAAAGATCAGAAATAATGATATTTCTCACAAATGGTATAAAATTAAGAGGCTATATAAAAGCTTATGATTCTTTTACAGTTCTCATGGAAGATAATGAAAAACAGCAGCTTATTTTTAAGCATGCTATTTCAACATTGGTGTCTTCAGAAAAAGTTGAAATTAAATAATACCAGTCACCTGTTTTAATATAAATAACAGCAATTCCGATAAAATAATAACTATTATTATTTTTCTAAAGACAGGAGAGGGTAATGTCGTCAGAATTTATATATAAAAAGAAAATAGGTCAGATTCTTATAGAAAACGACTTTATAACAGAAGAACAATTATCTGACAGTCTTAAAATTCAGATTGAAACTTCAGATCTTATTGGTGAAATTCTAATTCAAAAGGGTTATCTTACAGAAGAACAACTTGCACAAGGTTTAGCTATTCAGTTTGATAGTGAATACTATTCTCCAGATAGAGTAAAGCTTGAAGAAGCAGTTTTAGCGAGAGTTCCTGAAAATCTTATTAAAATGTATTATTTTATACCGCTTGATATTGATGCGGGAAGAATAATGATTCTTATTTTTGATCCTACCAATGTAACAATGCTTGATGCTCTTCAGACTGTTCTTGGAATTAAAGTTGAATTTGCTGTCGCTTCAAAAGAAAAAATCACTCAAGTAATAAATGATTATTATTTTGCAGAAGAAAAAGAAAAAACACTTGACGATGTTAATATGGATGAAATGCTTTCTGATGCTGGTCTTGATATGAAAGTTGAAACTATTGGAGAAGATGATGCTAAAGATCCAGATCTTCTCAAGGCAGCTGATCAGAAACCTATAATAGCACTTGTCAATAAAATAATTCTTGATGCAATAAAAAAGAAAGCTTCTGATATTCATTTAGAAGTGCATGAAAAAAAAGTTGTTATAAGATATAGAATGGATGGTGATCTTTATGATCAGCCTGCTATTAATAAAAAAGCAGCATCAGCAATTGTTTCAAGAATAAAAATTATATCTAATCTTAATATAGCTGAAAAAAGAATTCCACAGGATGGAGCGTTTTCTCTTAAAATTGGAAAGTCAAAGATAGATTTTCGAGTATCTGTACTTCCATGTATTTGGGGAGAAAATGTTGTAATAAGAATACTTTCTAAAGATTCTGTGTCGCTTGATTTGGAAACATTGGGATTTACTGATTTTCAGCTTAAAATTTTTAAAAAAAATATTCAAAAACCTTTTGGACTTATTCTAAATAGTGGACCTACGGGTTCTGGTAAAACAACAACTCTTTATGCTGCACTTTCAAGGATTAACACAAGAGATGTAAAAATTATTACTGTGGAAGATCCTGTGGAATATCAGCTTGAAGGAATACATCAAACTCAGGTTTTTATTAATAAAAATGAACCTGATAGATCGCTTACATTTGCTTCAGGATTAAGATCAATACTAAGACAAGATCCAGATGTTGTAATGATTGGGGAAATTCGAGATGAAACAACAGCTGAAATTGCGGTAAATGCTGCGTTAACAGGGCATCTTGTGTTTTCAACAGTTCATGCTAATAACTCTATTGATGTTATTAATAGGATGAAAACGCTTGGTGTTGACAAATACTTGCTTTGTTCGGCATTTGTAATGGTAATTGCTCAGAGACTTGTAAAACAACTGTGTACTGAATGTAAAGAAGAATATGACCCTTCTGAGGAAGAGTTTGAAGCTATGGGAAAGAAAAAATCCGATTATCCTAATCAGAAGTTTTTTAGGCCGGTTGGATGTGATAAATGTAATGGAACTGGTTATAAAGGCAGAAGAGCTGTTTATGAAATACTTGATTTAACTCCTGCTATAAAAGAGCTTATAGTAACTGAAAAAACTCCGTTTGATATTCAAAAAAAAGCTGTAGAACAAGGAACTGATCTTCTTGTTGATGCTGGTATGATAAAAGCAATAGGCGGAAGTACTTCGCTTGAAGAAGTAAAAAGTCTGGCGGCTGACTTTTAAAGGTGGTTTAATTTGGGAATCAAAGAACTTTTGGGACTTGGTAATAAATTTGTATCCTATGATATTGGGTCATCGGCTATTAAAATAGTTGAACTTGAAAGCAGAGTAGGAACAAAAATCGAATTATCTAAATTTGATATATTTAATATACCAAGAGATATGATAAATGTTAATTTCAATGATTCTTTGGTTGTTGATAAAAATTCATTTAAAGATCTTCTTTATGATCATACAATTAAAAATAAAATTAAAAATCAAAAATGCGGTATTATGCTTTCAGATGGAAATGCTATTATAAACTGGTTGAATATAAAACTTAATCCTGGAGAAAATCTTAATGCTTCTATTTCAGAAAAACTTGGTGCATTATTTCCGTCAGATATTGCAAACTGGGATTTTCATTGGCAGGTACTTGAAGAAAAAAAAGATAATTTCACTATAATAAGCGAAGCAATTCTTAAAGATAATGTTATGGAAATTGGTGAAATATTCCACGAAATATCTATGTGGCCACATTTTCTTGATGTATCATGTTTTAATTCTATGAATATGTTTCATAATTTTCTTGTTTCATCTGATAATAACAAAAAAAATATTTCACTTATATACCTTGGTAACGATTCTACAACAGTTATGATTTTTAATAATGGAATGCTTAAATCTTTTAGACTTATACCTTTTGGCGGAAAAGATTTTACATCAGCTATATGTGATGGTTTAGGCATGACATATGAAGATGCTGAAAATTTTAAGCATAATGAAAGATTTTTTTTAAGAGAATATTCAGATGAACAAAATAAGCTTGAAAATTATAATGTTGTTAAAAATGTATTTGGTGAAATTGTAAAAGGTATTTATAATTCATTTGACTCTTATCTTGCAAAATTTAGAGAATTTAAAATACATAAAATAATACTTTATGGTGGAACTGCAAATTTTCGAAATATAAATGTACTTTTACAAAAACATCTTAATATTCCAGTTACTTTAGGAAGTGAACTTGTTACTGTTAAGCATAATGGTAATGAACTTTCGTCAGATGAAAAAAATTTATTGATTCCAGTTATTGGAGGCTTGATTAGAGACTAATTATGAGAATAAATCTTAATGTTTTTCCAAAACACTATCAGTGTGAACCAAGAGATTATAAGGCTATTTTTTTTGCTGGTTTAACACTTATAGTTATGATTGTAATGATTTTCTCTGTTTATATTATACAAAAATGGAGATTTTCAAGTATGCAGACTCAAAGTCTTGAACCTCTTAGAGTTAAAGAAGAACAGATGAAATCTTTACAAACTCAAAAAGCAAGAAAAGAAACTGATTTGAGAAAAAATATATTTCCAGAAGCTACAAAAGAAGAGCTTAATGAAAGAATTACTAGCTTTAATAAAATTGAAAGAGATTTTTATTGGGGTTTATTTTTTCAAAAACTTGAAGAAGTAATTCCTGAAAGAGTGTGGTTAAAAAATTTCTTTATTGAGACAAGTTTAATGAAAGAAATAAGGATAAAAGACCATATTGAGGATATTAAAAGAAAAAGTAATATAAGTCATGAAAAAGAAATGGATATTATAAAAAATATTAATAGGAAGATTTATCTTTCTTGTGAAGCGTCTGATATGTTTAAACCTATTGAATTTATAAAAAATCTTGAACTTAATGAGTATTTTTCAAATATTATAGTTGGAAAAGCTCAAGAAGATTCTGAAAGTTTATCTGTGAGATTTACAATAGAATTTGAAATAAATGAAAATCTATTTAAAAGGAAAAAATTATGAGAACCCGTTCGTCCTCTCTTATGGAGAAGACTATATTTTATGCTTTAGGACTATTTTTTATTGTTGTTATGTTTATAACAACAGGTCTTATAGTGAATGGATTTAGTAAAAAGATAAATGAGATTAATCAGGCAAAAAGCGAGAGAGAAAACCAAAAAATTAGGCTTGAAACCGATATTGCTCAGTTAAAAAATGATTTACAAAGACTAGATATTGAAATTGAAAAAGCTATTGATAAAAGAGGTAAAGAAGAAGTAGAATATAAAGAAATTCTTACAAAATTAAATGAAGCTAAGAATTATCTTCCTCATGCATATATTAAACCTGATATAATGGATCAGATAATAAAAAAACTTGAAGAGTTAAATCTTAGAATTGGTTATCTTGTTGAAAAAAAAATTGAGTATTTCAGCGTTGATTTTTCTTCTGTAAGTTTTCTTCTTGAAATATCAGGCGATTATTTTAGAATTAAAAAATTTTTATTTTTTCTAGAAAATCCTTTGAAGATTGAAGATCCTAAAAGTGGTATGATTTGGAATGTTGTATTAAAAGTTCCATATCCTGATGGTGTTAATTTTTATAGATTCACTAGAGATATTAAAGCTTTTAATGAAAAACCACAAATTGATGTAATAGAAAAAGTAATTTCACCAGAAATATATTTTTCAGATATAAACAGCAAGATAATAAAAATAGAAAAACAAAAAGTTCCGGCAGCTAATAATGCTACAGGAGCTAGAAATACTGCTCAGAATCAACCTGTTGAGATTGAAGTAAAAAAAGTTGATGAAAATCTTTTGAGAAATACTCTTTCAGAAGAGTTTTTATATTTAAATTCCTATAAAGATTCAACTTTGAAAATGAATATTGAGATAAAGACTTTCTTTATTACAGAAAAGGAATAGAATTTATGGAAGATTTAAAAAAATATAAAATACCTTTAATGATTATATTGCCACTTGCTATAGTTATGATTTTATATAATTATGTATTTAAAAAAAATGGGGATGATAATGACCCTTATGCTCAAGGGCAAGTACAAGCTCCGATTGTGAATAATCGACCTCCTGCACAACAACAACAACAGAATACAAGACCAGTGGCCAATACACCAAGACCTGGTGTTGGTGTAGCAAGCCGAACAGATTCTGGTTCAAGAGAAAAATTTGATAAGTATAAAGATATAGTTCAAGAAATCTATTCTGACTACGAAGCTGAAGAATTTATTTATAAAGATATTAGAAATTATTTTAGTGATTTCAAATTAAGTAATGATATGCAAAAAAAAGCTAAAAATGCTCTATTTATGGCTGAAAACAATATATCTAATGTAGATAAAAAAAATCAAGTAAGTCCTACTGTTAATGAATCTTTAAGAATTGCCAAAGAATATATGGATATATCAAGAAAAGCATATAATTCTAGAAATTATCTTAAAGCAGAGATATTTGCTAATAAAACAAATGTTGAAATAGATAAGATAGAATCTTTTTTAAGAAGTGAAAATAAACCTGATGATTCAGGAAGTTTATCATTAAATTCAGAAAAAGGACCAAATGTTACAATAATATATAAAGGTTTTGTTGAGATTGGTGATAAAAAAATTGCTTATCTTAGAAGAACAGAATCCTACTCAGATAATTCTATTATTGGTGATATGTCAACATTTCTTCAATTACAGGAAGGAGATGAGATTATTTTGTCAGATTCTGAAAAATATATTATAATAGCTATAAAGGAAAGTGAAATAGTTATTTCAAGTGATAGAGAACCTAATTTTACCAGAAATATTCCTATTGATAAAGGATTGTAGCTTAAAGGGAGTTTTTTAAATGCCAGAATTTAATTATTCAGGAATAAATAATTCAGGAAATGCAGTTGCTGGTTCTATAGAAGCATCTGATATTGCTAATGCAAGAAGAATTCTTGAAACTCAAGGTGTAATGATAAAATCTTTAAAGACAAGACCTAATCTTACACTAAAAGAATGGCTTACAACTAAAAAAATTAAAGAAAAAGATATTTTTCTTTTTACAAAATATCTTGGAGTAGTTCTAAGAGCTGGAATACCTATTCTTAAATGTATAGATATTTTGCATAATCAGGTGGAAAATCTTAGATTTAAAAAAAAACTTGCAAAAGTAAAATCAGATGTAGAAGGTGGACTTCCACTTGCTGAAGCTTTTGGAAAGCATGATGATATATTTCCTAGTATTTATATAAATCTTCTTCATGTTGGTGAAGAATCTGGTCTTCTTTTTGAAATGGTAATGAGACTTACAAGTTTTTATGAAAAAAACTCTGCTTTGAGAAAAAAAGTTAAAAAAGCTACTATTTATCCGATTGTTATTATTGTAATAGCATTTTTTATTACTATTTTTCTATTATTTGTTATTGTTCCTAAATTTGAAGAAATGTTTGCGTCATTTGGTTCTACTTTACCTGGTATAACTTTATTTGTACTTGGTTTATCAAGATTTGTTCAAAATAATATATTATATATAATAGGTGGTATTTTTGGAGTTATAACTTCTTATAAATATATTTATAAAAAAAGTTTTAAGTTTAGAAGAACTATTGATGTTTTAACTATGAAAATACCTCTTATTGGTCCACTTGTTATAAAATATGCAGTAGCATCATTTACAAGTAATCTAGGTATTCTTTTAAAAGCAGGTCTTCCTATTACTAAAGCTATGAATATCACAGTTAATACTATTGATAATATTGTAATAAATGAACAGATGAGTCAGGTTAAAGAAGATGTAGAAGGTGGTATAAATATAACAGATGCATTTAGAAAAGCACCTGTTATGCCAACAATGGTTGTTGAAATGATTAATATAGGTGATCAATCAGGTATTCTTGAGGATATGCTTACAAATATTTCAGAATTTTATGAGGAAGAAGTTGATTCTCTTGTTGATGCGGTTACCGGTATGATTGAACCGATTTTTATGTTATTTCTTGGAGTTGTAATCGGAACCTTAGTTCTTTCGATGTTTTTGCCGATATTTAAAATGTCACAAGCTGTGAAGATGGAGTAGACATTAAATAAACCGGTATTGAAACAGGAGAACTATATGAATTCAAAAAAAATCTTTATTATTATTATTTCTTTTTTAATTTTCTTGATAAATATTGAGGCTTCCATAGAGCTTAAATCTATTAAGATATTGGAAACGCCACATACTATTGATTTTCAGATGTCTTTTTCTGAAAGTTCATTTAATTACTTTCCTGTACAGACTGGTAATGTAATTCAGCTTGATCTTCCTAATGTAAGATATAGAAAAGGTGAGACAACAGAAAGTGTATATAAAGGTTCTGTTATGCTTTATCAGACTAAATATATTGATAATGAAGAAACATCTTTTCGTGCTGTTATAACTTTGACTGATCCTGTTCCTTATAAAATTGAAAAAGTAGCTTCTTCTTTAAAAATAATTATATCAAAAACAAGGGATGCTATAAGTGATGAAAAAGTTCAAGGAGAATACTTATCAAAAATTGATAAGATGAAAGCTGGAACTCTTTATACAAAAGCAACTGAAGCTATGCGAAATAAAGAATGGGAAAAAGCATTTAATTATCTTAAAGATGTTTATGTGCTTGATAAAAACAATTCAGATATAGAAAAAGCTTTAAATATTGCTCAAGAAAAAGTGTTTGAAATCAAAGCTTATGATTCTAGATTAAAGGAAGCATTAGAATTTTATTCAGAAGGTAATTATAATAAAGCAATTGAGATATTAGAAAGGTTTACAGAACAGTATGGTCCTTCAGCGGATTCTGAATATTATCTTGGAAAATCTCTTTTTGAGATAAAAGATTATAAAAAAGCTGGAAAACATTTTGAATATGTTAAAAAAAATCATCCTGGATATAGTTTTATTTCTACTGTAAATCAGCTTATTGATAGAGTTGATTATTATATGGCAAATGATATTTCAGGTGAAGATGTTATAGATTTTGCTGTTGAAAACAAAACTGTTCAAGAAACAATAGCTTCTATTCTTTATGGAACTGGTTTTAAATTTCAGATTGAAGATAATGTTTCAAGATTAGTTACTATTGATATTCAGAAAAAAAGTCTTAGAGAAGCTTTGGATATGATAATGAAAGATACAGGTCTTCAATATGTAATTGAAAACAAAGTTGTTAAAATTTCAAAAAAACGAATTGAAAAAAATATTCTTTCAAAACTTACATTTAATAATATGACTCTTGAAGAAGTTTTGAATGCTGTTTCTTCTTTTATGAATATAAATATTATATTACATCCTGATATAGATAGAACTAAGAGAGTTTCTTTTTTCATAGATAATGATGAAATAAGTCTTGAAGAATTTTTTGACCTAATTTTAAAAACTAATAATCTTGTTGCTCAAAAATATAATGAAACAACTTATTTTATTGCAGATTTTTTGAAAGCTAAAGAAAATAGTTATCAGCAGAAATTTCCAAAAATATTCAAATTACATTATGTAACTCCAGAAGAAGCTATATATTCTATGAAAAGTATTAAAAAATTCAGAGAAGAGCTTGATTTTGATAATATAGTTGTGTTTGATCTTGACACAGAGCAAAAAATTATAAATAATGAAACTGAATTTATAGAGGAAATTGACAAAATCCAAAGATATAAAGATGCTTTATCTCAGCTTAATCAAAGTGATGTTACAGATGTTGGAGCATCTTCAAAAGAACAGCTTCTTGAATCTTATGTTAGTCATGTTGTTAATGATGCTGGTAAATCTGATATTACTATGGATATAAAGACTGAAAAAAAGGATAATCTATCTGAAAAGACTTTGGATTCTATGGATGTTAGAACTGGTTCATATAAAATAGAAGTAAAAGATATGGTTAGTACAAGACGAAAAGTTAAAGCAGTTTATGCATTTGAAACAAGAGAAAATCTAGAAAAAATAGAAAGATTTCTTAATACTATTGATATTAAAAGAAAACAAGTTCTTATTGCTATGAAAGTAATGGATCTTGACAGTAATTATACAGATACTTTTGGAATAGATACAAAATTTGATGGTAATCCTGATTCTCTTAATGTTGCTTCGCTTAAAAACATTTCTGATATAAAACTTGAATCAACACTTAATTTTATTGAAGAAAAGAGAAAAGGTAAAATTCTTGCAAGTCCTACAATTAGAGCTATAGATGGGCATTCTGCAAAAATACAAATAACAAAAAATTATCTTCTTAAAACTAAAAGAACTTTTGAGACTAGTGAAAGAAGAGAGTCAGAAAATGGCGGTATAGTAGATGTTCCTAAAATTGAGATTATAGATGATTTTAAAGAAGTTGAAGTTGGTCTTGTTATGATAGTTCTTCCTAGTGTTAACGATAAGAATGAAATAACAATAGATATTTCTGTAAATGATTCTGGTATAACTGGTGAAACTGCTGAAGGACTTGCTATAACAAGTGTTAGAACTACAGATACTATTGTAAGACTTATGGATGGCGAGACAATTGTTATGGGTGGTCTTATTTCAAGAAGAAATTCTGTAGAAAATCGAAATGTTCCTTTGATTTCAAGATTGCCTGGCATTGGTAGATTCTTTAGAAAAAGATCACAAAAAGATGAAGAAAATGAAATGGTTATTTTTATGTCTGCTTATGTTGTTGAAGATGAAGAAGAAAATGTTACAACAGACAATGTTAAATCAAATACTAAAGATTTTGATAATGTTGTAAATGAGTTAAAGTATAGACTTGGAAAATAATTTTTATTCTGTTAATTTAATATCAGAATGATATTAAATGATTTTTTAAAAAAAGAAATTAGATTTATAAAAGGAGTTGGTCCTATAAAGGGCCAACTTTTTAATAAATTAGATATATATACAATAAAAGATATTATTGAATATAGACCTTTTAGATATGATGATCTTTCTGTTGTAACAAATGTTTGCGATTATGATGATAATCAAAATAAATTGTATTTTCTTAAAATTCTTGATAAAAGAGTTGTAAATTCAAAAAACTATAAAATAATTAAACTTAGAGCAATAGATAATACTTCATATTGTGATATTGTGTTTTTTAATCAGGATTATCTCAAAAATAAATTTGATATTGGAAAGAAATATTATTTTTTTGGAAAATTTAAAAATGAATTTAATTCTTTAACACTAAATTCCCCAGATTTTTATAAAGAAAATGAATTAAAAGAAAAAATACTTCCTGTTTATCTGCTGACTGCTGGATTAAGTTTGAATTATTTTAGAAAAGTAATAAAAAATGTGTTGAATGAATTAAATACTTTTAATTTCGAAGAAATTATTCCTGAATTTATTTTAAAAAAATATTTAGTTGAAAATTATAAAAAAAGTATTTTTAATATACATTTTCCTGATAATTTTGAAAATTGTCTTAAAAGTTTAAAAGATCTTAAATTTAGAGAAATATTTACATTACATTTAGCATTCTCGCTTATGAAAGAAAAGAAATCTCAAAAAAATAATATTAAATGGATTAATGATTTTGATTTAATAAAATTTGAAGTTTTATTACCTTTTAAATTAACAAATGATCAAAAAAAATCAATAATAGAAATAGAAAAAAAATTAAATTTAGGCTTTAATATTAACATTCTTCTTCAAGGAGATGTTGGAGCTGGAAAAACAGTTGTTGTTGTTTATTTTCTTTTAAAAGCTTATTTGTCAGGTTATAAATCAATTATAATGGCTCCGACTGAAGTTTTAGCAAAACAACATTTTAATAGTATTACAAAATTGCTTGAAAAAATAAACCCTAGAATTATTTTTATAAGAGGTGGAAATTATAAAGGTAAAAAAGATGATTTATTACTTCTTGATGATGAAAAACCTGCAATTGTAATTGGTACTCATGCATTATTTCAAAAAAATATAAAATATAGCAGTACAGCTATTACTATTATTGATGAACAGCATAGATTTGGTGTTAAGCAGAGAATGGAACTTATTAAATTATCAAATTGCCCAAATGTTATTGTAATGAGTGCAACTCCTATACCAAGAACACTTTCTTTAACTGTTTATGGAGATATGGATTATTCTGTAATTAAGGAAAAACCAGCCGAAAGAATTAAAATAAAAACTTTTGTTAGAAGCGAAGAAAGTCTTTTTAAAATATATGAGTTTATAAAAAAGCGCGTTGATTATGGAGAAAAATGTTTTATAATAACTCCGCTTGTTGATGAATCTGATAAACTTGAACTCAAATCAGCTATTGCAACTTATGAGGATTTAAGTACAAATGTTTTTAAAAATTATTCTGTTGGACTTCTTCATGGAAGGATGAAAGAAAAAGAAAAAAATAAAGTAATGGAAGATTTGAAAGAAGGAAAAGTCAATATACTTGTTAGTACTACGGTAATTGAGGTTGGAGTTGATATTTCAGATGCAACTGTAATTGTTATAAATCATGCTGATAGATTTGGAATTGCTCAACTTCATCAGTTAAGAGGAAGAGTTGGTCGAGGTAATAAACCTTCTTATTGTGTTCTTGTTCATTCTAATGAAATATCAAAAACTACAATGAAAAGATTAAGAATTCTTGAAAATTCTGATGATGGATTTTATCTTGCAGAAGCTGATCTTTTATTAAGAGGTTCTGGAGAACTTCTAGGAAGCAGACAACATGGGTTTGGATTGTTTAGATTTGTTGATCCTGCTGAGGATAGAGAACTTATTGAACAGGTTAAAAAAGAAGTAAATGCTCTTATTAAGATTGAAAAAATTGAAAATATTGATAAGAAATTATTAGATTATGTTTATGAGAAACATTTGAAAGATTATAGTATACTTTGATAAATTTGGGATTATAAGTGAGGGTTTATGAGAATTATTTCGGGAAAATTTAAAAATAGGAAAATTAATTCAATTGATGGTGTTAAGACAAGACCTCTTTGTAATAATATTCAGGAAGCTCTTTTTAATATTTTAAGAGATGTTGAAGATGTTGATGTCCTTGAATTGTATGCTGGATTTGGATTGTTTTCTTGGGAAGCTATATCAAGAGGAGCTAAGAGTTCTGTTTTTGTTGAAAAATCTAGAAAAATGGTTGAAAAAATCAAAAAAACTGGAGAAGCACTTGATGTTTTAAATCAGATAACAGTTGTACAAAAAGATATATTTAAAGGTTTAACATTTGAAAAAGAAAGTTTTAATTTGATTTTTGCTGATCCTCCGTTTTATTTAGATCTTTGTAGTAAAACGATTGAACTTGTAATGAATAGTGGTTGGTTGAAAAAAAATGGAATTTTTGTGATTAGACATTATGAAAAAGAAAATATAATAAGTGATTTTTCTCCAATTCTTGAAAAAATATATAGTGAAAGTGTTATAAAATTTTATAAAAAAAGTTCTTGAGAATCGGTGAAGTGGTGAAGTGGCGAAGTGGCGAAGTGGTGAAGTGGTGAAGTGGTGAAGTGGTGAAGTGGTGAAGTGGTGAAGTGGCGAAGTGGCGAAGTGGTGAAGTGGTGAAGTGGTGAAGTGGTGAAGTGGTGAAGTGGTGAAGTGGCGAAGTGGCGAAGTGGTGAAGTAGTGAAGTGGTGAAGTGGTGAAGTGGTGAAGTGGTGAAGTGGTGAAGTGGTGAAGTGGTGAAGTGGCGAAGTGGTGAAGTGGTGAAGTAGTGAAGTGGTGAAGTGGTGAAGTGGCGAAGTGGTGAAGTGGTGAAGTGGTGAAGTGGTGAAGTGGTGAAGATCAATGTTGAATTTTGAATTTGGAATTAGAGAATTAATTAAAAATTAAGAAACTGAGAGAGGGTGGATAGCTTTAAATCCATTTCGCTAAAAAATGTTTACAAAACATTTTGATTCACTATCTAGCTATTCGCAAGTTATAAGATTAATTGGAGTGATTTTATGCGTTTAAAGATTATAGCTGTTTTTTTGATTATTATGTTGATTTTTTTAACTATATTATTTTTTCCAGTAAAGCGAAATTATACTTTTTTTGCATTTTCAACAGTTTGTAATATTACTTTTTATAATTTAAATATTTTTGAATTTAAAAAAATGACTTCAAAAGCAAAAAAATTATGTGAGATTTATGAAAAAAAATACAGTGTAAATATAAATAATAGTCTTATTAGTAATTTGAATTTATATAAAAAAATACCTAAAGACGATGAATTGGCTGAAATTCTTTTATTATCCAAAAAAGTTAGTGAAAAATTAAATGGTAAATTTGATATTACAATTCAGCCTATTTTAAAATTATGGGGTTTTGATAATGGTTTATTTAAAAAACCTGATGATAATGATATTAAAAGAGAACTTGAAAATGTGGATTTTAAACAGATAAAAATAACAGAAAACAGCATTATTATAGGCGAAAATCAGCTGATAAATACAGGAGCTTTTTCAAAAGGTCTTATTATTGATAAAGTTTATGAATTGTTTGTTAAAGATAATATAGATGAATTTCTTATAGAATTTGGTGGTGATATAAGAGTTTTTTCAAAAAAAAATAAAATATTTAAAATTGCAATTAAAAATCCTGAAACAAATGATATAAATAAAGTTTTAAATATTAAATCTGGTCAATCTGTTGCAACAACTGGAGATTATGAAAGATTTTTTGAATTTGAAAAAATTAAGTATCATCATATTATAAGTGGTATTACAGGTTATCCTGAGTTTAATATAAGAAGTGTTACTGTAATTAGCGATAATGCACTTAATGCAGATATGCTTTCTACAGCTTTTTTTCTTGCAGATTATAATACTATTTTAAAAAATTCAGAGCTTTTTCCGTTTGAGGAGTGTTATTTTTTTGAAAAAGATAGCAAAGATTATAAAATTATTAAAAAATAAAGATATTTTTTTGTATATTATTATTATATTTATTGGATTTATTGTTTATACAATAGATATTGATGTAAAAAACAGTGATAAATGTGTTATTCTGTTTAATAATAAAAAAATTATTAAAGATATTTCAGTTGATTCTATTATTGATTTTGATAATGTTGTTATTGAAATAAAAAATAAAAAAGTAAGAGTAGTAAAAAGCAATTGTCCAGACAAATTATGCGTAAAAACTGGTTTTATACAAAAACAAACTGAATTTATAATATGTGTACCAAATAATTTAAAAATAACAATTGGAGAAGAAAACAATATTGATGGAATATCGTGGTAATAAAATTATTAAAAGTATAATTGCTGGTATTGGTATTCTTATATTATCTATTCTTGAAAAAAATATTGTTTTTTTTTCTCCTTTTATAAAAATAGGACTTTCTAATATTATAATTCTTATACTTATTGGATATTTTGATTTAAAATATCTTATGCTAATTGCTTTATTTAAAGTAATTCCTTCTTTTTTGCTTTCAGGCGGAATTGTAAATCCAGCTTTTTTTTGCTCTTTTGTAACTGTTATTGTATCAGTTCCATTTATGTATTTTTTTATAAAAAAACTAAAATTTTCTGTTATACCGGTAAGTATTTTGTCTTCTGTAATGAATATTTATTTACAAATAGCAATTGTTTCAATATACTTAGATGTAAGTTGTATAAAACTTATGAGAGTTTTTTATCCTGTTGCTATTGTTGCAGGAGCTATTACGGGAATTATTGGACAAAATATTATAAAAAAAGGGTATATTGATTATGCTTTTATTAGGAAATAAAGTTGTAATGAGAACGGGAATTGTTAGAAAATACGAAAAAGATTATGTTTTATTATCTCCTCTTACAAATCTTAAAGATGAGATTAAAGTTAAAACAAAATGGGAACTTAATAAAGGTGATATTGTTAAATTTGCGTATTTTGTACCAAAAGTTTATTTTTACAGTTTTGTTATTAATGTAGTTCCTTTTCTTGATTTTATATTTATGTTTCTTCTTAGTTATATTATTGTTGATAATTTTCTTCCTCAATTTGCAAGTAATATTCTTGCTATTGAGATAATATCTGGATTAATTGGTTTTATAATTTCCAAAAGTTTAGTTGTATATTTTGATACTAAAACAACTTTATTTGATGAATATAAACCTGTAATACTTGCAGTAATGCAAAAGAATCAGAATGAAAATGAAAAAAGTAATAGCTGAAGCTGGGAATTCATTTTTTAAAATTAAATATAATAATAGAGTTTTTTTTGCAAAATATCAGGATATAGAAAAACTTTTATCTAAATTCAATATAAAAGAACTTTTAATATGCAATACTGCACAAAAAGATTTTTCAAAATATACATTTCTATATTCTGAATTTAATAAATATTATATAAAACCTCAATTAAAATATAATTATGACTTTTCTGAACTTGGTATTGATAGAATACTTGCGAGTGAATTTATATTTTCAAATTTTTCGTCTAATTTTATTTTATTTAGTTTTGGCTCTGCTTTAACTGTTAATATTATTAAAAATAGTGTTTTTGAACAAGGATATATTGTTTCTTCAAAATACAAAAATTATAAAAGTCTTATGGAACTTGGAAATTTAAAAAGTCTAACAGGTGATTATAAAATAAAAAAAACTAATAAATCTTTAAATACAAAACAGGCTGTAATAAATGGTATTTTAAAAATGGAAAATGCTTTTATAAAAGAAATCATTACAGAAAATAATGAATTCGATATATTTTTGACAGGTGGAGATAAAAATATTCCTTTTAATTTATTTAAAAGTTTTTATTATTCAGATAATTTTGTACTTAATGCTATGGAAGTATTTAATGATAAAAAAACTTGAGTTTAGAGGGTTGAAATTTAAAAATAATATATTTACAGCTCCACTTGCTGGATATACTGATATACCATGGCGATATGCTATGAAAGATAGCTTGGCTGGTGTTATTTTTACTGAGATGATAAGTGTTGAAGCTTTGGCAAGAGATAGTCAAAAAACTTTTGATATGCTTGAAAAAACAAATGAATTTAATTCAAAAAGTAATCTTTGTGTTCAACTTTTTGGTAATAATATTGAATCATTTAAAAAATCCCTAGAAATAGTATATGAAAAATTTGAATATAAAAATGTAAATATAAATATGGGTTGTCCTGTTTCTAAAGTTCTTAAATCTAAAGCTGGCTGTTATTATCTTGATAAACTTGAGGAAGCTGAAAAAGTTATTAAAGAAATTAGAAAATTAACTGATTGTGTGCTTAGTATTAAAACTAGACTTGGAATAAATAACAATGATTTGAATGGTCTTAAATTATGTCAAATAGCTCAAAATTGCGGAGTTGATTTTGTAATTGTTCATGCTAGAACTTTTAAACAAGGTTTTTCAGGTAATATAAATATTGAAAGTCTTGCTGAATTTAAAAAAAAACTTGATATACCTGTTATTGGAAATGGAGATATTTATTCTGTTGATGATATTAAATCAATGTATAATAAAACTAATGTAGATGGTTTTATGATAGGAAGAGGACTTTTTGGTAATCCTAATCTTATATCTGAAATTCTTGGTGAAGATAAAAAAATTGATACTATTTTGTTTTTTAAAAAGCATTTTGAATATATGACTAAATACTATGGTGAAGATAAAGCGTATAGGAATATGAAAAAATTTGTACCATATTATAAAAATCTATTTTCTAAAAAAGATAAAATTGCGATTTTAACATCTTTAAGTTATTATGATTTTATTAAAAATCTAAAACAAACAGGTATTATTTTATGAAAGATAAAAAATTCAATATCAGAAGAAAAATGAGAGAAATCGCATTACAAATTTTGTTTGAAAATGAATATTCAAAATGTGATTATAAAGTTGAAGAAAGAATATTAGAATTATTTAATGAGTTTTCTTCTGATTATTCAGATATGAAATTGAGAAATACAAATATAAGGTTTGCAAAAGAACTTATAGATGGTGTTCTTGGAAAATACCAAGAACTAGATGGTTATATACATGAATTTAGTGATAATTGGGAATTTGAAAGAATTGGAAAAGTTGATATAAATATTTTGAGATTATCAATTTATGAACTTATAAATGTTAAAGATATTCCGGCTTCTGTTACTATAAATGAAGCTATTGAGATATCAAAGACTTTTGGTGATAGAGGTTCTTACAGATTTATAAATGGCATACTTAATTCGCTTAGAAAGAGTAAATCTATAGAAAAATTCTGACGGGAGGCGTTTTGAGAGAGGAAAAACATCTACTCAGTAAAGCTCTTATAGAAGAAAATATTATATCTAACGAAAAAATGCAGGAAGTTCTTGAAGAACATAAGAAGACTGGTGGAAGTATTGGTCATATTTTACTGCGTTTTAAATATATTACTCAAAAAGATTTACTTGAATTTTTTGAAAAAAAACTTAAAGTTTCTTATGCGAATCTTTCTAATTACCTTATAGATCCTAATATTGTTAAGATAATTCCTAAGAATATTGCTATTCAATATAAGCTAATTGCAATTCTCAAAGTTAGAAATACATTAAATGTTGCTATGGTCGATCCTTTAGATTCTTTTGTAATAGATTCTATAAGACAAATAACAGGATGTGATATAAAGCCTTTTGTATCAACAGAAGGAGAAATAAGTGACGCAATAGAAAAATTTTATAGTCTTAAAGTAAAAGTAAAAGAATTGCGTACTGGAGTTAATTCTCTTAAAAATCTAACTAGTCAAATGCATGGTATTGAAGAAATCGACATGAAAAATCTCGATTCAATAACTCTTAACGATGATGGAGCAGCTCCTGTAATTAAGCTTGTTAATCTTGTAATGGAAAGAGCTGTTGAGTATGGAGCATCTGATATTCATATAGAACCTGGTGAGAAAAGTGTTCGTACAAGGTTTAGAATTGATGGTATGCTTCAAGAAGTTATGAGTCTTCCAAAAAGAATGGAATTAACTGTTGTTTCAAGGATAAAAGTTATTTCAGGACTTGATATATCTGAAAAAAGAATTCCTCAGGATGGCAGGGTAAAGATTAAAACTACAAACAAAGAACTTGATGTTAGGGTATCGACTTTTCCAACAGTTCATGGTGAAAAAATAGTTATGAGAATACTTGACAAACAGAGTGTTTTATTTTCTTTGGAAGATTTAGGTTTTTCAAGAGATATTCAAAAAAGATTTGAAACTGTTATTACTAAGCCAAATGGAATAATACTTGTAACAGGTCCTACTGGTTCGGGTAAATCTACAACTTTATATGCTGCACTTGATAGAATTAATTCTGTAGATAAAAACATTGTTACAATAGAAGACCCGGTGGAATATCAGCTTCCTCTTATAAATCAGTCACAGGTAAATCCTAAAGCTGGTTATGATTTTGCAGGAGGTTTAAGATCTGTATTGAGACAGGATCCTGATGTTGTAATGGTTGGAGAAATAAGAGATTATGAAACTGCTGAAACTGCAATAAGAGCTGCACTTACCGGTCATCTTGTGTTTTCTACTGTTCATACAAACGATGCTGCTGGAGCAGTTACTAGACTTATTGACATGGGTGTTGAACCTTTTCTTGTGGCTTCATCTGTTATTTGTATGATGGCTCAGAGACTTGTGAGAACAATATGTCCTGATTGTAAAACAGCTGTTAATATTAAACCTGAAGTTCTTGAAAAAATTTTTTCAATTGCTAAAGTAATGCCGAGTAAAAATCAAAAAATATATGTTGGTAAGGGTTGTGAAAAATGTAAATTTACTGGGTATAAAGGTAGAATTGCAATAAATGAATTGCTTTTGCCTAATGAAAAAATTAGAGAACTTATTGTTAATAAATCTCCAACGAGTGTAATTAAGAATGAATCTAGAAATAATGGAATGTACACTTTGAGAGAAGATGGTCTTAGAAAAGTTTTAGATGGTGCTACTACGGTAGAAGAAGTTATAAGAGTTACTCAAATGGATGAAAATTAAAATAAGGTTTTAGAAATGGGTTATTCTGTATATAAAGATAAAGTGAGATATTCTGAAGTTGATAAAATGGGTAGAGTTTATAATTCCCATTATCTTACCTGGTTTGAACTTGGAAGAACAGATTACTTTAAAAAAAAATCTCTTAATTATGCTCAAATTGAAGATGAAAGAGGTCTTTTTTTGCCTGTTAGAGAAAGTTATATAAAGTATAAATATCCTCTTTTATATGATGAGGATTATTTGGTTTTTACTAAGTGTAAAATTATTGATAAATATCGAATTAAATTTGATTATTCTATAAAAAATTCACAAAACAAACTAAGTACTATTGGATATACTTTTCATGTGTTTATTGATAAATCAGGCAGAATAATAGAAGTTCCTGATTTTTTTGTAAAAGCGATGGAGAGCTAGTAAGACAATTAGAGAAGCAATAAAAAGCATTATCGATGCTTTGCATCTAATTGAGTCTTCTGATTAAATAAACAAAAATTAATATAATGTCATCCCGGTATTATTCTGAATTTTTGTCATCCCGGTACTATTCTGAGCCGGGATCTGTTTTTGATATTTTTATCATTACACTAACGCAAAAAAATAATCATTCGGTATTTTCGAGCCTGTTGAAAAAGTCATGTTTTCTTTTTTTCAAACTTAACTTTAAAAACAAACAGCATGGTCAGGCCGACCTATGTAAGCTAAAATTTGAGATCGGCACAGACCCTATTTTGTATCAATGTTTGTTCTTTTTATTTTTTCAACAGCCTATTTTACCTTCGTTCACTTATAATACATCCGTATATTATATGCTTCGCAACGTTCACTCAAGTTACCGAGTAGATTTTTTTTTGCTTTTGTTCAAAGAAAATCCTTCATACTTTATTTTAATTGAAAAACTTACATCAAGTTCTCGTAATTGCTGCCAGACATATTTTTTTAGTATGGATTATCTGATCCGCAAGCTGAAGAACAAATTAATGATAGGATAAGTTTTAGATTGTTTTTGAATATAAAAAGTGAAGAAGTTATACCTGATGAAACTACAATATGTAAATTTAGAAATAAATTGGTGAAATATAGGGAAACAATCTATAAAGGAATGAAAAAAAATCAAGCACATTTTTATGTGATTGTAATGAGCTATAATTTTAAAAGAATGTATAATATGCAGGTGAATTATGCCTAAAAAGGCAAAAAATGGAATGGTAATATCCAAAAGTATGTAATATATATAAAAAAACAAAAAAAACTTCAAAAAAATAGACAAAAAGGACAAAAGATTTCAAAAAATAATAATAAAAAAACTTTCCACAAAATAATCAAAAATTTAGTATAATTATTCAGAGGATTCAATTAGGGATGAAGTAATAATATGACAGCGTCCTATTATTACAAAATCACGCTAATTTTGACGAAGTCATATTAACAAGACTGCTATAGCAGTTGCTAATTAAAAATTAATTTGTTTTTACTATTTAATTTTTGTATAAAAATGGAGATTTTATGTTTTCAGCTTCAACACATATAGAAATTGACAAAATTTTTTCAAAAGTTAAAGAATTCTGTATATGGGATTCTACAAGAGAAAAAATATCACCAAAAAATCAGTTTAAAGATATAAAAGCTATTAAAGATGCTGTTAATATAATAGAAGAATTTGCAGATGCTTTTAAATCCTATGATTTTTATTTTAGAAGTTTTAAAGATGTTTTTAAAATATCTAAAAACCTTAAAATGAAAAATTTTTCATATTCAGTTGAAGATATAGAAGGATTTAACATGTTGTTTTTAAATCTTATGAATTTAATTAATTTTATATCAAGAATAGAAAAATTTCAGTATATTACTCTTTATAGAAATATTATATCGGTTGATACAATAAAAAATTTCTCTGCAAAGTTTGGTTATATGTTTGATTCTGAAGGTAAATTTGATATTGATCTTCATTCGGAAATAAAAAATATTAATAGAAAAATCAATAATACAAGAAATGTTATTTTAAAAAAAATATCTGCTTTTATGAATTCAAATCCAAATCTTTTTGAAGATAATTATCATAGATATATGGACGAAAGATATGTTCTTCCATTTAAAAAAATAAATCGTAGAGAAGTTGTTATACATCAGATTTCAGATTCGGGAAATACATATTTTGCTGAACCTTTATGGCTTATTGATATGAATAATGATCTTAGAGAGTATTCTATAGAAAGAGAAAAAATAATAAAAAAAATTATATTTGAAATAACAGACTGGCTTTCCTCTTATGGTGATGAAGTTATATTTATGTGTGAGATTTTTTTAGAAATTGATGAAATGCAGTCAAAAGCTGTTTATAAAAATGTTTATAATTCTGAATTCCCTACAATATGTGAAGAAATTGAATTATATGGTCTTAAAAATCCACTTATTAGCGAAAAAGATGTCGTTGCTCTTGATATACTCTTACCATCGAATAAAAATTTATGTCTTATAACTGGCCCGAATGCTGGAGGAAAAACTGTTCTTTTAAAAAGTCTTTTTTACTCTATACTTATGACAAAATGTGCAATTCCTTTAAAATGTAAAGAATATTCTAAAATAAAAATATTTGATGAGTTGTATGATGTATTTGGTGATGAAAGTTCTATATTAAATTATATGTCAACATTTTCTTCACATATAAAAAAACTTTCTAGAGTTTTAAAAAATGCTGGAAGTAATACTATAATTTTTATTGATGAAATAATTTCTGGAACTGATCCTGAAGAAGGAGCTGCTCTTGCAATATCAATATTAAATGCACTTATTGAAAAAAACGCTAAAGTGTTTGTATCAACACATTTGAATAAAATAAAAGATTATTTTTTTACAAAACCTTCTACACAATGTATGTCTGTTAGATTTGACATTGAAAAAATGGAACCTGTTTTTGGAGTTAATTATGATTCAATAAATTCAAGTTATGCACTTGAAATTGCACAGAAACATGGTATTAATCAAAATATAATAAACAAAACAAGAGAAATTCTTGGAGATAAAGTTTTAGAAAAAATTGATTTTATTAAAGAACTTGAAAAAGAAAGGCATAAATATTTTGAATTAAATGATGAACTTCTCGAATTAAAGGAATTTCTTTATGAAAAAGAACGGGAAATAAAAAAAAGAGAAGATGAAATTGAAGTAAAAGGACATAAAAAAATACAGGGACAGCTTGAAAAATTAAAAAGAGAATTCGATGAATATAGAAGAATGGCTATTGAAAAACTCGATACTGTTAAAACCAAAACTGATGTTGCACAAATTTTTGAGGCAAGTGCTGAAATTTCAAAAAAAGTTAAAAAATTGAAAGAGAATATAAAACTCATACCACTTGATAATAAAGATTTGTTTATAGGTAATTTTGTTTATTCAGATGATGTATCAACTCATGGTTTTATAAAAGATATAAAGGGCAATAAGATAACGATTCAGTCAGGAAATTTTTCTGTTGCTGTGAAAAGGGAAAATTTATATAAGTCTTTTGAGAAAAAAAGTAAAGAAAAAAAAGCAAAAGTTTTTACAAACACTTTAAAAAGTGTAAAAATGGAAATTAATGTCACTGGAATGGGTTTTGAACAAGCTATGATGGAAGTTGCAAAATTTATTGACTCAAGTTATTCCTCTAATATTAATCCGGTTAGAGTAATACATGGAAGAGGAATTATACGAAAAGAATGTTTGATATTATTTAAAGATGATAAAAGAATTGCAAGTTTTGAATTTGCAGATTATTTCACAGGCTCAGATGGAGTTTCAGTGATTTTTTTTAAAAAATAGAAACAATTAGCGACTACTTAACAAAATATTCATTTAAAATTTGTTAAGTAGTCTAATTAGGTAAGGCAAAACAGTAACAGGCTGTTGAAAAACTAAAAAAATCAAAGATTGATACAAAATAGGGTGTGTGCCGAACTCTAAATTTAGCTTACATAGATTGGCCTGACCATGCTGTTTATTTTTAAAGTTAATTTTGAAAAAAGAAAACTGCATTTTTCAACAGCCTCGTAACAATTAACATGGTAAAATCACATTATGATTTTATCACTAATTAGATGCAACGCATCGCTAATCACTAATCGTTTTATTTTGTAACATTATGTAACTTTACTTTATTTAAAATATCCCTTACAATAATAATATAAAGTAAAAACAGGAGGGGATTATGAAAAAAGTAGGAATAATTGCAATTGCATTTTTATTCGTATTTTCATTTGTTTCAAATTTTAATACTGTAACTATGATTGATGATCAAGAAATGTCTCAGATAACAGGTAAAGGTGGCAAAGGCGGTGGCGGTGGTGGTAGTTCTTATCAGCCTCCAGTAGATGCTGACGGACTTGCTAGCTGGGAATTTTATGATAAATTCATTACAGATTCAATTTATTATTGGAATGGAGTTGATTATAGTTTTACAAATCCTAATGGTTATACTGATTCTGATTTTGATGGTCAAATTGATTGTAATGATTCTGTTGTAATTATCGAAACTCTTAAAAATATGGGTTATGATGTTCCAGAAACAACAGTTGATGGTATTTTTTACAATTATTATACTGATTCAGGTTATGATAAAGATGTTGAAGATTTTTATACAAAACATGATTTTGATTATACTAAATCAAATCTTATACATGAAGAAGATCTTAAAGATGGTGACTGGTGGATGCTTGATAAAGGCGATTTAATATTCCTTGATTATGATAAAAATTTTGTATGGGATAATGCTGCAATATATCTTGGATGGTATGGTGGTTACACTAATGCTGCTATGATTGCTTCAGATTATCATGATAGAGTTCTTGTTGTTGATCTTGATGATGAAAACGAAATAATAAGTCTTGATATTGAATTTGGATATTCTGATTCAAAATCACTTGATTATTACAATATTGAAGATTATTTTTAACAGAAATTTATAATTTAAAATATAAGCAGGTCATAATGGCCTGCTTTTTTTTATTTTGATTGGAGTGAAATTATGAAAAAAAGTTTTGTATTGTCTTTTGTTTTTTGTTTAATTATATTTTGTCATAGTGTTGAATTTGAAAATATAAGAAGTTTTATTCTTAGAGAAGAATATGGAAAAGCTCTTGATATTATTAATTCCAAAATATCAGAAGACAGTAAAAACCGAGTACTTTATGAGTTGAGAGGTGATGTTTTTTTTCAAATAGAAGAATATCCAAGAGCTTTGGAAGATTATAAAAAAGCCTATAGATTATCTTTTGAAAAAAAGAATAGTGTTTTATTAAGAGAAAAATACAACAATGTACTCGATAAATTATATTTAAAAAGTTTATCTTCTTTTATAAAGAAAAATGATTTCAAAACTTTTGAAGTTAATTTACCTGGAAATTACAAAAAAAATGATTTTGAAAGAATAAATTTTAAACATAATTTTGTTTTTCAAGAATTAGGTAGAAAATCTATTGGTCCAAGAGCTTTTTGTGTAAGTAATAATAAAATATATGTAATTGATAATATGGATTATAAAATTTGTATTTTTGATAATAAAGGCGTTTTATTGAATTCATTTGGAGAAAAAGGTCTTTCAGAAGGAAGATTATTTAGACCTGTTGATATTGCTGCTAGCAAAAATAGGATTTTTGTTGCAGATATGTATAGAAATATTTTAAGAATAATTTGTTATAACGATAAGAGTGAGTTTTTATGGGAAAAAAAAATTATTCAGGTTGAACAGATTAATAATATAAAAGTAAATAATGAAATATTGTATATCAGTGGTGTTAAAGATAAAGATAAAACTACTTTGCTTTATGATATGGATGGAAACTTAATAGGTTTAAAAAATACTTATTATGAAGATATTAAAATTGAATCTATAAAAGGTAATATAATTGAATTATCCGATAATATTCTTAAAAAAGTGTTTGAATTAAATTATCCTGACAATGCTATTACAAGAGGTCTTATATATGCGAATAAGGATTTTTTTATATTATCTGTTAAAGTTTTAAAAGATAAAAAAGAAAAAGAATATTTATATGAACAGATTGTTTATAAAATTGATTATTCAGGTAAAATAATTAAAACTTTATGTTTTAATTCTGAATTATTTGGAAATATTGATAGAAACACAAAATATTTTTACAATCAAGATGAAAATTCTCTTTATATATCTAATATTGAAAAGAATAAATTTAATGTTTTGAAATTTAGAGATTTTTAAACTATAATTTAAAAATGCTTAGAGTTAGAATTGCGATTGTCATAATGCATAATAATAAATTACTTTTGGTCAAACACAAAAAAGGTGACCGTGAATACTGGCTTCTTCCTGGTGGTGGACTTGAAGAAAATGAAACTGTTGAAGCTTGTGCTGTGAGAGAAATAAGAGAGGAAACAGGACTTAATATTTCTCTTGGCAAACTTATATTTACCAGCGAATCAATTAATCCTAATGGAAAAAAGCATATTGTAAATTTGTATTTTCAAGGTTTTTTAAAAGAGAGAGAGATTAATATTTGTATTCAGGATAGAGATATAATAGATGCTAAATTCATTGATATTCATAAAATAGACGAAATAACAATATATCCAAACATAAAAAAAGAACTAACCGATGCGTGGAGAAAAGATTTTTCACATGATGTTAGACATTTAGGAAACAGGTGGGAGTAAAAATGCTTTTAAAGAAAAAATACAATGTTTTAATAAAAGAGTATGAAGAAAAAATGAAATTACGTCCTGATGATGTAAATACTCTTTATAATTTAGGTAAACTTTATGAACTTAAAGGCAGGTTTGAGGAAGCAGTTAGTGTTTTTCAAAAAGCGTCAAATTTTAAACCTGATGATGTTAATATAAAAATATCTATTGGTGATATTCAAGCAAAAACTGAAATGTTTAATATTGCACTTGATACTTATAAAAAAGCTCTTAATATGAATTCTAAAAATACTCAACTTCATATAAAGATTGGTAATATATACAGAAAACTTAAAAAAGATGATGATGCTATAATTTGCTATAACAATGCAATAAAATATGATAGAAACTGTTTTTATGCTTATATTAATCTTGCACAGATATTTTTTGAAAAAGATCTTCTTGATGTTTCACTTATGAATATAAAAAAAGCTATATCAATAAATACAAATTATTCTTATGCACATTTTCTTATGGCGAAAGTTTATGAAAAACAGGGTGAATATTCAAAAGCAATGCTTGAGTATAATAAAACAATTCTTATAAATCCTGATGATGTTTATGCTATTTCAAGACTTGGTTATATTTATATGGAAAACAAAGAGCAGGCTAAAGCTATGAAATATTGTCAAAGAGCTATAATAAAAGATCCTGACAATGTATATGCTCATTATAATTATGGATTAGTTCTTCTTAAAACAGGTAATTTTAATGACGCAGTTACTGAGCTAAAAAAAGTTTCTAATATCAATGCTGATGTTAATGATGTAAGTTATCATCTTGCAACTGCTTATAATGAGCTTGAATTATTTGATTCTGCTATAAATATTCTTGAAAAAGTAAAAGATAAAAGTTTTTCTGAATATCTTCTTCTTGGAAATATTTATAAAAGAAAAAATGATTTTATAAATGCTGAAAAAATATTTCTAAAAAGTCTAACTATAAATCCTATGAGTGGAGAAGTTTATTATAATCTCTCTACAATTGAAAAAGCTAGGGGTAAAGTTAAAAAAGCAGTTGATTATCTTAATAAAGCAATTGAAATTGATAATGAAAACTATAAAGCATATAATCTTCTTGGAGATATTAATTCTGAAAAAGGTGATTATGATGAAGCTGTTAAATTATGGAAAAAAGCAGATTCTTTAAAAACAGAAGATGAAGGTGCAAATCCTTTATTTGAAGATAAGTCTAATATTGACGAGGATATTCAAAGATTGCGACAAGCACTTCTTATGGAATCTAATTCTTCAAAATTACATTATGAACTTGCATGTCTTTTAAAAAACAAAGGAAGACTTGAAGAAGCTATACAGGAATTTCAAAAAGTTCTTGAACTTGAACCTTCAGATCAGCATGCACAATATTATCTTGAAATTATTCTTAAAAAAAAGGGTTATTATCATAATGAAATACTTAAAATAGAGCAAAAGCTTGTCAAAGAACCTGAAAATGTTAAATTTATATTTGAGCTTGGTAAAATATGTCGAAAAAATGGGGATATTGAAAGAGCAATACTTGAATGGGAAAAAGCAATTGCTATTGATCCTGAACTTGCAGAAGCATATACTGAACTTGCTTATGCTTATAAAGCAAAAGGTGATTCATCTAAAGCATGTAGATTTTTTGAAATTGCTTTGGAAGTTGAACCTGAAAATAAAGAAGCAGCACTAAGTCTTGCAAAACTATATAAAAACACCGGAAAACTTGAGGATTCTGCAAATATCCTAAAAAGAATGATAAAGGTAGAAAGTAATTTTGATTTTAATTATCAGCTTGGTCTTGTTTATAAGATGATGGGAAAATTTGATCTTGCTCTTTTATATTTTGAATTTGCTTTTAAACATGAAAAAAAGCATGAGGATCTTCTTTATAATATGGCTTATATATTTTTCAAACTTAAAGAATATGAAAAAGCTATATTATTTGCAGAAAAAGTTATAGAACTTAATATAGAATCAGGTTCAGCTTATTATATTATTGGTAATATTCATAAAATCAGAAATGATAATGAAAAAGCTGCTTTTTATCTTAAAAAAGCTGTAACAAAAAATCCAGAAGATCAGTTTGGACATTATCTTCTTGGTATAGTTCATAAAACTATGGGTGAAAGTGAATCTGCTGTTAAAGCTTTTCAGAAAGCTATAAATCTTAATTCAGAAGATATTTATGCTCATACAAATCTTGGTATGCTTTATTATGATGCGGGTTCTCTTGATGATGCTATTCGAGAATTTCACAAAGCAATGATAATTAATCCTGAAGATGATCTTGTACTTTATAATCTTGGACTTGCATACTATGACAAAAAAATGCTTGAAAATGCAATTTCTGTATGGAAAAAACATATTATGATAAAACCTGATGATCCTTATGTTCACTATAATCTTGGTTATGCTTATGAGGAAGTTGGTATGCTTAAAGATGCTATTGATTCATGGGAAAAAGCTATAACTCTTGTTGATGATAGTTCAAGATTGGGTAAATTTGCCAAAGAAGCAATAAAAAATGCTCATCATTCACTTTAAATCTTTAACCCACAAACCATAAATGGTTTTATTATTTGACAAGTTTTTTATATTTTATTATTATATACACTGCTAAAATACTAGGAGTTGACATTGAAAAAAGTTATTATTGGTATGAGTGGTGGAGTTGATTCTTCTGTTGGTGCTGTTTTGTTAAAGGAACAAGGTTTTGAGGTTACAGGAATTACTTTTAAATTATATACAAAATGTGAAAATTTATGCTGTTCTGATAAATCTGTATTAGATGCACAAGATGTTTGTAAAAGGCTTGATATAAAACATTTTTCTTCAAATTATGAAGAAGATTTTGAAAACAAAGTAGTTTTAAATTTTATAGATGAATATACAAATGGTTTTACTCCTAATCCTTGTGTTGAATGCAATAGGTCGATAAAATTTAAGCATCTTATTGCTGAGGCTAATAAGCTTGGAATAGATTATATTTCGACTGGTCATTATTGCAATATTGAATATATTGATGGTTGTTTTGTAATTATGGAAGGTTTTGATTCTAATAAAGATCAGAGTTATTTTTTATATGCGATTAAGGAAGAATGGCTTTCAAGAATTATTTTCCCTTTGGGGAATTTTTCAAAACCTATGATTAGAGAAAAAGCTAAAAAAAACAATCTTGAAAGGGTTAAAGATAAAAAAGATTCTTATGAGATTTGTTTTATTAATGGTTCTTATAAAGATTTTCTTAAAGAAAGACTTGGAGAAATGCCTGGTGATATTATTTTTTATCCTGAAAATAAAATTATTGGAAAGCATAATGGTATATATAATTTTACGGTTGGACAGTCAAGAGGTCTTAATATTGCGTGGAGTCATAGATTATATGTTAAAAGCATACATGCTAAAAAAAATATTGTTTATGTATCAAAAGAAGAGGATATTTTTGCAAAGTCTTTTTTAATTGAAAACTGTAATATTTTTAGTATATTTTATAAAAGGTATAGTAAAGAATCTTATTTTAGTGTTAAAATAAGGCATTATAGTAAAAAGCATAATTGTCGTGTTAGTATAATTGATGAAAAAACTCTTTATATTGTTCTTGAAGAAAGTGTAAAAGCTATTACGCCTGGTCAGTCTGCTGTGATTTATCAGGATAATATTGTGCTTGCAGGGGGGGTGATATATAATTAAGAATTAAAAATTAAAAATTAAAAATTAAGAATTAAAAAAACAGTATAGAGACGGTATGTTAGTGTTTTTAAGCTTTTATATGTACTTATACGCTTTACATACTGAACTTGTACGCTTTATATACCGATTTATTTGCACTTATACATTTTTATTATTTAAATAGGAAATATTTAAAATTGAATTTAGAAGAAAAAATAAAAAATGATATTTATAAAAGTGTTTTAAAATCTTCAATTTCTCTTGAAGATAATTATATAGATTTTATTAAATCTAAAATTAATAATTCTCAAATATCTAAAGAGAGATTTTTCTTAAGAAAAATAATTGAAAATTCAAAAATTGCTGAGTGTAAAGAATGGCCATTATGTCAGGATACGGGTTTTTTAACATTTTATATAAAACTTCCTAAATGGTTTCAAAATGGTTATTTATTAAAAAATATTATTGATAATTCTTTAATTAAATTATGGAAAGATAAAGGTTTTAGAAATTCTGTAATTGGTAATAATGGTGTAAATACTGATAATAATCTTCCTGCTAAATATTATTTTGATTTTTCAAATGAGGATAAACTTGATATTAGTTATATTATAAAAGGTGGTGGAAGTGAAAATGTATCATTGCTTTTAACATTAATTCCTAATATTGAAGAGGATGAATTTGTTGAAAAAGTTAGTTGTGAAATATTAAATAAAGCTAATTCAAAAGCTTGTCCTCCTTATTTTATTGGAATTGGTAAGGGTGGAAGTGTTGAAAGTAGTTCTATTAATGCTAGAAAAGCTTTAATTGATATTGATTTTAAAAATATGAATAATATTGAAAGTAAAATTTGTGAAAAGTTAAATCTATCAAATATTGGGTTATTTGGTACAAAATATGGTGATACAGTTTTTTTTGTTAAAATAATAGAAGATTTTAGTCATATAGCAAATAATATAGTTAGTATTGCTATAAATTGTCATAGTCTTAGAAGAGGTAAAGTAATTTATACTAGAGAATATAATGAAAATTCATAGATTAAATATTCCTTTAATTAATTATAATATTTTAAAAAATATAGAAAACGATGATTTTGTATATGTTTCTGGAAAAGTCTATATTATGCGTGATAGAGCTCATAAAAGATATATAAAAGAAAATAAACATATTATTGATTTTAATGGTTCTGCTATTTATTATGCTGGGCCGACTCAAAATGGAATTACAGGTCCGACCACTTCTTCGAGAATGGATAAATATACTGAATATTTTGCAGATAAAGGCGTTAAAATTTTTATTGGAAAGGGTGAAAGAGATAATTTTCTTTTAAAAAAAATATATTTAAAAAATAATTCTTTATATCTGACTACTTTTGGTGGTATTGCTTCATATTTGACTAAAAAAACAAAAAATCTTAAACTTGTATGCTATGAAGATCTTGGTTGTGAAGCAATTTATGAAGTTGATTTGAAAAATTTTCCGTGTATTTGTAGTAAACATACTTAAATATTGAAATATAATTCAGAATAATATACTATTTAATTTATAATACTATTATTTATTTAAAGTGTTGAATTGAGATTTTTATACAATTCTTACTCTTTTATTCTTTGAGGTACAAAAAATGTTAGGTTTAAAATTATTAGTTCTTGATGATGATGATGTTATTAGGGAAAATATGCTTGCTTATCTTGAAGATGAAGGTTTTAATGTAACGGGTTGTTCAAGTGGTGAATATGCTCTTAATCTACTAAAAAAACAATGTTTTGATGCTGGTATAATTGATATGAGACTGCCTGGTATTGATGGTTCTGAATTCATTATAAAAGCTCATAATATTAATTCAAAGATGAGATTTGTTATTCATGCAGGAACTACGAATTTTGTTTTATCAGATGAATTAAAAAATATTGGTATTAAGTCTAAGCAAGTTTTGTTGAAACCGGTTAAAAATATGGAAGATATAATTTATACTTTAAAAATTGTTATGGAGGATTGATAATGCACGAGAAATTAAAACAATCCAAAAATAAAGTTCTTGTAATTGATGATGAAAAGGTTATTAGAGAGAATATTAGAGCTTTTCTTGAAGATATGGATTATGATGTTAATGAAGCACAAAATGGTAAAATAGGTATTGATTTATTTGAAAAATATAATCCTGATATTGTTATTGTTGATCTTAGAATGCCTGAACTTGGTGGTTTTGAAGTAATAAAATATATTTCAAAGAAAAATAGACAAATTCCTATTATTGTAATATCTGGTACTGGTTTGCTCAAAGATGCTATAGATGCTATAAGGCTTGGTGCATGGGATTATATTACTAAACCTATAGTTGATATGAATGCTGTTTTACATGTTATAAAAAATTCTATTGAAAAATCAAGATTGATTATTGAAAATGAACAATATAAAAATAATCTTGAAAATCAAGTTAGGCAAAGGACATTAGAGCTTGAACTTGAAATAAAATCTAAAAAAAACACAGAAAGACTTTTAAGAGAATCTGAAGAAATGTTAAGTTCTATTGTTGGAAATATTCCTGGAGCAACATATAGAGCAACAATTAAACAAGAAAAATTTTATATTGAATTTATAAGTGATGTTGTTTTTTATATAACTGGATATACTAAAGGAGAATTTTTAAATGATAATTCTCTTTTTGAAAAAGTTTTTACTCGTGAAGAAAAAAAAGGGATTATATCATATAATATTTTAGATGCTATAAAGAATAAACATAGTTTTTTTAATGAATATGAAATAATTAGAAAAGATAATGTATCGGTGTGGGTATTAGAAAGAGGTCAGGGAGTATATGATAGTAATGGTAAACTTCTTTTTATAGCTGGGTCAATATTTGATGTTACTAATGAAAAAAAAGCTGAAAGAGATCTTAAAATAGCTTTTGAAAAAATGGAAAAAGCAGATAGATTGAAAACTGAATTTCTTGCAAATATGTCACATGAAATTAGAACTCCAATGACTTCTATTATAGGGTTTTCAGATCTTTTAGGTAATACAAAACTTACAGAAGAACAAAAGAATTTTCTTGAGGTGATTAAAAAATCATCTTCTCATCTGCTTGTAATTATTAATGATATTATAGATATTGCAAAAATAGAATCTGATCAGATAGAAATTAAAAGAACTCCTGTTGATTTATACGATATTTTAAATGATATTAGACTTATTTTTAATATTAAACAGAAAGAATTAAAAAAACAAATCGAATTTTTAATTAAAGATGTTGAAAAGGGTGAAATAATATTTAGCACTGATTTTGTAAGATTAAAACAATTACTTATTAATCTTATATCTAATTCTTTTAAATTTACAGATAAAGGTTTTATTAATGTAAGTTATGAAATAAAAACTTCAACTATTAAATTTAGTGTAAAAGATTCAGGTATTGGAATTCCTGAAGAGAAAGGTGAAGAAATCTTTGAAAAATTCACGCAAGCTGATGCTTCTTTTACAAGGAAACATGGTGGAATTGGGCTTGGTCTTGCTATTTCAAAGAAAATATGCGGTTTTTTGGGTGGTAATTTAAAATTTGAATCAGTTTTAGGAAAAGGTTCAAATTTTTATTTTGAAATACCTTTTAGAGAAATTAAAACTAAAACTGCTAAAAAAATAGTTAATAAAACGAATTTGAATATTGAAGGAAATAATGAAACTATATTAATTGTAGAAGATACAAAAGAAAATATTTTATTTTTAAAAGCTTTTCTTTCTAGAGCAAATTATAATGTTATTTTTGCTCATAATGGACTTGAAGCTTTTGATATGTATAGAGCAAGGAAAGACATTACTCTTGTGCTTATGGACATTCAAATGCCTGTTATGGATGGTATGGAAGCAATTAAAAACATAAGAGAATATGAAAATATTAATTCTGATATTAATAAACCTGTAATTGCTTTAACAGGTCATGCAATGGCAGGTGATGAGATTAGATTTATTCAAGCTGGATTTTCTGATTATATATCAAAACCATTTAGAATTAATGAAATATTGAGTAAAATAACAAAATATACTTAAATTTCAATTATTATTTTAGTTTGCTGCTTTGAAAGCGGTATTTGTATTATAACAGCATAACATTGCTGAATATTTTCAATTTCCTGATGATTATTTGATACTGTATAAACAGGAGTAAGAATTATTTTTTGTGCATTATCACAATGAAGTTTTATTTTAATTCCTAAATCTGAATTTAATTCAATTTTATTTGTATTTATTGTTTGTTTTTTATTTCCAAAAATATTATGAAAATTTAATTCAATACTTAAAAAGTTTTTTTCAGAAGAGATTATTTGAGTTTTCCAATTGTATTTTACTTTAATAACATTGTTTTCTAGTTTAAAAGATTTTGATATAAATAAATCTGATACTTTATCATCTATAAAGCATTTTGCATTACATTCTGCTCTTATAATATCAGGGGTTTCGCAATTAGTAATTAAATTATAATCTTTTAAAAAAATATCACTTTGATCACCATACATTCTTTTAATATATTTATCACAATCAAGTTCTTCAGATATAATTCTATCTATAAAACTATTTCTTAGTGAATTATCATAGAAAATCTCATTTTCGTAGTCTTTATGATAAAATTCAGGTTTTCTTGAAAAAGCATTTATAATATTGATAAATTTATGTAGCAAAGTAATACTACTTAAAGAACCTGCTTTTTTTTCAAATGTTAAAGCAAATTTATTATTTTTTAGTAAAAGAATATCTTCGATTTCAGAAATTCCGTCTGGCATTTGTTTTTCTGCAAATATATTCCCGAGATTTATTGCATCTCTAAGATGAGGAAGATATATTCCACCAAAAATTCCGTGCCAATAAGCACAACAACATTGAGATTTTAATAATTGTTCAAAAACTTCAGAATTATGTTTAAATATTCTACAAAAATATTTATTTTTCTTATAAATAGAATTACTTTCTGGATATTTTATAAAGAAATTGAAAAAATTACCTGTATGAAAAATATATGAATATTCCTCAATTGTTTCTTTGGTGAATTTTTTATATAATTCTTTAATGTTGTCTGGAAACATTGACCATTTATTCATGCCATCATAAGATGAATATGGAATATATATTTTTTTTGTTTCATTATTATTTTCAATTAATTTTTCTGCATTTATAAAACAAATTTTATTTTCTTCGCATTGTTTGAAAAAATCATTTATATATTGTTCTTTTTCATAAAGAAATTCATACATTCCAGGCCAATCTCCAAATTTTTCACCATCATCAGCATGTATAGAGAATTTATTTTCTTTAATATGTTCAATAATACTTTCTATATCTCTAAATGGAAAATTATATCTTAAAAATTTATTAATAGGTATTATTTTAATGCTTGAATCTTTGTATTTATGCAAAAATATTTTTTGAGAATTATTTTTTCCGCCTTTTTTAATAATATCTTCATCAAGAAACACATATTCATAATCGTTTTGTGTAAGACAAGGTATAATTTCTGGAACCCATATTCTTTCTGTAAGCCAAAAACCCTTTAATTTAATATTTTCTCCAAAAATTCTTTTTATAAGTTCTTTGTATTTTTTTAGTTGAATTAATCTTATATTTTCATCTAATACAGCAAGCAAAGCTTCTGAATATGTACCGCCAAGAAGTTCTATTTGTTTTTTTTCTATGAGATGTTTAATTTTATCTATATATTCAGGATGATTTTTTTCAAGCCATAATAGAAGAGGTCCTGAAAAATGTATTGTTGTTTTTACATTAGGAAATTGTGAAATACAGTCTAAAAGGGGTCTATATGATCTTCTAAATGTTGTTTCAATTATATTATCAAAATTTCCAAAAGGCTGATGAAAATGTATTGCAAAGAGAAATTCTTTATTTGTGTTTTTCATAATAATACCCCAATTTGTAATGTAGAATCTTAATTATATCTATTGTTATAAAATACAATAATATAGCATATTTGTAAAAAATAAAGGATTTTTCTAGACCTTTTAAATAATTATTAAGTTGTTTTTTATATTTTTTAAAAAAACTTTCTGATTTTATATTTGAATTGTTGATTTTTTTATAAATAAAATTTCCTTGACCATATTTAAAATATGTAGAAAAAATATTATTTAATTTTGTTTTACCATAATGAAGTAGTTTAATTTTTGAATCAAAATAAATTTTATATTGCTTATTTACTCTCTCAAAAAAATCAACATCCTCAAATGCAAAAGTGAATTTTTCATTAAATTTGAATTTTTTAGTAATTTCTTTTTTTAAAATTACATTACATGATGAAGAAAAATCAGAATATGAATTATATCCCCAGAGTTGAAGATTAACATATTTTTTTAAAATGTTTTTTCCATTAAAAATAACTTTACCTTTTACACAATCAAGATTTTTATCAATTATATTTTTTTTAATATAAAAAGCCCAATCTTTGTGTACAAAGCAATCATCATCAATTAATGCTGCATAATTTGAATTTATATTTAAAAAACCAATATTTCTAGAAAAACCAGGACCTTTTTGTTTATTACTTTCAATTATTTTAATATCTAAATTAAAGTTATATATAAAAAGTTTTTTATTACTATCATTTATTATTATTACTTCAAAATCTTTAAAAGATTGAATACTAATATGATATAAACAAATATTTAATAATTTTGTTCTATCTCTTGTCGGTATTATTATAGAAAATTTAGCCATAGTCTGATAATATTCTATCATGAAAAGTATTTTACAGAAAATAAAAGAAGAATTTTTTTATGAACCGGTTAAATATTTTTTTAAAAAAAATCATAAAAAAAATTCAGAACTTATTATATTTCTTCATTTTAATCAATGTTATAGCGATTTTTTTGATATAGCTTGGGAAATAAGTTATAAACCACTATTAAATTTAATTGATAAATTCGATAATGTTAAATTTATATTAAATCTTTCGGGAAGTTTTTTAAAAAATATAGAAAACAACTATGAAAGAAAAAAATATATTCAAAAAATCATAAATAAATCAAATATAACATTATCAGGTTCGTTCACGACTCAGCATATTTCAGGTACTATAAATAGTAAAATTGAAGAAAATCTTATTGAAGACGGCAAAAAAAATGATGTTTTTTGGTTGCCGGAACGCTCTTATTCAGAAGAACTTTTAAAACTTATAGAAAAAAAAGGTTATCATTTTGTTTTTCTTGAGAATTTTTATAAAAGATTTATTAAACCAATAAAAATAGGAAATCTCAGATTATTTCCAGATGAAATATATACAAGATATATTATCGATGGATTTTTACTTTCAGGGAGAAATAGTTATAAATTAAAAAATTATATAAAATCAAAAGAATTGACAGTTTATGCAGAAGATGCTGAAGTTATTGGGTTATGGAGTTATGAAAAAGGTGTTTCACCATATAAAAGTATTAAAAGATTCAAAGGTTTTTTAGAATGGATATCAAATAGCAAATCATTAAAAACAATATTTCCTGAAGAATTTCAAAGAGATTTTGAAGAATTAGATAAAAATTCAATTATAAAAAAATATTATGCACAATGGATAGAAGAGAGTTTTAAAGGAAAGGTAAATCAGTATTATGAGTTGGGGTTTAATGATTTCAAACAATTTCTAAATGGAGATAAAATAAGTTATTTTAGAAAAAAAATTGAAAATTATTATTTTAGAATAACTCTAAATGAAAAAATCCCAGAATTTTTAAAAAACAAACTTCTTGAAATGTTATGGATTAATGTTTATGAATTTGGATGTCCGGGTATTGGATTTGAGGATACATATCTTTGGGCTGGAATTTTAAAACTTGAAAAATATATAAAAGTTTTTGAAGAAGGATATTTTTTAGAATTTAATCAAGGTATAAAAGCTATAAGAAAGATTAGGAGTTTTGAAATTGCTCAAAGGATTTTTTTTATTGATGAATTTGCTCAAATAATTGCATTTATTGATTTAAAAAACAAAAAGTTTTATTCAGGTGAATTTAAAATATATTTGAATTCGATTTTTGATAGTGAATATCCAGCATTGTTTTTTATATCAAATACATATTTCAAATTTACAATTGATATTATAAATAATAAAGTTGTATGTAGAAATGAATTTTGTGAAATAAATTATATTTTTGAAGAAGATAATATAATTTATAAAATATTCAATAAGTTATCAAAAACAATAAGAGTAAATATTTACAAAAACAATATAAAAGAAATTTCACCGAATTCTTATATAGAAGGAAATATTAATCTTCGCATGATATAGGTTTTTTTGATAGTAAATCAGCATGTAAATCACCATACATGTAAAACATAAGTTTTTGTTGTGTCCTATAATTTCTAACACTATCAGAATATTCATTTTTAATTTTATCAAAATCATAATGTTTTATATTTTTAACATTTATATTAAGATTATATAGAAACTCTGCAATTTTTGCTAATTCATCAGTTGTTAAATTTATTGCATTAATATAATCAATAAGACAGTTTAAATAACTTTTTTGAATTTGAGTAAGATTTTTTTCATTTTCTTTTTGAAAAGACATAGTTTCTTGTTTTATATTTAAAATAATCGATTTATTATTTTCAGTAACTTGTTTTAATTCCTGAAAATTTGTTTTAAAACCTAAAGCATTTTTTACAAATCTACAAAAACCAGTATTTCGCATGATTTTTCTATGAGTTTGAATATAAAATTCAACATAATCATTGGTCTTTTTTGTTAGGGTTTCAATTTTTTCAAAATTACTAAATATTTTCTGAAACATCTTTTTCATTCTCTTTTTCACTTTCTTCATTAATTATTTCAGCATTTTCGGTGTTTTCATCATTTGCATATTTATAAGAATGAAGTTTTTGAGAAGATTTAAGACCTAAAAGGTTTTTAGTAAAAGCAATAATACCAGATTCTGTTTTTGCCATTTCTTCTTCAGCTTCTTTTAAAGCTTTTACCCACATAGGACCAAATCCAGGAGCTTTTTCTATTAGAATTGATATTGCTTTGTCATATAAATAAAGAGTTCTAATTTCTTTACGCTCAGGTTTTTGCTGATAAGATTGTATTGAAACTCGTAAATTTTCATTTTCTTTTTTTAATTTTTCAATAGTATCTTTCCATACTTTTGTACCTTCAGCAGTTATTTCAAGTTGATTTCCAAGATGTTCTTTAAGTTTTTTCATTTCACGGGATAATTTAAATTTTTCAATTCTAAAAAAAAACCATGCGATAAAAGCACCACCAAGTGCTGATAATATGCCTATGATAATTGGATTTTGTAAAAGTTCCATAAAAACTCCTTTAAATGTTTTTACATTGTATTTTTTCTTTCATTTTTTTCTTCTTAAATGAGTTTTTCAACAGCTTTTCTAATTAAACGATTTATTATATCATAAACAATTAAAATTGTAATAAAAAAAGTTAATGAATTATAGAGAGTTTTTTAATAAGCATTAAATTACCTTTTATTGTTTTATGCTAAATTTTTGTTATAAAGATTAAAATAAAAACCTTTTAATTCAATAAGATTATAATGATTTCCGCTTTCAATAATTTTACCTTTATTCATAACAAAAATATTATCAGCATTTCTTACAGTAGAAAGTCTATGAGCAATTATTATTGTAGTTCTACCAATGCTTAGTTTTTCCATTGACTCTTGTATAAGAGATTCAGATTCAGTATCAAGTGAAGAAGTAGCTTCGTCAAAAATAAGAATAGAAGGATTTTTTAAAAATACTCTTGCAATAGAAATTCTTTGTTTTTGTCCACCTGAAAGTCTTACACCTCTTTCGCCAACTTCAGTATCCAGTCCTTCTGGAAGAGATTTAATATAATCCCAAATATTAGCATAAATTGCAGCATTTATTACATCTTCTTCTGAAGCATCAGGTTTTCCATAAAGAATATTATTTCTTATAGTATCATCAAATAAAAATACATTTTGTTGAACAATACCTATATTTTCTCTTAAACTATTTTGAGTTATATTTGTTATATCAATGTTATCAATAAGTATTTGACCATATTCAGGTTCATAAAATCTTGGAAGAAGAGAGACAAGAGTTGATTTTCCAGCACCAGATTCGCCAACAAGAGCGATTTTATCACCATTTTTAATTTCAATATTTATATTTTCTAATATAATTGACTCTGATTTTTCATATTTAAAATTTAAATTAGATATTTTAATATGACCTTTTAATGACTTAACATTTATAGCATTTTCTTTATCTTTAATATCAGGGTTTAAATCTAGTATTTCAGTAAATCTTTCAAAAGAAGCAGAACCATCCTGAAGCTGTTCATAAAAAGCAGTAAGTCTTTCTATTGGTCTTAATATGATGTTTACATACATTATAAAATATAACATAACATCAGCTTGAATTTTTTCAAGAAAAATTAAATATGCAGAAGCTCCGACAATTAATAAATAATAAAGATCTGTAATTAAATTCATTCCAGTGAAAAAAGTAGCAATATTTTTATACATATACTGTTTTGCTGACATAAACGACATATTTGAATTTTTAAATTTTTCAATTTCCACATCTTCATTTGCATAGGATTTAACTTCTCTAATACCCTGAACAGAGTTCTCAACAGTTGAATTAATATCAGCAATTTCTTTTCTTACTAAAGAAAAACCTTTTTTCATTTTGCTACCATTTTTAATACTCCAGAAAAGCATTATAGGTATTGGTATCAAAGCGATAAGAGTTAAAGTTACATTATAATGTAGCATAAACGGAATAGCACCTAATATAATAAAAACCGAAATTATAAAATCTTCTGGAGCATGATGTGCAACTTCAGAAATTATATTAAGATCATTTGATATTCTTGACATTAAATGTGCTGTTTTAACTTTATCAAAATAAGAAAAAGAAAGTTTTTGAAGATGATTAAAAAGTTCTTTACGCATATCAGCTTCTACACGAACTCCAAAAACATGACCCCAATAGAGTCTAATCCATGTGCCAATTGACTTTACAATGTAAATTGCTAGAATTATTAAAATTACATTGATTATTCCTCTTATGTCTTTTTGTGGTATATATTGTCTTAAAAGTTTTGAAGTTAGAAATGGAAATAAAACTGAAAGAAATCCAACAGTTACTGCTGCGATTGTATCAATAATAAATAATTTAATATGAGGTCTAAAATAACTTAAAAATCTTTTTAACATAAAATCTCCATTTTTTTTTCATATTATCATAAAAATTCTAAATAATGTAAAACAAAACTTTTTTACCACAGATATCACTGATATACACGGATAAAACTGAAATTTAAAATTTATGGAAATAATCACCATAAATAAAAAATAAAATTCTTTGATATTTATATAAATAAATTTATAACATATCAAATTCATTTATTTCTTTATTTTTAAAGATAATAATATTTAATTTTCTAAAAGCATGAAGGAATTTCTATAAACAAAAGCAAAAAAAAAATCTACTCGGTAACTTGAGTGAACGTTGCGAAGCATATAATATACGGATGTATTATAAGTGAAGGAAGGTAAAGAGATATTTTATATGGATGTAAAATATTGAATGGTACCGAATGATTATTTTTTTGCGTTAGTGTAATGATAAAAAAATATGTCTGACAGCAATTATGAGAACTCGTTAGAAATTTTTCAAATTATATTAAATCATTAAGGAGTTTTTATAAACAAAAGCAAAAAAAAATCTACTCGGTAACTTGAGTGAACGTTGCGAAGCATATAATATACGGATGTATTATA